>NZ_JBXAFZ010000002.1:0-139025 GCF_058793615.1 Niveispirillum sp. GW835-FHT14G11
GCTGAGGGCGGAAATCTGGGTGCTGTTCAGGCCACGGATCTGGGTGGTGCCAACCTGGGCCAGCTGCGTCGTGGAGACCTGGGCCAGCTGCGTCGTGGTCAGCGCCCCGACCTGGGCCGTGGTCAGCGAGTTCAGCTGGGTGCTGTTCAGCGCCGCCACGTCGGTGGTGTTGATCGCCTGGACCTGGGTCGTGGTCAGGGCCGCGATCTGAGTGCTGACCAGCGCACCGACCTGCGTCGTCGTGAAGACGGCAATGTCGGTGCTCTCGATGGCGCGGATCTGCGTCGTGGTCATCGCCGCAATCTGCGACGTTGTCAGGACACCCACCTGGGTGGTGCTGAGGCCGGCGACCTGCGTGCTGGTCAGAACGCGGAACTGCGTGGTGGTCAGAGCCGCCAGATCGGTCGTCTCGATAGCACTGAACTGCGAGCTGTTGAGGGCCGCGATCTGGGCGGTGGTCAGGGCCGCGATCTGCGTCGTGGCGAAAGCCGCCAGATCGGTGGTCTCAATCGCCTGGATCTGGGCGGTGGTCAGGGACACGATCTGGGTCGTGGTCAACGCCCCGACCTGGGTGGTGCTCAAGCCCGCAATGAACGTGCTGTTCAAACCACGGATCGCCGTGGTCGACAGGCCTGCCACCTGCGTGGTGCTAACCGCGCTGAACTGTGTCGTGGACAGTCCGGCAAAATTGGTGGCGCTGATCACATTCAGCTGTGTCGTGGTCAGCGCCGCAACGGCTGTGGTGCTGAAGCCCGACAGCTGGGTCGTAGCCAACCCGGCCATCTGTGTGCTTGAAAGCACACCGATCTGGGTTGTCTCAAACGCCCCGGTCTGAGTGGAGGAGAGCTGCCTGAGCTCCGTCGTCGTCCACGATGCGATCGTCGTCGTGCTCAGCTGCGCGATCTGCGTGGTCGTCAGGAACGAGATGATCGACATGGTGGACTCCAGAGTCTTCAAGGCTAGTGGATGATCGAACGACCATCCCTGCCCGGAAGATCGCCCGCTTTCGCATTTAGAACCTGACCAGCCATGCAAGGCATATGCCAACTTCTAATGCAAAACCCCACTAAATCTGGAGCCAACTACCGGAAAAGCACCCAACCATATCGGCGCACAAAAGTGCTGGCCAATAAGCCGTGTTCGTTCCCCTTTTGGTATAGGCGCCCAAATTTTTTGGGTCTTTTCGGATAAAAGACCGACTTAGAGAATGAGTCAAGTTACAATCGGCGTACCCCCAACAAAACCATCGGATTCGCCGCAAGGTGGAGCCTGAACTTATCCTTCAGGATAGGAAGCGGCCCATCTTGTCGGCCTGCGACGTGGCCACGTCGCCGAATTGGGAAGCGATTGACGTTTTTTTGTCGTGTGGCGGCAAGAATCGCTTTAGCTTCCCTGCCTCAGATGGTCCCCAACTTGCCAACGGGTGTGGCGATTGTCCCCTTACATGACTGTTTTGCGGTGCCTTTTCCTGATTGCCCTGCACCATGGCGTGCAGTTGGCGCCGGAGGAGTTGCCACAGGAAACGCAAGGTGACCATACGGCGGCGGTGCTGAAAGCCATGCGGGCGGCCGGGCTTAAGGGCCGCCGCGTGCGTATGGGATGGAAGTCCGCGTGCCAGCTTGGCGGCGCCTACCCGGCAATTGCGCTCCTGAAGGACGGCAACTGGGTAATCCTTGCCTATGCAGTTCCTGCCGAGGGCGGCATGCAGGCTGCCATCCTGGATCCGCGGCGCGAGGCCGAGGGCGTGCGATTCGTGCCGGAGACCGAGTTTGTGGCCGAGTGGTCAGGCGACGTGATCCTGGCCAAGCGCGTCTGGGCGCTGATGGACGAGAAGCAGCCTTTCGGCTTTCGCTGGTTCCTTCCGGAAATCCTGCGCAACGCGAAATTCTTCCGGGGCGTCGCCGTCGCGGCCCTGATGGCCAATCTGATTGGCCTGTTCATGCCGATGATGTTTCAGGTGCTGGTGGACAAGGTCATCACCCACCACAGCTACCAGACCCTGTTCGTGATCGTCATCCTTTATATAGTGTTGACGCTGTTCGACGGCTTTTTCGGCTATGTGCGGCAGAATCTGATGATCCTGGCGTCCAACAAGATTGACGCCAAGCTCACGTCGCGCACTTTCAGCCATCTTCTGTCCCTGCCGCTGCATTTCTTCGAGAAGAACAGCGCGGGCGTGCTGACGCGCCACATGCAGCAGACGGAGAAGCTGCGCCACTTCCTGACTGGCCGGCTGTTCCAGGTGTTCCTGGATGCCATCACCCTGCCCGTGCTGCTGGTGCTGCTGTTCCTCTATAGTGGGCTGCTGATGGCCGTGGTGCTGGGCTTCTCCATTGCCATCGCCGCCGTCATCGGCTTCATGGTGCCCATTTTCCGCAACCACCTGAACCGGCTTTACGAGACCGAGGCGGGCCGGCAGGCGCATCTGGTGGAAACGCTGCATTCCATGCGCGCGGTGAAATCGCTGGTGCTGGAACAGAACCGGCAGCATGCCTGGGACCACAAGGTGGCGCAGGCCGTGCGCCGGCACGCCGATGTCGGCCGTATCGGCATTCTGGGCGGCGTGCTGACGGGCGTTCTGGAGAAGCTGATGCAGATCAGCGTCCTGGCCATCGGCGCCGTGCAGGTGTTCGACGGGCACCTGACGCTGGGCGCCCTGATCGCTTTCAACATGCTGTCGGGCCGGGCAACGGGGCCGCTTTTGCAGATCGTGGCGCTGATCAACGAGTACCAGGAGGCGGACCTGTCGGTGCGCATGCTGGGCAATGTCATGAACAGCGAGCCGGAGCGCAGCGGCCATTCCCGCCAGTCGCGGCCGCAGATCACCGGCCAGATGATCTTCGACGAGGTCACCTTCCGCTATAATCCTGGCGCCACCCCGGCGCTCAACCGCGTCTCCTTCGATATCGAGGAGGGGCAGGTGGTGGGGGTGGTCGGCCGGTCCGGATCGGGCAAGACCACCATCACTCGCCTGATCCAATCCATCCATATGCCCCAGGAAGGCATCATCAAGCTGAACGGCGTCGATCTGCGCCATATCGACCTGAACCATCTGCGCAAATCCATCGGCGTGGTCTTGCAGGACAATCTGCTGTTCCGCGGCACCATCCGCGAGAATATCGCTGCCGCCCGGCCCGACGCGCCCTTCCATGAGATATTGCAGGCTGCCCAGATGGCGGGTGCAGACGAGTTCATCGACCGTTTGCCGCAATCCTATGATACGATGGTGGAAGAGAATGCCTCCAACTTCTCCGGCGGCCAGCGTCAGCGCATTGCCATTGCCCGTGCGCTCCTGACCCAACCCCGCCTTCTGATCTTCGACGAAGCCACCAGCGCCCTTGACCCCGACAGCGAGGCCATCGTCCAGCGCAACCTGACCCGCATCGCCCAGGGCCGCACCATGGTCATCGTCTCGCACCGGCTGTCCTCGCTGGTGAAGGCCGACAAGATCATCGTGCTGGAACAGGGAAGGCTGATCGATTGCGCACCCCATTCCACCCTGCTGCAACGCTGCGACATCTACCGGCACCTATGGGAAACCCAGACACAGCACATCCATTGATGCGGCCCTTTCGAGAGCTGCGCGAGCGCTGGCGGCGGTTTGTCGGCACGCCGGAGCCACGCCTGCCCGTTGCACCCGAAGCCCTGGAGTTCCAAACGGAACTCGAGATCATCGTGCGCGAGCCGCCACCGCCGATCCTGGGCGCGCCACACCTGGCCGCGGCTGGGATGCTCGTGCTCATCGCGGTCATCGCCTGCTTCGTACAGGTCGACAAGATCGTGGTGGCGCCCGGCCGCCTGGCCACCCAGGCCCCGCCCATCCTTTTGCAGCCGATCGAGCGGTCGGTGGTGCGCGAGTTGCGGGTCAAGTCCGGCGACATCGTGCGCAAGGGCCAGATCCTGGCCACGCTGGACCCGACCTTCACCCAGGCGGACCGTGCCGCCCTGTCGTCGCGCCAGCGTTCCCTGTTCGCGCAGTTGCGTCGGCTGGAGCTGGAGGCGGCGGGCAAGGCCGTGCCCGTGGACATGGCGGCCGACACCGAACCGGACATGGCGCTGCAGGCCAACCTGATGCGCCAGCGCCAGGCGCAATACACCTCCAAACTGGCCAGTTTCGACGGCGATATCGCCAGCCTGGAAGCGTCGCTGCGCTCCACCGCTGACGACCAGACGTCGTTGACCGGCCAGCTCGTCGTCTATCGCGACGTGGAGAATGTGCGCAACCAGCTCTACAAGGCACAGACCGGCTCGCGCTTGCAATTGCTGGAGGCCCAGGCCGCCCGCATGGAGACGGAGCGGTCCTTGCAGACCATGAACAACCGTATCCAGGAACTGCGCGCCACCGCGGCCGCGAAGCGCGCGGAACGGCAGAATTTCATCGACGACTGGCAGCGCCAGCTGTTGGAACAGCTCGTGGAGACGCGGCAGTTGGCCAGCCAGGTGGACGAGGAACTGGCCAAGGCCGTGCGCCGCAACGACCTGGTCGAATTGTCGGCCCCGGCCGATGCCGTCGTACAGGAGGTTGCCCGCCTGTCCCCCGGCTCCGTTGTGCGAGAAGCGGAGGCGCTGATCACCCTGATCGCGCTGGAGACGCCTCTGCTGGCGGAGGTGACCATCAGTTCGGCCGATATCGGCTATGTGAAAGCCGGCGACGCGGTGGAGGTGAAGGTTGATCCCTTTCCCTTCCAGCGTCACGGCATGCTGAAGGGCCAGCTGCGGTCCGTCAGCCAGGAAAGCTTCGCACCCGGTACGGCGGGGGAACAGTCCGACGCGACACGCGTGCCCGTCGTCGCCGCCACCTATATCCATCGCGCCCAGGTGGACTTGCTGTCCATGAAGCTGGGGCGCATGCCGGAGGGTGCGGTGCTGACGGCCGGCATGTCGGTGCAGGCGGAGATCAAGGTCGGCAGCCGCAGCCTGATGTCCTATTTCCTGTATCCGATCCTGCGGGGCCTGGACGAATCCCTGCGGGAGCCGTAACGGATGCCATGATCCGGCGGGGATTATTTCCGCCGGATCGCCACCCTCTCCAGCGTTTGCTCGAAAGCCCGCGCGAACGCGCCGGTATCGCCCAACGTCGCCAGCCAGCGTTCGGGCGTCGTCCGTGCCCGGATGGCCGCGTGATAGGCCCGATCGCCGGCATGGCGCAGGGCCTGCGCCACATAGGCCCCGCGATTCTGCGTGATCAGTTCCGGCAGGCCCATGGCCAGCAGCAGGCTGCCTGCCATGCGGGCGGCGAAGGTTTCACCCGACAGCGTCAGCAGCGGCAGCCCCATGCGCAGCGCGTCGCTGGCGATGGTGCCGGCATTATAAGGTGTGGTGTCCAGGAACAGATCGGCCAGCGCCAGGCGGGCCCGGTAATGGCTGGGCTCCACCCGGCGCGCAGGAATCAGACGGTCCGGATCGATCCCTTGTTCTAAGGCGCGGGCGCGCATGTTGGCGGCGGCCGATTCATTGTCGGCCAGCAGCCACAGGACGGCGCCCGGTGCCCCCCGCAAGATCTCCATCCACGCGTCAAACATCGCGTCGGTGATCTTGTAGGCGTTGCAGAAGCAGCAGAAGACGAAGCTGTTCTGCGGCAGCCCTTCCGCGGCGCGGCTAACCGGGGGCAGGGGTATGGAACGGCTGTCATTGGCCTGATAGACGCCGGGAATATAAAGGGGCCGCGGCTGGTACTCACCGGCCAGATGCGGCGGGATGACATGTTCGTCGGTCAGGATATAGTCCAGCTCCGGAATGGGCACAGGACCGATGAAACCCAGATACGTCGCCTGCACCGGCGCCGGCTTCCAGCGCAGCACGCCCAGCCTCTCGCCCGCCGTCACCCCGTTGAGGTCGACCAGGACGTCGATCTCATCGGCGCGGATCAGGCGGGCCACGCTCTCGTCGTCCAGGGTGCGCACCAGCCGGCGATGGTCCAGGGCTGCCAGCACGCGGGCGCGCACATCGCTGCCATCCTCTGGACTGGAACAATAGCCATAGACGTCCACCCGCGTGCGGTCGTGCCGTTCCAGCAGTTCCGCCATCAGATAACTCATCGGGTGGCGGCAGAAATCGGAGGATACATAGCCGATGCGCAGCCGGTCATGGGCATAGCCCTCATCCGGGGCCAGCCGGGCTGTGGGTGCTGGTGTCTTGGCCAGCCGTCGTTCCAGCCAGCCCGCCACGGCCTGGCGCTGCCCCGCCACCGTATCGATCAGCGACAAGGTGGCCAGCGCCCCGGACTGCGCGCGCAACTGGTCGGGGGTGCGGCCCGGCACGGGCGGGCCGAAGATGGGCCAGGCACAAATATTCTGCCGCGTAAACGCCCAGTGCTGCACCACGTCGGGCTGGTCGGGATTGATCAGCAGGCTGCGGTAATAGCAATTCTCCGCCTCGGCCAGCCGGCCTTGTACCTCCAGCAAGCGGCCGCGCTGGTTCAGCAGGGTGATGCGGGCCGCATCCTCCTGCAGGGCGCCGGCCAGGATGTTGGCAGCGGTGTCGCGGTCGCCCGCCGCCTCGTGCAGATTGGCCAGATTGACGGCTGCCTGCCACAGGTCGGGCCGCAGCAGCAGGGCATTCTGATAGGCGGTGGCGGCATCGTTTGGCCGTTCCATCCGGCCCAGTTCCACGCCCAGGTTGAACCAGACCAGCCCCCCACCCACGGCGCCGGCGCCTTGCACCTGCAGCCAGGCGTTCAGCATCTCGATCAGCCACAGGCGATTGGGGTCGGACCCGACCCTGGCCGGCAACGACAGGATGTCGGGCAGCGTCACGCTGCGCATCCATTCCTGCCACCGCGCCACCCGCTCGGGCTCCGGCTGGCCGGCGGTGGCGGCGTGCAGGTCTGCGATCAGCAAGTCGATGGCGCGCATGGGCTCATTCCGGTCTCGGCCAGAGACGCTGGTCATAGGGCAGCGGCGTCAAGGCATGGCGACGGGCCAGCTTTGCCTGATAGCGCTCTTCGTAATCGGGGATGAAGCCGAACTCCTCCGCGTCATGGTCGAAGGCGCTGCCCATCTCCAGATACGTGTCCAGATTGGTGATATCGGGCACGGGCAGATCGCCCGCCTCCCATTCCGCCCAGGCCTGATCGAACAGCTCCTCCATGGAACGGGTAAACAGGTCGGTGTCGAACAGCACCGACCGGTCGCGCTGTGCCAGCAGCTTCTGTTTCAAGGCCTGCAGGGAGGGGCGATCATTGCCCAGACGCACGGCCTTCTCGACATATTCGCGCGGGTCCAGGCAGACCAGTTCCGGCACGCCGGCAGCGGTCACCAGGCTGGCGCAGACGCGGCTGTGGAAACCGCGCCCCGGCACGGTCAGCACCGGCACGCCGGCCCACAGCGCGTCCGAGGCCGTCGTATGCGCACCGTAGGGTGAATTGTCCAGAAACAGGTCGGCCAGCGGATAGCGGGCCATGTGGTCGGCATTCATGGCGTAATGCGCGAAGACGATGCGCGACGTATCGACCCCGGCCTCTGCCATCAGCGCCAGCAACCGCGCATCGGACTCCTTGCCCGCCGCCAATATCCAGAAGACGCTCTTCTCCACCCGGCGCAGAATCTCCGCCCAGCGTTCCAGCGTGAAGCGCGTCAGTTTCTGCAAACCGTTGAAACAGCAGAAGACAATGGCATCTTCCGGCAATCCATGCTCGGCCCGGCTGGGTACAGTGGGCGACACGATGCGCTTGCGGTCATTGGGCTGGTAGCAGGGCAGACGCAACACCCGCTCGCTGTAATATTTCTCCGACCCGGGCGGAATGATCACCTCGTCGGCGATGATGTAATGGTGATAGGGACTGCCCATGGTTCCGGGGAAACCCAGCCAGTTCATGATGATCGGGGCCGGCCGCATGGCCAGCATCTTCGTTCTGGCATCCTTGGTGTTACCATTGATATCGATCAGGATGTCGATCCCCAGTTCCTCGATCAGTTCCGCGGCTTTGGCATCCTCCATGGCATTGATGTCGATCCAGTGATCGACGCTGCCACGGATGCGCACCATGGTCGGGTCCTCCATCTGGAACCCGCAGAAAAAGGCAAAGACCTCAACCTTTGCCCGGTCATGCAGCGCGAACATCTCCGACGTTAGATAGCCGATGGCATGCCCGCGCAAGTCGGACGAGACGTAGCCGATGCGCAGCCGGCCGTCGGCGCGGCGCCGGCGGTCCGCGAAATCGGCGCTGGTCTTGAACCGGTCCGGCCAGCCCAGGTCGCGCCGGCTGTAATTATAGGCGTTGGCCAGGGCCAGCATGGGGTCGTCGGTGTAATAGGCCAGCGTCAGCGGGGCCATGGTGGCCACCACCTGCTCGGCCGTGACGGGGCCGACGGGTTGCGGCACGGGCCATTTGCACAGGCGCTGGCGGGCATTGGCCCAGTGCTGCATCTCCTCGCGCTGGTGCGGCGCCACATCCAGCGACAGGCGCAGCATCTCCTCCGCCTCGGCTGTCTGTTGGCGCTGGCCCAGCACGCGGGCCAGCTGCTTCAGCGCGGTGGTCTTGTAGTTGATGCTGTCGGCGGTGATATTGGCCATATGGTGGACGGCCTGGCGCCAGTAACCCATCCCCATATCCACCTGGCCCATCCGCTCCAGCGCCGTGCCCAGGGAGATGACGGCCGGCATGAAATCCGGCCGCAGGCGCATCGCTTCGTTGAACGCGGCCAGGGCCGGATAGGATTCCCCCATCTGAAGCAACACGGTGCCCATATTGAACTGCACGGCGTGCATGTTCGCATCGTCGGGATTGGCCGCGACCCATTCCCGGTAAAGGGCGACTGCCGCCTGCCGGTCTCCGCGAAGGTCATGGGCCTGGGCGGCGGTGAACAGCTCAAGGATATTCATGGCTCGGAACACAGGCTTCCATGTCGGGAGGGGGGCGGGGAAGGGGGGAAGGGCAGGATCAGCCGACCGCCACCCCCAGCTGGTCGGCGAAATAGGCGATGGTGCGCTTCAGCCCTTCCTCCAGCTGAATGCGGGGCTGCCAGCCCAGCAGCGCCTTCGCCTTGGTGATGTCGGGGCAGCGCTGCAACGGGTCGTCCTGGGGCAGGGGCTTCACCACGAACTCCGACTTGGCTCCCGTCAGGCGCACCACATTCTCCGCCAGCTGACGGATCGTGTATTCGCCGGGATTGCCGATATTGATGGGGCCTGTCACCGCATCCGGGGCCGCCATCAGCCGGATGAAGCCCTCGATCAGATCATCGACATAACAGAAGGAGCGGGTCTGCGAGCCGTCGCCATAGATGGTGATGGGCTGGGCCTGCAATGCCTGGACGATGAAGTTCGACACCACGCGCCCGTCATTGGGGTGCATGCGCGGACCATAGGTGTTGAAGATGCGGGCCACGCGGATATTCACGCCACTCTGGCGGTGGTAGTCGAAGAACAGCGTCTCCGCGCAGCGCTTGCCTTCATCATAGCAGGCCCGCGGTCCGATCGGGTTCACATTGCCCCGGTAATCCTCGGTCTGCGGGTGCACGGTGGGGTCGCCATAGACCTCCGACGTGCTGGCCTGGAAGATCTTGGCCTTGGTGCGCTTGGCCAGACCCAACAGGTTGATCGCGCCATGCACCGACGTCTTCGTCGTCTGCACGGGATTGAACTGGTAATGGATGGGGGAGGCGGGGCAGGCCAGATTGTAAATCTCGTCCACCTCCACGAACAGCGGGAAGGTGACGTCGTGCCGCATGACCTCGAAATAGGGGTTGGTCAGCAGGTGACGGATATTCTCGCGCGAGCCGGTGAAAAAATTATCGACGCACAGCACCTCGTGCCCGTCACTGAGCAATCTTTCGCACAAATGCGACCCGAGGAAACCCGCGCCACCGGCGACCAGAACCCGCTTGCGTGCCCGCTTCATGTTGTTCCTTCTTGGCCGTTCGCAAAGGCCGGCATATGGCGGGCCTTTCATGATGGACGTGGCTCATCTATAACCCGGCAAGGGGGGGACATGCCAAGCGGAAGCGACGGAAGGCACCCTGCTTTAACCCAATTCCCGACCAGTAAGGAAAAGCCGGTGGCCCGTACCCTTCGTCACAGTGTCGCGTTGGCCGGCTTCCTTGCCCTGGCGGCCTGTGGCGGCAGGCCGCCGGCCCCGATGCCGGCCCCCGCCGCACCGGTGCAGGCCGATCCCGAACTGGTCTTCTGGGAAAGTGTGCGTGACAGCAAGGACCCGGCGGAATTCTATGCCTATCTGCATGCCTATCCGGCCGGGCGGTTCTCTTCCCTGGCGCGAATCCGTATCGAGGCGCTGACCCCCAAGCCGGCGAAGGAGAATCCGGCCCCGGCACGGCCGAAACCCGCCCCGTCAAAGGCACAGGCACCACCGCCCAGCCACCAGCAAGGTGAGTTGACCATCGCCGAGGCGCCGGCGCCGCCCGTGAACTGGGCCAAGATCGACGATGTCTCGGGCCGGACCGGCCCGCTGCTGCGCAGCCAGATCATGGACTGCTGGGAACCGCCGCCGCTGCCGCGCGGGGCCGGCAGTTTCCGGGCGGAAATCGGCGTCTATTATGACCCGGCCACGGGCCAGATCCGCGGAGCGGCCTTCCGCGGCGGGAACAGGGAGATGACGGACCCCACCTTCGCCCGCTTCGTCAACAGTACCCTGGCCGCCCCCATGGCATCCGGTTGCCGTACCCTGGACCTGCGCCAGGGTGGGGCCGGGGAGGGGGCGACGGGTCTGGTGCTGCTGTTCGCGCTCGACAGCCCGCCGTGACACGGCTTCAATCGACTGGAAAGCCGCGCAGGCTGCGAACCCGTCTTTTTGAGGTGCGCGTTTTATAGGTCGGTCAGGCCCATGATCTGCTGCATCTGGTTGGTCAGCCAAGCCTGGTTCTTCCATTGCCCCTTGGCCCTTGCGGTGCGGCAAGCGGTGACGGCGGCCTGCCGTCCGTCAACACCGTCGGGCACGCGCAACGTTTCGGGCAGGCGCGTGCGGTAATGGGCAAGGAGGTCGGGTGGCGGCGGTGGCGCCTGCGCCACCCAGGCCTCCGCCATGCGGAACTGGTCGCGCATCATCAGACCGATCATGTAGTCGCAGATGGAAACAAGCCGCCCCTCGCCATTGGCGAAAATCGCCAGCATGGGCAGCAATGGCGCCAATGCCGGGGCCACATGATTGGCCACAATCCGGGCGTTCCAGTATTTTCCGGCGGTTTCGCTGAAATGATCAAGGTCGCGGATATTCACGATGCCGGCCTGGTCCAGGGGCAATATCTCGACCTTGGGCTTGGTGACGGTCACAGTATCATTGGCGACATCGACATAGAGCGCACCGAGTTGGGTGGCATTCTGGAAGAACTGGCCACGCAGGGCGCCCCAGATGGGCCGCATGACGCCGCCGGATCTCACGAAGGCGGCAATGGCACGTTCGGCCGGCGCTTGCGGCTGTGCGATGCGCTGTTGCAGCGCCTTCAGTACCGTTTGCGTGATCTCCGTGCAGCGGCCTAAAGGATATGGTTTCCCTGGAGATACTTGTGGATACAGCCTGATCAGTTCAGGGTCCAGATCTTCTCGCAAATGATAGAGATATTGGAAGATCTCTTCCTGTAACGGTGCAAGAAAGCGGGCTGTCAGTGCTTTTTGCAGCCTGTCGATCGGAGCGATTTGCTGGGCGATCAATGGTTTCGGCGTGCTGCGCATTAATGGATTAATATCCCTGGCTTAATTTCACCCAAATTTATACATGCATCGGTGCCGGGCGGCGAACCAAAAAGGCAGCTATGCGATAGGCTGTCGCAGGATATGCCCCAGCCGCATGGGTGGGGGCGTGTCATTGTTTGCGAATGCGAACGGCTCTTAATATAGTCCGCGCGACGGGACCCGGGCAATGGCAGGTGCTATTGCCAAATAATAAAGCGAATAAGAATCATTGGCGCCTGCGCGCCGCGAGAGAGGCAAAGAGACATGGACGAGAAGAATAATTCCCAGGTGGCCCGTGGCCGCATGGCCCTTATGGCCGCCCTGTCGGTGGGTGTCGCCGCCGCCGCCATTCCGGCCATGGCCCAGCAGGCCAGCGGCTCCGCCACGCAGCAGCCCGGCGGCTCCGCCGCCAAGGACGGCGAGAAGAAGGCCGTTATGCTCCCCACGCTGGGCGTGGAAGGCCAGACCGTGGCGCCGACCAACAAGCCGGAACAGGCCGCCTCGCCGAAATACACGGCCCCCCTGCGCGATACGCCGCAGACCATCACGGTGGTGCCCGCCGCGGTCATCCAGGAACAGAACCTGCTGAACCTGCGCGATATCCTGACCACGGTGCCGGGCATCACCTTCGGCGCCGGCGAAGGCGGCGGGGGCTATGGCGACAGCATCAACCTGCGCGGCTATTCGGCCAATTCCGACATCGCCATCGACGGCATCCGCGACAGCGCCCAGTATACGCGTAGCGACAGCTTCAATCTGGAGCAGCTGGAAGTCACCAATGGTGCTAACTCCGTCTATGCGGGCTCCGGTTCTGTCGGCGGCTCCATCAACCTGGTCTCCAAGGCGGCCAAGGATGACGTCTTCACCCGCGCCAGCGCCGGTATCGGCACCGACGCCTATTACCGCGCCACGGTGGACAGCAACCAGAAGATCGGCGACGACATCGCCATCCGCCTGAACGCCATGGGCCACAAGAACGACGCGGCCGGCCGCGATGTGGAAAAGGCCGAGCGCTGGGGCTTCGCCCCGTCGGTTGTCTTCGGTCTGAACAGCGACACAAAGGTCACGCTGTCCTATTTCCACCAGCATGACGACAACATCCCACAATATGGCGTGCCTTATTACCAGAATGCTCTCTACAGCGGTATGCTGCCCGGCGTGGACCGGGCGAACTATTACGGCTATGCCAATGTCGATACACAGGAGAGCGATGTCGACATCGTCACCGCCAAGATCGAGCACAGTTTCACCGATAAGCTATCGATCCAGAACCTGACCCGCTGGCAGCGCGTGACCCAGTTGTCCATCGCCAGCCCGCCGCAGGGCACTTGGTGCGTCGATGACGGCACGGCCACCGGCCACACGCCAACGGGTGGGGCCTGCACCATCGCCGCCTCCACCAACCCGGCGCGGCCGGCGATCACTGTACCCAAGGGCTTCTTCGCTCCGTTCTCCGTCTCCGGCACTCCGGCGGCCCTGGGTACCGGCCCGCGCGGCACGACCCGCGACAGCCGCAACAGCATGCTGTTCAACCAGACGGACCTGAAGGCCAGCCTGGAGACAGGCGCGGTCACCCACAACCTGACCTTCGGCGCCGCCATTTTCAGCGAGAAATACCATCTGGACAATGGCAACTCCCTGCGCAACGCCAACGGCACAGTGCCCGCCGACGTTCCGCTGATAAACATCGCCGACCCCGACAATGTCTGGAATGGCCCGGTCAATTTCATCAAGACCGGCACCCAGGACGGCACGCTGGAAAACCAGGCCGTCTACCTGTTCGATCAGATCAAGCTGAACGAACAATTCGAGCTGAATGGCGGCGTGCGCTGGGAACACAACAAGGGTGACTATACTACCGGCACCTACACGAACGGCACCTTCACCTCGCAGGGCCAACTGTTCAAGAACACCGAGACCCTGTTCTCCTATCGCGCCGGTGCCGTCTACAAGCCGGCCCAGAATGGCAGCATCTATGTCGCTTACGGCAATTCCAAGACCCCGTCCAAGACGGGCGTCAACGGTTCCTGTACGGCGCTGACCTGCAATGTCGATCCGGAAACGGCGGTGAATTACGAGATTGGCACGAAGTGGGACCTGTTGGAGAACCAGCTGTCTCTGACCGCTGCCATTTTCCGCAATGAGCGCCAGAACTACAAGGTGCCGTCAGCCGATCCGCTGGTTCCGGAAAACCAGCTGAAGGGCAAGAGCCGCGTCGACGGCATCTCGCTGGGTGCCGCCGGCACCATCACCGAGGAATGGCGCATTTTCGCCAACTATACCTATCTGGACAGCGAAGTCTTGCAGAATGCCGACGATGGCGCCGCCAGCGACCCGCAGAAGGGCAACCCGCTGACCAGCGTCATGAAGCATTCCGGCAGCCTGTGGACCACCTATGACCTGCCGATCGGGCTGCAACTGGGTTACGGCGTCACCTATTTCGGCAAGATGTACCTGAATAATGCCGCGGCACCCCTTTACCAGACTGCGGACTTCTGGGTGCATCGCGCCTCGGCCTCCTATTGGGTGACCGATGCCCTGCAGGTGCAACTGAACGTCAACAATCTGTTCGACAAGAACTATTTCCAGCGCATCCGCAACAATGGCTGGGCCACGCCGGGCGATGCCCGCAACGCCACGCTGACGGTGAATTACACCTTCTGATCCTTCCGGGTTCAGAGGCGACAGGGAAGGGGTGGTCGGCGACGGCCGCCCCTTTTTCATGTCGGGGTTGATGCAAATCAGAGTGGATCGCAATCAGGGATGCTATAGGCTCGCCCTACCAGCCTCCCTGCCAGGAACCGTGTATCATGATGATCAGCATTCCCGATGTCCTGACCCCGGACCAGGTGCGGCAGTGCCGCCAGGCGCTGGACGCGGCGCAATGGGTGGACGGCAAGGTCACAGCCGGGTTCCAATCCAGCAAGGCGAAGGATAACAGCCAGTTGCCGGAGGGCCATCCTGTGGCCCAGCAGGTGGGGCAGGTGATCCTGGATGCGCTGTCGCGCAACCTGTTGTTCATGTCCGCAGCCTTGCCGGCCAAGGTCTATCCGCCGATGTTCAACCGCTATGCCGGCGGCCAGCATTTCGGCGCCCATGTCGACAATGCCGTGCGCCAGGCCCCGTTCGGCGGCCCGCGCATTCGCACTGATCTGTCCTGCACCCTGTTCTTCAGCGAGCCGGACGAGTATGAGGGTGGGGAACTGGTGGTCGAGGATCTTTACGGCCACCATGCCGTGAAGCTGCCTGCCGGTCACATGGTGCTGTATCCGAGTTCCAGCCTGCACCATGTCCGCCCCGTGACGGCGGGGGCCCGCGTCAGCTCCTTTTTCTGGCTGCAAAGCATGGTGCGTGACGATGCGGAACGGCGCACCCTGTTCGACATGGATATGGCCATCCTGGCGCTGAACAAGGACATGCCCGACCATCCGGGCATCCTGTCACTGACCAACACCTATCACAACCTGTTGCGCCGCTGGGTGGAGGTGTAATGCACCCCATGGCAGCCTCCAAGACCGGCCAAAACCGATCCAGAGACTGACATTTCTATCTTGCGCAGGACTGACATTTTAACTTTGCGCGTACAGGCAGAAGATTGATAATTTAAATTATGAAAAATACATGTAATGGAATTTCATGAACCTGAATTTGCACTCTTGGCCCGCGATGCTGTATCCTGATACCGCTCGCCATTGCACGAAAATGGTTGATTCATATGGTTAAGTCCGCGGATTGTGCGTCATCAGACATCTGCCTCAGTCCACGAATGGACGCGAAGGCATGCGCTGTGTGCATACTAGGAAATCATGTTAGCGGTGTCAGTTAACGATAATTTCCCCTTCCGCTGCGTCGCAACATCCTTATACTGCAATGCACAAGAACACGGTTTCCGGCGTCGACCAGGACCATTTAAAGGGAGCGAACGTACAAGGCCCGAAATGTCGGTGGCATCCCGCCCCCGCTTCCAGCTTTGTGAGTATCGCTATGAAGAAGCTCTATTCCGCTCTGATCCTCTCCGCCCTGGCCTTGCTCGCTGCTGGCCAGTCCCAGGCTGCCCACCCCGCGCTGAAGCGCATCTGTGGTGAGGCCCCGGCCAGCCCCGAACTGGTGGCCGGCAAGTCCGCCACCGAGGCTTCCATGCGTCAGGTCGCCGGCTCCGTCCGCGGTTATGCCGACCAGTCGCTGGATTACCTGTCCTGCCTGGACAGCCAGCCCGCCTCCTCCTCCTACATGGCGCAGCCGTCCTTCCGGGCCCAGCTGGCCGCCTATCGCGATCAGGTTGCCGACCGTCTGGAAGCGACCGTGAACGCCTACAATGCCGAACTGCGCGATTTCAAGGCCCAGCAGTCCCAGGTCGCCCAGAAGTAATCCGGCACCATACATATCCTTGGTCCTGGCGAGGGGGCGGGTGGCGACACCCGTCCCTTTTCGTTTCCGGCTCCCATGAAACCGGTTGGACCGGCCCTTGCCTGCCGGTGCCCAACAGTAAATACGTATGCGTCGCAGCGCAGCATGGCGGCGCATACGTATGTGGCCCATACCCGTCCGTCCCCGCCAAAACTAGGATAGGGCCAGAAAACAAGCGTCGCGTATCAGGGGGGAACCTGAGCATGGGTAGAATGGCGGAGACGGGTCTGGGGGCCGATGGAACGGCCGGGCCCGACCGGGGCGCATCGCGTCCCTGGTGGCAGGGCGCCGTCATCTATCAGATTTATCCACGCAGCTTTGCCGACAGCAATGGCGACGGCATTGGTGATCTGAAAGGGCTGCTCGCCCATCTGGATCATGTCGCCCGGCTTGGCGTCGACGCCATCTGGATCTCACCTTTCTTCAAATCTCCCATGGATGATTTCGGATACGATATATCCGATCATTGCGATATCGATCCAATTTTCGGCACCATGGATGACTGCGATGCGGTCATCGCCCGGGCCCATGACCTGGGCCTGAAGGTGATCATCGATCAGGTCTATTCCCACACTTCCATCGCTCACCGCTGGTTCCAGGAAAGCCGCCGCGATCGCACCAATGCCAAGGCCGACTGGTATGTCTGGCACGATGCCAAGCCGGACGGCACGCCGCCCAACAACTGGCAGTCCGTGTTCGGCGGGCCGGGCTGGACCTGGGATGCGCGGCGGCGGCAATATTACCTGCATAATTTCCTGTCCAGCCAGCCGGACCTGAATCTGCACAATCCCGAGGTGCAGGAAGCCATCAAGGGCGTGGCTCGCTTCTGGATGGACCGGGGTGTTGATGGGCTGCGCGTCGATGCCGCCAATTTCTTCATGCATGACCGCCAGTTCCGCGACAATCCCGTCAACCGGGAAGCCACGGCGCCCAAGCGCCCCTATGAGTTCCAGAGCCAGGTCCACAATATCTCCCAGCCGGAGAACCTGGCCTTCATCGAGGATCTGCGCCGGCTGCTGGACCTCTATCCCGACCGGTTCATGGTGGCGGAGATGGGCGAGGCGCCGTTCGACATGGTGGCGGACTATACGCTGCCGGGCAAACGCTTCCATTCCGCCTATAATTTCTCCTTCCTCTATCATCAGCGGCTGGATGCCGGTGTCCCGCGCCGAATCATTGGCGGCTGGAACCAGACGGCCGGCGGCGCCTGGCCGTCCTGGACCTTCTCCAACCATGATGCGCCGCGCGCCCTGTCGCGCTGGGGCGGCGACGTGCCACCGCCAGCCCTGGCGCGTTGCCTAAACGCGCTGCTGGTTTCACTGCCCGGCTCCGTCTTCCTTTATTTCGGAGAGGAGTTGGGCCTGCCGCAGGCGCGCGTGGCATTCGAGGATCTGGTGGATCCGGAGGCCATCGCCAACTGGCCACATACGTTGGGCCGGGACGGCGCGCGCACGCCCATGCCATGGATCAAGGACGCGCCCAATGGGGGCTTCTCCACGGCCCGGCCCTGGTTGCCCGTGGATCCCCACCATTTGCCGCTCGCCGTGGATGTCCAGTCCGCGGACCCCGCCAGCACCCTGTCGGTCACCCGGCGCCTGCTGGCCCGCCGCCGCGCGGAACCGGCCCTGCGCTGGGGCGACATCCGCTTCCGCCCCCCCGCCGACCCTATCCTGGCATTTGAGCGCACCTATGCGGGTGAAGAGTTGCTGGTGGTGGTGAACCTCTCGGGAGAACCAGCGGCCCACGGATTGCCCGACGCGGCCGACTGGGTGGTGGAGGAGGCGGTGAACGGTGCCGACCTGTCCGGCCCTGCCCTGCCCCCCTATGGGGCCGTGATCGCACGGCGGGGCTGAAGCCGATAACAATCTTTGCGCAGTCTATGTTATGATGTCCGCCCCATTTCCATGGAGGACATCATGAATGTCTCGATTGGCCGCCGCTGGGAAGAGTTCGTCGATGATGCCGTGAAGACCGGCCGCTACGGCTCCGCCAGCGAAGTCATCCGCGAAGGCCTGCGTCTGGTCGAAGAGCGTGAGGTCAAGCTGCAAGCGCTGCGCGACACGTTGAACGCGTCGATTGAGCGAGGTGCATACGGTACTTCCGAGGACCTGATGCGCGAACTGTCGGATACAGCGGCGGAGCTTGAGCGCGAAGGGTACTGACCATGCGGACGCTGGTCTATGCCGCCGCGGCCCGCCGTGATGTGTCGGAGATCCTCCGCTATATCACCCGCGAAAGCCGTCACCCTCCGACCGCCTGGCAGTTCGTCGAAGCAATCGACCTTCATTGCCGCAAGCTGGCAGCCCTTCCCGGCACACTGGGCCGTGCCCGCCCCGAACTGCGCCCAGACATGCGCAGCACGCCTTTTCGCGGCTATGTCATCTTCTTCCGCTATGCCGGGGACCGGCTGGAAGTGATCAACATCCTGAATGCCCACAAGGATATCGCGGCGCATTTCGAGGAATGAGGATCACGCCCTCAGAAATTCCACCACGGCTTGGTTGAAGGTGTCGGGTTCGACCACATTGACGGCATGCCCGCCGAAATCGCTCAGCTGCAGCCTTGCATGGGGAATCCCTTCCGCCAGTCGCAGCGACCGGCTGTACGGCACCAGCAGATCATCCTTGGTGGCCACCACCAGGGTTGGGGCCGCCACCTGGCGCAGCCGTACATCCACATCGAAGGCACGCAAAGCCGCAATCCGACGTCGGATATTGTCCACCCCCTGGAAATGGGCGACCCCGTGCGCCTCCTCCGCCTCCAGCCTGTCGGCATTCTCCGCCATCCAGATGGCGGGATAGAGGAACAGGGGCTGGGCCTTCACGAACATCGGCACGCCGGATGTCGCCAGCAATTCCAGGCGCACATCGAAGCAGCGGCCGGAATGCGGGTCGGCCTTGCTCCAGGCATTGATCAGGATCAGCTTCTCCACCCGCTCCGGCACGCGCAGCGCCAGATCCAACCCGATCAACCCGCCCAGCGCATGGCCCATCAGGCTGAACCGGTTCACGCCCAGCCGGTCCGCGATCTCCAGCACGTCATCGGCCATGGCGGCGATGCCACCTGCTTCCGGCACCGTCCCCCCCGTGCGGCCCGTGCCGCGATGATCATAGGTCACGACCCGGAAATGCGGCGTCAGGGCGGGGATTTGGGCGGCCCAATAGGAGCCGGACCCGCCCAGCCCCGATGACAGGATCAGGACGGGGGCGTCCGCGTCGTCCCTGCCATGGGTCTCGACATGCATCACTGCTTCCCGATATGGGCGACCGTGGCGATTTCCACCAGCGCGTCCGGCTTCACCAGCCCGCACTGGATGCAATAGCGCGCAGGCTTGTCGCCGGGAAAATACTCAGCATAGACCTTGTTGACCGCCTGATAATTGGCCCAGTCGGTGATGAAGATATGGTTCATGGTCACATCCTCCATCGTGCCGCCCGCCGTTTCGATCACCGACTTGATAGTCTCCAGCACATGGCGCGTCTGGGCCCCGGCATCGCCGACATGGACCACGTCATTATTCTTGTCGAACGGCAGGGTGCCGGAGACATAGACGATGCCATCGGCCAGCGTGCCGGGCGAATAGGGGGCGATGGGCTTCTGCGTGCCCACCGGAACGATGATCTGCTTGGGCATATTTGCTGCTCCTGTTCTGATTGCTATCCGACGATTGGTGCCGCCTGTGAGATCACGCCGCAGAAATCATCCACGGTCGCCACCCAGCCGAAGAATTTCTCGACATTATAGACCGTGGCCTGCTGAATGAAGTCGGGGCCGAGATGGTGGGTTGCGTCCTCCAGCATCACCCCGAAATATTCCAGGTGGAAGGCGTCGCGCAGCGAGCTTTCCACGCAGACATTGGTGGCAATGCCCACGAACACCAGATTGCGGATGCCGCGCGCCCGCAGGATGCTGTCCATCTGCGTGTTGAAGAACCCGCTATAGCGGGTCTTCGGCACCAGAATGTCGCCGGGTTTGGGCTGCAGCTCATCGACGATGGCATAGTCCCAGGTGCCCTTGGCCAGCAGCTTGCCCTGCAATTCCGGCCGCGCCCGCATGGTCTTCAGGGCGTTGGATTTATGCCAGTTGGGCGAGCCCGGTCCCCCGGCCTCCACATAGTCGGGGTCCCAGCCATTCTGGAAATAGACCACCAGCACCCCGGCGGCCCGTGCGGCATCCAGCGTGCGCTTGATATTGGCGATGGTACCCTTGGCGCCCGCTATATCGAACCCGGCCAGATCGACATAACCGCCTTCCGTCGAATAGGCGTTCTGCATATCGACGACGACGACGGCGGTTTCCGACGGCTTCAGGCTGATCGGTTCCGGCCGTGCCGGCAGGGTGACGGATTTCGACCGTTCCGGCGGGGGAGTGTAGCCGGCCGTGCTCATACGGCGGCCTTGATATGCTGGCGACACTTCATCAGCGGCTGGATGCGGGTACCGAAATCCTCCACCCCCTTGACGAAATCATCGAAGGTCAGCAGCACGCCGCCCGTCCCCGGCACCGTCGGCACCTCGTCCAGCAGTCTTGCCACTGTCTCGTAAGACCCGACGATTGTGCCCATATTGATGTTCACCGCCGACACCGGATCGGCCATCTGCCGCACATTGGTGTCGGCCCCTGACTTGGTGTCGGCCGCCCCCTGCACGCCCAGCCAGGCGATGGCTTCCTGATCGGCGCCGGCCTTATAGTGCTCCCACTTGGCCCGTGCCGCCTCGTCCGTCTCGTCGGCGATGACCATGAACAGGACATAGGAGGACACCTCGCGTCCCGTCTTCTCTGCCGCCGCCCGCATGCGCTCCACCGTGGGGGCGAAGGCGGTGGGGGTGTTCACGCCCATGCCGAAGCAGAAATTATAGTCGGCATATTGCGCGGAAAAGGCCATGCCGGCATTGGATGACCCGGCACAGATCAGCTTGACCGGCGCCTGCGGTCGCGGCGACAGGCGGCAATCCTCCATCTGGAAATACTTGCCCTTCAGGTCGCTATGCCCCGTCGCCCATAGTTCGCGCAGGATGGTGGCATATTCCGCCAGATAGTCGTAGCGGTTGGCGAAATGCTCGTCCCCCGGCCACATGCCCATCTGCGAATATTCCGGCCGCTGCCAGCCGGTGACCAGGTTAACGCCGAAACGGCCATGGGAGATGCTGTCGATGGTGGCAGCCATGCGGGCCACGATGGCCGGCGGCATGACCAGGGTCGCGGCGGTGGCGTAGATCTTGATGCGGCTGGTCACGGCGGCCAGCCCCGACATCAGGGTGAAGCTTTCCAGGTTATGGTCCCAAAACTCGGTCTTGCCCCCGAAGCCGCGCAGCTTGATCATCGACAGCACGAAGTCCAGCCCGTGCTTTTCCGCTGACAGCGTGATCTGCTTGTTCAGATCGAAGCTGGGCTTGTACTGCGGCGCGTTCTCCGACAGCAGCCAACCATTATTCCCGATGGGAATGAAAACACCGACTTCCATCCTGCCTCCCCTGAAAGGTGACCTGGTCGAAACCTGGGAAAGCGGGACTGCATCGCAGGTTTCGTGCCAGAAGACCGATAATCGCGGAAATCAAGGAAACCTCGACCTGATGCTTGGCCGATCAAAGAACAGGCTACGCTCGTGAAACAGTCATTGCCAGCAAAAGCAGCGGATTGCATGGAAAGCGGGCAGAGATTCTCAATCCTCCCACTTCACCGCCAGCTTCTGGAAGATGTCCACCAATCCTGGCTCGCTGATCAGCACCACGGCTTCGGCCGGCGACAGCCAGCGGCGCTCGCGTTGGGTGCGCTCCGGCCAATCGGGCAGTTCCGCCGTGACCTCCAGCGTATAGACGCTGACATCGCAGGTGACGCAGCTGCCATCATCCAGGCGCTTGTCATATTCGTATGATCCGACGGGCTTCTTCTTGACCTTACCGCGCACGCCCGCTTCCTCGAACGCCTCGGTTGCGGCCATGTCCTGCGGATCGACATTCTTCTTGGCCCAGCCCTTGGGGATGATCCAACGCCGCGTCTCACGCGAGGTGACCAGAAGGATCTGCGGGCCGGCCGGGGTCATACGATACGGCAGGGCCGCATACTGGATTTTACGCTCACTCATCGACTTAGACTACACCTCGCACGAACTGCCTGAACAGCCACCCGTTCATGAAGCCGACGGGTAATCTGTCAGATTGCTTTTGAAGCATGAATTTCCGGTAAAGATGGATGGGCGCATTTCATGACTGTTTTATGACATTAACATTACAATCCCGCGTCGATCAATGATACAGCAGGGCCCACGCTGCGGCGTCGCCGCCGTCAGCCCCCCATTGCGATAGCGTTGATCGGGATAGAAGATGTTGAGCCTGTTCCGGGCCATGATGCCCCGCGAAGAGCGGTTTTTCGACCATTTCACCAACCATGCCCGTCTGGTCCTGGTCGCCGCCGAAGCGCTGCGCGACCTGGTGCGCAATGGCGACCAGCTGGAGATGCGGTTCCAGCGCATCCACCAGGCCGAAAACGACGCCGACAAGATCACCAAGGAGATCCAGGCGGCCGTCCATCGTTCCTTCATCGTGCCCTTCGACCGGTCCGACATCCAGGATCTGGCCAAGCGCATGGACGACATCATCGACCTGATCCAGGACGTGGCCCGTCACATGACGGAAGCCGGCCCCATGGAATATACGGCCGAGATGCACGCCCTGTCCGATCTGATCGTGCGGGCATCCGCCATCCTGCCGGAATGCCTGCCCAAGCTGCGCGACATTCCCCGCCATGTCACGGAAATGACTCGTATGACGCGGGAACTGTCGGAGCTGGAGAGCGACAGCGACCGCATCCTGCGGGCCGGCAAGGCGCGGCTGCGGCAGGAAAGCGGCGGTCTGGATGCCCCCATCACCTATCGCCAGGCGCTGATCCGCGAGATCCTGGAACTGATGGAAGCCGTGCTGGACGCGGGCGAGGATGTCGCCGACATCATCGACAGCATCATCGTCGACAACGTCTGATCCGGCGCCCCGCCCCATGGAACTGATCTCCCTGCCGATCCTGATCGGCCTGATCGCACTGGCTCTGGCGTTCGATTTCCTGAACGGCCTGCATGATGCGGCCAATTCCATCGCCACCGTCGTGTCCACGCGCGTGCTGTCGCCGCGCAATGCTGTGATCATGGCGGCCTTCTTCAACTTCATCGCCTTCGTGTTCTTCGGCACCCATGTGGCCAACACCATCGGCAAGGGCATTGTCGATGCCAATGTCATTGACGCGCCGGTGATCTTCGCGGCGCTGATGGGGGCCATCTTCTGGAACCTCGTCACCTGGTGGGGCGGCATTCCGTCTTCCTCCTCCCACGCGCTGGTAGGCGGTCTGGTGGGGGCGGGCGTGGCCAAGGCCGGTGTCGATGTCGTGGGGTCGGGCCTGATCAAGACGGCGGTGGCCATCGTCATCTCGCCCACGGTTGGCTTCATCCTGGCCATCACCCTGATGGTCATCGTCTCCTGGAGCTTCCGCCGCTTTTCCCCCTTCAAGGTGGACAAGGTGTTCCGCAGCGTCCAGATCGTCTCCGCCTCGCTCTACAGCCTGGGCCATGGCGGCAATGACGCGCAGAAGACCATGGGCATCATCGCCGTGCTGCTGTTCAGCCAGGGCTATATGCAAGACGGGTTTCATGTGCCCTTCTGGGTGGTGATCTCGTGTCAGGCCTGCATGGGTGCCGGCACGCTGTTCGGCGGCTGGAAGATCGTGCGGACCATGGGGTCGCGCCTGACCGACCTGAAGCCGGTCCATGGCAGCTGTGCGGAGACGGCGGGCGCCATCACCCTGTTCACGGCGACCTATATGGGTGTGCCGGTCAGCACCACCCACACCATCACCGGTGCCATCGTCGGCGTCGGGTCGGCGCGGCGCGCGTCGTCGGTGCGCTGGGGCTTGGCCCAGGGCATCCTGGTGGCCTGGGTCCTGACCATGCCGGCGGCCGCTGCCGTGGGGGCCGGCTTCTACTGGTTGACGCAGGTTCTGTAAGCACGCCACCATGGCGGGGTGCGTCACCGGAGGTTGCCAATCGTCATGCGTCGTTTCCTCGCCCCGCTTTGCGCTCTGTTCTTCGCCACGCCCACCCTGGCTGCCGATCTGCCGCCGCTGCTGACCTACAAAGAACTGTCGGCGCGGCCCCGGGTGACGGGCGGACTGCGCATCGCCTATGGGGCGGCGGCGCAGCAGTTCGGCGAACTCTGGCTGCCCACGGGGAACGGGCCGCATCCGCTGGTCATCCTGGTTCATGGCGGCTGCTGGCTGGCCGAATATGCGGGCTTCGACCTGATGGGGCCCATGTCGGCGGCGCTGCGTGACCAGGGCATCGCCGTCTGGAATATCGAGTATCGCAAGCTGGGGGAAGCGGGCGGCGGCTATCCCGGCACGTTCCAGGACGTGGCGGCCGCGGTGGACCATGTCCGCACCCTGGCCGGCACCTATCCGCTTGACCTGACCCGCGTGGTGCTGTCGGGCCATTCGGCCGGCGGTCACCTGTCATTATGGGCAGCAGGGCGCGGCAGCCTGCCTACCGACAGCCCGTTGAAGACCCCTGACCCGCTGCCCGTTCGCGGCGTGGTGTCCCTGGCCGGCATCGTCGACCTGCGGGATTATCACGTGCGCGGACCCGACGCGTGTGGCGGGCCCGGCACCATCGACCGGCTGATCGGCAGCGCCGAACGCCAGGGCAACCCGTTCGTCGACACCTCCCCCGGCGAAGCGCCGGTGAAGGACCTGCCCCTGACGCTGGTGTCGGGCACCCGCGACGCCATCGTTCCGCCCAGCTTCGCCCAGCATTACGCGGCCAAGGCGGCGGGACCGGAGCTGCGCGAGCTGGAGATCGACGGGGCGGGGCATTTCGAACTGATCACGCCGCAATCCGATGCCTGGGCGGTGATCCAGGCCGACATCCGCGACCGGTTGCGGCGGTGACCTTTAGGATGTGTCAGTTTTAGACAGGATCTTCTGTCCCGCCTTCCCGGCGAAGGCCGGGACCCAGGGGCCAAGCGCCCGACTTATCGGCAGATTTGATAGACGCTGCGTATAGATTTGATCCTGTGGCCCCTGGGTCCCGGCCTTCGCCGGGAAGGCGGATAAAATGGTGATTCTATTTAAATCTGACAGACTCTAAAACCGTGTCGTTGCCGCCATCCGCCAAGCCCGGCCGGTCAGGGGCTCATACTCCCCATCGCCATTGACGTCCCACCCATAGCCGTCGAACAGGTTCTGTACCTGGGCGCGCAGGCTGACCTCCCGTCCCCACATATCCACGTCCCGCCGCAGGCCCAGATCGACCAGCGTATAATCCGGCGCATCGGCCAGATTGTCGCCGCGCGCCGTGGTCTTCGCCCGGTGGTCCACGGTCAGATCCACCGACAGCCCTGCCAGGAAGTCCGGCGCATAATCCAGGCTGGCCTGCCATTGCAGCTTTGTCTGCCCCACGGGCCGCCGCCCGATCAGGCCATCACGCACCTCCGGCCCCTGCACCACCGGGTCCAGCAGCACGGCCCCCAGTACGACCGACAGGCCGGGCGCCGGGTTGCCGGACAGCGACGCCTCCACCCCCCGGTGCCGCACCGTGCCCAGGAAGCCGTAGATACCGTCCGCATCCACCCCGTCATAGGGGCGGCGCACATCGAAGACGGAACTGGTCAGCACCATGGGCCCCAGCCCGACCCGTACCCCCAGCTCGCGCTGCGTGGTCTTCACCGCTGGCAGCACCGCGTTGCGGTTCACGGCGGTGATGGGGGCCGATCCGCTTTCCTCCAGCCCGCGCGAATAGCTGGCATAGGTGACCAGGCCATTGTCGAACCGCCAGGCCGCGACCGCGTTATAAAGCCAGGGGGCCGACGATCCATGCGCCCGGCCGCCGGCACCGGGCCGCGTCGTCTTCGCGTAATCGGCCTTCTGCAGCCCTGCACCCACATCCAGCCGCCCATCCCAGGACAGGTTATAGGCCAGGCCCAGCGTATATTGTTGCACCCGGTCCACATCCTGGGGCACGTCGAAATCCACATTGGGCCGCGTCACCGACGGAGGCGCATCCAGGGGCCAGGGGCCGTAATCGACCTCCACATCCCCGCCCTTGTGGCTTTTCTTGGACAGGCCGCGCCCGGCCAGGCTCAGCGTATGGCCGGCCTTGCCGTCCAGCCATTGATAGGCCAGCGACGCCTCCCCCGACAGGGCTTCATAGCGGGTGGCGGGCAGCAGGACATGCAGCATCCGTCCCTGCCGGTCCGGGTCCACCGCCATCAGGGCGAAGGCGTCATAGGGCAGCCGGTGCACCGACCGGAACAGCCCGGCCCGCGCCACCAGCCCCTCGGCCAGGCCCGCATCCAGGATCAGGCCCTGATTTTCCGTCTCATACGCCCAATCGGCCCACGGCAAAGAATGGTCCACATCCCGGTTCACGCGGGGCGGCAGATAGGGGCCACCCGGCAGATAGCTGGGCACCACTTCGCTGTCATGCATGCGGTCCCAGTCGGCAAAGGCCGTGATCTCCACATCCTCCCCCAGCTTCAGGCGCGGCACCAGGCCCGCCGACCAGCCGCGATAATCCCCGCCAAAGCCACCATTATGATCCGGACTGCCCGCGACCCCGGCCGAGAGCCGGAACCGCGCGTCGCTGGAGACATAGCCCGTGTCCAGTTCCATAAAGGGCGATCTGAACGGATCGATGCCCAGCGTCAGTTCCGCCCCGGTCGCATCCGGATCGCGCAAGGCCAGATCGGCGATGCCCGATGGGGCCGGGAACAGCAGGCCGACGGTATTCAGGCCCACCCGGATGCTGGACGCTTCCACCACCCGGTCGGAAAGCTCACCCTGCTGGGAGATATAGAGCCCCTGCAGCCGGATATTGCCCGCGCTGTCGGGACTGAATCCGCGAACATTGCCTTCATCATAAAGCCCGATGGACTCAGTGCCGACGCGCAGGCCGAAGGCATCGACGGCGTTGCGCACGACATTATCATCGCCGGCATTCTGCGCCGCCGCCAGGGGCGCGCAGGTCAGCAGCACCGCAGCCGACAGGGCCGGGACGCGCCGGAAAGTCATCGTTGAGGGCATGGGATCGCTGCCTGTTCTTGGTTAACGCTTCTTGGCAAGGTCGCGGACCCTAGCACAGGGAAAATACATCCGTCATCGGATATGTTGTGCCAACCAACTCCCCAACCCCGGTGGTTCCTTCTAAACCTATGCGATTGGACTGTTTCCCTGATCGTCGCCTGGGTTTAGTTGATGGAGCATTGAGGGCGCAGACCTTGGGGGAGGATGCATTGACCGCGGATCGCCATGTAGTGGGCCGGCTGACGGCCGGCTATGTGATCGCATTGACCCTGATCGCGTTGCTGTCGGGCGGCGTGCATCTGCTGCTGGACAATGTCATCGCCGAACAGCGCGACGCTGCCACCATCATCAATGTCGCCGGACGTCAGCGCATGCTGTCGCAACGCATCGCCCTGCTGGGTACCGACCTGCACCAGGGCAACGAAAGTGCCCGCCAGCCGCTGATCGATGCCATCGCGCTGATGCGCCGGTCACAGGATGCGCTGGTTCATGGCAATGATTTGGGTATCTCCAATCCCTTGTCAAAGGACGCCGGCGCCCATTATTTCCAGGGCCCGACGCCCCTGGACGCCGCCGTGCATGCCTTCCTGGCAGATGCCGCCCTGTTTGCCGATACCGGCGATCCCGCCGCCTATGGCCGCTTCCACAGGGCTGCACGCGATACGCTGCTGCCGGCCCTGGACCATGCCGTCACCATATTCGAGACGGAGGCCAATGGCCGAACCCATTGGCTGCGCGAGGCGCAGAAGGTGGTGTTGGCCATCCTGCTGACCACGCTTCTGGCCGAAGCCTTCTTCATCTTCCGGCCCATGGTGACGCGCATCCGGCTTTATGCCGGCCGCCTGTTTGATCTGGCCACGCGCGACGGGCTGACCGGCCTGCCCAACCGCCGCTTCCTGGTCGATAGCGGCGAAAGCGCCATCATCCAGGCGCGGCGCGACGGGACGGATCTTTCCTGCCTGCTGGTCGATCTGGATCATTTCAAATCCATCAATGACCGGTTCGGCCATGCCACGGGCGACGCCGTCCTGGTCCGCTTCGCCGAACTGGCCCAGATGGCCCTACGACAGGGCGATATGGTCGGCCGCACGGGCGGGGAGGAATTCGCCATCCTGCTGCCGGGTGCTGGCGAGGCCGGGGCGCTGCTGGTGGCGGAAAAGCTGCGCGCCATGCTGGAGGCCGACCGCAGCGACACCTACCCGGCCTTCACCGCCAGCATCGGCGCCACCACACTTGCCCCCGGCGATCGCGGACTTGATGATCTGATGTCGCGCGCCGATGCCGCGCTGTACGTGGCCAAGGGCCTGGGCCGCAACCGCGTGCGGTTCGAGGCTGCCCGGCCGCCAGAACCGCATGGCGCGATGAGTGTGGCCTGAGGGCTGCTATTGACGGCCATCGTTGCAAGTGAAATGGTCCCGGCATTCCAACCCAGCCGGTGCCCTGCCCCATGAAGCCCAACGCCGTCGATCTGTCCCAAGAAGGGGTGCATCAGGCACCCGACCTGTCCTATGGCGCCTATCTGGGGCTGGACCAGCTCCTCTCCTGCCAGCATGCGCGGTCCGGCGAGCATGACGAGCTGCTGTTCATCATCATCCACCAGTCGTCGGAACTGTGGATGAAGCTGTGCCTGCATGAGCTGGCGGCGGCGCGCGAACAGGTCCGTCAGGACGATCTGGGTCCCGCTTTCAAGATGATCGCGCGGGTGGCACGCATCCAGCAGCAGCTGATCCAGGGCTGGGACGTACTGTCGACCATGACGCCCGCCGATTACAGCCGCATCCGCCCGCATCTGGGCCAAAGCTCCGGTTTCCAGTCCTACCAGTATCGGCTGCTGGAATTCATGCTGGGCAACAAGAATGCCGGCACGGTCACCGTGCATCAGGGGATGCCGGCGCTGCATGAACGGCTGGTCACGGCGCTGAACAGTCCGTCGCTCTATGATGAATGCCTGGCGCTGCTGTCCCGGCGCGGCTTCGCCATTCCCGATGCCGCCCTGGATCGCGACTGGTCGCAGCCTTATCAGGGCAGTGCGGCGGTGGAAGCCGCCTGGACCGCCGTCTATCGCGACCCGCATGCACATTGGGAACTGTATGAACTGGCAGAAAAGCTGGTGGACCTGGAATATAGATTCCAGCAATGGCGCTTCAGCCACATGAAGACCGTGGAACGCATCATCGGCTATAAGAAGGGCACGGGCGGCACCGGCGGTGTATCTTATCTGGTCAAGGCGCTGGACTTGTCCTTCTTCCCCGAACTGCTGTCGGTGAGGACGGCACTGTGAGAGGCAGCCTTGTCACCGCCCCCGCATCAGCCCCAGATACACGACCGCCGAAATCCCCAACCCCACGAACCAGGCGTGATTGTAGATCTCCATGAAAAAGCCTGGCATGCCCGTGAAGGCACCGGGGAACGCCGCATGCAGGAAGCCCGGCAGGTTGGGCAGCACAGCCACCATGAAGGCGATCAGGGCCGCCGGGTTCCAGCCGCCCTTGAACCCGTATTCCCCGTCAACCTCGAACAAGGCCGACACGTTCAGCACCTGTTTGCGGATCAGCCAGTAATCGGCCAGCATGATGCCCAGCAGCGGGCCCAGCAGGGCGCCATAGCCGATCAGCCAGGTGAAGATATAGCCGTCCGTCGTCTCGATCAGCTTCCAGGGCATCATGGCGATGCCGATGCCGGCCGTGATGTAGCCGCCGGTGGCGAAACTGACATGGCGGGGGAAGATGGCGGAGAAATCATAGGCCGGACCCACCGTGTTGGCCGCCAGGTTCACGCACAAAGTATCGATGGTGATGATGATCAGGCCGATGGCCACGGCGATGCCTTCCAGCCGCCCGGCCAGATCTACCGGGTCCCACACCGCCTCGCCATAGATGATGATGGTGGCCGACGTCACCGCCACCGACACGAAGGCCAGCAGCGCCATGGGGATGGGCAGGCCCACCGACTGGCCCAGCATCTGGTCCTTCTGGCTTCTGGCGAAGCGGGTGAAGTCGGGGATATTGATGGCCAGCGTGGACCAGAACCCGACCATGGCCGTCAGCCCCGGCCAGAACACAGCCCAGAACTGCCCCTGCTTCGCACCTCCGGTGACGAATTGCGAGGGGGCAGACAGCAGATGCCCGAACCCGCCGGCCTTGTCCCAGGCCCACCAGAGCAGCGCCAGCATGATGACGATCTTCAACGGCGCGGTGATGGTCTCGATCCAGCGGATGCTGTCCGGCCCGCGCCGGATGAACCAGAGATGCAAGGCCCAGAAGAACAGGAAACAGACCAGCTGACCCGGATCGATGCCCAGCCAGCCGATCTTGTCCCCGGCCAGTGCCCCACCCGTCATGATGTTGGCGATGGCATAGATGGCGCTACCGCCCACCCAGCATTGGATGCCGAACCAGCCGCAGGCGATCAGCGCCCGCAGCGCCGCCGGCAGCTTGTTGCCGCGCGTGCCGAAGCTGGACCGGACGATGACAGCGAAGGGCAGGCCGTATTTGGCACCGGAATGCCCGATCAGCACCATGGGCACCAGCACCACCAGATTGCCGGCCAGCACCGTCCCCACCGCCTGGCCCGCCGACATGCCCTGCTGGATCAGGCCAGAGGCCAGCAGGTATGACGGGATGCACATGACCATGCCGATCCACAGCGAGGCATAATGGATCCAGTTCCAGGTCCGCCGCTCCGGCGGCACCGGCGCCAGATCCTCGTTCCAGATATCGGAACCCTTATCGACCGTTCCCGTCATGGACCCCCGTCCCCCTTGCCCGTTGCATCAATCCACGTCCGCCAGTGCCTCGCGGATCGTCCCCACGATCCGGTCGATCTGCGCCTTTTCCACGATCAGCGGTGGCGACAAGGCGATGATGTCGCCCGTGGTGCGGATCAGCAGACCTGCCGCAAAACATTTCAGGAAGGTGGCGAAGGCCCGCTTCGTCGGCTGGCCGGCCAGCGGCTCCAACTCGATGGCGCCGATCAGGCCCAGATTGCGGATATCGACGACATGGCGGGCATCCTTCAGCGAATGCACTGCGTCGGCCCAGTAATGGTCAAGATCGGCGGCGCGGGTCAGCAGCCCTTCCTCCTTATACACCTTCAAGGTGGCAAGGCCCGCGGCGGCGGCCAGCGGATGGCCGGAATAGGTGTAGCCGTGGAACAGCTCGATCACATGGTCGGGCCCGGTCATGAAGGCGTCATAGATGTTCTTCTGGAAGAACACCGCCCCCATCGGCACCGTGGCATTGGTCAGGCCCTTGGCCGCCGTGATGATATCGGGCACCACGCCGAAATAATCGGTGGCGAACGGCGTGCCCAGCCGGCCGAAACCGGTAATCACCTCGTCGAAGATCAACAGCAGGCCGTGCTTATCGCAGATGGCGCGCAACCGCTCCAGATAGCCCTTGGGCGGCACCAGCACGCCGGTGGAACAGGCCACCGGCTCGACAATGACGGCGGCGATGGTGCTGGCATCATGCAGCGCCACGATGCGCTCCAACTCGTCCGCCAGATGCGCGCCCCATGCCGGCTGCCCGCGGGAAAAGGCCTGTTGCGACCGGTCATGGGTATGCGGCAGGTGATCGACGCCGGGCAGCATAGTGGCGAACGCCTTGCGGTTGGTGACGATGCCGCCGACGGAGATGCCGCCGAAGCCCACGCCATGATATCCGCGCTCCCGCCCGATGAAACGGGTGCGCTGCCCCTCGCCCCGCGCCCGGTGATAGGCGAGCGCCACCTTCAGCGCCGTATCCACCGCTTCCGACCCGGAATTGGTGAAGAACACATGGTCCAGGCCGGGCGGCAGCAAGGCGGTCAACTGGGACGCGAAGTCGAAGACACCGGGATGGCCCATCTGGAAGGCCGGGGCATAGTCCATCTCCGCCGCCTGGGCCTGGATCGCCTTCACGATCTCCGGCCGGCAATGACCGGCATTCACGCACCACAGGCCCGCCGTGCCGTCCAGAATCTGGCGGCCGTCATCGGTGCGGTAATACATGCCGCTGGCCGATACCAGCATGCGCGGGGCCTGCTTGAACTGCCGGTTCGCCGTGAACGGCATCCAGAAGGCGTCGAGATTGTTGGTGGACGGATGCGCCGCTGCGGTCACGACACCGCTCCCTCGTTGTTACAAGTGGTCATAGGATGACATAGAAGTCACTTGCCGTGTGCACGAAGTTGGCGGATGACAACCCTAAGCGCCTGACAAGAAACAGGCTTGGTGCAGGAAACACGGGGAACCATGGCTGACATTGCAAGCGATGCCGCCACCCCCTGGCGGGCCTGGGCCAAGGGCGGGGCGACCGGTGCCGTCATCCTGGCCGTGGGCGCGCTCGCCTGGACCGCCCTGTCGCATCTAGCCGCCGAAATCTCCTATCGCGAGGTGGTGGACGCTCTGCGCGCCACCCCACTCTGGGCGTTGGGCGCGGCGTTGGGTGTGACGGCGCTCAGTTTCCTGGCGCTGACGCTCTATGACTGGACGGCGCTGGCTTATGTGGGGCGCCGGGTGCCTTACCCGGTCATCGGCCTCACCTCCTTCTGCGCTTATGCGGTGGGCAATAGTGTGGGGTTCGGGCCGCTGACCGCCGGGGCCATCCGCTATCGTTTCTACACCCCGCACGGGCTGGAGCCGGAGGAGGTGGCGCGCATCGTCGGCTTCGTCACCGCCACCTTCGGGCTGGGGGTGCTGGGGATCACCGCCCTGGGGCTGTTCATCGCCGGCGATGTGACCGGTCTGGGCCTGCCGGGCTGGATCGGCCATGGCGTGGGTGCCTTGGTCCTGGCGGGGCTGGCCGGCCTGGTCCTGGCGGCGGGGCGGCACCGTTTCATCACCATCGGCCGCTGGCGGGTGGATCTGCCGCGTCCGCGCCTGCTGCTGGTGCAGTTCGCGGCCACGCTGGGTGACATCGCGGCGGCGGGCACGGTGCTGTGGCTGCTGCTGCCCACCACCGATATCGGCCTGCCGGCCTTCATCGCCATCTATGCCGTGGCCGTGGGTCTGGGTGTGCTGTCCCATGTCCCGGCCGGGCTGGGCGTATTCGAAACGGTGGTGATCGCCGCCATGGGCGGGCGGACGGATACCGAGCACGTGCTGGGCGCCCTGCTGCTCTACCGCGTCATCTACCATGTCGTGCCGCTGCTGCTGGCCGGTCTGATCGTGGCGCTGCTGGAGACGCGGCGGGTGGCCGTTTTACTGGCCGGCACCCGATTGGTGAGGGCCGGACGGCGGTTGGCCCCGCCCGTGCTGGGGGCACTGACCCTGCTGCTGGCCAGCATGCTGGTGTTTTCCGGCGTGACCCCGGCCGATGACGCCCGGCTGGGCCTGCTGGCCGACTGGCTGCCTTTGCCGCTGGTCGAGGGCGCGCATTTCCTGTCCTCGGTGCTGGGGCTGATGCTGTTCGTGGTGGCGCGCGGCATCACCTACCGGCTGGACGGCGCCTGGTGGGCGGCGGTGTCGATGCTGGGGGCCGGCATCGTGCTGGCCCTGGCCAAGGGCCTGGCCGTGACGGAAATGGTGCTGCTGTCCGTGCTGCTGGGCCTGCTGCTGCTGTCGCGGGGGTCGTTCACGCGCAAGGCATCGCTGCTGCACCAGGCGCTGACGCGCCCCTGGCTGGTGGCTGTAGGTCTGCTGCTGATCACCGCCCTGTCGCTGCTGTTCTTCATCTACAAGGATCTGGACTACGCCCACGAACTATGGTGGCAGTTCGCCTTCTCCGGTGAGGCACCCCGCGCGCTGCGCGCGCTGCTGGGCGTAAGCTTGCTGGCCGGTGTCGGGGCCGCCTGGGTGCTGCTGCGCCCCGCCGTGCTGGCCGAACAGGCCCTGCCCGATGCCGCGACCCTGGCCAAGGCACTCGCCATCATCGACGCCCAGCCGCGTGCCAGCGTGCAACTGGCCTTGCTGGGCGACAAGAAGCTGCTGTTCGCGGAAAATGGCAGCGCCTTCATCATGTATGCCCGCCAGGGACGGTCCTGGATCGCCCTGTTCGATCCGGTGGGGCCGGTGGTGGAATGGGCGCCGCTGATCTGGCGCTTCGTGGAAATGGCCCGCGCCTCGGGCGGCCGCGCCGTCTTCTACCAGGTGGCGCCGGAAAATCTGGCGCTGTACGCCGATGCCGGCCTTGTCGCCTTCAAGCTGGGGGAGGAGGCGCGGATCGATCTGCCGACCTTCGAGCTGAAGGGGGCCAAGCGCGCCAACCTGCGCAACAGCTTCAACCGCTGTGAAAAGGCCGGGCTGGAATTCGCCCTGGTCCCGGCCGATGGTGTGCCGGCGATCCTGGATGCGTTGCGCGCCGTGTCGGACGATTGGATGGCAGCCCATAATGTGCGGGAGAAGCGTTTCTCCCTGGGCGCCTTCATCCAAGCCTATATCGCATTGCGCCCCGTCGCCGTGGTGCGGCAGGAGGGTCGGATCGTGGCCTTCGCCAGCCTGATGATGACGGGGGAGCGGGTGGAGGCCAGTATCGATCTGATGCGATTCTCCACCCATGCCCCACCGGCCGTGATGGAATATCTGCTGCTGCGCCTGATCCTGCATTTCAAGGCCGAAGGCTATCTGCGCTTCAACCTGGGCATGGCACCCTTGTCCGGCCTGTCGGCCAGTGCCGTGGGCCTGTGGCAGCAGGTGGGCCGCACCGTCTATGAACGTGGCGACCGGTTCTATAATTTCAGCGGGCTGCGCGCCTTCAAATCGAAGTTCGGACCACAGTGGGAGGCGCGCTACATGGCCGTGCCCGGCGGGCTGAACCCGATGCTGGCGCTGGCCGATATCACGGTGCTGATCGCTGGGGGCTTGCGGGGAGTGGTGGGCAAATGAAGGCGCGTTCCGTGCTCTTGGTGCTGCTGGTGGCGGGACTGGCCGGCCTGACGGTGCCGGCCTGGTGGACCCACCGGTATGATATCGCGCCCCCGCGCGTGACGCTGCCGCCCAATGACCTGCTGGGCCCGGTGCGGGTGATGGAGGGCAAGGGCGGCGGCAAGGGTCCCGTCATCATGCTGTTCTCCGGTCCCGAGGGCTGGGATGCGCACAGCGACCATCTGGCCCGCCGCCTAGTGCATGCAGGCAGCACGATCATCGGGATGGACCTGAAGGCGGTGACCGGTGGCATCGCCAAGGCCGAGGGCGACTGTATCGATCCCATCTGGGCCGTGCAGGACATATCCCAATCCGCCCAGCGCAGCCTGGGTCTGAAACAATATGCCCTGCCTATCCTGGTCGGCACCGGTGCCGCGGCCGACATGGCGCTGGCCATCGCCGCCACGGGCACGCCCGCCATCCTGGGCGGCGTCATCGCAGTGGATGATGGAAAGGGCGCGCCCCCTCCCCGCCCCCTCTGTATCAACCCGCGGGGCAAGGATGTGCCCGTGACCCGGCCCACCGGCGGCGGCCGTCCGGGTGAACGGCTGGTGGCCGAACTGGCGCGGCGCTCCGACGCACATGGCGCCGATGCATTGTCCGACCTGCCGCTGACCGAACTGCCGGCCCAGGCGTCGCATGGCGTGCTGGCCATCGTCTATTCCGGGGATGGCGGCTGGCGCGATCTGGACAAGGACATTGCCGAACATCTCCAGTCCCATGGCGTGCCGACGGTGGGCGTGGACATGCTCCGCTATTACTGGTCCTGGCGCTCGCCGGAGGATAGTGCCGCCGACCTGTCCCGTCTGATCGCCCATTACCGCCAGGCATGGGGCATCGATAAGGTGGTGCTGGTGGGATATTCCTTCGGCGCCGACGTCATGCCCGCCCTGTACAACCTGCTTCCTGCCGATCAGCGGGCCAGCGTGGCGCAGATTTCCCTGCTGGCCCTGTCGGCCCGTGCCAATTTCGAGGTGACGGTGGGCGAGATTCTGACCGCCAACAGCGAAAGCACCCAGCCCACCCGTCCCGACCTGGACCGCATCGACCCGACGCTGCTGCAATGTTTCGAAGGCAAGGAGGATGAGGACGGGGTGTGCGAGACATTGGCGGGCACGGGGATCGAGATCGTCACCACCGAAGGCGGCCACCATTTCGATGGCGACTATGACAAGCTGGCGGAAACGATTCTGGCCGGCATCGACCGGCGCCTGAAAGCCAACTGACCACGCTATCGGACGCGAACCCATGACAGCGCCCGCCTTCGCCCCGCCCGCCCCCGTGACCCTGAATAAGGAATTCAGATTCGGGCTCTGTTCCCGCTGTTGGCGGGCCCTGTGATGCTTACATGGTTAAAAATCGGGGAAAACTGTGGCGAAATGAAAATAGTGCCCTAAATAATCTGTAAGTTACTGATTTGAATAGAGCTAAGCTCAACAGAAAATAATTTAATACTCACAAAGAAACTGAAAAATAAATCAAAAATTGTCAAAAATAAAGCCGCCCAAAGGCGGCCAAAATTATTTACTTTTAATCAAGCGAGATAAATCTGATCTTAGATAGAATCTGGCAGAGCCATATACAGATTCGATTGCCACTTTTAAATCATCACTTGAGATTATGTTGCAAACGTTCCGATATCCATACTCCTTGCAAGCCCCTTCAAACGAGATATACTTTCCGTCGAATCTATCTAAATCATCAATATGAATCGATAAACATTTTTGTCCACTCTTACAGGTTGAGTTCTCATAAGGAAGAATTCCCCTCAATGTGAGAGAATTAATAGTGATTGAACTCCATTTTTTATATTTTGCCGCCTCCTTAATCGTAAATGAAGTCTTCTTATTGTTGTGCTGCATAATTCGCTCAATTTCTTCTGGATCGACAATAATGGAGGCGCATCCGTTAGATAATACATTGCGCGCAACACGTACTAGCTTACCATCCAAAAGTAATTCGAATACCGTTTCTAAATCTGCTGATGTGGATGAAGCAGCGGTATAGATGTCCAACATGCCGATCTGGGCTTCCTCCATCGTCACGAATGAAAACAGACGATTGAAAAAATCCTCCAAGGTAGATTTGGAGAAAAGTGAATCGCATGTACTGCCATTATCATCTGGAACATAAGGAGAAATATGGCCTGACTTAGCGAGGCGTCGAAAGGAAGTTAACGGAATTCCAAGGTGAGCAGCGGCGTCTTTAGAAGATAGAATTCCACGAAGCGGCTCTAAAATTGGAGCGATGCTTTCAACATCGAACACGACTTTTTCATTGGGGATGCTTTTATACCTACGGTCGATCACGCCTTTCATGACTAGGTACTTTCGCAATGTCTCTACCTTGACATTAAACTCCTGAGCGGCTGTTAGGATTGACCATACTTTCCGTTCCTCAATTGGCCGGCCGAATACCGGGACAAAGGATTCTACCGGTAATCCATCCTGCATAATGGATCGAATGAAATTCCGAACAGGATCAAAGTCAGAATCCGCCATCGTATCTTGTAGCCATTCATAAAGAAGGCCAAATAGTTTTCCCCCCGCGACCCGTCCCTCCATGTTCCAAAACGCGGCTACCAGTTTGCTTAACATCTCGCGCAATGCTTGGGGACCTGTCAGCAGAATTTCATAGCCCGCAGCGCCAGCAGCAGCTACCGTCGCCTCGTCCATTCCCTTGATGCTGACATCAACTCCAAAGAGGGAAACCGCGCCAAGGACTTCACAAAGTCGAACCGCTTTGTAAAAGGGGAGTTCGTTCAGCCACAGGATGTCAACTTTGCTTGCACTTCCTGCGTAAATCCGACCCAGCAGATATCGCTCCAACCCCGTGGACGGGAGGGCAACCGTTTCGATGCCGTCGATAGCCAAACCAGCCATCAGCCGCTCGATCGAGCGGCTGAAATCCAGCTGGGCGGCGGTCCTGCCTTCGGCAATGACCATAAGGGACAGCCCATGAATGGGGCAGGAACGGGCCCATGACAGTTGCCAATGAACACGTTGAAACGGTGCTGCAATTCCATGGCTGGGGTTGGTCGCGATATCATCGGCGAGGCATCGGGGACAAACCCGAATATAGTTCCGGCGCGAATGAGCTGAAATTTCTGCATCGTCACGAACTGCGAAGATCCGAGGTGCTACCTTGATGAACGAGTTCCTCCTGAACGCCGCGACATCCACCCCGGTCAGGCTGCCCAGGATCTGGAGCGCAGCGTCGTTTCCATTGACGATATCGGAGTAAGACAGGCCCATGTCCGAACAGAAGTCAGAAACGTCGGCGCAGCCGTTCCAAGCCGCCAGCCTGGAACAATAGCCGCCGGGGGTTTCATCGTCGTGGAAGGGAAGAATCCAGGCCCGCCTGATCATTTCTTCCCCCCGCGCGTCTTCCGATTAGCCATCTGCAATCCATCCCCAATGCGGGAACCGGACGGCGCGACGCGCTGCCAGTCCAGCACCAGGAAGATGTTCTCTTCACGGGAGCATGCACGCTGCACGGCATAGACCTTGGCGAAGTCCTGCACCTCGACGGCAGTGCTCAGGCCGGCCCTGACCCGCGCCGAGAACGCGGCGCTTCGCGCCATGTCGACAACCGAACCAAGCCCTCCCTCGGCCGCCACGATCAGACGATGCGCGAATTCGTCCGTGAGGATGTCCCTCGTCACTGCCATGCCGGCGTGCTTGACAACGATTTCCTGCACGAAGCCTTTGACCAGCCTTGCATCGCCAGGGAACTCCAGCTGTTCCAGGCGATGCGTCCGGCTCCGACGTTCAATCTGGCGATCGAAGCCGATGAACGAGGACAAGGCCGGCAGCCCGGACAGGATCAAGCTGACAGGCCATTCCGTCTGGAGAAGGGACTTCATGTTGTCGCAAAGCTTGACCAGGTCCGTGTGGCCGCTACGACCCATGGCATGGTGAAATTCGTCAATCCAGACGAACCGGACGCCTGCGACCCGCAGGCGAAGCCGGACCTGCTGCCAGATCTGGGATTCCGTCGCGGTGGCCCTCATTCCGGAGTATCCGGTCCGCTCAAGGAATTCCAGGCCAAGCAGTTTGCCGGTGCAGGGGGACGGGGCTGGGAACGCAAGCAGGTTAGGCCCCTCGTTCGGCGTCGATGCATCCAGCTTGCGGCACAGGTTGGCAGTGGCCGCCTCGGAAGACGAGAAATCCCCTTTCTCCAATCCGATGACCTTCCCGATCGACTCCTTCATGAGGCGGGATTTGCCGGCCCCCGACGTGCCGGTGACAGCCAGAATTTCGCCTTCCCGGTCCTCCTCGGAGGTATGGCCCATCGCAAGGGTGCCGCTCACGAATTCCTGCAGGACCTCGCAGAACCGGCCGTCACGGGCCGTCGTGATGTACTTGCGCGGAATCTGCGGAATAGCAGCCATCTTCATGGCTTCCTCCGCTGGGCGCTTCAGCGCGACGGCGCTGGTGCTATCGACCGACGTCGTGTCCATTCAGTCCTCCGTGCTGAGAATAATGTCGCTGAAGTCATCCAAGCCCAGGTCGCCGACCTCGGCCGGCATATCGAACGGCGCCGGCTCGTTCCCGGGCGGCACTCCACGGATCACGCCATCCGCATCAACCCATTCCTCCATCTCCAGGCCCGGCAGTTCCTCGGCCTCGCCGCCACGGGCCTGGAAGTCGAAGGCCTTGAAGACTTCATCGTGGATCCTTTCCATCTCCTCCGCGTCCAAGACCGGCCCCCGGAGCCCTGCGGCACCAGCAGCCGACGCCGCTTCCGCGCGGATCGCCTGAATCGCGGCATTCGCGATGTACGCGGTCAGCGCAGCCGTGTTCGCGTTGCGCTGGCTCAGAGAGCGGCATGCCGCGACCCACTCCTTGCAGCTCACACCGTCGAGCTTCAGCCCCTGCACGGCAGGCTTGGCGACGATCCAACCGTCGGTGCCCTTGACCGAGATCGCGCCCAAGTCGAACGGGTCCACCTTGACGTCGATTTCGGTATCGCGGGCCAGACGGTGCAGCATCTGCAGTTCGGCCGACTGGTAGTAGACGCCAAAGCAGCGAATCCCCTTGCCGCCGACATTCCGCCGCAGCTTGATTCCGAAAATGTGGCGCCTCGTCGTCGGGTCGGGGGGCGGCGTCACGCCGTATTTCCCGGCCAATTCCTTCCACATCTGGAACGGCGTCGCACCGGCGAGTTCATGATGGGGCCGATGGTGGTAGACATCGACAATCCAACGGATCAGCGTCCGCTCCAAGGTAGCCAGGTCGACGCAGGCATTCGCCTGGGAGTCGTAGTCGCCCCTTGCCACTACGTTCTCGAACGTCTGCCCGGAAAAGTTATGGAAAAAGTCCTGCTGCACCGTACCGAAGAACCTTTCGATGCGGCCGCGCATCTCCGGGTGCTTGGCCGGAGGGTAGTGGCAGGTAGCGCCAAGGTCGGAGATCGCCGCCGCCGTGGCGGCCGCGGCGAAGGAAGTGCCGTTATCCATGGACACCGCCTCGGGCGTGCCGTGCATGGACCATTCCGACCGGCATCCCGCAGCGCGGGCGATCTCCGACTTGCCCATGACAGCCATCGCCAAGGTGGAGATGGCGCTCGCCGACGACGGAGCCGACGTAATTCGGAATCCCAACACGCACCGGCTGGCGCAATCGATGGCAATCGAGATCCATACCCGCTTGACCAGGGCAGCTTGCTTTCGCTGCTCAAGGCTGAGCGTCTTCCAGATCCCGATGTCGACGAGCAAAGTCTGCAATGGGACATTGCACTCGTCCATCTCGACCTTTTCCAGGGGGCGGAGGACGGCGTCGCCGCCATGGATGATCGCGAACTTCCGCCGGGCGACCTCCCGACCACGGCGCGCCGCCGTCAGCTGGAAGGGATCCAGAATCTTGGCCATCCTGAGCCGGAACGTCTGGTAGCTCACCCCCGTCAGCGCAGGCACACCCTGGGCGGCCAGTTCCTCGTTCCTCCGGGCCAGGGCCGCCTGGTAGTCCCGGAACACCATGCGCTTGGTATCGCGGTTCGCGCTGGCGTAGTTGCGGGCATGCGCGTCGACCAACTCCCACTCTTCCGGCCCCTTGCGGGGCGTCCTGTTGCCCCGGGCAGCCAAATTGGCGGACAGCGCTGCGGCGACATAACCGCCCGCGGCAAAATCACGGAGCCACCGCCGGAGCGTCGACGGCGTCGGGGGCGGGAAGACCTTGGTATCGGTCACGCACGACCCCTTCGACCCGGCGTCCTGAACCTGCAGCATGACGATCGACGGCGCGATCTCCAGGATCGCCTTCCGCATGGACTCGTCCGATCGGGTCACGTCCCTGCGGGCTTTCTCAAGCTGCATGAACCGCCGGCAGAACTCGGTCCGGACCATAACCCGCCTCTGCTCCCGCGCCGGCAGGTCGCCCAGCATGCCGTCCTGGCCCTTTGCCATGCGGATGGCAGTCGTGGGCAGGTAGAAATCCTTGGCCCAGGAAAGGCTGCCGGCACGGACATGGTTCGCAAGATCCGCGTGGGTGAAGAATTCCTGCAGATCGTCCTGGTCGGTGCGAGCCATTACGTATCCGCGATCGCTGACAGAAGCGGCACGATAGGGCCGGTTGTTCAGGATCACCTTGTCATGCTTGCCCAGCCGATAGGGGACGGCGGGCTTGTTCATCTGGAGCATGGTTGTTCTCCCCCGATCAAGCGGCGATGGAACGGCAAACGAGGGCTTCGTCGCTGATCGGCCCCCTGGTGAGCTTCAGTACGCCCTCGTCGATCAGGCAGACGGCAGCGTTCCAGCCCCGCGCCGGGGGAAGCCCGGAAAGCGCGGCGAGGTCGCGGATGCCGACGCTTCCCTGCAGGTCCGCGAGGACCGCAGCCACGGCCTCGACGTCGCTGTTGTTGCGGACGGCCCTGGCACGCAGGATCCAACGCGCATTGGACACCCTGTCAGGGGGCAGATGCGCCTCAGTGATGACGAAGAACCTGTCAGCAACCGCCGTGCCGGTCTGGCGGCGGATCAGGGCAATCGTCTCGAGGATGCCGCTCCGATGGATTCTGGCGGATGGTTTCACCGCATAGGCAACCTTGCGTCCGGAAGCGGTCACCGCGATGAAGTCGAAGGTGTGACGGCCCGGCATGCCGTCAAGCTTGATGAATTCCACCGCTGGCGGCTGGTCGTAGACGCAGGCGACGCGCCGGTCAGCAAGGAGGATGTACGCAAGGTTCCTCTCCAGAGTGCTTTCGTAAACGAGGATCCGGCCGGACGAACGGTCCACGACGGTCCCCCTGCAGGATGCATGGCTGTTGATAGCGGGCATCCGCGAGGCAGTGGATTCCGCAGGGGGAATCCAGGCCCCGTCGACGATCTGGCCCGCAACCGGCAGGTCGGGATGAAGCGCGCAATCCGCATTGGCGAACGTGTCCGCGACCGGAAGGCCATGGCGGCGGCGATGGACAGCTTGTGCAATAAGGATTTGGCGCATGGTCAGCTCATCGTTGGCTGAACTCAGGGGCCATCGGGGCAAAGGGAGGGCGGCGCCGTCAGGAACGACGGCGTTCGGAAACCCAGACCCCGACGGTGGCGGGTAGGCAGAGCAACGCTCAGCCTATGTGGCGCGCCGGGTGGTGCTCGGTGGAGTGGATAATGGTGCGGTGGTTGGCGTGGGCGTTGCTCATTGCACGGCTCCAGCGTCATGGGACATCGAGGCGACGATCTCCTCCACCTCGACCCCGGTCAGGGTGCAGCGATCGAGGAGCAAATCGGCAACGACATCCAATACGTGTCGGTGCCGGCGGAGCAGATCCTGGACAGACCGGTACTGTCTGGCAAGCTCGGCCTCAACCTGGGCGGCAAGGGCCGGATCATGACGCAGCACAGAGGCGACGGTCTGAATGTTGACGTGGCCCTTCCAGGCGAGGCCGGAGCCGAAACCGTGGCAGCCCAGCATCTCCGCGGCCAAGGCGGTGGCTTTGGCCAAGTCGCTCTCCGCAGGTCCGCCGGACCCGTTCGCCGGCGATCCGTAGATGATCTCCTCGGCGGCACGGCCGGCCAGAAGCGTGCGGATCATCGCCCGCATCGAGCCACCGGTTTCCATGGCGGCCGGCCTGAAATGGGCGCCGGCACGGTTCTGCCGGACGGTCACCGTTACCAGCTGGCTGGGCAGTTCGACCGCTCCGACAACAGCATGCCCGGCTTCATGGAGGGCCACCCTGCGTAAATAGTGGGCCGGAAGATCCAGCTCCGGCGCGGGGGAGACCTCGGCAAGAAGGTCGCCGATGACCATCGGGCGGGCGGCGCGGCGGGCGCGGCGCTTGGCGCCCTTCACCCAGCATTCGGCATCGGCCCCCGTCCCTCCGAGGCCGGCTGCTGCGATCTCCATGAGATCGACGCCGGGAAGGTGATCACCGAGATGCTCGCGCAGAATCCCCGCGAGCTCATCCTCATCGGGCACCTGGATGTGGAAAATCCGGTCGATCCGACCCGGCCGGATGATCGCGGGATCCATGTCGAGGCGGTTCGCAGCCCCTACGACGACCACGCCCTGGCGAGCAGATCCGTCAAGGAGTTCCAACAGGCGGTTCACGACCTGGATCAAATAGTCCCTGTTCCTGCCCTCCTGCTGTTTCGATCGGTCGGGGGCCGAATCCAACTCGTCAAGGAAGAGGATGCACGGCGCACTCGCCTTGGCCTGTGCGAAGGTCTCTTCCATGGCCCGAAGCATGTGCCCTTGGTGTCCATGGGCTTGCCACGCTCCATACGAGCCGACGATCAAGGGAAGCCCGGCCGTCATCGCCAACCGTTGCGGGAACGTCGTCTTGCCGCAGCCAGGAGGGCCGATAAGCAGGCACCCCTTGTCGATCTCCGACCACTGCAGGCGGCCTTCGACGTAGTCCGTCAGGTCGCGGATCAGTTCACGTCCCCACTCCACGGCCTCATTCATCCCATGGAGGTCGTCCAGGGTAGGGCCTTCTGCGGTCGGAACGCGAACCTTCGCCTCCGCCAGCTGTGCCAGGCGATCAATCCACCGGTCGGCGCCTTCGCCTGGGCGATGGGCGAACCGCAAATCGATCGGCATGAGCAGCCTGCACAGCTGGTCCTGCACCCATACCGCCGGCCGGGTTCCGAACGCGGCCTCCGCGGCATCCGCCAATGCCATTCCATCCAATCGGGGAATGGACAGGCGGTAATCCGCGCCGCTGTCGAGGATCGTGGGGATGGCAGCGTCGGGCGCCACCACCACGAGCACGCCTTTCCCATTCTCAAGAGCCCGCAGCGCAGCCCCTTCAAGGCAATTGAGGGTGTCCGGCGAGCGTTGGGTGGCAGCCTCGATGACAAACCACCTGTCGTCCGGCTGCTCCCGCAAAAGGGATGGCCGGTCTGCACCCTCTTCGTCGTCACCGAGGCTATCGAACTCGTCGGGATCGGCTGCGATCTGGCTGCCCGTGGCGTCTGCTTCCAGTCCCAGTTCGCGCATGATGCAAGCATCCACGCGCGTGTTGGCCGCATGTGCGATCGGTTGTACCCAATCCGACGGCGCTTCAACGACAATGACGGACCCACCGCGCCTCGAAAGCGCCGCGGCGATGTCGGGGGCATCCGCCAACGCACGGTCCAACAGGACCGCCGCCGTGGCGATATGGGGGGCCGGACGTTCGACCTCGACCGCCCCGTTGGGCGCGGGGTCGAGATGTTTCACGATTTTCGCGTGGTACGCATCCGCTGCGGCAGCCAACGCAGATGGCGGCCGGGAAGTCTGATAAAAGGACATGGGAACCTGCCTTGTCCAAGTGTCGTCGGGCCTTCGGCACGAACGTGCGAAGGCGGCTACGCTTGGCGCAGGTCGCTAAGGGCGGGTGTTAGGAAAACGACCGATCCCCTGCGCCTACGCGGCGCAGCATATCTCTTCCAACGCCGTGGACATGGCCGAAAAGGCCACCGGGGCAGTCAAACGGAGAGCATGGTGGAGATGATAGGTCTTCATAGGCCTATGCTCATTCAGCCGAGGGCGTGATGTCAACCAAAAAAACACACGCTGCGGTGGGAACCTCACCTGCCATTGCCATGTCGCCGGCGACCCGGGCGCCGCATGCCGGACTTGGTCGGTGAAGTAGTTCACTGGCGCGATTGACTCAATAGGATAACATACAAGAAGAAAAACAATCATGGAGAGTCAGATGCCGCCTCTTAGCCGCCGCCGCACGATTATTACGAAGGATGATCCCGTACTGGACGAAATGAAGCTGGACCAAGGATCTGAGGTCCACAACATCTACATCGGCAGCCAGCGGACCAGCATCCGCCTTCGGAAATCGGAATGGGAAGGCCTGCGCCATATCGCACAGCGCGAGGGATGCAGCCTTTCCCAGGTGGTCACGGAAATCGACGGCCGGCGGGGCGACACGTCCCTCGCCGGCGCGCTGCGCCTTTTCGCGATCACGTATTTTCGGGAGCTGCTGCGCCTCAAGGAAGCGGCTGGGGATGGTGCCCATCACGCCCAACTCCTCCAGGGAGCGCCAGCGCAGCAAGGTGAACGGCCGTTGGTCCCGACATGACGGAAGTCAGCCCCAATCCCAGATCATGGGCCTCTCCGGCTTGGCTGCGGTCGGCGCCTTCTCATGCGGCGGAGCCAGGCCCTGGCAGCGGCGCTTGGTAGCGATCAACCTGAAAGGGCTGTTGGCGAATTCCTCCGCCGATATGGCATGGGGCTGCATTCCCCCGCCCTCTTCGACTTCGTCCATGACGACCTCCGTGCTGTCGTCGAGCATAGAACAAAATAAGAACATTTTCCAGGCGCCAAAAAATTCCGGGCCACGGTTGAACGGTCACGAAGGAAACGGTAGCCCTGGTCGTACTGCTTCTGCGTCATCCCAGGAGTTCCGAATGCGCCGCAGCCTGCCCTTCCTCCTCGCCGCCCTGCTGTCCGCCCTCCCCACTGCCTCCCAGGCGAAGGAGGTGAAGATAGCCACCTGGAACCTTGGCTGGCTCACCCTGCGCGCCGCCGACATCAACGGGCCGGACGTCGACCCGAAGAAGGCCATCTACCAGAGGACCGACGCGGACTTCACACTGCTGAAGGCGTACGCCCGCCAGCTCGACGCCGACATCGTGGCCCTGCAGGAGGTCGACACCCCCGAGGCCGTAGCGAAGGTTTTCGACACGGCCGAGTACGACATCGTCCTGGGCGACGAAACGGATTTCCAGAGGGCTGGCTGGGCTATCCGCCGCACCGTCCGCTACACGCGGATGCCCGACGTGGCCGCGCTGGACCTGCTCGACGGGCAGCCGCGCTCGCTGCGCAAGGGCGTCGACGTCGTCTTCCACCTGCCCTCCGGCGACCTGCGCGCCCTCGCCGTCCACCTGAAATCCGGATGCTTCAGTCCGAAAAGCCAGAACGACGCCTGCCCTGTCATAGCGAACCAGATGCCGATCGTCGCGCGGTGGATCGACGATCGGCAGACGGAAGGCGTCTCCCTGCTTGTCGCTGGCGACTTCAACCGGCGGCTCAACAGAGAGGACCCGCTCTGGAAGGTGTTGGACGACGGCCCTGCCCCGCTGGCCCTGGCCACCGAGGGCAAAGCAAATGGGTGTTGGTCCGGGGAATACCCCGACTTCATCGACCAGCTGGTGCTTGGCGGCCCGATCGCCGGCCGCGTCGATCCCAAGACCTTCGGCGTGCTTGTCTACAAGGAGACGGAGAAGGCCGACAAGAATCGGGTGTCGGACCACTGCCCGGTCTCCGTACAGGTCAGATGAGGTTCCCGCCGCGCATCTCCCGGACCGCCATGCTGCTGGCCGTCGCGTCCGTCGCGGCGTTCATCGGTGGCGCGGCTGCCCTGGTGGCCTCGGCCTTCTGGATGGCGGAGGTGTTTCTACCGTTGGGGGTCGGTGGGATCGTAGGCGGGTGGCTGCTCTTCGAGCGCTCGATGGAGCGGATCGCCACGGACAGTGAAACCGATGCTGGCAGCTAATGAGCGGAGGCTGCCGACGAGCCATGACGGGCTGGTAGGTGACCCTACCGCCCGTCATGGCTCGTTCATCCTGATCTTGGAATTATTGGCTCGGCCTTCTATGCCCCCACCGATGGCAACGGTCACGAATAGGCGTGACCGCATGCTGCTAGGTTCTTCTTGAACTCATTGTAGATCGTTTCGACAACATGCTCATGCAAGCCGGCAACGAGAATTTCGCGCCGCGAGCCATAGACCGCATAAATGCAGTACCCAGACTTATGTCTCACATGCTCCCCGGCCATCTGGCCGACGTTCTGTGCGCCGGCGTAAAGCGCCAAACCAGGATTGGAGCCGACGACGACCGTCTGAGAGCTACCTTGCGCAGATGCCGTCGGTCCCCAGCCAACTGACCGTACATGCTTGATATCGAACGTCTTCTTGATCCTTGGCACCGAAATCTGGTTGGCATCGATTACGATGCGGGTTGTCACAACGTTCTTGCCACGCCGGGCGAGTAGATAGATCAAGTAGACGATGCACGGGATCGCCAAATAAAGAGACTTTCCGCGCGTCGGATCAATCACGATCAAAGACGGGATGAGGATGATGAAGCAGGACAAAATCTTAGCCGCCGACGACTGCTTCACGAAAACGTCCATTACGACGCTGTCGCCGTCCTTGGAGGTCTTGAAGTCGTAAATTGGCTCAGCAGAAGCAGATTTTACGCGAGTGGAAGCGTGCATTGATCGCATCCTCTTAAAAAGGAATTGCTCGTTTGGGCGAAGCTGGCGCTGGCGTCAGGTCAGCCCAGATAGGTCCAATCGAAGTTCAGGTCCTCGGTGGCGACCAGCAGGCGACCCTCGCCTTGGCCATACTGCATGTAATGGCTCAGCGGATTGACGCCGGCGGCCTTCAGGTCCTGGTTCGCCTCCATGTAAGCTGAAACGTCCAGGTACACGCTCGGGTCGCGGCCCTCACGCCAGCCGTAGTTCATGAAATGGGTCCAGGCATCCATGCCGGCCGCCTTCACGTCGGCATTCTTCGACAGGTAGTAGTCCTTGTCGAACAGGAAGGTGGCCAGGCGGCCCTCGGCCTTGCCAAAGGCATTATAATGCTCCCAGCCGCTGCGCAACCCACCGGCCTCGACGGCGGCGGCCACGTCGGGGTTGGCTGCCAGGTAAAAACCCTCGTCGAAGCCGCCCAGTTTCAGATCGGTGTTCATCCAGAGCCCGACCTTGCCGCCGTCATTGAAGGCGAGAAATTCGACACCCTGGTAGGTGTCGTTTGCACCCTCCGGGCCTGACACCTTTAGGGAACCGTCCGCCTGGCGGGTGACGGTGTAACTGGAGCGCGGGCCGAACAGTCCGGCCACGTCCACACCGGCGCCACCATCCACGGAGTCGTTGCCGCCGCCAGCAACGACATGGTCATTCCCAACTCCAAGGATCAGCCGATCGTCACCGGCGCCGCCCCAGACGCTGTCGGCACCCGTGCCGCCGAAGATCTCGTTGTCCACCGAATTGCCGTTGATCTTGTCGTCACCGGCCCCGGCGCGGACGTTCTCGATGGTGCCGACGATGCCGAGATTGTCTTCACCCCGATAGTTGATGAGGTTTGTCCACAGTGGGAAATTGAAGCGTGGATCGACATTGGTCGCGATTTCTGCGGCGGAGACGCGGAGATTGATGCTCGAAAAGGAATTCGGCGTCAGGTCGATATGCGACTGCATGGTGGATGCGGAAAGGTCGATGGTATCCTTCCCGCCCGCATCGTAGATCACTTCCTTGAAGCCCGTCGCCTGGTTCCAGGAATAGATGTCGTCGCCAGCCGCGGTGCTGTGATTGGCACCGTACAGCTTCTGTAGGGCAAGGATATCCAGGAGGCCGAGGCCGCCGAACTCCACGTTCAGCCCCTTGCCCGTCGCATCGATTCCGTATGTGTTGTTTGCTGCTTCGGTGTACGACATCACGGTGACGATCTTGACCTGCTTGGCAAGGTCGAGGTTCGTCGTGTGCCCGAAGGGGTGGGAGAGGCCCAGCGCGTGTCCGACCTCATGCCGGACAATCATCGCAATGGTCGCCCGGTCGCTTGACGTCAACCCATCCTGGTGCAGGCTGTCCAGCAGCTTGCTGTCGAGGAACACGTCCCCGTCGGCGGCCCCGAAAGTGAGCGAGCTCACGGCGCCGGCGCCATCGACGGCGAGGGAGACGCCCCCCGGTGCATTGCCGAAGCCGGAATCCGTCACGAACCGCGTCGTCACGATGGACAAGGTTTTTCCGGTGTTCTCGGTCCCCTCGGTGAACTTGATGTTCGCCACGGAGGAGAATTTCGCGAGTTCGTCGAGGATGATGGATCTTTCGGACGAGTTGACAGCCCGGAAGCTCGAGGCGGGCCCGGTCACGGGATGGTTCGAGGTAAGAGGGTTCGAAGTCGGGAAGAGATACTTGAGCTCGACGCCGGTGCCCATTCCGATGTCGCTGTTGCGCATCTGGTTGAGTGTGAGGCCCTTGCCAACCGCAAGGTCGATGTTCCAGCGCGCGAGGCCGTAGTCGAATACTCCGCCCGAAACCTGGGAACGCGCGAACAGGATTGCGTCGATATCGGAATCAGAGATGCGGTCGGTGTGGAGGCCAGACGGGTACTGGACTGTCGGGGAGGTTCCAGCGGCATGGAGGTTGTCCAAGCTGGACAGGGCGGCGCAGCATGGGCAGCCGCTGGGGTGCGATAAGGGTGTATCGGTGGACATCTCGTCTCCTCGTGGCGAGCGAGCGCACCTCTCCCACCCCAGCTGGTGCCGGGCGGGTGATACACGCACACGAGGATGCGCCCCCACGGTTTTCCCGTAGGTGTTGTATGTCCGTGGGGCCACCCGGCATAGCGGGAAGCCTCGTGTGCGCATTGGTCGTGCGCACCGTCTCCGGGGTATCACTCCCTTTGACGGCACTCGGGACTATGCCATGGCGTTCGACGTACTGGAAATGCCATTTGCAAATACGGCCCATGAGATGACCGGTTCCGGCGTACATCTCGGTTGCCGATTGTCGATGGCCATCCCCCTCCCCGCGGCCCAACTCGCCGGAGCGCCGTGAAGCCGTTCATATGCGCCCTGCCGAAAACCGGCCTATGCTCCGATCAATCCGGGATGGAGGTGGATATGTCCTGCCGTGCGTTGATCGGCGTGCTGATCCTGCTACTCGGCGCCATCCCGGCGCTGGGCCAACGTCCCACCCGTCCGCTGGCGAACTTCGACAAGGCGAAGGTCGTCGCCCGGGACAGCATCCATGCCAGCCGGCCCGTCGACTACTATTGCGCATGCAGCTACACGCCGAAGAATGAATCGGGGGGCGTGATCGACAAGGCCGGGTGCGGCTTGGTCAGCAGTTCATCCATCGCCACGCGGCTGGACTGGGAGCATGTCGTCCCGGCCTGGTTCTTCGGCAACAAGCGGTCCTGCTGGGCCAAGGTCGGGTGCAAGCCCGGTGTTGAGGGGCGGGAATGCTGCAAGCGTACCGATCCCGAATTCAAGCAGGTGGAGGCGGACCTTCACAACCTCGTGCCGTCGGTCGCGCTGCTGAACGTCGTCCGGTCGAACCACGCCTACGGCATGGTGGCGGGAAACCCCAGGAAGTACGGGCGGTGCGAGTTCGAGGTCGGCGGGGACCCGAAGCGGATCGAGCCGCCGCCGTCCGTGCGCGGCGACCTTGCCCGCATCTGGCTGTACATGATCGACACCTACGGGGTGTCGGTTTCGGACGCCGACCTGGCCGTCCTGAAGCTGTGGTCTCTCGCCGATCCCGTGGATGACTGGGAACGGCTCCGGGACCGACGGATCGAGGCCGCCCAGGGCAACTTCAATCCATATGTGCGGAATGCCGGTCCATGACCATGGCGAGGGCAGGAGGAAAGAGGATGAGGCGGATTCTCCATGCCGGCCTGCTGGCGGTCCTGGTGTCCATGCCGGCAATCCCGGCCATGGCGCTCAGCCAGACCGACGAGCAGATCCGGCAGGCGCTGATCCAGCAGTCGATCGCCAGCTATCCCGGCAACTGCCCCTGCCCCTACAACACGGCTGCCAACGGCAGCCGGTGCGGGAAGCGGAGCGCCTACAGCAAGCCGGGTGGCCATGCGCCGCTTTGCTTTCCGGCGGACGTGACGGACAAGATGGTCGAGGACTATCGGCGGGCGAACGGGGCCAAGCCGAAGTGATATATTTCAACGCAATTCTAAATAATTATAAAAACACAAAACTCATATTTATAACTTAAAGACAAAATCGGCCGGGAATAAATCCCAGCCGATAAGTAATTACGAAAACATTCTCCTGGCGATGCTCAATCCGTATCAACACAGGAGAACAGCCTTTTGGATGTCAGCATCACGGCCCCTCATTGGGGCGGTCTGTATCCTCGTTGCTGTCCTTTTCGGATGCGTAAGTTGAAGCACGGGTAGTAGTCTTCCCGCCGCTTGCGTAAATTTCGCCAAGGTCCGTTGAATGCGGCTTCCAACTCCATTGGTCGAGTGGCACAGGTATCTGGGCTCTCGGCGCTTCAAGAAAGCGTTCAGAGAAAACACTCATTCAATTCTCCCTCTCAGCCAGTTAGCGATAGCGCTAGAGATTGGAAGCCCGGTTAGGTCCTCAATCCAAAGCCACTGTCCCATCGGGTTAACCTCTAAAAAGTACCACTGACCATCAGGAGCGACAACGAAATCCAAAGCACCATAGATTAATCCGAGCTCCATCATAAGGGCATCAACGCGAGTGCGGATTTCCAACGGCACTTCAATCTGGCTGTGTGGTGTGCGGGGAAGATCGTAACGTCGCCAGTCGATCCGTGTCTCGGCAGAGGCTTGGGAATCTATACGGCACGCCAAATGGTCATTTCCAATTACAGTATATCGAACCTCATAACTCTTGCTTATATAGCTTTGAACGAAAATCGGATTTTCTCCAGAAATATTAAAACTTTCTATGTCATCTTTTTCCAATATATTTGCATATATACCCATTATTCCGTCATTTGTTTTGTACAATTGTTGACTCATCATCTTTGTAATAGAACGAGAATCCCCAACAAATTCAGATATTTTCTTTTTATCGTTGGATACAACGGAATTCGGAACTAAAAAACCAAGCCTTCTGGCCACATCCATTTGCATATACTTATTTTCTGCTGGAAATGCCCGCCTAGGATCATTCATCCATCTCGCAGATCTTAATAAATAAAAAATACCGGAAATAAACTTATTCCACTCCCCCTTCCAGATACGCTGAGATACAGAATCGGTCTGCATCTCAAAAGGTATCTCAACATAAGATCGACGCATCCACACCGCTTTTACAACTTCAGTATGAATATATTCATTATTTTGAAAAATACCAATACCGTCAAAATTATAATGTACGATAGTATCTTGCAGCGACTCCATATCTATATTCAGACGGAAAACGCTTCCCGCGGATTCTTTAATCTTTTCAATTACTTTATCGGCATGAACATCAAATCTATCTGCGACGACAAGGATCATGATAGCTCCAAAAGATGCAAAAGAGCATATTCTTGTATTGAAATGCTCTTAAAAATCGACACTTGAATGTGATTTACGCATAATGAACCTAATGCGTCACGTAGATTTCATGCCAATTTACCATTTACATCATGATTCATGGAGCCTGCTACCATTTGAATAGCACAGCACTCAGGTCAAATTGGACCTGTTGGCCCCCAGCGGCTCAAATCCCCTTATTACAAAACGTAGTCGCCAGTTGATGCAGCCGTGTCCCCTTCCCTCCGATAAAACGCTCAAGGCCAGCCACCGTGGTTGTCACTGCTTGCTCGGGCGTGGAAACACCCTCCCGCCAAAGCATAAGCAGTTCGCTACGTGTAAGTTCGAGCTTCAGTTGTGTCATCGGCAGCATGGCTTCGGGAATCCCGATATCAAGCCGGCGGAACAAGGCCTCCACCCGCTCTTCGTCCGTTGGCCGCTCCAGCACGATGGATGCGATCCGCACCGCGCTTTCCAGCATGTACCTGCTTCCGTCCACGTATCCGCGGATGTCGCCATGGCCAACGCGCGAGTAGGGGTTCGCCGAATAGCCCTCCTCGATGTCCGTCACCGGCACGCCGTTGATCCAGTCGTTCACGATCAGGGCCCGCTTGCAGCGAGCATAGTACGTGCGGTCAGCATGGGCGCCGCGTCTCAGCGCCCTGGCCATGTCATAGCCGAACCTGTTCGCTGCCTCCTGTTGCCACCTTGACTCCCCTTGCTTCGTCTGCGGCGTATAGTCGTCGTCCCGCTCCTGGAGCATTTCGATCAGTACAAGAAGGGCTTCGGGGGTGGCATCTTCCGGACTGAGCTGGCGAACGACCTCGACCAGATGCAGCGCCGAATCCAGGGTCATCGGCGACTCACCGCAGGCGCGGCCAAGCATCGTGAGATGCAGCATCCCGTCATCGGCCTGCTCCACCAGCCCATCGGCAACCATGCGGTCAAGAAGGCCTTCGAGTTGCTGCTCCATGGCGTCCCGCCATCGCGGATCACGAAGCAGGCCCAGGTAGCCACCGTACGTATCCGAGACGAGGCCGATGACCATGCTCCGCGGCACCTCCTTGACCTGGGCCAGGAGGCGGACCACCCACGTCCCCGGCCGGTGCTCGTCGAACGAGGACGAGATGGCCTCAGGCTGTCCTTGGACGTAGGTTCGGAACAGCCGCGAACGTTCCATCACCGTCTCGGCGATGACGATCGCCTTGCCCTGGGCTTCGTATCCCAGGCGGCCCGCCCGGCCGGCCATGTTCTTGTACTGGGCAACGGCATATGGCGTCGTCTGTCCGCCGCCGCTGGGAAAGCCCGTCTCGACGATGACCACGGTGGATGCGGGCGTGTTCACGCCGGCCGCGACGGTGCTGGTCGCGACCAGCACCTTGACGCCGCCTTCGCCATGGCGGAAGCCGCGCTCCACGGCCTGGCGTTCCTCACGGTTCAGGTCGCTGCTGTGGAAGGCGACGCCGCCCGCAAGCACCTCGCGCAGGTTGGCGGACATCGCCGAGGGGTCGCCCTGGGGCAGGGCCGCGATCACGTCGCCGGCGGCGGGCAACCCCAGTTCACGCGCAAGGTATTTCGCGCAGCCGCTCGCCGATCCCCGGGAATTCCGGAACACGATGACCTTCTCGCCCAGGCCGACCAGGTGCCTGACGAGCGGGACGATGACGTCCTGTGAGGACTGCTTCTCCCCCCGCTGCCGGATCGCGAACCGGTCCAGGAACTGCGCGGTGCCGACCTCCCCCGCCGGCAAACGGAACTGCCAGGTGCCTGTCCGGTCGATCACCCCCTCAATGAGGGGCACCGGCCTTTCGGTGGTCAGCAGCAGTCCGCAGCCGAGCCATCGGTCGAAGCCGTTTACGTGCCCGATGACCGCGCTCAGCGCGACGAGCTGGGGAGCAACGCCGCGTCGACGGGCCGCGATCAGGTTCGTCAGCAGCAGCTCCACCACCATGCCGCGGCCCTGCTCGGTGATGAACTGCGCTTCGTCCAGCACCACCAGCCCGATCTGGTTCAGGATGTGGGGAGCCGCCATCATGAGGGCGAGGAACTTCTCATAGGTAAAGAAGGCCAGATCGTACTTGCCCCGCATCACGTCGCCGACCTGGTCCTGCCAGTCGCCGCTGCATCGGGCGACGCGCAGGTGGAGCTGGTCCTGGTAGATGTCGGTGAAGTCCTCGAACTTCTCGTTCACGAGCGCCTTATAGGGCAACAGGAAGACGGCCTTGCGGCCCTCCGCGACGGCCTTGATCGCGGCCATCTCGCCCACGAAGGTCTTGCCGGCGCTCGTCGGCGCGACCGTCAGCAGCGAATTGCCGCCAAGCACGTTGTGCTCGTTGACGGCGGTGATCTGCAACTGGTTGAGCCCGGCAGGGTAGCGCCTCTGCCAAGCCTGCAGGACCTCGTCCGGAATTCCGTAGCCCGCCAGCTCAGCGAACTGTCCAGTGGTCCGGATGGGTGCCCGCTCGGGGAACGCCGCGTAGAAGTTCGCCCCTCGCCGACATGCCGGCAGGGACAGCTCCCCTTCCACATGGCCGAACATGACGGGCGTCTGTTCATACCCATAGCTGGCGGCCGCGGCACGGACCGCCTTGACCACGTCGTCCACCATGCCCACGACACTGATGGGATCGCCGTCCTGGAGCAGGCAGTCGAGGACCGCCTTGGTGAAAAGGCCGTGGCGGGTGTGGTGGTCTTCCAACGCAGGCTGGTCGGGAGCGGATGCCGCGAACAGAATCCTGCCCTGCCCGGCCACGTCCACCAACGGGACGCCGATGGCGCGGGGCGCGACGCCGATGTCCAGGACGCGGGCGGTGGCCCCGCCACTGAAGCAGCAGTCCAGCAGCATGAGCACGGCGCGGGCGCGCGTCCTCCTGAACCGATCGGCAAGGTTCTCCATGCAGAAGGTCGTGGCGACGAGATCGCTGGTATCCGTGTCCGCGACGACGAGGCGATGGTCCGGCGTCCCGTGCCCGGCGAAGCTGATGAGCACCACGTCGTCAGGGCCGGCTTCGCCGAGCGTCGCGTCGAGGATTGCGTTGACCGCCCCCAGCGTCGCGTCTTGGTCTTTGATCAGCGTACCGGACATGTCCTGGAGCGTATCGGAAAGGACCGCCCAAAGGGCGGTTGCATCCCGAACCGCGCCGTTCAGGTCGGAGATCCTGCTGTCGGCGTAGCGGTCGATTCCGATGAAGGCAGCGCGGATCAATCGTTATCTCCGGCTCAACGCGATGGCACCCACGGTGGGCTTGGAGGAAATTTCCAGGACAGTGGGCGGAAAAGTGTCGTTCTTGGCGACCTGCCTACTACCGTCTTTCTCAAACCAGACGCACCAAACGGCGGGCTCCTGCGTCATCGCCAGCACGCTCACCTTGTCAACGGTCATCAGCGGTCCGCCCGACTTCACTCGGACCAGATCACCAGCCTTGAGATCCATGGGGTATCTCCTTCAAATAGCAGTTCTTGGTTTGTTCGATACTGGCATGAAACCGATCCGGGTGCTAGTGATTCGTAAATAGCCCCATCACAGGTATCTGGGATAGGTTCTGGTTTGCGGAATGGATGAGGGACGACATGGATATCCGGGTCTGGCGGCGGCGGCCGGCAATCGTGAAGCCGGCCGATGCTCCGCCGTCATGGACCGGGGTGCGGGACGAAACGGCTCGCGAGATCCTGCGGCAGGGCGAGGCCTACCTGGCGGCGCAGCTGCAGTGCGCCATCGCCGCCGACCAGCGGGCCATGACCATGGCCACCATGTACGCGGCCTTTGCAACCGGCCTGATCGGCGGTGGCGCGACGTTGCTCCTGGGGAACTTATCGAGTCCCATAGGATGGGGCGCCTCGGCAGCCGGCATGGTATTCCTGGCCGGCTGCGGGCTCCTGACCTATGCGGCCCGCCCCATCGACTTCCACTACGCTGGCGCCCACCCGAAGGCTTGGTTCACCGAGGAGGACCTGCGTGGGGATTTGGTCGTCGCCATCTGTGAATCGGCGAGGCTCTACCAGCGCCGTATCGAGAGGAACGACGAGATCATGGGCCGCAACGGGAAGTTCACGAAATGGGGCAGTTGGTGCGCCTTCACTGCCCCACTCGTGGGTGCGCTTACTTTTTTGGCGGTTTGGGCGGCGGTGGGGGCGGTGGCGGCGACGGGCGGGGCGAAGGCGGCGGTGGAGGCGGAACTCCCCGGCCAGGCGGCGAGATATAGTGACCGGGAACAGAGGGGGGAGCCTTCTTGCCCGGCGGGGTTTCTTGCGGAAGGGTGTGCATAGGAAGCCCTGCAAAATCTATCGTATAACAGTATGGGCTCATTAGGAGATTTTCCACTCGAAAATTAGCCAACCGTATGCTGCTGACATCAGTTACAGATTTGTAAAATCTGACAGATTGACTCTCATGGCCGTAAATTGGCCGTCTGCTTCAGATAATGGGCCGGCGCTCTGCATAGAATCCAGGTAACCGTCCGTCCCAGAAAAATAGCCATCCAGCGCCTTCATCACATCGGCGAGCGCGGCGAGGTCGACTGCGCGATCAGTAATCGGAATCGGCCTGCCTTTGGTATCGACAGGATACCGATATGAGTATGAATTCGAGTCGATCTTCGCGAATTCAGCAACAATCTGATCGACGGCCAGATCGGTGCCGTCGCTGTCCTGATGGCCATATCTCTTGAGAACATCGACTAGCTTGACCCACAATTTCCCCAGATCATGGGTGTCCCAGATCGCATCTACATGAACGGTGCGGCCATAGGTCGAGATCAAATACTTCAGCGACAGCTCGATAAACTGCCGATAGTTGAAGATGATCGGATAGACCAGTGATGACCTGTCGACGTCATCTGCAATCGCCCTCTCGACCATCAAGTCAGCGGCTCTCTTGTAGCCAGTCATCATCATGACGACCCGGTCGTGTCCATGTGGGGCAATATGCGCGTTGTCTTGCCAGTCCTGAGATTGCCTGAAAGGCTTGTCACCGGCCTTTGGCCAACGAAACTCACTATCCAGAAGGGATGCGAAAGTGTTCTCGCCGGTCATGGCATCTCCTATTCGTACCTCTGGACATCGGGAATCTTGACGGTGCCGTCATGGACAAAGGCGAGGCTGTGCCGTGCGCGCGTGGCGCCGACGTACATCTTGGTTACCGACTTCTCGACGTGGCTGATCCGGCCGGTGCTGAGCCATTTCCCTGCAGAGACGTGCGGGAAGATCAGGACGCGGTCGAACGTCAGGCCCTTCGACTCACCGAAATTCATCGCGGGAAGGCCCTGGCAATCCGTCCTTCGATCGAAGCGCAGGACCTGCGGCGCGAAGGCTGCCACGTAGGCCTGGACCTTCGCGGTCGCGACGATGAACACGCCGTCATGTCCGGTCACCACGTCATTCAACGACTTGGTGGCGGGCTCACCGGGGAAGAAGCGGTCGCCGAGGTCGGCGATGTGCTGGTGGCAGCGATGGGTATGCTGTTCATAGCTCAGCACCGCCAGACCTGCCCTATCCCACGCCTTTAACTTGTCGATGATATTGACGCCGCTCAAGGAGGTATTCTTGCTGTTCTGGTTGGTCTTAAAGGTAGCCTGCCTGTGGTCACCGACCAGGGTCAGCTTGATCCCCGCCCTCAGGATGAGTTCGAGGACATTGAGGTCGTATCCGGCCATGTCCTGGACTTCATCCACGAAAATGTGGTCGAAACGCTGCGCGAGCCGGCGCATGACCGCACCGTTTGTGCGACGATCACACTCACAGATGAACTTCGAGATTTTGTCGGAATAGATCAGGCGGCCACCCGCGAAATAATGAGCCCCAACGTTCGATGCAGGAATTCCGAGAGCGGAGCGTCCCTTCTCCCAGAGAATTCCATCAATGCGCTGATCATGCATCACGCGCCTGTAGGGCCGCGCAAGGTCGCGCAGCAGGAAGGTGAACCAGGTTGTGACCTCGATGTGGGGTGGGATGACCGGGCCCAGGCCGTAGAGCTTCCGCTCGATCTCCTTCTCGTTGTTGCGCGTGTAGGTGACCAGCAGCGTCCGCTCGGCACCACCGACGGCCTCGCCGACGATGCGCGTGGTCTTGCCGCCGCCCGCGGCGCACATGACGATCCGGTTAGTCGACGGCATCGGCGATGTACCTTGGGACTGTCCACGGCTCCGTCGCCATGAAGAACCTCAGCGCCGTGTCGGCCTTGTTTTCCCTCATGAATTCCAGAAGTTCGTCATCCGTGGCGAACGTCTTGCCGAGCACCTTCTCGATCACCGCCCTGCCATTTGCCTTGAAGAGCTGCGGCTCGAGCGTCGGGAAGGTTTCATCCGTATCGTAGTGGATGCTGATCTTCGGCTTCCCGACGTAGTCGGCATACTTCTTGGCCAGGGCGGCGACCTTGCCGTCGTTGTCGGTCACGACCGAGACCGTCCGGCCAAGGAGGTCGGCTATCTCAAGGAAGCGAAGGAAAGCCAGGGAGTTCACGGAGATGACGTCGACGCCGTCCTCAAGGGGCATCTTCCCATGCTGCTTCACATAGGCCGCCTGGACGATTAACTCGTCCGACGGACCCTCCACGAGGATGGCGCGCTTGGCCAGGATGAGCCGCAGGGTATCGTGGCCGGGCAGGCGCATGAAGTACGCCTGCGTTCCCTTGGTAAGCGCGGTGAGCCGGATCGACTTGCCGCGATGGAACAGGATCACCGCCTCGACGCCCAGCTTGTTCATGACGAAGCTGCTGTGCGTGGTGATAATGAGCTGGCGACTGCCCCGCCTGGTTGCAATGTGGCTGATTAGCTCGTTGAGGTTCGAGAACGAAAGGTGGTTCTCCGCCTCCTCGATCAGGATCAGGTGCGAGTCAGCGGAAGATTCCATTGCCAGCTTGATCTTGATGGCGTTCTGCTCACCCTTCCCGACAAGCGGAAGCGGCACATCGTCGAGATGCGGCATGACGCCTGCCTCCCAGGTCGCTCGCGACGACGTGTCCAGGGAGACCGACAGCGCCTTTCCCGAGATTTCGCCCTTCTTCTTCGCGAGCGCCTCGTTGACGCCCTTGACCTTGTCATTGTCCAGGAATGCGTCCTTCATCATGCGGTAGGACAGGGCAAGGTCGACCTTCTGGCCCTTGCTCAGGCTGTCGCGCATGATGTCCACGACGTAACGGCTCGCCGCCGCGTTGTTGCGGATGGTGCTGGCGTCGATGAAGGCGGGCTTGATGGGGATCGAGCGCGAGGTGAGCTGTTCGTTGTCGTCAAACCCGCGCCATCTGACCACGTAATATTCGATCGGCAGGGTTCGGATCAGCGTCGGGTCCGCGACATAGGATTTGAACTCCTCCGCATATTCCTGGTTGAACTCGATCAAGAGCGATACGCCGGGCAGATCGTCGCCTTGGGTGTTGTTGGTCCCCTTCAGCTTCGCCAGCGCAGGGTCGTCATGGAAATAAAGCTCGATCAGCACCGCCGGCGGTGTGGCTGGCGTCTTGGCGATAAGGGCGGCGATGTAGTCCGCCACTGCCTCGGCATTGAACAGGTACGGATGGAGTTCAGTCTGGATCGGCCGACCGTTCAACTGACCGGTGAGTGCAAGGTGGATCGCCTCCAGCAGGGTGGATTTCCCACCCTCGTTGTCGCCCACGATAATGTTCAGATCGTCATTCAGGCGGACGTCCGCTGCCTTGAGGCACCGGTAGTTGCTGATGATCACCCGCGATATGTGCAAGGCCCCCTCCTGGGATCATCCCCGAAGTCACCATGGCGAAGCGATAGGAACGCCGGTTGAAGAACGGGCTTTCTCTACTTTATGTGGAGCGAGTGAGGCACGCAAGGCAATCCAGATATCAGATATGCCATGGCGGCGCAGGTGGCGAGACAGGTCCTTGGACGCAGCAAAAGAGATGAAAGGAGCCGGCAATTTAGAGGGCACCCATATCGCCATTCCATGGCTGGGTTCAGCCATTTTCATGTTGGCACGATTTCGAAGAACATAGGGCTGTTGGTCGAGTCGCTATACCCCCATATATCCCAATGGAAAGACTGACTCTTCATGAGAGGGCCTTCCCACCCTTGTCCGTTGTTAGCATATCATGTACATAATATGCAGCTAGGTGCCCTATGATCGGCAAAGGTAAAAATAAAATGCTGCCCACAGTAACTTTAAGACATGGCTACCCTGAGAAAGGTAATGCCGCCATAAAGCATCGTATTTCTTTGTCAAATCGCTTTAAGATTTGGATCGAAGAAAAGATAAGATCAAATAAAAACGAATATCCATCCAATGAAGAATTAAGAAATATAATTCTTGACGGCATTGACAACCTGAGGGCAAAAGAGAGAGAAGAAATAATAAAGATACTGGGGTAATTTTTCCCATTATATAAGAAAAAGCCCATGACTGAAAAATCCAATAAAAAAGAAGATTTATTTATTTCACTTGTAATTAGAGCGCAAGGCAAGGCTAGTCAGATTTTAGCCACAGTGCATCACGTCGATGCCGATTCAATTCTACATGAAAGACCTGAAAGCAGGTGGAGTTTAGTAAAGAATAAAATGTCTGGCGTGGAATCTGCGGTAAAATCAAAACCCGGCGATAGATTAATAAAAGAAGCCTGCCAAGTGGCAATTATTATCCTGAGCAATAGGCCATATTATTGTTTATTTGATAGTGAAAAATATGGAGATACATTCAATTGCCTTGTAGTGGCAGTGTTTTTATTTTATATTTTATCTATACAGCATAATAAGCAAATAATTGAAGATACAGAAATTGATCATGCCATTTTTTCGGAATACTTGAGAATTGACCCAGTGAGATCATCTGATGATTATATGATATTATACAATATAATAATCTCATGGAAAGGTAAATACTTTAAGAAGAGAATATAAGGATGAGGGCGATGCCCGATTTCTCTAACAAACATTTGACCAAGCTGGCCTTCTTGATCCACCAGAATCTCGGCATCTCAGTGTCGCCGGCATCCCCACCGGGTGGTCCGTCACGCTGGAAGGCGCTGGCGACCAGCTGGAATCTGGAAGTGGAATCTTTCATCGCCATACATACCGGGAGCGTCGATGACCGCTGACTGGACCGACAATGAGAACGACGCCACCGTCGCGGACTACTTCGCGATGCTCGACGCCGACATTTCGGGCCGGCCCTACAGCAAGGCCGAACACAATCGCCGCCTTCAAGCGGTGATTGGCCGGCCGCGTGGCGCGATCGAGTTCAAGCACCAGAATATCAGCGCAGTCCTCAAGGGCCTCGGGAAGCCATGGATTCCTGGGTACAAGCCGGCGTCCAACTACCAGATGTCGCTCGAGCCCGCAATCATGCGATGGTTGGAACTCCATCCGAAATGGCTCGCACCAGTCGCTCACGCCATGGCGGTCGAGCCCCAGTTCGTCCCCATCAGCGACAACGACCTGCTGCGAATCCTCCCGCCCCCTACGCTCAGCAACGCGCCCCCTTCCCCCGAGCTTGGTCGGATGGCCGCGATCGCCAGGAAGTACGACGTAGCGGGACGCGATGCGCGCAATCGGGATCTCGGCGAAGCGGGTGAAAGGCGGGTGCTCGCCCATGAAAGGGCTAACCTGCTCTCCGCCGGCAGGACGGACCTGGTGAACGGGATACGCTGGGTATCCCACCTCGACGGCGACGGGGCCGGCTACGACATCCGGAGCTTCGGCACCGACGGCCGAGAACGGCTGATCGAGGTGAAGACGACCAACGGCTGGGAGCGGACGCCCTTCCATATCACCCGCAACGAGCTGGCCGTCGCCGATGAACGCCATGGCGAGTGGTGCCTGGTCCGGCTGTGGAACTTCGCCCGGGAGCCCAGGGCCTTCGAGCTGCGTCCGCCGCTCGACGCGCATGTATCGTTGGTAGCGACCAGCTTCCAGGCCAGTTTCCTGTGATGCAGACGCATCGCAGGTGCCACACCGTTACGCGCTTACCAGACGTCTCAGGTTTTGGAGAATCTCATTTTCCATGGCCTTCACCGAAAGGCTCCGCACTTCGGCCAACTCGGCGACGGTACTCCTCACGTCGCGCGGCCTGAGGGGCTGCCCGTCGATTTCCACAAACGGCCCGTCGGTTTCAGTCAGCAGCCGGTCAAGTGGAAGACCGGCAACCAGCTGCCGGTGCTTGGGTGAGCGAAGCATCTCTCCGTTGATTGAGAAATAGCAACCGAGCCCGATCGCTCTGCGGGCTTCGGCCGACGTCCCCGTGAACCAATGCAGGACAACACGCCCCCGGTCCTGCGGCAGGGCGCTTTCAATATGGTTCAAGACCTTACCAACCGCACGAACGCTATGGACCGTCAGTATCTTGCCGCCATGCTCGGCACAGGCGCGCAGGATATGGTCGAACACCCGTTCCTGGGCCGCGAAACTGCGATAGAAGCGAGGTCCGGCGTCAAGGCCGATCTCACCGACATACCTTGCGTCAGGGAGGTAGCGCTCGAAGATTGGCAGCTCATTCTCACGTTCGGCGACAAGCTGTGGATGCAGTCCCAGTGCGGTGCGGACATGCGGCGACTTCGACGCCAGTTCACGATTTCGTGGCCAAGCCTTGGGCGTGGTCGTCACCGCAAGCGTCGCCACGCGTTCCCTGTCGCATTCGGCAATAAGAGCTGCGTGGTCATTGTAAAGGTCGACGTGGCAATGGAAGTCGACCCAGCGCGGCGCCGACGGATTGTATGTCTCCGTCATAAGGGGCAAGCTCGAACGCCCTGCAACAACCTGCCGACCTCCCGCAGGCCGGCGACGTACACGGCTTCGTAATCGGGAAGCTTGTCAGGATGGTCGATCAGCGGTCCGGGCCGATGAATATCGAAACGGGCACGATCGGGCTTATGCGCAAGACGTGAAAGCGCGACTTGAAAGGAACGCACATGTTCGCCCTCGGCCTTGTTCGAATCGAGGACTTGCGCTCGAAGATCGGGGATTCGGTACGGCGTGTCATCGGCCCCGCACCCTTCGAGAATCGCAGCGCGTCTGATGAGGCAAGGCACGCACCGTCCGCAATGCTTGGGCGTCCTTTCATGAGGATCCGGATCGTAGCGGCGGGCGCCCGGCGATGAGCATGACATCGTATGCTTCGCTTCTTTCCCGAGGAACGGGAGGTCGGCGCACTCCTTCATCATCTGGCCCTTCGTCTTGAAGGCATAGCGATTTTCCAGTCGGACCTTCAGGCCGAGACCATTGAGCAGATCGTCGAAGCGCGCCATGTAGAATGGATGTGTCGTCCGGGTACTGAGTGCCCCCAGCCGCAGCGGATCAAGGGGTACGTTGAGCGAAATCAACCCGTTCTCCGGCACATGCACCACCATGTCGCCGCCTATCGCGTCTGCTGCCATGACCGCCAGCGAGAAGAACAGGAACGAACGGCCCCTCAGCGTGTCCTCAACCGCGGAATGCTCGACTATATCAGTCGGAAAGCCAACTCTTGCCCTGATATGATGAAGCGTGGTCCTGCCGAAGTGACGCTTGATCGCATCGGCGCAATAAGCTTGGTGCGTGCTGGTGATGCCGTCCCAATAGTGGCTCACCAACATCGGAGTTTCCTCACGCGCAAGCAGGTCTATCGCGCCGATGAAGCTGTCCAGTCCGCCCGAAAACAGACAGACCGTGGTCGGAGTGGCGGTGCGCAACTTTGCCGGCCGGGGCGCCAGGTCGGGAGTGCCGGCTGCGCGAGGGCGAAAATGGACGCCCCAACGGTCGCCGGTCAGGAAGTTCAACGTCGTCACTATCAGCGGCGACAATCCTTGCCAGCGAACCAAATCATGTACCGGCAGGTGGAGTTCGATCTCGCGGGTCCAGGCATCCTGGGCATCAGCGTTACGCGAAATCCGGGTATCGGCGGCAGTGATCGCTGCGGCAAGCAGTGCCAAGTCAACGGCCGTCTCGGACGGATGAAGGCCGAGCTCACCGAGCTGATCCAATGCTTGGCCCAGCCCATAGCCCAAACGGAATTCGCCATCGACGAAGTCGATCTCCGTCACAAGCGTGCCGGCGCGGCTCGGTGAAACCTTGGCGTTATCCCCAGGACCGAGCCGGGCAATGATCGTATGGTGCTTCATGCGGCTGCCTCCCCGGCGACGGCGACCAGCTCAAAAGCGGTCTCATAAATCTGCCTGACGACATTGTCGATATCCCGGTCAGACAGACGCTTCAGGCTTTCAATCTTCCCGGCGAGCTGGCTGCGAGTTGCCCCTTCGATGAAATCGTGAAGTTGAGCCTGGACGCTTTCCACGGCAGCCACGTCATCGGGCAAGGTGACACCTCGACCGCCGATGTCGGCCATCACCCGACCTTCGATCGAACGCGCGATGAAGTCCAGGAAGAAGTCCTGAAGTTGTTCTCGTGTGAGTGTGTCGAAACTGCCAACGCCCGCCTCCGCAAGATCAGCGATTGCCTCTAACATCGCCTGCCGCGCGATGGCGTCGTCCACGGCACCGCCGGGGGGGCAGATAAATTCCAGGATCGAGACAAACACATCAGCCGCGGGCTGTGCCGCCAATCCAGCCAAGTTCAGCTGGCGAAGCGTTTCGGCCGGTCCGAGACGTTCGAAGTCACGGACAATGCCCAACAATCTGCTGGCCGTGGCGCGGGACGAGCCCATACGCTGCGCAGCTCGTCTCGCGCCGCCGGTGCCACCTCGTACATACCCCGACAGCGCACTCCCAAGGTCACCGAGGCTTCCGGTCCTTGCAAAACGTGTGAATTTGCCCTTCACGCCACGCAAATTGCCCTGACCATCCGTATTCGGACCTGACGGTGGGCGCGGAACGGCAGGCGCTGCTGGCGGCTCCGGTCGCGGCGACGGTCCATCTGGGCCGCCCGGCATATTCGGGGCTACCGGTACTGCCGCCGGGGGGCGGGGTTGGGTCGGAGGCGTCGGGTCGTCAACGAATGACGGTACGAGGCCACTCGAAGGTCCGCCGTAGCGTTTTGACGTACCCATCCGATCAACCCCGCTGCATCTTGTCGATGCCCTGCGCGGCCTTTTGCAGGACTGGATTCTCAGCTTGCTCAGCCCATGACCGCAGCGTCGTCCGATACTCCGCCAAGATACCCGTATCCTTGAAGCAGGTTCCCCAGCTCGATGCTACCCAGGCTCCGACCTTGGGCACGGGCAACTCCCGGATGAACTCTAACAAACGTCGCTGTTGTGCTGGATGTGCCTCGACCAGCCGAACAAGGCCGTCCACCCCCTTGGGTTTGGTCGTGAAATTATCGCCCTGGAGAATACGGCCTCGGATCGCCTCGAACACCTCTTCTGGTTCAGGACCCGTGAGCTTGGCGATTTCGCCGATGGCGCCCCGCACCAGCATTGTCGGGCCCATCAGCTTCTCGACGAGGCCCTCAAGATGGCTTGCAGCGGTCAAGCCACCCAACGAGCTGCGCTTATCCCGCGTGACGAACACATAGGGCCTCAAATCTACGCCTATCAGCGATGGATCTATTGCCGCCCAATTCTTGGCCCACTCATTCTTCTCCCATTCCACAGCCTCGGCTGGAAGGGGTGCGGGTGCCGGGCGCGCAACCCTGCGCCCGCCTTTGTCAGCAGGTTTCTCTTCGTCCTTTGTCTCAGGCGCAGGTGCCCGCACATGTTCTTCGAAACGCGATAGCGCCTCGGGTTGACCATCGGGATGATTGGCAGCAAGGCGAGCGATCTGTTCGTAGAAGTCCGGATAGAACCGTTCCGCAAGCATGACCTTTGCCAACACAGGGCGCTGAATATCGGCACCGAATCCACGCGCGTCGGCAATGGCATGGCGAAGCATCATGGAATTAAGGAAGCGTTTGATCTGGCGCGGATTGCCACGGGTACCCTCGCTCAAAATCTTCGTCACGTGGGCACTGATCACAAGCGCTTGGTCAACTTCAAGCGGCATCTTGCCTGCCATGGCCTGCTCTACGGTCCTTCGCTCAAGGCCGCGGCTCTTCCAGGGCCGGCGCATATCCTCCCGTGCAGAGGCGAGTAGCTCGATGAACCGCGGGTCCTTCGAGCCGAGCGCGCTCTCCACCAATAGAAGGGTCACGTACACGCGGGTCTCGGCTACGCCCAACGCGGGAATTCGGAAGGGAACCTGGATCAGCTTTTCCAGGTAATTTCGCGCATAGCTCACTGAGCCGGAACTGGGCGGCAGGTCAGGGAAGTGCTCACGAACTGCATACTCGATCATCAGTTCATCTGCGCCAACAACGAATGCTGTGTGCTCGACAAAGAGGAAAAGACGGATCGCCTCGAGCGTCGCGATCGCCGTCTTCGGTAAGCACCGATCGAGATCGTCAACGATGACGACAAGCTGATCGATGTCGGCGGCATCGAGAAGCTCCTTGAACTCCTTACGGAACGCATGAATGTGCTCGGGAAGATTGTCGCTATCTGCGGGGGCTTCCTTCAGGAATTCACCGGCCTTCTCGGCCATCTCCTTCAAATCCTCAATCGAGGTATGTTCCTGGGGCTTGGCCAGGAATGAGGTGGCAACATCATAGATGCTCTTAACCTGATCGAAAGTCGGAATGCCAGTCGCCGCCGAAAACGCGAAACCGCCAGCTTTGCGAGCAAGCTTCAACCAATCCACCCGCTTGAAGACCTTTCTCGCGGCATCCGCCACTTTCTCCGAATTCGGACGGGCCCGGCGAAGCTCATCCACGATGGTCTCGATGACGACCGTCTTTGCGTCCTCGAAGCCCTCGAACGTCCAACCGTTGAACCAGAGGCAGAGGACACGATCATCCTCCGCGAAAGCGCCCTCCAGCATTTTGAGCACACTTGACTTGCCGGCACCCCAATCGCCGTGGACGCCGATCGTCACGGGTGCATCGGGCGTCTTGCGAATCAGGGTCACGACTGTCTTCGCTATGGCCTCATAGTAGAGGAGATCGGTCGCCGTCTCCTGATCGTTCAAGAACACAGTCCCCCCTCGCCTACCCACGTGGGGCATGGCACTACATTATTTGCGCTTCAAGTTGACTTCTCTATAATTTTAACCACTTCCGCAGGCGGTGTCCACGGTCCTGGAGACAATCTCTGGCAGAACCCAGCTTGCATTGCGAAATCCCTTTCCCAATCCCGGACTTCCTCGCGGGTTTACAGCGATGTCCCCGCCTCCTCGCACTCTGCATGTCGAAACCTAAACGCAATGAGGCTGGTTACAGACTTCTCCGCGATCCAGGGAGCAGGGAAGCGCCCCATTTCCAACCAGGCAACCCATATGTCCCTGCGCCTCCACCGAATCATTGCCGACTACGTCCGCCTTCGGCTCGAACCCCTCATGCCACCGCGCGAGGTCATGGCCCTGCGCGACCACCTGCTGGGGCTGGCGCGGGAAAGGCGCTGGCCAGCTAGGTCGGGTGGCGGCTTCGACTACCAAGCCATCGCCGCGGCGGCCGGTATCCCACCGTCCACGCTGCTCGACACCAGGGTGCAGTTGAAGCCCCTTCTAGACGCCATCGTGCGGGAACTCCCCAGCCCTGCCGTCTCGGAGCCGAAGCGGGCCGTTCGGAAGGTGGCGCGCAAGCTGGCTCTGCCTATTCCGAAGCCGAAGCCCTTGGCCGACCCAACTAAAGAGCCGCCGAGGGCCAAGATGCAATCCGTGCCACCGGCCCCGGCCAGGAAGCGGGGGCGGCCGAGAAAGGATGCCCCTGCTATCGCGCCCGTGGCCAAGGCCCCTCGCCGGAAGCGCCAACCGGCCCCGATTATCCAGTTCCCATCCGCACTGTGGCCCGAGGCGCGCGCCTTCACCGACTTCCACCGGGAACTGGACCAGCAGGCGCGGCGGCACGGCGACAACAACCACGTGCTCCAACGGGCCCTCGCCGCCGCCGGCATCGCGGTCAACGTCTCCACGATCCGCAACTGGCGGAGCGGGGTCCGCCATCCCAGGACCGTCCGGAGCATGCAGGCCATCGCGATCCTTGAGCAGCGGTATCGGCTACCTGACGGGCACCTGTCGGGCCGCCTGCCCCACCCTTCCCGCGCCATTTCCGGCAACAATGTCCACGGGATCACCAACGCCGAGCACCGGCGGCTGGCCTGGCACCTGCCAGACGACTTCACCACCCGACCGCCGAGGGAACGGGAAGAGATCCTGCGATGGGTGCGGGAGGTAATCGTGCGCGGCTCCACCGCCTACAGGGCGTACCAGGCGGCCGCCATGAAGACGCCCTTCGCCCTCCGGCTGCCCCATGCCGGCGCCGTGGTGGATGCGCGCTGGAAAGACCAGGGAGGCCGGCGTTCGGAAGGTGCGAGGTTCGACGTCGCCACGATGGCCGACGAAGAGCTGGACCGCGAGATCGCCGGCCTGGTCGGATTCAAGAGCGCCACCCTGACGCCCGTCGGGTACCAGCGGTCCGGGGGCTGGGGCCGGGAAATGGCCCTGCAGCAGATCGAGCACCTGGGCCTGATGTTCGGGGCGCTGGCCGCTCCCGCAGCCGGGCCGATCCGCGGCCTCGGTGCCGACAAGGGCAGCCTGTGCCTGGCGCTGCTCGCCTTCCCCCAGACCTGGGGGTGGTACGTGGACTGGCGGGAGCGCCGGCGCGGCTTCTACACCAGTTGGGAGAGCGGCGCGCTGTCGGTGGCGGCCGCATTGACCCGCCCCGAGACGGGCTGGCTGTGGCAGAACCCCGGACTGGCCCAGCGCCTTCAGCCCGTGCCGGGCCTGCTGGCCCAGGGCGACATCGACCGGGCCCTGGCCGACTGGCGGGCCGCGTGCCAGGCCGCGCACCGGTACGCCGTCAGCCGGGGCAAGGAGGTGAAGCGGGTGGCCAAGGTCCACCGCGACCCGTTCGAGCCGATCCTGCCGGTCCTGGAGGCGGACAGCCCGTTGACCGAATACAAGAAGATCGCCGACGAGATCGTCCGGCTCATGCCGAGGGCCGACCGCTATCCCATCGCGGCGGCAGAGGCGACGCGGGCGCTGCTGATGATCCGCCTGGGCCTGCACCTGGGCGTGAGGCAGAAGAACCTTCGCCAGCTGCTTTGGAAGCCCAGGGGCGCCATGCCATCCACGGCGCGGCACCTGAGCGACCTCCGCCGCGGCGAGCTGCGCTGGAACAGCCGCGAGGGCGGCTGGGAGGTCTACATCCCAGTGGAAGCCTTTAAGAACGCCGGATCGTCCTACTTCCGCGGCCAGGCCTTCCATCTGCGGCTGCCCGACCTGCACGGGCTGTACGACCTGATCTCCGGCTACCTGGACCGCCACCGCCTTCTGCTGCTGGGCGCCGCGGCTGATCCGGGAACGTTCTTCGTGAAGACGGCGAAGCGGACCTCGACCGACGCTGAATACGGCCAGACGACCTTCTACGAAGCCTGGCGCCTGATCATCCAGCGCTACGGGATCTACAATCCCTTCACCAAGCGCGGCGCCATCCCGGGCCTGCTGCCCCACGGTCCTCACAACGTCCGCGACGTGCTGGCGACGCATATCCTGAAGAAGACGGGCTCGTACGAGCAGGCCAGCTACGCCATCCAGGATTCGCCAGAGACGGTCCAGGAGCATTACGGGCGCTTCCTGCCGGGTGACAAGGCAGCGCTGGCGGCCAAGGTGCTGAACGAGGTCTGGGAGGCGGCGTAGGGGGTGTCGACGTCAGCGCTTGCGGCGAATAGGGCGATATTCGCCGCAAACGATGCGACGAATGAGAGGCCCTATCCAAAGGATAGCCGACACGTCAGAGAGCGGCGACGATGTTGCTGACAAACACCTGTGGGACGGCCGCGTAGCACATATTCCGGTCAAGAAGTGCGCTTTTCCCAAGGTAATTGTCGAACATCGAGCGGAATGGCGATGGGTTTCCAGCCAGGCCCAGGCGCTGGAAAAGTTATACAGATTCGTTTTATGGTTTGCAGCCGGCTACCATATGATTCACTGAGTGCGCTAATTGGTTGCCGTCACAAAAACCCTTGAAAATCAAATTGGTGCCCGCCGCCGGACTCGAACCGGCACGCCCCGGAGGACAACAGATTTTAAGTCTGTGGCGTCTACCATTCCGCCAGGCGGGCCCTTATAGGGTAGGGGAACCTAGCCGATGGTGGCCCTGGATGGCAAGCCCCTGGTTGTCCGTCGGCAGACAGATACACGTAGTTCAAGTGGCAGCCGGCGACAGGTGCGCGCGGACGAAAGGGAACCGAACATGCTGATCCGTGACGCCACCGACGCCGATGCCGACGCTATTGCCGCCATTTATAATGACGCCGTGGTCAACACCACCGCCATCTGGAACGAGGTCACCGTGGATGGGGCCAACCGTGTCGCCTGGATGGGCGACCGGCGTCGGCTGGGCTATCCGGTGCTGGTGGCGGTGGATGGGAACGATGGCGCCGTGATCGGATATGCGTCTTTCGGCGACTGGCGGGCCTTTGACGGGTACCGGCACACGGTGGAACATTCCGTTTATGTGCGCGGCGACCGGCGGGGCGGCGGCATTGGCCGGGTCCTGCTGCTGGCCTTGGCCGACCGGGCCCGCGCGCTGGGCAAACATGTGATGGTGGGCGCGATCGAGGCTGGCAATGCCGCCTCCATCCGCCTGCATGAAAATGTGGGTTTTCAGCGCACGGGCCTGATGCCGCAGGTGGGGATGAAGTTCGGCCGCTGGCTGGACCTGGCCCTCCTGCAGCTGATCCTGGATGAACGGCCCAATCCCTGACCTTATACGAACCCGCCTTGATCGTGACCGATCAAGGCGGGTTCGACATTCTGTCAGGCAGCGGCGGTCGATTTCCGCCCGGCGCGCACCGTGTCATTCTCCAGGATGAAGCGACGCACGCGCGGCTCGATGTCCTCGCGCCATTTGCGGCCGTTGAAAATGCCGTAATGGCCCACACCCTTCTGAAGATGGGCATGCTTCTTGGCCGCGGGCAGGCCGCTGCACAGGTCGTGGGCCGCCACCGTCTGGCCCGGGGCGGAGATGTCGTCCAACTCCCCTTCCACGGTCAGCAGTGCCGTCTTGCCGATGGCCGAGGGGTCGACCGTCAGACCACGCCACTTCATGCGGCCATTGGGCAACGCCCGTTCCTGGAATACCTGATTTACGGTCTGCAGATAGAATTCCGCCGTCAGATCCATGACCGACAGATACTCGTCATAGAATTTGCGATGGCTTTCGGCGCTGTCACCGTCGCCACGCACCAGATGCTTGAACAGCTTCAGATGTTCGCCCACATGCCGGTCCAGGTTCATGGACATGAAGCCCGTCAGCTGCACGAAGCCCGGATAGACCGGACGCATCGCGCCCGGATAATAGAAGGGCACCGAGGAGATGACGTTGCGTTCGAACCAGCCGATATCCTTGTCTTCGGCCAATTGGGTGACCACCGTGGGGGCGGCGGCGGTGTTGATCGGCCCCCCCATCAGGGTCATCGAGGAGGGTTGGCACGGATCGTCCAGCTGCGCCATCAATGCCACAGCGGCCAGGGTCGGCACTGCCGGCTGGCACACGGCCATGACATGGGTGTTGGGACCCAGGTGACGGATGAAATCCATCACGTAATCGATATAGTCCTCCAGGTCGAAGCGTCCACGCGCCAGGGGGATCAGCTTCGCATCATGCCAGTCGGTGATATAGACATCATGGTTCTGCATCAGCGCCTGGACCGTGCCACGCAGCAGCGTGGCATAATGGCCCGACATCGGCGCCACCAGCAGCACCTTGGGATCGTCGCGCGGGATGGCGCGTTCGAAATTCACCAGATTGCCGAAGGGCTTCTCCAGCACCACACGCTCCGTCACAGCCACGTCGCGGCCATTGATGCGGGTGGTGGGCAGGCCGAATTCCGGCTTGCCCCAGCGGCGCGTCGTCCGCTCGATCAGTTCGGCCCCCGCAGCCACGGCGCGGCCGACCTTGGTATAGGAAGCGGGAAGGAACGGGTTCTGGAAGGTCTGCTGTGTCGCTTCCGCCATCAGGCGCAGGGGCGTCAATGCGGCATGCTGAAGATCATACAGATGATAGAGCACTTCAAACGCCCCCTTTCAACCAACCGGACACGTCCGAACGGACGAGCCCATACGCGACCAGAGCGGTACCCCTGCGGCACCCTGTCTCAGGCGTAACGTAACCACGCTTGATCAGCTTGCAACAGATAAATCTCGAAACAGTTAAGAACACGCCCCTGAGACCAAAGTCGGGGGCGGACAGGGACGGTACCCTGACACCGGTCTCACCTGCCTGAATTTCGGGCAGTTCAATATGACCACGCGTGTATGGACTGTATTCGTTACAGGTTTCGACGTGACCGGAGTGCTGCGGTCAACGTTCCGTCGTCCAGATAGTCCAGCTCGCCGCCCACAGGCACGCCATGTGCCAGCCGTGACATCTTCACGCCGCACGGTGCCAGGCGATCCGACAGATAGTGCGCCGTGGTCTGACCGCCTACCGTGGCGTTCAGCGCCAGGATCACCTCCCCCACTTCCGGCCGGCCGGCGCGTTCCAGCAGAGCCGGAATGGACAGATCGTCGGGGCCGACTCCGTCCAGGGCGGACAGCGTGCCGCCCAGCACATGATAGCGCCCCCGGAAGGCGCCGGTGCGTTCCAGCGCCCAGAGGTCACCCACATCCTCCACCACGCACAGTATCGTGGCGTCGCGGCCGCCATCGGTGCAGATGTGGCAGGGGTCCTGACTGTCCAGGTTTCCACAGACAGAGCAGGTGCGGATGGAGGATGCGGCGGCGGCCAGCGCGTCGCCCAAGGGCGCCATCAGGCTGTCCCGCCGCTTGATCAGGTGCAGCGCCACACGTCGCGCCGACCGGGGTCCGAGACCCGGCAGCTTGGCCAGCAACTGGATCAGGCGGTCGATTTCGGGTCCAATCATGGCCGTGACGCTACAGGATGTTCGCCGAATGTTCCATAAAAACCGATAGGGTGCTTGAGGTTTACCAGACGCGCGCCACCCGTAGATCCCATCAACCACTTTCCTAAAGCGCCGTGCGCCGCGCCAGCTCGCTGCGCCGGGCCGCCACTTCCGACTGGGCGCGCTGCACCGCCTCCAGCTCCGTGGCGATCAGCAGATTTTCAATCACGGTGCCCAGATGGTGGTGCATGGCGGCGCGTGCCTTGCGCGGGTCGCGGGTCTTCAGCGCTTCCAGGATATCGACATGGTCATCAACCAGGGGACGTACGCCCACGGCGCGGCCGCGGGCCAGCATGTTGCGGCAAAGGGGCGATTTGTAGCGCAGGTCCCACAGCGTCTCCACCACCAGCACGATGGCGCTGTTGCGTGTGGCCCGGGCGATGGCGACATGGAAGCGGCGGTCGGCCTGGTCGCCGGCGATATCGCGCTCGTTCTCGTCCACCATGTCCTTGAGGATGCCGGCCAGCTCGATCAGTTCCGGTTCCGTGATGGTGGTGGCGGCCAGGGCCACCGCCTCGCCCTCGAACATGCGCCTGGCCTCGGTCAGCTCGAACGCACCGATATCCAGGTCGTCGGGCTGTTCGGAGGGTTTGGAATGGGTGACATAGATGCCCGATCCCTGCTTTGCCTCCACCAGCCCCTGGATGTCCAATGCGATCATCGCCTCACGGATGGTGGGGCGGCTGACATTGAACTCCTCCGCCAGTTCCCGCTCCGGCGGCAGCCGCTGGCCGGGCTGATAGGTTCCGGCCCGGATGGCCTTGGAGATGGCGTTGGCGATCTGCTGATAGAGCTTGCGGCCTTCAGGGGCGGTCATCATGTCTGCTGGCAAGGGGGAAGGCGGTTGGACCGGGGCCGGGCTGCCCCTTGGATCTGGTCCATGACAGATCCGCCGGGTTACCTGACCAGGATGGCCAGTCTAACATCAGCTGGCCCCGTCGCCATATGGGAATTGGTCAAGCCTTTGCGTCGGCCGGTGCCGGCAGCGCCGGCTTGGTCGCAAATGTGGAGTCGCCGATCATACCCCGCACATAATCCGCCATCGGGTCACCCTTGGCCATGGCCTGACGGACCAGGGTCATGGCCCCTTCCGCATCGCGGTCCAACCGCCATTGCAGCTCGGCCAGGATGGTGACGGCCTCCACCACCCCCGCCATGGCGTGCACCCGCAGCCGTTCACGCCATTTCTCCAGCGCGGCACGGTCATCGGGTCGGTATTTCAGCAGCATTCGCGCTAGATTGATCTGGGCGGCCACATGGTCCTGTTCGGCGGCGGCCGTGAACAGGTCGATGGCGCGCACCGGGTCTTCGGGCACTTCCCGCCCCAACGTATGGGCATGGGCCATGCGGAACTGGCCCGAGGCACTGCCCAGCTCCGCCGCGGAACTGTAGAAGCACAGGGCAGCGTGCCGGTCCTGTGGCACGCCGGTGCCGTGATAGAGCAGGGCGCCGTAATTATAGGTGGCATCGGCATGTTTCTGGGCCGCCGCTTTCAACATATGCTGCGCCGCCAGTTCGTTATTCACAGGCACGCCCTTGCCGTGCAGATAACATAGTGCCAGTTGGAACCGGGCCTCTGGATGCTCGTCCGCGGCCCGTTCGAAGAAACTGACCGCGCGTACCGGGTCCATCGGCACGCCATTGCCGGCCAGATGCGCCAGGCCCAGGGCCGTATTGGCCCGCGAATGCCCCTTCTCCGATGCTGCCACGTACCAGACGATGGCTTCCGCCTGATTGGGCACGCCAGCCGTGCCGTTGGAATGCAGGTCGGCCAGCAACACCATGCTTTCCGGATCGCCCTTGATCGCTCCACGCCGGAGCCAGGTTTCCGCCTGCCCGATATCCACCGGCTCGCCGCCCATTCCGCGCAGATGGATCAGTCCCAGGACGCGCATGGCGCCGGGCACCCCCTCATCCGCCGCGCGCAACAGCCATTTTCGGGCCTCGACCGGGTCGGCCTCGACCCCGACGCCCTGCAGCAGATTCATGCCCAGATAAAAGAAGGCGGTTTTATTGTTCAGCTTCGCCGCCCGCCGGTACAGTTCATAGGCATCCTCCGGCCCCTGGCCCGGTACCTCCCCCGCACTGATCAGGCCGGCCAGACCGACCATGGCGGGGCCGCTGCCTGCCTCGGCGGCGCGGCTGTACCAATCGATGGCCAGGCCAATATCCCGCCCCTCCTCCTCCTCCTCCAGACTGAGCAGCCAGCCCAGCAGAACCTGGGCTTCCATATGCCCCTGCTCGGCCGCCCGCGTTGCCCAGAGGCGCGCCTTTGTCCGGTCGCGCGGCACCACCAGTTGGCCTTCTGCCTGCTTTCCGAGCTTTTGTTGTTCGATCAGGTCACCGACACCCAGGGCATGAAGGCCGGCCAGTCGCGCCTGTGCGGGCGCCAGGCCGGCATCGGCCGCCTGCTCGTACCAGCGCATGGCCCCTCGTGGATCGCGCAGGACGCCCGCGCCGTGCCATAACGCCTCCGCCAGGTGCAACTGGCAATCGGCGTCGCCGGCGCGAGCCCCCTGAAGCCAGTAGGCGGCGGCACGGGTCTGGCGCCCCCGTCTCGCGGCGCGGCGGCCCCAGGTCAGCGGCGTTCCCACAAGGCCGGTGACGAGCCGGCGCCAAAATGATCTTGAGAAAAAGGATTGCACTGTCCACGCCTTTGCCGGCCACGCCCGACCCTTGGTCTATCCTACCGGCGGCGGCGGGAAAAGCCTGAACCGCTGGCGTCATGCCGGGGGCAGCGGCAGGCCGAAGGCCCGATGCAGCATGTCCATCCAGGCCGGTATCGCCACCCGCGTCAGATCATAGCGGTCGATGATGGTCTGCCGGGCGGCCGCCCGCATCGACATCCGCTGATCCGCCGGCATGTCGAGCGCGGCCGCCAGCCCGCTGGCCACCGCAGCCGGGTCATGGAAAGGTACCAGCACACCATTGATCCCGTGCTCCACCACCTCCGTCACCGGTGCGGTATCGGAAGCGACCAGGGTGACGCCACAGGCCATGGCCTCCAGCATCGACCAACTCAGCACGAACGGGTAGGTCAGGTACAGATGGGCAGCGGACAGGCGCATCAGGTTGATGAAATCCGCGTGATCGATCCTACCCAGAAAATGAACCCGGTTGAGCGGCAGTGTATGTTTCAGTTCCGCCAGCAGCCGTTCACGCCACGAGCCGCCGCCATCGGGCGGTGGCCCGTAGGAGGTTCCGTCCGCGCCCACGATCACCAGTTGTGCGTCGGGCCGGCCGCGCAGCAGATCGCCCGCCGCCCGCATCAGGATATGGAAACCGCGATAGGGTTCCAGGTGGCGGGCGACATAGGTGATGACCGGCTGTCCCCCTTCCAGCCTGACCCCGCCGGGCAGGACCAGCGGCCGGGCGGGACCGGGGCTGGCGATGTCCGTATCGATACCTTCGTGGATCAAGGAGAGCTTGGCCCGGAATTCCGGTGGATGCAGGTCGCGTTGCCAGCGGGTGGGGCTGACGCCCCGGTCCACGGCCGCCAAGCCCAGCAGGCCGGTGGCATTCAGGCTGCGCACGCGTGCCATGTCGTTCAGGCTGACGCCGCCGGGCGGGTCGAAACCGACATCCGCACCCGTGCCGTGATAGTAGAACTCGAAATAGCCGATCAGCGGCACGTCGGGCCATAGATCCTTCAGATAAAGGATCTCTCCCCAGCCATTATGGCCGATTATCAGGTCTGGCCGGTAGCCGCCGCGCGCCAGGGTGGCGCAGAAGGCCAGCACGGCCTGACCCCGCCAAGCGGCACGGTCGGCCATATACATATATTGATGTGGTCGGCTGTCGCTGGCGATGTCCACCTCATAACGGTGGAGCGTGACGCCCGCCAGTTGCCGTTCCGGGGTGCTGGCCAGGGCATCCACCTGCACGCCCGGGATCGTGGCCAGGGACCGGGCCAGATGCAGGAACTGGCCAGGGAAATCCTTGTGCAGAAACAAAACCTTGAACATGGTCGCCCCGTCCGGGCCCGGCACGCGCGGGTATTGCCCGGCAAGGTGGCGCACTTGTTCTCCACCCGCAAGACAATTGGGTTGCGCCCGGCCGCGTGGCGCCTATGGTGGGGCGCGCACGCCCAAGACGATCGGAGCACTTCCTTGCAGTTCATATGGCCGGACGAAGCCACCGAACCTGTCGCCTGTCTCTGTCCGGTCTGCTCCCATCCGGGGCCGCACAGGATGGTACTGATTCTGCCGGGGAGCGGGCCCAAGGGTGCGGACTGGCATATCGTGGAGTGCCCGGACTGCCTGAGCCGCTTCTCCACCGACCGCGCCGGCGCCGATTACCGCGGGGATGAGGTGCCGGACGCCCCCTTCGTGCATTACTATCTGGAACAGGGGGCCGGCCTGCGCTCCATGCTGGAGCCGTTGGGTTTCGCGCAGCCGGGCGCGCGGCGGATGCTGGAGATCGGCGGCGGGTTCGGCTTTCCCAGCGATTATGTGCAGACCGTCCTGGGCTGGACGGCCAAATGCTATGATCCGTCCGGACTGGCCGTGCTGGGTCGGCAATATCTGGGCCTGGACATCACCCGCGACTATTGGACCAGCGATACGCCGCTGTCCGAGCCCTTCGACGTTGCCTACGCATCCGAGGTCATCGAGCATATTCCCGAACCGGCACCCTTTCTGGCCGCCATGCGGCATGCCGTTGGGGGTACCGGCATCGTGGTGCTGACCACGCCCGATGGCGCTGCCCTGAACCCCGGCACGACGCCCGGCATGTTGATCCCCATCGCCAGCCCCGGCCTGCATTTGACACTGTTCAGCGCCAAGGGGCTGGAAATGGCGCTGCGCGCTGCGGGGTTCCCACAGGTCCGCGTCGAAACACACGGCACGGCTCTGCGGGCATTCGCTGCCGACCAGCCGCTGCCGGAGCCGCGTGCACTGGATGACGGGCATTACCGCGCCTATCTGCAGCGCCGGATCGAAACACCGGATCTGGTGCCGGCCTTCCTGTCGGGTTTGCGCTACCGATTGTTGAAGGAACTGGTCAATGGCGGGCAACTGACCGCTGCGTTGGCGCTGTATGGCGAGATTGCCGATTCCATGCGGCATCGGTTCGGCATCGACATTGAACAGCCCGAAAGCCTGAGATTCCCCGATGCCGGTGCCGACGGCCGGGAATGGTTGTCAGTTCTGCCTGGCAACATCACGGGCCTGCTCTATTTCCGCGCCGTATTGGCCAACAATGTGCAGGCCGACGCGCGCCGCGCCGCGCTTTTCGCAGGGGCGGCGGCTTTCATGGGCGCGTCGCTGCGCCGGGCGATTCGCCCCCTTGGAATTGAAGATGGCGAAACCGAATCGCTTTCCATGGCAGCCATCCATCTGCACCTGACGGCGGCGATCGGCGCAGGCGCCGATTCGGCACGCCTCTTGGCAACGGTCGAGCGGGGCAGTGCGGAGGATGGGTTGCTGCTGCCGGCCGCATTCCGGGCCCGCCTGCGCGCCATGGTGGTGGCCGACCTGCGGGCAATGGGCGATTCGCGCATCCTTTGGCAGGGACTGACCGTCGCCGAACCGTTGGCGGCGGGTGAACTGGCGTCGCTATGCGCCATCGTATCGGCGGGTTTGCCACCGTCTCCGGTCATGGAATTCGAGGCGATCGAGACCGCCCCCGACGCGGACAGTGTGCACGCTGCCTTCTGGGCCGTCTGGACAACGCCGGGCGCGGCGGAGGCTTCGGCCACGATCCGCCATGCCCGCAAGCTGACCCTGATCCGGCTGGTGCTGCTTGGCGCCTTCGCAGATGCGGAAGCGCTGTTCACCGCCTGGGAAAGCCCGGCACTGGCGGAGGATGCATCCGTGGCAACGGCAATGTCGATTGCGGCTTCGGCGCGGTGATGCACGGCGGAGCACACGTTAAGATATCCACCCGATATAGCGATCCCTCAATCACACCAAGGACATGGTCGGAAGGAGGGCCGTTGGACGCGGTGAGATACTACTTTATGGAGAGGTACCCTCTGCGCCAACGGCATTGCAACATGTCGTCAGGGGTGTTAGGGTCAGATCGAATTTGAGGAAATATGGTTAAGCAGTGAGATTGCCCGAAAGGGGTGGTGTTGCGCTGGACCTCAAGGCAGACGGGGGACTTTCATGGCGACGTTAAGTGGTGGCGGCACGATTGCAAGCGTTGGGCTGACCGCCCAGGAGAACCAGCAGATCTCCCAGATTTTGCAGACCAGTTTCACATCGACGACCTCGGCTACCCAGGTAGTCGTGACCGATACCTCGTCGACCCTGACGACGACGCCGAGTGTGGTCACCGTCGGCACTTTCACGACCAACACCGTACTGAATCAGTCGGTTAGTGGTGGCAGCAGTGATCTTTCCCAGGTCAGCATCAGCACTGGCACGCCCGGTTCGGTGACGAACGTCATCGCGGACAGCGGTGTGAAGGGTTTGGTGATTACCGGGACCCAGGCGAATACCGTTGTCGGCGTCTTGGGTGGTGCCAACACTTCCATGATTGTCGGCGATGCCGGTACGCAGTTCATCGACAATTCCCGTTCGACGGTCGGGGCCACGATTGTGTCGGGCGTTGGCAACGACTCGGTCATCGGTGGCTCTGGTAATGATCAGGTTCAGCTGGGCGATTTCGGTGTCGCCAATGGCGGCTCTGGTGCTGATACCCTGATCGGTGGTTTGGGCGCTGCTACGCTGGGTGGCGGTGGTGGTGCCGACAGCATCGTCGCCTCTTCCGGTGGCGGCGTGCTGATCGGTGAAACGGGTAACGATACGATGGTCGCCGGTGCCGGCAAGGATGTGTTCATCTACACCTCCGGTGGCGGCAATGACGTTATCTCGGGCTTTGATCCGACCCAGGATACGCTGGCCTTGGCCAACTTCACCGACATCTCCGCTGCCGGTTTGAGCCTCACGGACATCATTAGCCGTGCGACCGTGGTCGGTGGCAGCACCGTCATCACCATGCCGGATGGTTCCAGCGTCACGGTGTCTGGTGTCACCGGCATCAACGTGAACTGGTTTACGATCAAGTAAGCTGATCGTTGCTGTGACAGTGGAAATGGCGGACTTTTGTCCGCCATTTCTTTTGGTGCTTTTGCCATCCCTATTCTTGCGGGACGAACGTGGTGGATATGTCGATCGCGAATGCAGTGGTTCCGGCCGATGGCCGGGATACCGGGGTTGATCGCTTTCGCTCGTCCGCGCAGGTGCTGCCCCTGCCGGAGGGGCTGTATCTGGCTTCCATAAAGCCATCGGAACAGCCGCCGCGGCAGGTGAACGGCGTCAGTTTCCCCGCAACGCAGATTTCGTCCATTCCCCAGCCTGGGACCATCGCGCCGGCCTTCCTGTACAAGGGGAAATTATCCGACGCCGTCTGGCTGAGCGGGCTGGAAGAAGCCGTGATCACGGTACCAGCGGGATCAGCGCCGCTGCTGATCACCAATTACCTTTATGGTCCGGAATTCCAGAAATGCCTGGATCTGGAGATCAAGCGGCTGAGCCGTGTCGCCTCTGCTTCTACTGTCGGCTTGTCCGTCCATGCCCATATCCAGCAGATCGGTGAGCAGCGATTTGCGGCCGGTGAATGGGCGGCCGCGGATGCGCCGTTCTGGATCGAGGCGTTGCGGCTGGAGGTGACGTCCAGCGTCGGACAGCTGCTGCAATACCGGGTGCCCGGCACCAGCACCAGTGATGGGGCCTGGACCCCGGCGCCCGGCCGCTTGGGCACGCCCGGCGGCGCGCCGCTGCCCGGAATCGCCTTCCGGTTGCTGCCGCCGCTGGCCAACAGCCATCGCGTGGTCTATGCGGCCCGCTTCCTGCGCCATGGAGAGATCACCGGTGCGGATGGCGAACCCTGTCGGTCGCCCCAGGCCCAGGATCCCCTGATCGGCGTCAGGGTGGCCGTTGTCCCGCGTTGATGACCCCCCTTCGTCCGCTCCCGTATCGATTCCTCCCTCCGGACGGGCGGTAATTAGGACACAACTTTTCAAGGCCCTGGCCGACCGTGATTACGATCTGGCCCTATTGACCGGCATCCGCCTGTCGCGGCTGGAGCCACAGCATCCCGATGATCTGGCCGTAGCCGCCATGGCCTGGATCGGCCGGGGTGAATCGGAACAGGCCACCCGCCTGCTGGAGCGGGCCCTGCAGATCGATCCGCTTCACGCCCTCACGGCCAAGGCCATGGCCCGGCTGGGACCCCTGTCCGCACAGGCCGTCGCCGCCCTGCGCTGGCATGCGGAAACCGATCCCGACAGTGTCGCGACCCTGGTCGCTCAGGTGCAGTCCACAGGCCATCCGCAAGCCTATCCCTGCGCGCGCGGCATCCGTTGCATCCTGCCGCCCGGAACATGGCAAGTGGGTCTGCGCTGGCGGCATCTGATGCTGACGCAGGCAAATCTGGAGCCGTCGGAACAGACGCGGATCATTGCGCTGACGTTTCCCGATGCCTTGCGTGGGGCCGTCGATCCGGTCGTGGTGGTGAACGGGGTGGACCTGCCGCAGGGGGCGTTCACGGCAAACCTGCTGGCACCCCCCCGGCTGACGGCCCTGCGGCATGTGGATGGTCCCGATCGATGGGTTGTGCAGGCCATCGACCGGACTTGTCCCATGCGTCCCGTGGCGCTGCTGCTGCGGGACGGGACCAGCGTTCTGTCACGGCATGTCGGTGTTCCGGCTGCGGGCACCGCCCCGGCTGGTCCCGGTGACATGCCGCCCCTGCCCATCGACATTCCCGCCGGAACGGCGCATCCCAATCTGATCTTCGAACTGACCGGCGAACCGGCGACGCCGGCATCCGGTGTGGCGGCGGATGATGGCATCGTCGATGTCGTTCTGCCGGTCCATGGCGATTATGATGCGACACGGGCCTGTCTGGAGGCGCTGCTGGGCAGCGACCCCGGCACCGCCATGCGGGTCCTGGCCATCGATGATGCCAGCCCCGATCCCCGTATCAGCCAGATGCTGGATAGGCTGGCGGCGGATGGCCGTGTCGAACTGGTGCGCAATCCCGGCAATCTGGGCTTCGTGCGCTCCGTCAATGTCGGCATGGCGCGGCATTCGGGCCGGGATGTCGTGCTGCTGAATGCGGATACGGTCGTGGCGCCGGGCTGGCTGTCCCGGCTGCGCGCCGCCGCCCATGCACAGGTCGATACGGGTACCGTCACCCCTTGGTCGAACGACGCCACCATCTGTTCCTACCCCGCGGCCAACAGTGCGACGCCGCTGACGGCAGTGGATGTGGCGGCGCTGGATCGGCTGGCCGCCCGCACCCTGACGGGCCGCACGGCCACCATCCCGACGGCCGTCGGCTTCTGCATGTATATCAGGCGCGACTGCCTGGCGCAGACCGGCTGGTTCGATGCGGATGCGTTCGGCACCGGTTATGGCGAGGAGAATGATTTCTGCCTGCGCGCTACTGCGGCAGGCTGGCGGCACCGGATCGCCCTGGACCTGTATGTGGGACATGTCGGCGGCGGTTCCTTCGGTGCCGCCAAGCAGGCCCGGATCGACAAGGCGCTTGGCGTTCTGGAAAGCCGCTATCCCGGCTATCAGGCTGACATTCATGCCTTCATCGCGGCCGATCCGATGCGCGCGTTTCGCCGGCAGTTGGACCTGGCGCAACTGACCCAAGATGATGCGAAACATTCCCTGCTGATTGTCAGCGCCAAGTTGGGGGGTGGTACGGATCGTTTCATTAACCATCTGATCGTGCAGCATCGGAGCCGGGGCGGTTCGGCGCTGATCCTGCGGCCCGAAAAGCCGGCGGATGCGACGCCGCTTCTGCGTCTGGAACTGCCGGATCGTCCGGACCTTACCAATCTGATCTATGATGGTGTGCAGGATCTGGACAGGCTGCGCGCTGATCTGGCGACGCTTGGCGTCACGGAGATGGAGTTGCATCACCCGTTCGGCCTGTCGGGTGATCTGCTGCCGGCATTGGCGGGCTGGTTCCCCTTGCGGGCGCATATTCATGATTACAGCTGGATTTGTCCGCGCATCACGCTGACCGACGGGACCGACCGCTATTGCGGCGAACCGGATGCGGCCGTGTGCGACGCCTGCGTGATTACCCATGGCGATCTGCTGGGCCTGGACCGGCCGGTGGCGCAATGGCGTTCCCTGACCCGGCGCGTTCTGGAACAGGCCAGCATCGTCGGCTGTTCCAGCCAGGACAGCGCCGACCGCATGCGCCGATACATGCCGGCTGCGACATTCCAGGTCCGCCCGGCGGAACCTCCCTCCCCTTCCCCGAGCAGCCGCTTTCCGGCACCGCGCAATGGTGAGGCTCTTCGGGTCGTCGTGCCGGGTGCCATCGGGCCGCCCAAGGGCTTCGGCATCCTGTTGGCCTGCGCCCAGGACGCCGAAGCCCGGAACCTGCCGCTGCAATTCCAGGTGCTGGGCTACAGCATGGATGACGCGGCGCTGGCGGCCACGGGCCATGTCCAGGTGACGGGCCGGTATGAGGAGGGGGAAGTGCCGGAATTGCTGGATATCCTGCGCCCGCATGCCGCCTTTCTGCCTTCCGTCTGGCCGGAAACCTGGTGCTATGCGCTCAGCCATGTGATGGCGGCGGGGTTGCCGGTGGCATCCTTCGATCTTGGGGCCCAGGCGGAGCGGTTGCGGGCCGCGGACGGATCCCTGCTGTTGCCGGCGACAATGACGCCAAGCGATATCAATGATGCACTGTTGGCGCACTTCGCCTGAGGCATCCGGAGCCGGGGATCCAACGGCGCGCACACTTTATCCGACAAGGGCGCGGACCTGCTCCAACATGTCTGCGCAATCAATCAGGTGCCCTGGGATGCAGGCCGCCGTCGCTGCCTGGATGTCACTTTCCTTGTCACCCAGCAGGAAACTGCCCTTCAGTGTGACGGGCCATTGCTCCAGCAGGTTGAGAAGCATGCCGGGTTCAGGCTTACGCCACGGATGGGGGCGGCGATACTGGGGAACGACGCCGTCGGGATGATAGGGGCAATAGCGCCAATCATCGACATGGGCCCCGGCATGGGCAAGGTCCGCCTGCATCCAGGCATGCAGGGCGCGAACCGCCTCCTCGTCATAATAACCGCGGGCCACGCCGGACTGGTTGGTGACGACGAAGACGTAATAGCCGTGCTCGTTCAGGTACAAGATCATCTCACGCGCACCTGGCAGCCATTCGATCTGATCCGGACGATGGGCATAGCCGATATCGGCATTCAGAACCCCGTCCCGATCCAGGAAGGCGGCCGGCCGTTGCTGCCAGGTGGGGATTTCGGTCTGCGCACGGCGGAAATCCGCCGGCACGCCGATATCGATGAAATAACCATCGCACAACGCGCCGCTCAGCATCCCGCCCCGCGCCAGGGCCGGCAGGATCTCCCGCTCCAAAGAGCAGGGTAGAGCGTCGATCATCTCCAGGACAGCGCGGTCCAACCAATAGACGCCACCATTGACCATTGCGGGGCCGGCGTGACCGACCGTTTCGCCAACACGGGTGATACGACCCTCCGTCTGTTCCACCACGCTACACGGGGCGCCATCGGCCACCGCACGAAGCGCGATGCGCCCCCGGTCACCGTCCCGCCAGCCCGCCCCGACCGACAGCGCCAGATAATTGATATCCAGCAACGTTTGACCGTTCAGCAGCAGGAACCTCTCATCCAGCAGGTGGCCGGCACAGCGCAGGGCGCCGCCGGTCCCTGCCGGTTCCGGCGCGGCGATGCAGGTAATCTGCATACCCAGGTCTGGTGCCCGATCCACCACCCCCCGCATCTGTTCGGCCGGACCACCGGTCAACAGCACGATCCGGCGGAAGCCATGGCGGGCCAGGTTCGCCAGCAGATAATCCAGGAATGGCACGCCGCCGACAGGCAAAAGCGGCGTCGGCATGGAGTCCGTTGGCGAACCGGGACAGGTATCGCGACCACCGATCAGGATGACCGCCTGCCTTGCCAACGCGATTTGGGCCTGGGCCGCAAGCTTTGCTTGCAATATCGCCAAATCGCCACCCCCATCTTTTCATCGATGAATATACGAAGCAGCGATGGGACCGGAAATCAACCTGCAACTTGGCAGATGGTGCCGGGCCCCAGCCTTGATGACCTTAACCCTGCTGGCTGCGGGCCAGCATGGCGCGAAACTGCGACAGGGCAACGCCAAGGAAGCCGGCACCCAGACCCGTCAACACCAGCATCTGCGGCCAGACGAGATCGATCCCTGCGCCACGATAGAGGATGGCCTGGGCCAGCTTCACGAAATGCACCGTGGGCGAAAGCTGGATCAGCCATTGCATGAATTGCGGCATGCTCTCCAGTGGCGAGGTGGCGCCCGACAGCATATTCAGCACCATGAAGGTGGGAATGGCGATCAGTGAGAATTGCGGCATCGACCGCGTGACCGTGGCCAGCAGGATGCCCAGCGACATGGTGGCGAAGAGATAGAGGGCTGCACCCGCCAGAAACAGCCCGATGGAGCCCGCGACGGGCACGCCCAGCCACAGCGTCACCACGAAGCGCAGCGACAGGCCGGTGGCGATCAGGATCACGAGACCGTTGGCCCAGATCTTGGCCGCCGCGATCTCCGACGCACCCAGCGGCATGACCAGCAGATGCTCGATCGTGCCATGCTCGCGCTCGCGGATGACGGCGGCCCCGACCAGCAGGATCGACAGGATGGTGACGAACTGGATTACCGCCATCACCGCCTGGAACCACATGCCTTCCAGATTGGGGTTGAAGAAGACGCGGGCCACCAGGCTTACCGGTGCCGTATCCGCGTCACGGGGAGAGAACGCGCGGCGAACCTCCTGGTCGATGATCTGCTGGATATAGGCGCTGCCCACGCCGGCCTGCGTCATGGCCGTGGCATCGATATTGAGTTGTACCGTGGGGGAATGGCCGGACCGCAGGTCGCTTTCCAGCCGGGGCGGCAGGTCCAGGATGAAGGTGCTTTCCCCCCGGTCCATGGCCGCGTCCATTTCCGACCGGTCCAGATCGGTGGGGGGCCGGAAATAGGGTGGCAGCAATGCTTCGCCGATACGCCGCGACAGGGCCGAATGGTCGCCGTCGATGATGGCGACGCGGGCATTGGTGACATCCGTCTGCACGCCCTTGGCCACCGTATAGACCGATATGGTGAAGCTGTAGATGATCAGGGCCAGCAGCACGCGGTCGGCCAGCAGGCTGGCCAACTCCTTGCGCCCCAGGAACCAGACGGTGGTCAGCCAGTGGCGCATGCTCATGTCTCCTGCTTGCGCAGCAACAGGCAGGCCATGGTCATGAAGCCCAGCGCGAATAGGCCCAGCATGACGAATTCCAGATGGAAGGCTGCGAAAGGCCGGGCCTTGGCGAAGCTGCCCAGGCTGATCGTCTGGAACCACAGGGCCGGAAAGGACAGGCCGAGCAGGCGCGCCCCGCCTTCCAGGGTGGCGGCCGGATACATGAAGCCGGAGAAATTGACGGCCGGCACAGTGCAAAGGATGGCGGTGACCATGATGGCCGCCACCTGCGTGCGCACGAAGGACGAGACGAGCAGACCCAGGGCCGTACCGGCAAACAGGTAAAGCAATGCCCCCAGGCAGAGCGCTGCCAGCGATCCCTTCACCGTCACGGCGAACAGCAGGGCGGCAGCACCCAGCATGATCAGGAAGGACAGGAATCCGACCAGCACATAGGGCGCCTGCTTGCCGATCAGGAACTCGCCCACCGTGGCGGGCGACGCGTAGAGGTTGGCGATGGAGCCTACCTCCCGCTCCCGCACGACGCCGACGGCGGTCAACATGGGCGGGATCATGACCAGCAGCACCATGATGACGCCCGGCAGGATGGCGGCGGCGCTGCGGAATTGCTGATTGTAGCGGAAGCGGGGTTCGATGCGGACGCCCGCTGCCACCGCGCGGGCCGACGTTGAGCGGCGGGCGAGATCTTGCGCATAGGCGATGGCGATACCTTGGACATAGCCCTTGGCCGTTTCCGCCCGGAACGGCATGGCCCCGTCCAGATAGACCGCCAGTTCCGGCCGCCGCCCCTGCATGAGATCGCGTCCGAACGATGGCGGGATGGACAGGACCAGCCGCAATTCCCCCGATCTCAGCCGCCTTTCAATATCCGCTTCGGAGCGGATGGGGGCCCGTTCATGGAAATAGCGGGACCCTGTCAGATTCTCCACCAATTGCCGGCTTTCCAGCGTCTGGTCGCGATCATAGACCGCGAATGGCAGGTCCTCCACGTCGAAGGTGATGCCGTATCCGAAGGTCAGCAACAGGATGAGCGGCCCCAGCAGCGCGAAGGTGAGACGGACCCGGTCGCGCATAACCTCCACCATCTCCCGCTGCGCAAACGCCCAGATGCGTACCAGCGAACGGGCGAGGCCCTCCTGCGGGGCCAGCACTGGGGTTGCCTGTACCGCGATGGCAGGTGCCGGCAGGGCTGCCTGTTCCGACAGGCTGTCGGCTTGGCCCAGAATGTCGATGAAGGCATCTTCCAGCGTCTGCGCTCCCCGAGCGGCCGTCAGCTCGTCCGGCCCACCGACGGCCAACACGCGGCCCGCATGCATCAGCGATATGCGGTCGCAGCGTTCCGCCTCATTCATGAAATGGGTTGAAACGAAGATCGTCACGCCGTCACGCCGGGACAGGTCGGCCAGATGTCGCCAGAACAGGTCGCGGGCGCCTGGGTCCACGCCCGATGTCGGCTCGTCCAGGATCAGGATTTCCGGCTTGTGCAGGCAGGCGGCGGCCAGTTGCAGGCGTTGGCGGATGCCCAGCGGCAAGGTCGATGGCAGCATCCCCGCCACATCCGCCAGGTCGAAATCATCCAGTGCCCGTGTTATCCGCCCCTCCATCTCCGCCCCCGGAATGCGGTAGAGATGTGCATGCAGGTCCAGATTGCCCCGGACGGTCAGTTCCTCATACAGCGAGAAGCCTTGCGACATGTAGCCGACGCGCAGGCGCGTCTGCACATCTGCCCGGCCAACGGGCCGACCCAGCAGGGTGGCTGTTCCGGACGTCGCCGGAAGCAGGCCCGTCAGCATCTTCATGGTCGTGGTCTTGCCGCAGCCATTGGAGCCCAGGAAGCCGAAAATCTCCCCGCGCCGAATGCGGAAGCTGACATCGTCCACCGCCGTGAAGTCACCGAACCGCCGCGTCAGTCCCTCGGCCATGATGGCGTCGGGTCCGTCGCGTTGCACGAAGGGCGGCATGACCAGCGGCTCGTGCCGCCCGCCGGCCTGAAGGGCGACATAGGCCTGCTCCGGGGTCGCCGCATGGGCCTGGGCCAAGACCGTTTCACGCGGGCCGGCGGCCAGGATGCGGCCCCCATCGACCAGGGCCAGATGGTCGAAACGCGCTGCCTCCTCCATATAGGCCGTGGCGACGATGAGGGTCATGCCCGGCCGCTCGGCGCGGATCGCGTCGATCAGCGCCCAGAACCGGCGGCGCGACAGCGGGTCGACGCCTGTCGTCGGCTCGTCCAGGATCAGCAGATCGGGATCGTGGATCAACGCACAGCACAAGGACAGCTTCTGCTTCATGCCGCCCGACAGTTTACCAGCCGGCCTGTCCGGGAACGGGTCGAGACCCGTCGCCTTCAGCAGCCTGTCGATGCGGGCCCGGCGTTCCGACGTCTGTTGTCCGAACAGCCGGCCGAAGAAGTCGATATTCTCCGTCACCGACAAGGTGGGATAGAGATTGCGGCCCAATCCCTGCGGCATATAGGCGATGCGCGGCGCGATAAGCGCGCGATGCCCGGCATCCGCCATGCTGCCGCCCAACACCTCCACCCGGCCGGCCTGCAACCGCTTCACCCCGGCAATGAGGCCCAGAAGGGTGGATTTTCCCACCCCGTCCGGCCCGATGATCGCCAGCGCGGCGCCGGTCGGAACCACAAGGGAAACATCCCCCAGGGCCACGCCGTCGCCATAGGAATGGCGCACGCCCTCCAGCCGGACGGTGGCACCAGGGGGGCAAGGGTCACCGGGCTGCATGGCTGGGCACCGGCGGCAATCTGATGGCCAGCCGGTCCGGCCACGCCACCGCCGGGTCCAGCCGCACATAGGCCTGGCCCGTCAGCCCGGCCCGTACATAGTCCCGGTATGTGGTCAGCAAGGCCGGGGCGATGGCCAGCTTGACGCGATACATCAGCTTCTCGCGCTCGTCCGCTGTCTCCACGGCCTTGGGCGTGAACTGCGCCTCCGCCGCCACGAAGCTCACCTCGGCCGGGATGACATAGCCGGGTGCCGAGTCCAGCACGATGCGGGCGTCGGAACCGTGGGCCACACGCCCCGTCTGTCCTGTGGGCAGAAAGATCGTCATGTAGACGTCAGACAGGTCCAGCAGGGTCGCCACTCTGCTGCCGGCCGCCAGCACCTCGCCCGGATGGGCCAGCCGGTATTCGATACGGCCGGCCACCGGGCTGGCAAGATCGGTTTCGCCCAGATTGGTATCCACCACCAGAAGCTGGGCCTGTGCCGCCTGCAAGGCTGCGCCGGCGTCACCCACGGCGGCCTTTGCCGCCTGCACGGTCGCAGCACTCACGTCATTCTGCGCCTTGCGGCGGTCGACCTCGCTCGCGGGCACGGCATTGGTGCGGGCCAACTCTGTGCCCCGCCGCAACTCCACGCCCGACAGCCGATATTCGGCCTGGTGTACAGCCACCTGTGCTTCGGCCTGCAGAATGGCCTGTTCAGCACGCCGCACGCTGGCAGCCGCCGCCGCCCGCTGCGCCATCAACTCGGCCTTGTCCATGCGGGCCACGATGGCGCCGCGTGCCACCTGGTCGCCCTCCCGCACGGTGATTTCCGCCACGCGCCCCGGCAGTTTGGTGGCGATATCGATCCGCTCCACTTCCACACGGCCATTGGCGGTGGCCAGCCCCAAGGGCAGTTGCCCCGCCTGGGCGTTCCACCAATAGAGGCCGAAACCGCCGGCGATGAGCCCCATGGCAGCCAGGGCGATCAAGGGTGGCGCGCGCATTCCGGTCCACTCCATAAAATCCGCGATGATGTGGCAACCGTAATATGCGCGATCAGCACCGGCATTGCGCGATATCAATTTCGCAGGTGCAAAAAGACCTTTCGGGGGAAATCAATATCCGTCGGCCAGATCGGTCAGGGCCGCGACATCCAGTATCTCGATCACCTGCCCGGCATGCAGCCGGATGAGACGCTCCGTCTTCAGTCTGGTAACGGCACGCGACACCGTCTCGGTGGTCAGTCCCAGGAAGTCGGCCATATCCGCCCGCGTCATGGGCAGTTCCATGCGGCAATGATCCTCAGGCTCCGGCATGCGCCGCCTGGCCTGGGACAGCAGAAAGCTGGCCAGCCTCTCGACGGCCGTCTTGCGCCCGAGCAACACCATCTGGTCCTGGGCGACCTGAAGCTCCGTGGCGGTGGCGGCCAGCAGGCGCCGGCGCAGGTCGGGGTCCTGCTCCAGCAACATGTCCAATTGCGTCCGCGACAGCCGCCGTAGTGCGACGGACGTAACGGCCTCGGCGGAATAGAGATAGCTGCCGGCCGGGGCCAGTCCCAGCATGTCGCCGGGCTGGAGAAATCCAATGATCTGCCGGCGGCCGTCGGCCAGCATTCTGACGATCCGCACCATGCCGGCGGTGATGATGCGGATGCTGGTGGCCGGGTCTCCTTCGCAGAAGATCGTCTGGTCGCGGTCATAGGTGCCGGACTCATCCGCCCACAGGATGAAGGGGTTGGCGGCCGGGACCGGGCCGGCCGCCTTGGGCAGGAACATACCGGGCGCAGGCAGGGCCGGGCCGGCGCTGCGGCCGACAACAGGGACATTTGCGAGCGACATGATCATCGGGCTCCCCTTCTCCGGTCCGCGGTGCGGCCCGTTCCATCTCCATGCCCCGACCTTATCGTCTACACGGCTGCCCGATCAGTTCGGTCTTCTACCTACGTAAAATCCCCTATGGCCCCAGGACTGAATCAATTGCCATCGGGTGCCGGCGCCAGACGCAGCAGTTCAGCGATCAGCCGGTCGGTATCGACGGGCTTGTCCAGGAAGAGGGCGACGCCGGCCCGGCAGGCACGCTCCTGCGTTTCCGGTTCCATGCGGCCGGACATCATCACGACGGGCATCCCGTCCAACGCCGGACCGTGCTGTTCGATGAAGTCGATCCCGGTCATCTCCGGCATATGCTGGTCGAGCAGCAGGCAGCCTGCCCGGCCGTCGAAGGCCGACAGGAATTCACGGGCGGAGGCGTAGCAATCGACCTCGAAGCCATAGAGGCGCAACAGCACATGCAGGGAATCCCGGATGGATCCGTCATCATCGACGACATAGATCCGGCCGGACATTGCGTCGGCCACGATGAACCTCTGGACAGTGGAACTTCCGTCGGGGCGATGTCCGCCCCAAACAATCGTGAATTTAGAAAGCCCGTGTCGAAGAGGAAATAAGGGGTTCTGCGTATACCGGCGCGATTTGATGCGGATCAATCGCCCCGCGGCCGGATGCCGGCCGCCAGGGCGATGCGCACCAGATGCGACAGGCTATCGGCCCGCGTCTTCTCCATGACGCGGGCGCGATGGATCTCCACGGTGCGCGGGCTGATGGAGAGGTCGAAGGCGATGATCTTGTTGGGCTTGCCATCCACAAGCCCCCGCAGCACATCCAGTTCCCGTGGGGTCAGCGCCGACAGCTGCGCCAGCATCTCCGGCGACGGCCCCTGCTCAACCGGCGCCACGCGGGGGCGGGACAGGGCCGTGCGCAGGGAGGCCAACAGCATCTCCTCCTCGAACGGCTTCTCGATGAAATCGACGGCGCCGGCCTTCATCGCGGAGACTGCCAGGGGCACGTCGCCATGGCCTGTCATGACGATGATCGGAAGGGTTCGCCCCGCCGCCAGCAACCGTTCCTGCACCTCCAGCCCCGTCAGTTCCGGCATGCGCACATCAACCACCAGGCAGGCGCAGCGCTCGGGCGCGTCGGAGGCCAGGAACGCCAGCGGCGACGCGAAACTTTCCACCCGATAACCAGACGCAATCAGCAGCAGCTGCAGGCTGTCGCGCACCCCCTCGTCATCATCGACGATCGCGATGATCGGATCAGACACCATGGTCACCCTCCCCCTCGGTCAGCAGCGGCAGGGTGAAGCGGAAGGTGGCGCCCCCCCTGTCGTTGCGTTCCGGCCAGAGCCGGCCGCCATGCGCCTCGATGATGGAGCGGCTGATGGACAGGCCCAGGCCCATGCCGCGTTCCTTGCCGCTGACGAAGGGTTGAAACAGGTTGGCCATCGCCGCCTCGTCCAGTCCGGGGCCGGTATCGGCCACGGCGACCTCGATGAAACCCTGCCCGTCCGTCATGGCGGCGATGGACAGAACCCGTTCGGGCCTGCCGCTCATCGCCTCCACGGCGTTGCGGATCAGGTTGAGCAGCACCTGCTGGATCTGGATCTTGTCGATGGTGGCCCTCAGTTCCTGCCGGGGCAGGTTCAGCTCGATCCGCACGCCGGTTTCCTTGGCCCCCACCAGGGCCAGGGCGGCCGCCTCCTCGACTACCCCGCCCAGGCCTTCCACGCGCCGGTCGGTGCTGCCCTTGGCGATGAAGTCGCGCAGCCGCCGGATGATCTGTCCGGCCCGCAGCGCCTGCTGTGACGCCTTTTCCATGGTGTCCCTGACCAGGGACATGTCCGCGCCATCCGCCCGCTCGATCATCCGCATCGACGCCTTGATATAGTTGACCACGGCCGTCAGCGGCTGGTTCAGCTCGTGCGCCAGGGCGGACGCCAGCTGGCCCATGACGCTAACCCGGCTGACATGCAGCAGTTCGGACTGGAGCTGCTGGAGCCGCCGCTCCGCCGCCTGCGTTTGCGTCAGGTCATGGACAAAGCCGGTGAACAGCCGTTCACCCTCCAGGTCCACCGCACCCACGGCCAGTTTCATGGGAAAGACGGAACCGTCGCGCCGTTGGCCGGACACGATGCGACCTGTGCCGATGACCCGCTTCTCGCCGGTGGTCAGGTGGCGGGCGATGTACTGGTCATGTTGGTCACGATAGGGCGCGGGCATCAGCAGGCTGACATTCCGGCCCAGCACCTCCGCCTCCCCATAGCCGAACAGCCGCTGGGCCGCCGGGCTGAAGGAACGGATCAGCCCCTGCCCGTCGATGACGATGAGGGCATCGGGAATAGTCTCGATGATGGAAGCCAGCCGCGCCTCCCGGTTGCGCAGCGTCTGCTCGGCATCCCGACGGCGGCTGATGTCGCGGATGATGCCGATATAGACGGGGGGACCATCCTGCTGCGCCTCGCCCACGGACAATTCCATGGGGAAGGTGCTGCCGTCCCGCCGCAAGCCGGTCACCTCCCGCCCGATCCCGATGATCCGCCGTTCGCCCGTGGCATGAAAGCGGGCCAGATAGCCATCATGCTCATCCCGATAGGGGGGCGGCATCAACATCTTGATGTTCTGGCCGACCACATCGGCAGCCGACCAGCCGAACAGGGCCTCGCAAGCGGGATTGAAGGACTGGATCCGGCCTTGATGATCAATAATGATCACCCCGTCGGGCACCGTTTCCATCAGCGCCTGGAAACGGGTGAAGAGTTCGCGGTCTTCTGTCACGGCTGAAATCTGCCACTCTCTGAACAGTTTGGCTGCCGATCCAGTCTAATGCGAAATCATGGTGGGTGGAAACCACGCATAGGGTGTGGTCGCGATCCATAGTCGCCCGCAGCTGCAGCGCCGCCCGCTTTCAAATTATATTCCCAGCGCTGCCTTCACCTTGGCCAGCAGCGCCTCCCGCGCCGCGTCGTCCTTCTCGCCCCGCACCTTGTCGGACAGGGCCAGCATGGTGGCGGCGTAATCATTGTGCCAGTCACGGGCTGTCGTGACGGCGCGTGGCGGGACCGGGGATTGGTCGTTCCGCGCGCCGCGTGCGGTCAGGCACCACCGGCTGTCCAGCGCCGGAATGTGAATCTTGACGTCATCGATGCCGGCGGCGGCCAGTCCCGCCTTCAGCGCCGCCCGCTCCTGCTCCTCCCCATGCACGATGAAAATGCCGCCGGCCACAGGCAGCCGGTCCAGCGTCCAGCGCAACAGATGGGAGCGGTCGGCGTGACCGGAATAGGTGTCCAGCGTGCGGATGCGGGCGCGGACCCGCACCTCCTCCCCATGGATGCGCACGCGATCCACCCCTTCCTGCATCAGCCGGCCCAGCGTGGCCGGCGCCTGGTACCCCACCAGCAGCACGGTTGCCGACGGGCGCCACAGGTTGTTCTTCAGGTGGTGGCGGATACGTCCGGCCTCGCACATACCGCTGGCGGCGATGATGATGGCCTCTCCGGTGATGCGGTTCAGGCGCTTGCTGGCCTCCACATCCTCCGTCAGATGCAGGTTGCGGCGGGAGAAGGGCGGCGGCGTGCCGGCCTCGTTGATGTCCGGCAGGTGCCGGTCGAAGACGCGGGTGACATGGATGGCCAGCGGGCTGTCCAGGAACACATTCACCGGCGGCAGCACGCCGGTGTCGAACAGCCGATCCAGGTCGTAGAGCAGTTCCTGCGTGCGCTCCACTGCGAAGGCCGGGATCAGGACCGGCCCACCCTGCGCCAGCGCCTCCTTCAGTTCCGCCCCCAGCAGGGCCCGGCGTTCGTCGGCGGTCATCAGCGGCCGATCACGTCCGCCATAGGTCGATTCCACCACCAGCCAGTCGGGCCGCACGGGGCTTTGCGGATCGACATGGAAGGGCTTGTCCCCCGGACCGATATCGCCGGAGAACAGGATGCGCACCGGTCCGTCCGCGCCCGGCACCTCCAGTTCGATGGAGGCGGAGCCCAGGATATGCCCCGCATCCCAGAAGCGCGCCCGCACGCCCGGCTCCACATCGACCCAGATATCGTGCTTCACGGGTGACAGGCGCGACAGCACACGTTCGGCATCGGCCTGGGTATAGATGGGCTCCACCTCCCGCCCTCCGCGCTGGCGGTTGCGACGGTTGAACCGGCGGACCTCGCTTTCCTGGATGAAGCCGCTGTCGGGCAGCATGAAGGTCAACAGATCGGCCGTGCCGTGCGTGGTGACGACGCGGCCAGCGAAGCCATGGCGATAGAGCTTGGGGATCAGGCCGCTATGATCGATATGGGCATGGGTCAGCAGCAGGACGGACGGTTCCGCCGGATCGAAGGGGAAGTCACGATAGTTCAGCTCCTGGACGCTCTTGGAGCCCTGGAACATGCCGCAATCGACCAGCAGCGTGCCGGCCGCGTGCCGCACCAGGAAACAGGAGCCCGTGACGCCCCCGGCGGCACCATGGAAGGTGATGATGGGGTCGCCATCAGCATAGCGGGTCGGTTGGGTCATCGGATGGTTTCCCCTTCATGTTTGCCGTTCACGACATAACCCGACGCTTCCGCCGCCAGACCGCAGGCGAAGCGGAACTCCACCTCGCGCTCGGCATGGATGCGATAAAGCGGCTCCCCGGCCTGCACCCGATCGCCCGCCTTCTTCAGAAGGTCGATGCCGGCCCCCGGATCGAAGGGCGCGCCCGCCAGCCGCGCGATGCGGGCCAGACGGTGGCAGTCGATGGCCACCACCCTGCCATCTGCATCGGCGACCACGTCGCGGACCAGGGTGCCCAGGGTGGCGATGCGGGGCGGCGGCCCTTGCAGTTCCATGATCTTCAGCATGGTTTTCAGCGCCGCCCCGCTTTCCAGCAATTCGCGCGCCCGTGCCATGCCGGCGCCGCCGCGCAAACCGGGGTCGAATTCCAGGATGCGGCCGGCCAGGGCCAGGGACCGTTCGCGCAGGTCTCGCGGCGCATCGGCCCGGTTCTCCAGCACGGCCATGACGTCGCGCGCCTCCAGCACGGGGCCGATGCCGCGCCCCACCGGCTGCGACCCGTCACTGAGCGTGACGCGCAGGGTCAGACCGATGGCGTCGCCCACATATTCGAACAGTTTGCGCAACCGGGCCGCTTCCTCGGCCGAACGCACCTTGGCGCTGGGGCCGACGGGCATGTCGATGACCAGATGGGTGGATCCGGCCGCCTTCTTCTTGGACAGGATGGAGGCCACCATCTGCTCCCGCGTGTCGATGTTCAGCGGTCGTTCCACGGCGATCAGCACATCGTCGGCCGGTGACAGGTTCACATGCCCGCCCCAGACCAGACAGCCGCCGGCCTCAGCCACGACGTTGCGCATGTGCGGCAGATCCACCGCCACATTGGCCAGGATCTCCATCGTGTCGGCCGTGCCGGCGGGCGATGTGATGGCGCGCGAGGAGGTCTTGGGCATGGGCAGGCCATGCGCCGCCACGATCGGCACCACGATCATCGAGGTGCGGTTGCCGGGAATGCCGCCGATACAATGCTTGTCCACCACCAGCGGTATGCCGGGCCAGGACAGCCCCTCGCCGGCGGCGGCCATGGCGCGGGTCAGCCCCAGCGTCTCCGCCGTCGTCATGAATGATCCGCAGGCCACCAGAAAGGCCGCCACTTCCACCTTGGCATAACGGTGACCGGCGACATCGTCGATGATGGCGCGGAAACTGGCCTCATCCAGTTCCCGCCCGCCGATCTTGGCATGCAGGGCCTCCCGGCTTCGGGGCGGATGGGGATGATCCAGGCGGATTTCGGCACCGTCGGGCTGGCCGAAGCGGATAAAGGCCTGTTCGGACAGGCCCAGGCAATCGGGCGGGAGGATGGCCGGATCATCCACCAGGTTCAACGCCGCCACCAGTCGTGTCGCACCTGCGACCACCTCCACCTTTTCCTGTCCCTCAAAGGCGGCGGCGCGGTAATGGGTGCAGGCGCGCGAAAGGTAGGCGACATTCTCCCGGCTGGTGGAGATGCCGATACGCTTCAATCGCAGCAATCTCCGTCCCTCCTCCATGTCGTTCTTTCAACGAACCATGAGGGGCGCATGGAGCGGCCACCATGATCTGGATCAAGCTGCCCCCCCCCGTGCCGCAACCGATGGAACGGTCAGATATTGTCGAAAAGCCGGCACCAACTCCGTCGTCTGATATTCAGTCATGGCGCATGGGAACGCCTGCTCTCCGGCGGTGTTTAAGCGGTGCGGGCCGGCGGCGTCCGCCCCCCGACCAATCCCCCCACCGCTTCAGGAGCTCACCCTCATGTCCAGGCAACCCAAGAACCTGAACGACCTGTTCCACGAGACGCTGAAGGACATCTACTTCGCCGAGAAGCAGATCCTGCGCGCCCTGCCGAAGATGGCCCGCAAGGCCAATGCCGAACAGCTGACCCAGGCGTTCGAACAGCACAGGACAGAGACCGAAGGCCAGATCGAACGGCTGGAAAAGGTGTTCGAGATCATCGGCAAGACCCCGCGCGGCAAGACCTGCGACGCCATCATCGGCATAATCGATGAGAGCAAGGAGGTCATGGAGGATTTCGCTGACAGCGATGCGCTGGACGCCGGCATCCTTTCCGCCGCCCAGGCTGTCGAACATTACGAGATCAGCCGCTACGGCACCCTGATCGCCTGGGCCGAACAACTGGGCCTGACCGAGGCCGTGCCGCTGCTGGAGGAGACCCTGGCAGAGGAGAAGCGCACCGACGTTTTGCTGAGCAAGCTGGCGCTCTCCAGCGTCAACGCCGTCGCCGCCTGACCCGCGGCGCCAGGGTCCGCCCCCCGTGCCGGCCTGTTGTGCCGGCACGGGCCAGTGTCACTTGCCGGCCCGGCTGCCGCCCACCCATCATCGCCACCTGCAGGTGGCGCCGACACTGGTCCCGTCGGGGCTGGAATTCTCCAATGGGATGGTCGGTTTCGACAAAGACGGGCGGGAATATGTCATCACCCTGGATCACGACCGGGCGACGCCGACCCCCTGGATCAACGTCATCGCCAATCCGGGCTTCGGCTGTCAGGTCTCGGCCGAGAAGCAGACCCGCTGCCAAATGATCATGACCGGGCTGTCTCCAACGTCCCGATCCGTGGCCTCGATCCCTCTCACCAGCCAAATCAGTGGCTTGCGCCCGCTTGACAAGCGGATTTAGGCTGCAATCCATGACCGATCCTTGCGACCTTGGTGCCGTCCCCATGTTGGCGGCCTTCCGGCAATGTACGCTGTCACCTGTGGAGGTGATGCGTGATGTGCTGGACCGGATGGAAGCGGCGGAACCGCTGTTGGCCGCAACCTGGGCCGCCGAGCCGGATAATGCCCTGGCGGAGGCGCGGGCGGCAGAGGCACGGTGGCGGGCGGGTCAACCGCTGGGGCCGCTGGACGGGGTGCCTGTTACCATCAAGGAACTGATCGCCACCAAGGGCTTCCCGAAACCGTTGGGCACCGCCGCCACAGAACTGGTGCCGCAAGCGGCCGATGCGCCACCCGCGGCGCGTCTGCGCGATGCCGGCGCCATTCTCTTCGCCCGCACCACGGTGCCCGACTACGGCATGCTGTCATCGGGACTATCCAGCTTCCACCGGTTGTCGCGCAATCCCTGGAACGCAGCGATGAACCCTGGCGGGTCCAGCGCCGGGGCAGCGGTGGCGGCGGCGGCAGGATATGGCCCGCTGCATGTTGGCACCGACATTGGCGGTTCCATCCGGTTGCCGGCTGGCTGGTGCGGCATCTTCGGGTTCAAGCCAAGCAATGGCCGTATCCCCATCGACCCGCCCTATCACGGGCGCGTCGCCGGCCCCATGACGCGCGATGTGGCAGACTGCGCCCTGATGATGTCGGTGCTGTCCCTGCCCGATGAACGCGACCACATGTCCCTGCCGCCGGCCGACCTGCCCTGGCAGGATCTGGATATCGACGTGAAGGGGCTGCGCATCGGCCTGATGCTGGATGCTGGCTGCGGCCTGCCGGTGGAACCGGAAATCATCCAGGCGGTGACGGCGGCGGCGCAGGCGCTGGCCGATGCGGGTGCCGTTCTGCAACCGGTGGGGCCGGTGATCAGCCGTGCGATGCTGGACGGGCTGGACCGGTTCTGGCGGACACGGTTCCTGCATGAAATGGAAAAGCTGCCGCCGGAACGCCAGGGGCTGATCCTGCCCTATATCCGCGATTGGGTGGCGGCGGCCCGCGCCTATACCGCCATGGATGTCTATACGGGCCAGGAACAAATGCTGGCGATGAAGGAGGCGGCACGGGACATCTTTCACGGGCTGGACTTCATCCTGTCACCCACCGCTCCCGTTCCCACCTTCCCGGCCCAATGGGCCAGCCCCGTCAACGATCCCGCCCGACCCTTTGAACATATCGCCTTCACCGTGGCCTGGAACATGTCGGACCATCCGGCATCCTCCATCAATTGCGGCTATACCGACACCGGGCTGCCCATCGGGTTACAGATCGTGGGGCGGCGGTTCAATGATGTCGGCGTTCTGCGCCTGTCGCGCTTTTACGAGACCATCCGCCCGGTGCAACGGCCCTGGCCCACGCCCTGGCGACAACAGGTGAAGCCATGAACTTGGGTCCCGGACCCCGCAACAGCATCACCGACATCGATGGATTGCTGGTCGGCCACGCCACGGATGAGAAGATCGGGTCCGGCGTGACCGTCATCCGCTGTGGCGGCCAATGGGTGGCGGCGGTCGATATCCGCGGCGGCGGTCCCGGCGCGCGGGAGACGGAGACCTTGGTCCCGGAAAATGTCGTGGGCGGCATCCATGCCATCACGCTGTCCGGCGGATCGGTGTTCGGGCTGGCGGCGGCGGACGGGGTGGTCGGATACTTGTCGCAACGCGATGTCGGCCTGCGCCTGCGCCCCGGCGGCCGCGCCATCCCCATCGTGCCCGCCGCCGTGCTGCACGACCTGAACAATCCGGGTGACAAGAACTGGGGCGAGGTTTCGCCCTATCGCGCCCTGGGTGCGGCCGCCGTGGCGGCGGCGGGAACCGATGTCGCCCTGGGCTCGGTAGGGGCCGGACGGGGCGCCATGGCCGGCTATGTCAAGGGTGGTATCGGCACGGCCTCTCTGGACCTGGGCGATGGGTTAATCGTGGCGGCGTTGGTGGCGGTCAACCCCGTCGGGTCCGTCTTCATGCCCGACGGTCGCACCTTCTGGGCCTGGCCCTATGAGATTGATGGGGAGTTTGGTGCCCAACGCCCCGCCCCCGACGGCCCACCGGTCACCGACCCCACCCCCGATGTCACGCGCCTGCGCGAGTTGGGCCGGCTGAACCCCGGTGCCAACACGACGCTGGCTGTCGTCGCCACCAATGCCGCCATCGACAAGCTGGAGGCCAAGCGTATCGCCATCATGGCCCAGGACGGTCTGGCCCGCGCCATCCGGCCTGTCCACACGCCGTTCGATGGTGATCTGGTTTTCGCCATCGGCAGCGGGGCCGTGCCCCTGGGGGATGAGCGAACGAGGGCCTGGCAGGCCGCCCGCGTCGGGTCCGCTGCCGCCGACGTGCTGGCCCGCGCCATTGCGCGCGGCGTGCATCACGCCATGTAAGTCAGGGCTCGCCTTCGGCTCGACCTGACCTACGGGATTTCGGGTAATCGCGGCGTCGCGGCCAGCAATTGCGCCGTATAGGAGTGCTGCGGTTCCGCCAGCACGCGCGCAGTCGGCCCCTGTTCCACGATGCGGCCCTGTTTCATCACCAGCACCCGGTCGGTGACGGCCCGCATCACCGACAGATCGTGGGAGACGAACAGATAGGCTAGGCCCAGTTCCGCCGACAGCCGCACCAGCAGGTCCAGGATGTCGGCCCGGATCGACACGTCCAGCGCCGACACCGCCTCGTCCAGCACCACCAGCCTTGGTTCCACGATCAGGGCGCGGGCCAGCGCGAGGCGCTGGCGCTGCCCGCCGGAGAATTGATGGGGGTAACGGTCGGCATCGTCCGGGGACAGGCCGACCAGCGACAGCACCCTTTCCACCCGCTCCCGCTGCTGCGCCATGGTCAGCGGTTGATCCAGCAGGTGCAGCGGTTCCGCCACGATCCTCACCACCTTTTGGCGCGGGTTGAAACTACCGGCCGGGTCCTGGAATACGGCCTGCATCTGTTGCCGCAGCGTCCGTAATTCAGATCCCCGGCTGTCCTGCACCGACCGGCCATTCAGCAGGATTGTCCCCGCCTGCGGCCGGTCCAGCCCCAGGACACAGCGCAGCAGGCTCGACTTACCCGAACCGCTTTCCCCCACGACACCCAGGGTTTCACCGGGTGCGATGGTGAAGCTGACATCGGCCACGGCATGGACGGGATCACCCCGCCGGAACAGGCCCTGACGCTCACCGGGATAGGTGCGCGTCAGGCCGGTGACCGACAGCACGGGCGGGGCGGTCGGGTCAACGGCGTGGGTCCGCAACGGCCGGTGCCGGGACCGGTCCAGCAGCGACCGTGTATAGGGTGCGGTCGGCCGTGACAGCACATCCATTGCTGCCCCCTGTTCGACCAGCCTTCCCGCCTTCAGCACGGCGATCCGGTTCGCCACCTGCGCCACCAGCCCCAGATCGTGGCTGACCAGCAGCAGGCCCATCCCCTCCTCCCGCACCAGCCGGACGATCAGGTCCATGATCTGCGCCTGGGTGGTGACATCCAGGGCCGTGGTTGGTTCATCGGCGATCAGCAGCCGGGGCCCGCCGGCAATGGCGATGGCGATGCCCACCCGTTGCCGCTGACCACCCGACAATTGGTGCGGGTAGCGCCGGGCAGGAATGTCCAGGCCCACGCGGGCCAGCAAGGCCAACGCCGCCGCCCAGGCCGCCCGGCGACCCAGCCCACGGGTCGCCCGCACCGCCTCCGCCACCTGCGCCCCGATGGACAGGATGGGGTTCAGCGCCGTCAGCGGCTCCTGAAAGATCATGCCGGCCACCCGGCCGCGCAGCCTGTCGCCCTCACGCTCGGCCAAGCCGGTCCAGTCTCGCCCGTCCAGCAGCACGCGGCCGGTCACGGATGCGCTATCCGGCAGCAGGCCCATGGCGGCCAGGGCCGCCGTGGACTTGCCCGACCCCGACTCCCCGATCAGGCCGACGATTTCGCCCGGCCCCACATCCAGTGTCAGGCCCGACAAGGCCGACCGGTCGCCGTAACGGATGCTGGCATCCTGAAAGGACAGGATATTCATGCCCCCTCCCCCCGCCGCAGATGCCGGGCCAGCCCGTCACCGATCAGGGTCAGGCCGAACACGGCCAGCAGAATGGCCAAGCCCGGTGCGATGGCCAGCCAGGGTGCGGTCCCGATCAGGGTCTGCGCATCGGCCAGCATGCGGCCCCAACTGGGGGCCGGCGGTTGTACGCCCAGACCGACATAGGACAGGCCGGCCTCTGCCAGCAGCGCCAGGGAGAACTGGATCGTCGCCTGCACCGACAGCGGACCCGACAGATTGGGCAGGATATGTTCGGCGGAAATGCGGGCCTTGCCCTTGCCCGCCAGCCGCGCGGCCGCCACGAAATCCAGTTGCCACAGCCTTCGTGCCTCCCCGCGCGTCAGGCGGGCGAAGACGGGCACGTTCAGGATAGCGATGGCCAGCACCGCGTTCGATGCCCCCGGCCCCAACGTGGCGGCCAGCAGGATAGCCAGCATCAGCCAGGGAAAGGCAAAGACCAGATCGCCGGTACGCATCAACGCCTCATCCACCCATCCGCCTCGCGCCGCCGCCAGCAGGCCCAGCGGCACGCCCAGCAGCAGCGCACCCCCCACACCCAGCAGCGAGACGGACAGTGACACCGCCGCCCCGGCCTGGATCATGGACAGCACATCGCGGCCCAGATGATCGGTGCCGAACGGATGCACTGCCGATGGTGCCAACAACCGGGCACCGATATCGACCAGCGTCACGTCATGGGGTGTCCAGACCAGGGATAGCAGCCCCGCCGCCACGAACAGCCCCGTCAGCAGCAATCCCACCCGCAACGCGTTCATGCCACCCCCCCGTCCCGCAGGCGCGGATCGATCAGGGCATAGGCCATGTCGACCAGCAGCGAGGCGCAGACCGTGAAGCCGATCAGCACCACCACCACCGATTGCACGACGATCAGGTCGCGCTGGGCGATGGCCTGCAGCACCAGCCGCCCCAGGCCGGGCAGGGAAAACACATTCTCCACGATCGCCCCGCCGGCCAGCAGGAACGGCACCTGCAGGCCCAGCACCGTCAGCACCGGGCCCAGCGCGTTGGGCAGAGCGTGGCGCCGGATGGCCTGCGCCCGGCTCAACCCCTTGGCCCTTGCTGTGCGCACGAAATCCTTGTGCAGCGTCTCGATCAGGGCACCCCGCGCCACGCGGGCCAGGATGGCGGCCTGCGGCAGACCCAGCGCCAGGATGGGCAGCGTCAGGGCCGACAGGGCGGGACCCGGCCCTGCCGCCCAGCCCGGAAAACCGCCGGCCGCGAACCAGCCCAATCCCAGCGCGAAAATCAGGACCAGCAGGATGGCCAGCCAGAAACCGGGCACGGCAATGCCGACCCGCAGGACCCAGGACAGAATCCAATCCATCCATCCACCCCGCCGCACCGCCGCCAGATATCCCGCCGGCAGCCCGATGATGATCGACACCAACACCGACAGCAGTGCCAGCGGCAGCGACAGCGACAGCCGTTCCCCGATCAGATCGGCCACCGGCACGCGGTAGGTATAGGAGATGCCGAAATCGCCCCGCAGCAGCCCGCCGACCCAATCCAGATAGTGGGCCGGGATCGAGCCTGTCAGGCCCAGTTCCCGATGAAGATTGGCAATGGCTTCCGGGCTGGCATTCAGCCCCATCATGAAGGCGGCGGGATCGCCTGGCACCACCTGCACCAGGGCGAAGATCACCAGGGTGGCGCCCAGCAACGTGCCCGCCAGCACCGACAGCCGCGCCAGCACATAAGACGGCCCGAAACCGATGATGGCGGTCCCCAGCAGCAGGGCCAGCGCCCCCCACAACAGCCCGATGCCCCACCCGTCATCCGCCACGGCCGCCGACTGCCCGTCCCCCTCCGCATCGCCGGGGCCGTAATGCGCGGCGGCATAATCCAGCACCTGATTGGGGGAATTGATCCACAGGTCGGTCAGGGCGCGGTCCTGCACCCCCAGATGTGGAAACTGGTAGAGGAAGCCATTCACCGCATCGTCAACAAGCCGCCGTTGCAGGTCGCCCAGGATGCGGTGGCGTGCGGCCGCATCGGGCGCCGCCTTCAGGTCGGTCAGCAACGTGCGATAAGCCGGGCTTTCATAGCCAAAATAATAGTCCTGGCGGCCATAGATGGCATAATCGAAGGGTTCGGCATGGCTGACCATGGTCAGGTCGAAATCGTAGCGCTTATAGACCTCGTCCAGCCAGGCGGACCATTCGACATTGACGATGCGGGCACGGATGCCGACTGCGGCCAGTTGCGCCGCCACGATCTCCCCGCCCCGCCTGGCATAGGAGGGGGGCGGCAGCTTCAGGGTCAGGTCCAGGCCCCGACCATACCCCGCCTCGGCCAGCAACCGGCGGGCGGCGGCCGGGTCGTGCGGTGTCAGGCCCGTCAGGTCGACATAGTCCGGGCTGTGTGGGGGGAAATGGCTGCCGATGGGCGTGCCATACCCGTACATGGACCCGTCGATGATGGCTTGGCGGTCGATGGAAAGTGCGATGGCGCGGCGCACGCGGCTATCGGCCAGGGGACCCTGGCGCTGGTTGATGGCCAGGATCACCTCCCCCTCCGACGGGGTGATCGCCAGTTTCAGGCGCGGATCGGCGGCCAGCTGATCCAGCACCTCCGGTGCGGGAAAATCCGGAAACAGGTCCAGGTCGCCCGCCCGCATGGCAGCATAGGCCGCGTTGGGATCGGCGATGAAGCGGAAGACCAGCCGCGACAGGCGCGCCGGGCGACCCCAATAGCCATCGAACCGTTCCAATGTCACGGCGTCGCCCCGCCGCCAACCGGCAAAGCGGAACGGTCCCGTTCCCACCGGGCGGGTGGCCAGCGCATCGGCCGTGGCGCGCGACACGATGACCGCATCCCCCAGGCTCAGCAGTGTCAGGAAAGCCGAATCGCGTTCCGCCAGATCGATGCGCACCTGCAGCGGCCCCGTGGCCGTCACGGCGGTGATCGCCCGCAGCGCCTGCATCTGGGCATTGGTGGAGGTGGGGCCGATGGCGCGCGTCAGGCTGAACACCACATCCTCGGCCGTCAGCAGGCTGCCATCATGGAAATGCACCCCCGGCCGCAGGTCGAACAGATAGGTCCGGCCATCGTCGGACACGGTCCAGCCGCTGGCCAGCAAGGGCCGGATCGTGCCGTCGGCGGCGATGCGGGTCAGCCCCTCGAAGATGGTGGCATAGACGATATCGTCGGTGGCCGTGGCCGCCCCGCTGGTCGGGTCCAGGTTCGGCGGCTCCAGTTGCAGGCCGATGCGCAGCGTATCGCGCGGGGCCGCCTGCACGGCCAGCGGCAGAAGCAGGATCAGAAGGGCCAGCAGGCAGTGCCGCAGCAGCCTCATGCCGCCGCCCGCCCGTCGGCGCGGGCCTGAGCCTGCTCGGCCAGTCGCGGCAGGCCCAGGCGACGGTAAAGGTCGGCCAGCGCCCGGTTCAGCGGCACATTGCCGGGATCAGTGACACGGCGCAGTTCAAGCGCCTGCTGTGCCTCCACCCAGGCTCCGGCCTTGATCTGGGCGTCCAGCAGGAACTGGGCGAACAGGTCGCGCTGCGCATGGCTGCCGCCCAGCCGGGCAAGGCGCGGCACGGCATCGGACAGCAGCGCCAAAGCGGTCGCCGCATCACCCCGCGCCAGGGCCACCAGCCCGCGGGCCAGCGGCAGGGCCGCATCCCGCCACGTCGCGCGGCTGTGCAGGGGCCCATGTTCGGCGGCCTCGGCGATGGCGGCCAGTAACGGGTCGGCCTCCGCCCGCCCGGCCCGCGCCAGACCATAGGCATATTGGACGGACAGAAACGGCTGCACCACGTCGCGGGCCCGCACCGCCAGATAGGGTGCCAGGTCCGCCCAGCGGTCCCCCACCGCATAACCGGCCAGTTCCAGCCGGGCCAGCAGCGATACGGCCCCCACCTGATCCTGAGAATAGTCCCGGGCATGGGCCCAGACCTGGGTGTCGTAAATCTCCAGCACCCGGACCGCGTCACCCCGGCTCAGGTGGAACAGCGCCAGATGCCACCAGAGATGGGTGACCATGAAACTGTTCAGCCCCTGCCAGCCCGGCGACCAGCCGGTCAGTGCCGCCAGCCCCTCCTCCACCTGCCCGCGCGTCAGCCAGACATGGGCCAGCGCATGTTGTGCCCAGGGATCGGTGGGCACGATGGCCAGCCCTGCCCGCGCTGCCGCGGCCGCATCATCCAGCAGGTGCAATTGTTCATAGGCGAAGGCCAGACAGCCGCCCAGATAGGGAAGGTCGGGCGCCGCCGCCGCCGTTACCTGTGCCGCGCGCAGCATACCGGGGAAATCGCCATGGTTGAACTGATGATAATGCAGCAGCTTCAGCGTCGCCAGATCGCGCGGATGATCGGCCAGGATGGCCGACAGGATGGCAGTCGTGGCGTCGATATCATCATCGATCCAGGCGGCCAGCACCCCGGCCAGCCGGGTTTCCCGTTCATTGGCCGTGGCCAGAAACAGGCGGGCCGCCGCCAGATGCGGGCGGGCGGCATCGGCCGCTGCCGGTGCCTCGGCCAGAAGATTCAGGAAACCGGCATAGACATGGACCAGGGCCGGCGCATCCGGTGCCTTCGCCGCTTCCAGGATGTTAAGCGCACGCGATTCACAGGCGATCATACCGCCCACGAAATCATTGATCGCAGGCAGTAATCGATCCGGTACCGTAACGGAATTGCCCAGCAGATCCCTTGCCATCATCCACCCTTGCTGCGGTCCAGGAAGCCGGCGATGTCGGCAATGGACATGGCCGGATCTTCCATTGCGGCAGATGGCCGGTGGCAGGGTAGTTGATCAGGCCGGCCTGGGGAATGGCGGCCTTAAGCCGGACAGTGGGAAATGTGTGCGCCGTTCACCCTGCGCCCGGCCTCCGCCAGACTGGTATGCGCTTCGGCGCGATAATCTGCATCTCGCTGCAGGCAACGTTCGAAGCCGGCAATCGTCTCCAGATCCTCCTCCTGCAAGCCCAGCGACAGGCTGGCATGGAGCAGGAAGCCCTTCAGGTCCTGCGCCGGTCGGATCAGTCCGGCCGTTCCCGCCAGTTTGCGGCCATCATGCACCAGATTATACCTGCCATCGCAATGGGCCCCTGGCACGGGTGACAGTTCGGCCGCTACACCCAGGTCAGCCAGGGTCTCTATGAGAGGGCCGGTCAACCGCTCGTATCCCTCCTTGATACCTGCGCTGTCCCCTGCCACCACCACCCAGGCAAGGCTGATATTGAGGATATGGGGACCGTGGATAACGGCGCTGCCGCCCGATGCCCGCAGCGCCACGGGTAACGGGCAGTCCAGCACGGCGTCACGGAATCCGGCCAAGCGTGACCAGTGGCGCGGCACCACCAGGCAATGGCGGTTCTGCCAGCAGCGCCATTGCAGGCTGGGCCGTCCCTGCCCCATGACGCGGGCCAGCAGCGCCATGTCGCCATCCACCATCATCTGCACATCGCTGGCCGGCCGTTCCAGCCGGACAGCCCCGATGCGCATCGACAGGTTGCCCATGAACAGGGATGCCAGATCAGACAGCCGCGTCGAACCGCTCAACAGCATGGCAAAGCGCCTCCAGGAACTGACCACAAGGATAGCCATCCAGCAGCCGGTGGTCGGCCGTCAGCGACAGGCCCAGGCGCTGGGCTACGCGCACCCCACCATCGCCGTCGGGCAGCAGCACGGGATCGACACGGCCCAGGCCCAGCAGCGCCACCTGCGGCCGGTTCAGGATGGGGGTGAAGAAACGCACGCGCGTCGTGCCCAGGTTGGACAGCGTGAAACTGCCGCCCTTCATCTGCGACACGGCGAGTTTTCCCGCATTGGCGCGGGCCACCAGATCGGCGCGGGCAACGCCGATCTCCGCAAGGGTCATGGACGAGGCCCCCCGCAGCACGGGCGTCATCAGACCGCCCGGTGTAGTGATGGCGATGGACAGGTCCAGCACCGGGGAGGGCGTGAACAATCCATCCTCCAGCGTGCCATTGAAGGCGGGGAAGGCCGCCAGCACGCCGGCCAGGGCGTGGATGACGCAATCCTCCACGCTGATCTTCAGGCCCTGCGCCTTCCATGCCTGACGTCGGGCCAGCAGGGGGGCGATGTCGGCCTCGGCATGGTAGGTCAGTTGGGCGGAATGCTGCAGGCTGTCCATCATGCGCGCCGCGATGACGCCGCGCACGCCCTTCAAGGGAATGGGCGCGCTCATCCCGTCACCGACCCGATGCGCTGGCCCAGCGCCACCTCCGCCTCGGCCGGAACCTCGATGGACAATCGGCCGGTGGCGGGGGCCGTGATCTCGAAACTGACCTTTTCATTCATCAGTTCGGCCACCACCGCCCCCTCGGTGACGGTGTCGCCATCCTCGAACAGCCAGGTGGAAATGACGCCGGGACTGTCATCATCCCACAGCGTGGCGGGGATCAGGATCGGGGTCTGACTCATGACAATATCTCTCGTGCGGCGGCCAGGGCCTTGTCCGCGTTGGGCAGGACGTGATGTTCCAGGGCGGGGGAGAAGGGCACGGGGATGTCGGGATAGGCCAGCCGGCGTGGCGCGGCCTTCAGCGCGATCCCGGCCTCTACGACACTGGCGATCGCCTCGGCCGACACGCCGTAGCTCTGATAATCATCATCGATGACCAGCAGACGGCCCGTCTTGGCCACCGACCGGCGGACGGTCTCGCGATCCAGGGGGGCGATGGTGCGCAGGTCGATCACCTCGGCCGACACGCCGTCCTTTTCCAGCGCCCTGGCGACCTCCAGCGCATGATGGACGGTGACGCCCAGCCCGACCAGGGTGATGTCGCTCCCCTCGCGCACCAGCGCCGCCTTGCCGATGGGGATTTCATACTCCTCCTCCGGCACGCGGGTGATGGAACCGGGGACGGTGCCCAGCCAGCCCATGCCCTGCAACGCCTTGTGATACATGAAGATCACGGGGTTGGGGTCGCGGATGGCGGCCAGCATCAAGCCCTTGGCGTCATAGGCGGTCGACGGCACCACCACCTTCAGCCCCGGCAGATGCCCGAAGGTGGCGTAAAGGCACTGCGAATGCTGCCCCCCATCGCCATAGCCACCGCCGACCGACGTCATTAGCACCATCGGGCAGGACACGCGTCCGCCGCTGAAATAGCTCTGCTTGGCGGCCAGATTATAAATGGCATCCATACAGACGCCGAAAAAATCCACGAACATCAGCTCGACCACGGGTTTCAACCCGGCCGCCGCCATGCCCACGGCGGCCCCGATGAAGCCCGTCTCCGAAATGGGCGTGTCGCGCACCCGCTCGGCTCCGAACCGGTCCAGCAGGCCGGCCGTATTACCGAACACCCCGCCCAGCCGGCCGATATCCTCGCCCATCACCAGCACGTCGGGATCGCGCTCCATCTCCTGGCCGATGGCCTCGGCCATGGCCTTGGCGATGGTCAGTTTGCGCATTGTCTGGGTCGCCTGCATCACACGGCCCTTTCCACGAAGACCTGAAGGAAAGCCTGCTCCGGCCCCGGCAGCGCCGAGGCACGAGCATGGGCGAAGGCGGCATCCACCGCCCCTCTGGCGGCCTGTTCCAGCGCGTCCATTTCGCCGGGCTCGAACCCGTCGGCCAGCAGTCGCTGCCGGTAGGCTTGGATCGGGTCCTGCTCACGCAGCCGCGCCACCTCGCCCGGCGGACGGTAGCCTTCCGCATCGCCCATGAAATGGCCCTCCAGCCGGGTCGTCTCGATCTCGATCAGGCTGGGGCCACCCCCGGCCCTGGCCCGCGCGATGGCTTCACCCGCCGCCGCATGCACAAGGTCGGGATCGTTGCCGGGCACATATATGCCGGGCATGCCATAGGCCACGGCACGGTCGGCGTTCCTGGCCACGGCGGTGCATTCGGCCTTGGGCACGGAGATGCCGTAGCGGTTATCCTCGATCACGAAGACCACCGGCGCCTTCCAGATGGCGGCGAGGTTCAACGCCTCGTGGAAGGCCCCCTGATTGGCGGCCCCGTCACCCAGAAAGGCGACGGCCACATCGTCGCGTCCGCGCAGCTTGGCCGCCATGGCCGCCCCCACCGCCGGGCCCAGTCCCTGGGCAATGATGCCGGAGCAGCAGAAATTCACCGCCGGGTCGAACAGGTGCATATGCCCGCCGCGCCCGCCGGACAGGCCCGTCTCCTTGCCGAAGATCTCCGCCGCCATGGCGTCCAGGTCCACGCCCTTGGCGATGGCGACATGGTGCGGCCGGTGGGTGGCCGTGACGGTATCGGTGGGGCGCAGGTGGGCGCAGACACCGACGGCGCATGGCTCCTGCCCATCGGACAGATGCATTTCGCCGGGAATGGGGCCCTTGGCCATGTTGAACAGGGGCTTCTTGCCCTCCAGATAGGCCGGCTTGATCAGATCCTCGAAATGCCGGCTTTTCACCATCTGCTCATACATCCAGAGCCGGTGATGGCGGTTGCTGCCCGTGTCGTTCATCGCGCGACCCATCCGCCATCAATGATCAGTTCAATGCCGGTGACAAAACCGGCCTCGTCCGACGCCAGATAGACGGCCCCCATGGCGATGTCGCGCGGGCTGCCCACCTTGTTCATGGGGCACATGGCGCCGACGTCCTTCCAGGGATCGTCGCGGTTCAGCAGCCCCTGCTTCGTCCAGCCTTCCACCGCCTCTTCCAGCATCGGCGTGCGGATGCAGCCGGGATGGATGGAATTGACCCGGATGGGCTGGCCATGCGCCGCGAATTCAATGGCCAGGCTCTTGGTCAGGTGGCGCACAGCCCCCTTCGACGTGTTATAGGCCGACTGGTCGGGATAGCCCACGATGCCGGCAATGGAGGAGATGTTGATGATCGACGCCGGTGAAGAGGCCGACCCGGTGGTCGCCATCAGGCCCTGCAGCGTGCGGCAGCCCAGGAACACGCCATCGACATTGACCGCCATAACGTGGCGCCAGTCATCCAGCGACAGTTCCGACAGCGGCCGCACCAGCTCCACCCCGGCATTGTTGACCAGGATGTCCAGCCGCCCGTCACGCTCCCGGATCAGCCGCTCCGCCGCCTGCCAGTGATCCTCCCGGCGCACGTCCAGGCGCAGGGTGCGGTCGTCGCCGCCATCGGGTTCGCCCAGATCGCCGCCATAGACGGTAGCACCCGCCTCGCGGAACGCGGCGGCGATGCCGGCCCCGATCCCGCGCGCGGCCCCGGTGACCAGCGCCACCTTGCCTTCCAATCGCCTTGCCATGGGTTCCATCCCCTCCCCTGTTTCGTTATGGGGATGATGGACGGGATGGCGTCTCCGGGCTTGTCGGGCAGGGGCGGATAGTTTGTCAGGCAGGGAACAGGGGAGCGGCTTACTGCGCTATCCACCGTCACCCCGGTGCAGGCCGGGGTGACGGTGGGGAAAGCGGCAATGATGGCGCCCCCAGTTCTCCTACCCCCGCCCCTCCCGTGCCTGCTGCCGGAACTCCCGTGGGGTGGTGCCGAAGGCGGCGCGGAAAGAGCGGCTGAACTGGGAAGCGTCGGCAAAGCCGTTCTTCATGGCGATCTGGGTCAGCGACAGCCCATCACAGCCGACGGCGGCCAGATCCTCCCGACAGCGTAGCAGGCGCCGCTGCTTGATCCATTCCGACACGGTCATCTCCGTCGCCTCGAACAGGCGATGCAGGTAGCGCGGGGAAAAGCGGAAGGAGGCAGCGATGGATTGCGGCCCCAGGTCCGGATCGCCGACATGGGCGTTGATATAATCCTGCACCCGCGCCAGCAAGGCGCGCTGGAAGGCCGATCCGTTCAGCCGTTCCAGTTCCGGGCGGAAGGCGATGGCCGCCAGTTCCACCGTGGCGCGCAGCATGGCGGGCCGGTCGGTGGGATCGATATTGTCGATGGACCGGTGCAACTGGCGCAGATGGGCCAGCAGCACCGCCCCCACCCCGCTATCGCCCCGTACCTGCAACCCGCACATATCCTCGATACAGGGCAGCGCCGACAGGGCCTGCTGGCGCGGGATCAGCAGGGAAAACTGGTGCTGCACCTGCTTGGCCGCGAAATAGGCCGGGCGGGTACTGTCCCAGAGCGAGATGCTGCCGGCCCCAAGTTCACTCTGGTTGCGCCCCTGTTCCAGCAGGGTGCGGCCCTGCTCCAGGAACAGCAGGCAGAAATATGCGGCCTCAGACTTGCGGATATCGTCGGCCCGACGCCAGCCGGACAAGGGATCGGCCACGACATGGGTGAAGACGAATTCATCCACGGGCCGGCGCCGCACCTCGGCGCTGTAATTATCGCCCCGGTCGACATGCAGGTCCCAATGGAAATGAGTGCGGTCCAGCACGTCCTGGAAGCCCCGGAACCGGCGCGCAACAGGCATGGACTGGGATGACCAGTTCTCGATCTCGGCCAACGACATGTATCCTCCCACGGATTGATCTTGTTTTTGGCCCGATCCGTTCGGGTAGCGCATAGTAAACCGCAATCCCCATCCTGACGAGCAGCCGCATACGGGGCGATGCGCGCAAGAACAAAAGAACTGTCGCTGCCGCGCAAATCGGGCCGGCGAACGCGCTCTGACGCATGAGTTCTGACGCTCAGCGCAAAGTCACGCCGCGGCCGGCGGGATAGTTTCCGACCATCGCAGAAGAACGCCCGATCAAAGGGACAAGGGAGGAAACATGGGTTTCAGGAAGGGAGCGCCGGCGGCGCTGGCCCTGTCATTGCTGACCGGCACGGCACTGACGGTACCGGCGGTCGCACAGGAGGCGATCGAAGAGATCGTGGTCATGGCCCAGCGCCGGGCCCAGAACCTGCAGGAGGTGCCGGTTTCCGTCACCGCCATGGGTGGGGAGCAGCTGCAGGAAAGCGGCCTGTCCAACAGCCTGGCCATCGGCGACGTGGTGCCGAACCTGGAGATCAAGACCTTTGGCGGCGTGCCGAACATCTTCATCCGCGGCGTCGGCAATAACGACTTCAACTCCTCCTCCGTGGGCCCGGTCAGCATCTATCGCGACGACGTGCCCGTGGCCTCGACCGGCAGCCAGATCTTCTCGCTGTTCGACCTGGACCGGGTGGAGGTGCTGCGCGGGCCGCAGGGGACGCTGTTCGGCAAGAACACCACGGGCGGCGCCATCGTCTATATCTCCAAGCTGCCGGACGAGAAGCAGGAGGGCTATTTCCGCCTGGGCTATGGCCGCTTCAATCTGTTCGAGGTGGAAGGTGCGGCTTCCATGCCGCTGGCCGATGGGTTGTCGGCGCGCGTATCGGGGACCTTGCGCCGGCGCGACGGGGAACGGGTCAATCTCCAAACCGGGGACCGCGCCATCGATGTCGATGAAGGGGCGGTGCGCGCCATCCTGCGCTACCACCCGGACGGCGATCATGACGTGGATATCCGTCTGGCCGCCGGCACGGGCCGCGACCGCAGCGATTACCTGCAGCCCAAACCCGACGGGCAGATCAATGGCGCCGACCTGTTCGGCTATACCGACCCGGCCCCGGACGATGTCAAGATCCTGAATTTCAACGCCGACAGCCGCAATTACTCCGACAATGACTGGGTGTCGCTGACGGCGTCCTTCGGGCTGACGGACACGCTCTCGCTGAAATCCATCACCGGCTATGACAAGGGCAATGTCGATAACCGCGTCGATGTGGATGGCGGGCCCAAGCGCATCGACCAGATCAAGTTCCTGACCGATACGGAGCAGAAGTCACAGGAACTGCAGTTCGCCTATAATGGCGACGGTATCCAGGGCCTGCTGGGCGCCTTCTATTTCGACGAGGATTTCACCTCCCATTCCGAGGCCGATCTGGTGGGGGAACTGAGTTTCGCCCAGGGGGCCGTGCCGCTGATCACCAATGCCAGCCGCAACAACAAGAGCTATGCCATCTTCGGGCAGGCGACGGTCAATCTGGCCGACGATCTGCGCCTGACCGGCGGTGCCCGCTATACCTGGGACAAGGTCGATGCCACGCATGAGGGGCTGCTGATCCCCGGCTTCTTCGATGCCGACATTCCCGACGGCGCTCCCATCGCCCTGGTGCCCTATGCCGCCATGGGCGACACGTTCAAAGCGTCCTCCTGGCGGCTGGCCGCCGATTACGACCTGACCAAGGACGTCATGGCCTATGGCTCCGTCACGCGCGGCTTCAAGTCGGGCAATTTCAATATCGGCATCATCACCAGCGTGGCCGAACGGACCAAGGTCGATCCGGAATTCCTGACGGCTTACGAGGTCGGCCTGAAAAGCACGCTGCTGGACCGCCGCCTGCGCGCCAACATCGCCGCCTTCCTCTATGATTACAGCGACCTGCAGGTCCTGTCGGTGAACCAGCAGGGCAGCGGCGTGCCCACCCTGGGCTTGGACAATGCCGCCGATGCCCGCATCAAAGGGATCGAGGTGGAACTGACGGCCATCCCCACCGACGGGCTGGATCTGGGCCTGAATCTGGGCCTGCTGGATGCGCAGTATCGCAACTACACCTCCGGTGCCATCGACCCGGCCACGGGCCGGCCGCGCGACTTCTCCGGCAACAAGCTGCCGGGAGCGCCGAAATTCACGCTGTCCAGCTTCGCGCAATATCAGGTGCCGCTGAACGACAGCTACAGTGCCGCGTTCAGGGCCGAATACAACTACACGGCCAAGAAATATTACAACAACGCCCAGGACGATCTGGTCAGCAGCCGGGGCGGCCATGGTCTGCTGAACCTGCGCCTGGCCTTGTCGGCCCCCGAAGCCGATTGGGAACTGGCCGTCTGGGGCCGCAACGTCACCGACAAGGCCTACATCGTCGACGCCACCGACCTGCGCGATTTCGGGTTGATCCCGCTGTATTACGGCGAGCGGGCGACCTGGGGCGTCGAATACACCCAACGTTTCTGATCAAAGGGAGGGACAGATGTCCACCGATGAAAGCCTGATCCCGGCCGAAGAAAAGCCCTGGGTGCCCTTGGCCGAGGGGATCGATTTCCGCCTGCTGTTCACCAGTGCGGAGACGGGCCGCTGGACCGTGATGCTGCGCTGCCAGCCCGGCAGTTCCTTCGGCCGTCATAAGCATTACGGGGCCGGCGAATATTTCGTGGTCAAGGGCCGCATGGAATATCGCATGGGGGTGGCGCTGGCCGGCACCTGGGGGTACGAACCCCTGGACACGATCCATGAATGCACGACCTTCCCCGAATATACCGAACTGCTGTTCACCAACCACGGCCCGGTGATGTTTATTGAGGAGGATGGGACCATCCTGTCGGCCCTGGATGGCAGCTTGGTGAAGGCTCTTCATGACCAAGCCAATCCTACCGTCTGATCCAGAAGCACCCACCCCATCGGTCATTGCCGGATGGGGTGGGTCACCGGTGGCACACGCCAGCGCAGCGGCACGCCGCCTGCAACTCAGCGCAGCATGGCCCCCACCATCTCTGCCAGCACCGCGACGAAGGCGTCGGGCTCGACCCCGCGTTTACGGTATTTGGATCGTTTGACGTACCAATCCTGCAGCATCGGCTTGACCAGGGCCGCCGCCATGGTCGCATCCTGAGGCCGGAAGGTGCCGGCGGCAATGCCATCCGTGATGACATCCCGCAACAGGCTCTCGGTCCACAGCTCGCTTTCAACCGCCATATCGCGGCCCTGTTTACTGAAGGCCTTGGCCTCCATGAAGGCAAAGACGAACCAGGGCCCCATCGTTTCCGTCAGATAGACATGCCGCGCGATCAGCGCGCGCAGACGCGATGTCGGGTCGCCGGTGGTGACATCCGGGGTGGTCAGGATGTGCTGGACGGCATCCACCACCTGCCCCAGGATCATCAGCAGCAGGGTGTCCTTGCTGTCGAAATAGCTGTAAAGCGCCCCCATCGACAGACCGGACTGTTCGGAAAGATCGCGCAGCGACATGGAGTGGAAGCCCTTGCGGTTGGCCACCGTCAGGGTCGTGTCAATGATGCGCGCCAGATTGGCGACGGCCGTGTCCGCCTTGCGCACCCGGATCGTCGCCTGATGCCGGTCCAGGATGCGCCGGCACAGCGCCTCCATCGACAGATCGAATTCCTGCTGGAACGTCCGGTAACTGTCCATACCTCCCCCCACCTCGTCCCCCTCGCATAGCATGAACAGCCATTGCCCGCGAAGTTGAAACGGGATATAGAGCGAGCGCTCGCTCGCTTTTGAAAGGCTGGGTCATGGATTTTGTGCTGCCGCCCGCGCTGGAGGATTATCGCCGCCGCATCCGGGATTTTGTCGACGCCGAAATCCTGCCGGTGGAGGCGGACCGCACCAATTGGGATGAGCATGACAATATCGCGGAAGGCCCGCTGGAGGCTCTGCGCGCCAAGGCCAAGGCGGCGGGCCTGTGGACCTTGCAGCTTCCGCGCGACGCTGGCGGCCAGGGCCTGCCCTTCATCGGCATTGCTGCCTGCTATGAGGAAATGAACCGGTCGATCTTCGGCCCGGTCTGTTTCAATGCCGCCGCCCCCGACGATGGCAATATGCGGCTGCTGAACCAGGTGGGGACCGAGGCGCAGAAGCGCCGCTGGCTGGACCCGATTGTGGAAGGCACGGTACGGTCGGCCTTCGCCATGACCGAGCCGCATCCGGGCGGCGGGTCCGATCCGTCGATGATGCGCACCCGAGCGGAACGCAAGGACGGGCGCTGGGTCATCCATGGCCATAAATGGTTCATTACCGGGGCCGGCGTCGCCCAGCATTTCATCCTGATGGCCCGCACCTCCGACGATCCGCGCAAGGGGTTGACGGCCTTTCTGTTCGACCGGGATCAGCCCGGTTGGCGCATCGAACGCCGCATTCCCATCATGGGGCCGGAGGAACATGGCGGGCATTGCGAACTGATATTCGACGGGCTGGAAGTGGCCGACGAAAATGTGCTGATGAATGTCGGCGACGGGCTGAAGGCCACGCAGATCCGCCTGGGCCCTGCGCGCCTGACCCATTGCATGCGCTGGACCGGTCTGGCCAAGCGCTGCATGGAGATTGCCGGCGACTATGTGAAGGAACGCCACAGCTTTGGGATGCCACTGGCCGAGCATGAGGGGGTGCAGTGGATGCTGGGCGAAACGGCCATGCAGATCGAAATTTCCCGCCTGCTGACCATGCGGGCCGCTGCCGAGCTGGACCGGGGTCATTTCGCCCGCAAGGAAGTGTCCATGGCCAAGGTGCAGGTGGCCGATACCCTGTCGCGCGCCGTCGATACCGCCATCCAGCTTTGCGGCGCCCGCGGCTATTCCTGCGACACTGTTCTGGAATGGATCTACCGCTATGCCCGCCAGTCGCGGCTGGTCGATGGCGCGTCGGAGGTTCACAAGATGGTGCTGAGCCGATCCTACCTGCAGGAAGGGGACGGGTTCTGGGGGTGGGCGTGACGGGCCCCCTATCCCTGGCGCACGTGTCGGCCCTGTCGGTCTGGCTGACAACACAGGCGGGGGCGGCGGCCGTCACGCTGGATGGCGTGCGTCGCCTGTCGGGTGGGGCGATTTCCGTCAATCTGGCCATGGACCTGATGATCGAGGGCGGGCCATTGGCCGGCTGCCATGCGGTGGTCTTCCGGTCCGGATCACCCAGCGGCGTGTCGGCCAGCCTGTCCAAGGCGCAGGAGGCCGCCGTGCTGCGCGCCGCCTTTGCGGCGGGGGTGACGGCACCAGAACCGCTATTCGTGGAAGGCAGCGGCGATTTGCTGGGCACGCCCTTTTACATCATGCGCCGGGCCACGGGCGTGGCGGCGGGTCACCGGCTGGTGAAATCCCCACCCTCCCCCGCCCTGGCGCAGGATCTGGGCCGGCAATTGGGGCGGCTGCATGCCATCCGTCCCGGTGCGCCGGGGCTGGATTTCCTGCCCCTGCCTCGGCTTGGCATCATCGATGATTGTTTGACCGCTTATCGGAAATGGCTGGGGGATGTGGCGGGGAGTGACCCGGTGCTGGCCTATGGGCTGCGCTGGCTTGACCGGCGGTGGCCGGTGACGGGGGATCTGGTCCTGTCGCACCGCGATTACCGCACCGGCAACTATATGGTCGATGGGGGGCGGCTGACGGCCATCATCGACTGGGAGTTTGCCGGCTGGTCCGACGCGATGGAGGATATTGGCTGGTTCTGTGCCGCCTGCTGGCGCTTCGGCCGGCAGGAGCAGGAAGCCGGCGGTATCGGTGACCGGGCCGATTTCTACGCCGGCTATGAACAGGCATCGGGCCGTCCCATCGACCATCGGGCCGTGGGCTGGTGGGAAGTGATGGCCCATCTGCGCTGGGCCGCAATCGCGGTGCAACAAGCCATGCGGCATGTGTCAGGGGCCGAACCCTCTCTAGAACTGGCACTGACCGGGCGCATGCTGCCGGAGATCACGCATGACATGCTGCGCCAGATCGACCGGATGGAAGGTGGCGCATGATCCCCGAATTGCCCGATGCCGAAAACCTGCTGGAAACCGCGCTGAACAGCCTTCGGTCCGACCTGTTGCCGCATCTGCCCGACCAGGCCCGCTATACCGGGCTGATGGTGGCCAATGCCCTGTCTATCGCCCTGCGCGACCTGCGGGCCGATGCCGCGCGGGCCGACATTGCGGCCGCCGTCACAGGCCTGACCGGCCAGGATGACGCGCCCACCCTGTGCGCCGCCATCGCTGCTGGTGATTTCGATGCGCCCGACCGGGAGGCGGCGCTGCGTAAGGCTCTGCTCACGATCATCTGTGCCCGGCTGTCGATCAACAATCCGAAAGCCCTGGGCTGATTGCTCTTGCCGCCCGTTGACGGCGGGCTCGCACGGCCATACAATGAATAATGACTCATCAATCATAAAATAAGCGGCGACAGGCCGCCGATTGAACAGCGGAGGATGCAACCCATGTCCGTGATCAACAGCCAACTGCCCCGTTCCGCCGTCGAACCCTCCCCGCCCCCAATGACGCTGCGCGGCGACCCGATCACCGGCAGCCGCTATACCAGCCGGGATTTCATGGCGCTGGAATGGGAGCGGATGTGGACCCGTGTCTGGCATATCGGGGGCTGGGCGGCGGACCTGCCGGAGCCGGGCGATTACATCACCCACGAGATCGGCCGTGAAAGCATCCTGATGGTGCGGCAGGAGGATGGGTCCGTCGCCGCCTTCTACAATGTCTGTCCGCACCGGGGTAACCGGCTGGTGCATGGCGATCTGGGCCATGCCAAGATTTTCACCTGTTCGTATCATTCCTGGCAGTTCGACCGGACCGGCACCACCTGTCGCGTCCAGGATCCGGATGACTTTCCGCAGGGAAACCCCTGCGGCAAGGTGCGTCTATCGGCCATCCAATGCGAGGTCTGGGGCGGCTTCGTCTGGTTCAACATGGACCCTGACGCCCCGCCGCTGCGTCAGTTCCTGGACCCTGTGGCACCGCAGTTCGATAAATACAGCATGGATCGCCAGGTCCGCGTCCTGTACCTGACGGCGGAAGTGAACTGCAACTGGAAGATCATCCACGATAATTTCAACGAGAGCTATCATCTGCCGACGCTGCATCCCGAACTGGCGACCTTTATCGAGGATGCCTACCAGGACACGCTGTTCGACCTCTATCCGTCTGGCCATAACCGGATGCGGATGAAGGGCGGAATGCCGTCACTTCGCGCACAGAGCGTCACGGATGTGGCGCAGCCGCTGGACGATATTCTGCGCGCCTGGGATCTGGACCCGGCCAGCTTCCATGGCCATGCCCGTGATGCCCGTGCTGCCCTGCAGGAACAGAAGCGCCGTTTGGGCAAGGAACGCGGCTTTGCCCATTATGACTTGTTGGATGATGATCAACTGACCGATTATCACCACTATACCCTGTTCCCCAATATCTCTCTGACCATGAGTGCGGATGGGTTCCAGTTGCTGCGGCCGCAGCCGCATCCGACCGATCCGGAGAAATGCATCTTCGACCATTGGTTCATGGTCCCCGCCGTGCCGGGACAGACAGAGGCCATGACCCCCGTCAGCCCCCGCCCCCTGGCCGAGGCTGAGCATGAGATGTTCAAGCATGGCGACCAGACCCTGGGCTTCGTGGCCGATCAGGACCTGTCGATTGCCGTGGGACAGCAACTGGGCCTGCGCTCCCGCGGGTTCAAGGATGCCTATCTGACCGGACAGGAGGCGCGGGTGCGCCGGTTCCACGAGATGATCAATGATTATATCGAGGGGCGGCGGTGACGCCCCGGTTCACACCTCCGCCGTCGCCTTGGCACGGCGGCGGGGGGCGGGCTTAGGGGCCGGTTCACAGGCGGGTGACGCCTCCGGCACCGCCAGCGCGGAGGGCAGGGGGCCGGCCTTCAGGCCGTTGGCGACAAAGCACAGATACGTATCCAGCATCTCCGGCGACAGGGGCCGGATCTTGCCATCCTGGGCGCAGAACCGCATCAGCAGATAGGAGCGGGCACCCATCAGCATGCTGGCCACCTGTTCCAGCTCAGTATCGCTGTAGAGCGGCGGCTCCTGATCCTTCAGGCTTCGGCGCAGTGATCGGACATAGCGTTCGACCAGCATGTCGATATGCGCCCGAAAAGCGGTAGGGGCGAACAGCTCCGCCTCCATCATCAGCCGGTACATATAAGGGTTCGCCACCAGATAGGCGAAATTCGCCTCCAGCCCCCGCCGTTCCACCTCCAGCAGGGAGGTGGCGTTGCGCACCGCATCGCTGATCTTGTCCAGCATGCGGGCGCCCAACGTGGGCAGCAGCAGGTCGAACAGTTCCTGCTGCGACTTGAAATGCAGATAAAAGGTGCCGTGCGCCACCTTGGCCTTGGCGGTGACCCGCGCGATTGAACAGCCGGAATAGCCGTAACGCCCCACGACCTTCGCCGCCGCCTCGATCAGGGTCAGGCGCATGGCTTCGTTCTTTTCCACCTTTTCGGCAGACGGCTTCCGTTTCCGGCCCTGTGCGCTTGCCCCCACCGCTGACACTCCCTGCCCCTTAATCGCCACCGGACGAATACCGGCCCCTGCTGATCTGCCTGTGATGATAGCAACGGAAGGGGCGATGGTTCAACCAGGGGCGGCCATGGTGCCCGCTCAATCATCCGGGGCAACCACAATGGACAGTCCGTTCAGCCCCGGCCCCACCGGGATCTGGCAGGCCAGCCTGGATTGCGGCAGAACATCGGGCAGGTCGGCCAGCAATGCCGCCTCATCGGCACTGACCGGCGGCAATTGTCCGGGGATCGGTTTCTGGACATGGATGTGGCAGGTACCACAGGCCATGTTGCCCCCGCAAATGCCCTCCACCGACAGGCCGGCATCGCGCAGCGCGACCATCAGACTGTCCCCGTCTGGGGCGTCAATGCTGTGTTGGGTCCCGTCGCGGTCGGTCACCTGGATCAGGGTCATGGCGCTTCCTTTATTGACTTATGATTCATTGATCATAATTAATATGACCAACAGCATCGTCAAGCATCGTTTGGCGTCAACGGACCGTCAGGGGGGCAGAGAATGTCGGCAGTAGAAATAGTCGGCGTCGAACGGCGCGGGTTGGTGGCACATGTCACCTTCAACCGCCCCGATGCGCTGAACGCCCTGGACATGGCGCTGGCCCGCGCGCTGGACCGGGCCCTGGCCGGACTGGAGGCGGATACCGGGGTAAGGGCCATCATCCTGACCGGTGCGGGTCGCGCCTTCATGGCAGGCGGCGATGTGCGGGAATTCGCCCAGACCCTGGACGGAACCGCCGCCGAACGCCGGCACTATTTCAACCGCCTGATCGACCATGCCCATGGCGCGGTCCAGCGCATCTGGCGCATGCCCAAGCCCGTCATCGCCGCCATCAACGGGCCCGTCGCCGGCTTCGGCATCGGGCTGGCGGCGGCCTGCGATTTCTCCATCGCGGCGGAGAATGCCGGCTTTTCGCTGGCCTATTGCCATCTGGGGGCCACGCCGGACGGCGGCGCCACCATGATCCTGCCCCATCTGTGCGGGCTGAAGCGGGCCAGCGAATTGGTGATGCTGGGCGACCGGTTCAGCGCCGCCGACGCCCTGTCGCTGGGGATCGTCAATCAGGTGGTGGCGGCCGACGCCCTGTCCGCCACGGTGGACGGTTTGTCACAACGTTTGGCCGCCGGTCCGCTGGGTGCGCATGCCGCCGCCAAGGCCCTGCTGCGCGGACCCTTGACCGCCGGCTTCATGGCCCAGCTTCTGGCCGAAAAGGACCAGTTCGCGGCCCGCGCCGACAGTGCGGAGTTCGCGGAGGGCCTGCGCGCGTTCCTGGCCAAGCAACGCCCCGATTTCGTGGGGTGCAATGCTTGACAAGCATCCGCCCATCACACATTCTGACTGCTGGATCATTAATCAGCAATGATACCATGACGGTCGGGTGAACCGACCCTGTGATCCATCACCAATCGGGAGGAAGAGATGCCGTTCACGGGACCGGTGGAAGACCGCCTTGCCATTCGTGAGTTGAACGAAACCTACGCAGACGCTGTCAATCAGCACAATGCCGACGACTGGGCCTCCACCTGGGCAGACGATAGTTTCTGGTGCCTGCCGCATGTGCCTGGCATGGAGAAACTGTCGGGCAAGCAGACCATTGTCGATGCCTGGGTGGCCGCGATGAAGCATTATCCCGACATCGTGTTCCTGGTGCTGCCCGGCTCCATCGTGGTAGCGGGCGATCAGGCCACGGCCCGCATGTATACGGCCGAATCCTATACCGATGCCGAGGGCGTGGCGCGGCGCACCCATGGCCAGTATGACGATATCCTGGTGAAGATCGACGGGCGCTGGGCCTTCAAATCCCGCACCTTCTCTGTCCGTTATTGGGTCTGAGGAGAGGCATCATGGGACGTCTTGAGGGCAAGGGCGCCATTGTTGTCGGTGCTGCCAACCGGGACAATATGGGCCAGGTGATCGCCCGCCGCTTCGCCGCGGAGGGGGCGACAGTGGTGGTGGCGGGGCGAAGGCGGGATGAGTTGCAACGGCTGGCCGATGAGATCGGCGGCCATGCTGCGACCTGCGACATTACCGACCGTGCGCAGGTCTTCGCGCTGACCGATTTCGCCAAGGAAAAGCTGGGCCATGTCGATATCGCCCTGAACGCCACCGGCTGGGGCCTGCTGAAACCCTTCCTGGAAACCACCGAGGAAGAATTCGACCAGATGAGCGCGCTGCAGTTCAAGGGGCCGTTCATGTTCTATCAGGCGGTGATCGGTGCCATGGAGCGGGGCGGATCGATCATCCAGATCAGTTCCGCCACCGCCACCATCATGCTGAACGACCATGCCGCCTATATGGGCGCCAAGGCCGGGACCGATCATATCATCCGCGTCGTGGCCCATGAATTCGGGCAACGTGGCATCCGCGCCAATTCCATCTCCCCCGGCCTGACCGCCACGCCAATGACAGCGGGCCATATGGCCATCCCCGGCCTGACGGAGGCTTTCCTGCCGGAATATCCGCTGGGCCGCATCGGCACGTCCGACGATATCGCCGCTGCCGCCGTCTGGCTGGCATCGGACGAATGCTTCATGACGGGGGAGAATTTGCAGGTGAATGGCGGCCTGACCTTGCGCCGCAACCCGACAAAGGAGGAGATGGCGGCATCAATTGCGCGGGCGACGGGGGGTTAATCGCCCCCCTGCCCTGCCACCGTGCGCTTGCGGCGCGGCGCCAGCGGGACGACATCACCCGTTGGTGCCGCTTTCGCCGCTTCTGCAAATTCCTGCTTCACGCCAAGCCCTTCGGCGACAAACCGCAGATAGGTTTGTGTCAGTTCCGGCGTCAGCGGTTTCAGACTGTTGCCCTGAACGCAGAAGCGGGTCAGCAGATAGTAACGCGCGCCCAGCAGCATGGAGATGACGGCGTCCAACTGCTCTTCGCTGAAGGCCGGCTGGCTCTGTGCCGCCATCGAGCGGCGCAGCGACTTCTTATAGGGCTTGGCCAGTTCTTCAAAATATTGGCGATAGGCGAGGGGGGCGTAAAGTTCCGCCTCTGACGTCACGCGGTGCAGATAGGGATGCTGGACCAGATAATCGAAATTGGCGATCAATCCCCGCTGCTCCAGTTCGATCAGGCTTTTGCTGTCGCGCACGGCCTTGCCGATCACCTCCAGCATCTCCGCCCCCAAGGACGGCAACAGCTGATCGAACAGATCCTGTTGCGATTTGAAATGCAGATAGAAGGTGCCGTGCGCCACCTTGGCCCGTGCGGCGACGCGCGCAATAGAACAACCGGCGTAACCGTATTTGCCGATGACGCGAGCCGCCGCATTCAGCAGACGGGTGCGCGTCTCCTCGTTCTTCTGTTGCTGCGCCTCCGATCGGCGACGGCGGGTGGGCGGGGCGTCGCCCTCCGTCCGGTCATCGGCGGCGGCGGCTTTCGGCTTCCTGGGCGGCACGGGATCACCCTGTTTGGTGCAAAGGGACGGGAAAGGCAGAAGATTGATTGATGACTCTATAGTCATTTTGTCACATTCCGGCGCCCGCCGCAATCCGCGCATTCAGCCCCTTCAATTTCCCCAGATCCAGCGGAACGGCCGTTGACGGACCGGCAACCCGACGCTATATTGACTAATGAATCAAAAATCAATGTCGGGAGGATGGGGCCCTGCCCCACGGCTGCTTCGAGACCCGGAACCGCCATGGCGCACGACGCCAGGGCCAACCGCTGCAGCCCGGATGTGACCACCCGACAGCACAGGGAGATTTCCATGCAGATCAGCCGCGAGCAGATGCTGCGGGCCTACCGCCAGATGGTGACGATCCGGGAGTTTGAGGAACGGATCCATGTCGATATCCAGCGCGGCGGCATCGCCGGCTTCACCCACCTTTATGCCGGGCAGGAAGCCGTAGCCGTCGGGGTGTGTGAACATCTGACCGAAAAGGACAAGATCATCAGCACCCATCGCGGTCACGGTCATTGCATCGCCAAGGGCTGTGACGTCATCGGCATGATGAAGGAAATCTATGGCCGACGGGACGGGCTGTGCAAGGGCAAGGGCGGTTCCATGCATATTGCCGACCTGGACAAGGGCATGCTGGGGGCCAATGGCATTGTCGGGGGCGGCCCGCCCATCGCGGTGGGGGCAGCCATCACGGCCAAGGTGCTGAAGACGGGTGGTGTTGCCGTGTCGTTCAGTGGCGACGGCGCCAGCAACCAGGGCACGGTGTTCGAGGCCATGAATATGGCTGTGGTGCTGAAGGTGCCGAAAATCTTCGTGCTGGAGAATAACGGCTATAGCGAGCATACGGGCTTCAGCTATGCCGTCGGCAGCAAGGATATGGTCCGCCGCACCGAAGGCTTCGGCATGCCGGTGTTCAAGGCCGATGGCTTTGATTTCTTCTCCGTCTATGAGGCGATGCGGCAAGCGACGGAACTGTCGCGCAATGGCGGCGGCCCCTGCGCCATCTATGCCGAATGCACCCGCTTCTTCGGCCATTTCGAGGGCGACCCGCAATTGTACCGCGCCAAGGATGAGGTGGCGCGGCTGCGGGCGGAAAATGACAGCCTGAAAATCTTCCGCCAGCGCGTGACGGAGGCCAATCTGCTGCCGGGCAGCGATCTGGATCAGGTGGAAGCCGAGGTGCGCGACCTGATCGACCGCGCCGTGCGCGAGGCGGTGGCAGCCCCGGCCCCCACCGAAGCCGATGTCCTGACCGATGTCTATATCAGCTATTGAGCGGGAGCCTGACCCATGCCCAAGATTTCCATGCGCCAGGCGATCAATGACGCCCTGCATCTTGAAATGGAACGCGACCCCCGCGTCATCGTGCTGGGGGAGGATGTGTCCGGCGGGGCCGGCGGCACTTCCGGCGAGCGGGAAGCCGCTGGCGGCGTGTTCGGCCTGACGAAGGGGCTGCTGCCCCGGTTTGGCGAAGACCGGGTGATCGACACGCCGATTTCCGAAAGCTGCATCGTCGGGGCCGCTAATGGGGCCGCCCTGACCGGCCTGCGTCCGGTGGCGGAGATCATGTTCGCCGACTTTGTCGGCGTCTGTCTGGACCAGTTGCTGAACCAGGCGGCCAAGTTCCGCTATATGTTCGGCGGCAAGGCTCGTACCCCGCTGGTCATCCGCATGACCTGCGGCGGTGGCATGAACGCGGCGGCCCAGCATTCGCAGACCATCTATCCGATCCTGACCGGCATTCCGGGGCTGAAGGTGGTGGTGCCGTCCAACGCCTATGACGCCAAGGGCCTGCTGCTGACCGCCATCCGCGATGATGATCCGGTCATCTTCTTCGAGCATAAGTCGCTCTATATGGACGAATGCGAGGTGCCGGACGGGGATTACACCATCCCGTTTGGCGAAGCGGCGATGGTGCGCGAAGGCGAGCATGTCACCGTCGTGGCCCTGGCCCGCATGGTGCCGCTGGCCATCGGCGTGGTGGACCGGCTGGCGGCGGAGGGGATCAGTTGCGACCTGATCGACCCGCGCACCACCAGTCCGCTGGATGAGGAAACCATCTTGGAAAGCGTGCGGGCGACAGGCCGGCTGGTGGTAGTGGATGAAAGCCCGCCGCGCTGTTCCGTTGCCGCCGATATCGCCGCCATGGTGGCGGAAAAGGCCTTCCACCATCTGAAGGCCCCGATCATCCAGGTGACGGCCCCGCACACACCGGTGCCCTTCGCGCGGGAACTGGAAGCCGCCTATCTGCCCTCGCCGGAGAAGATCGAAGCCGGCATCCGCAAAGTGCTTGGCAGCAATTGACAAAGGGGTAACGACGCGATGAACGCCATCACCCCGATCATCATGCCCAAATGGGGCCTGGAAATGTCGGAAGGGACGATTTCCAACTGGCATGTGGCAGAGGGACAGACCCTTTCCCGTGGCATGGAAATCGTCGATATCGAAACCGCCAAGATCGTCAACACCCTGGAATCCGATCTGGAAGGGGTGATCCGGCGGCTGGTGGCCCCGGTGGGGCAGACGCTGCCTGTCGGTGCCCTGATCGCCATCGTCGCCGATGCCGGGGTGCCGGATGCGGAGATCGACCGTTTCCTGCGCGGCGATGCCCCGGCCCCTGAGGCGGCAGCGCTGGAAGCACCGGCATCGGTAATGGTCAGTGCCGACCCGTTGCCACCCGTGGCAGCCGATGCGGAGATTGAGCGGCGCAACGAGACGGTGTCGGCCACCCCAATCGCCCGCCGCATTGCCAACCGGCATGGCGTCGACCTGTCGCACGTTACCGGTACTGGTCGCAACGGCCGTATCAATCAGGAGGATGTGGAAGCCTATATCGCCGCCCATCCGGCGACAGCCCCCGCCCCCGCAATGCCGGCGGCCCTCGACAACCGGTCGGTGCATGCCACCTCCCACGCCATCCGTCTGGCCAACCGGCTGGGCATCGATCTGAAGCGTCTGAGCGGCACGGGTCGCCATGGCCGGGTGAATGTGCAGGATGTGGAGCGGTTTGCCGCCGCCAACGGCTTGGCCGCCCCCGCTCCCACGCCCGGCGGCACGCCACCCGCCGGACCCGCCGCGCGAAAGCTGGCGGCCGATCTGGGCGTGTCGCTGTCCGCGGTCATCCCCACCGGCCCCAAGGGCCACGCCACCAAGGAGGATGTGCGCAACGCATTGGCCGCCCCCGTGGCGGACAATATCCTGGGAGCCAGCAGCGGCGAACTGGTGCCCCACTCCGCCATGCGTCGCACCATCGCGACTGCCCTGACGGCGGCCAAGCGCGACGTGCCACATTTCTATCTGACGGCGGATATCCTGATGGATGATCTGCTGGCTCTGCGCGGTCAATTGAACGCCATAGCGGGGCCGAAAATCTCCGTTAACGACTTCATCGTGCGCGGCTGCGCCCTAGCGCTGGGTGAGGTGCCAGATGTGAATGTGCAGTTCACCGATGCCGGCATGCGCCGCTTCGCCCAGGCCAACATCGCCATTGCGGTGGCCATCGATGGCGGGCTGGTCACGCCCGTGCTGCGCGATGCCGGGGCCAAGCCGCTGCGCGCCATCGCGGCGGAAGCGGCGTCGCTGGCGGCCCGCGCCCGTGACCGCCGCCTGACGCAGCAGGACCTGGCCGACGGCACCTTTGCCATCTCCAACCTGGGCATGTTCGGCATCCGGCATTTCCAGGCCATCATCGCCCCGCCGCAGGCCGCCATCCTGGCCGTCGGCACCACCCGGCGTGAGGCGCAGGAAGGGCCAGACGGCGGCCTGCGCTTTGCGTCGGTGATGTCCGTCACCCTGTCCTGCGACCACCGCGCCATCGACGGGGCCGTGGGCGCCCGTTTCCTGGCAGCATTGCGCCAGCATCTGGAACAGCCGCTGGGCCTGTTGAGCTGAAAGGACAACAGCATGAGTGATCTGGAAAGCCTGTTGGCCAAGCAGGCACTGCATGAACTGAACATGGCCTATAACCGGGCGGTCGATCGCGCGGATGAGGCGCTGTTGCGCAGCCTCTGGCATCCCGATGCCACCGTCGATTTCGGCTATTTCATCGGGCCGGCGGCGGAGTTTTGCGGCTTGGCGGTGGGCGCGACGGGCGGGCTGGCCCGGTCCTTCCATATGGCTGGCAACGAATGGTTTGACGTGCGGGGGGATCAGGCCGTGGGCGAGATTTACAGCCTGACCCTGGCCGCCGCATCCGGGACTGACACGGACAGCATCCTTTATGGCCGCTATCTGGACCGGTATGAGCGCCGGGGCGGCTTCTGGAAATTCAGCCACCGTCACTATCTGATGGATTGGAACGCCAGCCCGCCACGCAGCGTATCCTGGGACCAGGGCGTTTTCGCGCTGATGCAGCACCGCGGCGCCCGCGCGCCTTCCGACGCTGTCTATGCGCTTTGGCAACGCTAAATCAGGGCGAATGGCAAATATGCAGGTGACTTGCCCTGCCCCCTCTTCCGTCTTCCCCGCCTTACAACAGGGAAGACGGAAGACTTTCGCCTTATCGCGTCAGGATCGTCACGGCAGATACACCGGGCGCGCCATAGACATGGGTGTAGCCGGTACGGAGCTTCTTCGGCACCTGCCGCGCGCCAGCATCGCCCCGTAATTGCAACACCGTCTCATAGACCTGGCGCAGGCCTGAGGCGCCGATGGGCTCCCCATTGGCCAGACAGCCGCCATCGGTATTGACGGGCAGCTTGCCATCCAGCCGGGTCAGCCCGTCACGCAGCCATTTCTCCTGCTCCCCATCCTGGCAGAAGCCGTTCTCCGCCATATGCATGATTTCCGCCCCGCTTTCGGTGTCCTGAAGCTGGGCGATATCGATATCGTCGGGGCCGATACCCGCCATGGCAAAGGCGGCCCGGGCGGCGATGGGGGTGGCCCCTTCGCCATCCTCCACCGACAGGCTGGGGCTGAACACCTCAAACGATCCGGCACCGCGTGTGCGCATGGCAGCGCCCTTCAGCCAGACGGGATGGCGCGTCATTTGCGCGGCCTTCTGCGGGCTGGCCAGGATCAATGCCACCGCCCCCTCACCGGGGGAGCAGAACATATATTGGCGCAGCGGATCGCTGATCATGGCCGATTGCGCAATCTCCTCATAAGACAGTGCCCGGCGGCGCCAGGCATGGGGGTTCAGGGCACCATTGGCGAAGGCCTTTTCCGACACCCGGATCAGGGCATCATCGGTAATGCCGTGCAGCGCCATGTAGCGCTGGATTTTCATGGCGAAGAACTGGGTGGTCAGGGCAAACCCCACCTCCCCGTACCATTGCGGCAGGCCCCAATCGGCGGGCCGCACCCGGAACGACCCCTGTTCATGCTTGTCGAACCCCACCACCAGACCCAGATCATACTGGCCCGACCGGATGGCGCCATAGGCGGAGATCAGGGCGGACCCACCCGTGGCACAGCCATTGGCAACATTGATGAATTGCAGGCCGGACAGGCCCAGTTCCTCCACCATCGTGTCGGCATTGCCGGCATCCTGGCTGCCGCCATAGGCGAACTGAACATCGCTCCAGTTGACGCCGGCATCGACCAGCGCCTGGCGCACCGCAAAGGCCCCTTGTTCCAGACCTGTACGGTCCGGCGTCCGCCCGAAGGGATGGATACCGATCCCGACAATCGCCACATCCGACATGGCCAGACCCTCCCCTGTCTTCTTCTCAAGCAACCGGCTGGAATGCGTACATCAGCAGATCCCCGCCCTGTTCATCGCGGAACAGCGGCCGGATGGTCAGGCGCATGGGCATGCCGATGCGCAAATCCTCCGGCGCGCAATCGACCAGCCTTGTTTCCACCCGCACCTGCCCCGGCAGTTCCACATAGCCGAGCGCGAAGGGCTGGAACTCCGCCTTGGTTTCCCGTCCCAGATAGGGGGGGTGTTTGGGCAGGAAGCGCTGCACGGTCCAGCTCCACAGCGTTCCTTCACGCGCCAGTTCCATGGGCTGTTCGCCCGGACGGCCCATGAAGGGGAAACGGATGTGCCCCTTGATATCCACCCCCCCGATCAGGGCGGGGTTGTCGCTGGGCCAGGTGAAGACATTGTCGGCAAGCGGCCTGCCCTCCATCGCCATGATGGTTCCTCCGTTCCTTTGCCATTTTCGGGAATGGTCAACGACATGGGAGATGTCGATGAGTTGACTTTTGATTCATCAGTCACGATAATGGCGGCGAGGCGGGTGCTTGTCAATCGCGCAGGGGCCGCTACCCTGACCCGCAATAATCAATATCTGGCATCACGCACAGGACGGGAGGAGTTTCAATGGACCTTCGGCTGACGGGGCGCAAGGCGCTGATCACCGGTTCCACACGCGGCATCGGGCGGCGCATTGCGGAGGCTTTGGCGCAGGAAGGCTGTGCCATCGCCATCGGAGCCCGCAAGGCGGACGAGGTTGAGGCCGCCATCGCCGACCTGTCGGGCCTGGGCGTGAAGGTGGTGGGTGCCGCCATGGACGCCGCCGATGCCAACTCGGTGAAGGACTGGGTCACCCGCATGGGCCAGGCCCTGGGCGGCATCGATATCCTGGTGCCCAATGTCTCCGTCGGGGGCAGTATGAATGGAGAGCAAAGCTGGCACGATGCTTTCCAGGTCGATGTATTGGGCACGCTGCGCGCCATTGATGCTGCCCTGCCGGCGCTGGAGGCATCGGGCCAGGGGGCGATCACCATCACCGGCACCACGGCGGCGGTGGAAACCTTCATGGCGCCTATGGCCTATAATGCGCTGAAAGGCGCCTTGATCATTCATGCCAAGCAGCTGTCGCAGACGCTGCTGCCACTCGGAATTCGGATCAATGTTGTGTCCCCCGGCCCGACGGAATTTCCCGGCGGTGCCTGGGACGGTTTTCGCACTTCCCTGCCCGACCTCTATGCCGCCACCGTCGCGGCCCAGCCGTCCGGGCGCCTGGGCACCCCGGAGGAAGTGGCGGCCTGCGTCGCCTTCCTGTCCAGCCCGGCCGCCAGCTGGGTCACCGGCGTCAACCTGGTGGTTGATGGCGGCTATACCAAGCGCGTGCAGTTGTAACGACCGGTGGGGGAACCGACATGTCCAGCAGGATCGACGTCTATCTGGTGGCCGGCGGCAAATACCATGACATCAATTTCGCGCGGCTGGAGCTATTGAAGCTGCTGGCCGAGCATGAGGATATCCGCGTGGAGGTCGGGCCCGATTACAGCCGCATGGGGGAGATCGAGGCGGCGGATGTGCTGGTCACCTATACCTGCGATGTGACGCCCACGGCGGAGCAGCAGGCGGGCCTGCGCCGCTTCCTGGCCAAGGGCGGCAAATGGTTTGCCCTGCATGGCACCAATTCCATCATCCAGTTCCTGGATGATGGGCGCATCGACTGCCCCGACCTGGATCATGATCTGTCGGACATGCTGGGCAGCCAGTTCCGGGCTCATCCGCCCATCTGCCGCTATGAAGTGCTTTTGACGGACAGCACCCATCCCCTGACCCAGGGTCTGAAGAACTTTTGGGTGGAGGATGAGCTGTATCTGGGTACCGTCAGCCCCGGCAACCGCACCCTGCTGCACACGCGCTGGGGCGGCAATTGCGCGCCCTTCGTGCAGGAGGATTGGCCGGAGGCTGACCATCCCGTCCTCTACCTGCGCGACCATGGGCCGGGACAGGTGCTGTATCTGGTGCTGGGCCATTGCCGGGGCAAACATGACCTGCGCCCATTGATGGAGGAGTACCCCCATAATGAGCGCTGTTCCTGGCAAAGCCCGGTCTTCTATGAGTTGCTGCGCCGGGGCATCCGCTGGGCGACGGGCCGTTGGGGGGCGGGGGCTGCGTTCTAGGGCCCCTACCCCTTCATCATTCCCACCTGGATCCGCCCATTCTCCACCCTGACCGGAAAACAGGTGAGCGGCCGGTAGCCGGTGCCGCCCAGCGCACGGCCGGTCACCAGATCGAAGCGGGCGCCGTGCAGGGGACAGGAGATGCTGTTCTGACGCAACCGCCCCTCATGCAGCGGGGATTCTGCATGCGGGCACCGGTTGCGCATCGCAAACAGCCCGCCCGCCGCACTGCACAGCAGAACCTCCTCCCCCGCCACGGTGAACAATCGCATCTGGCCCAACGGCAGGTCATCGACGGAGGCCAGATCATGGAAGGTCAGATTTTCAGCAGAGATTTCAGCGGACATGATCGCACCCTACGCGAAAGCGGCATGGAACAACGGGTTGCTGGTTCGATGATGGTTGATCATTGATTCATCAGTCAATGTAAAAATCATCAGCAGCCCGCGTCAGGCCGTTGACGAAGCCCCAACATCGATCTATTCTGATTTATGACTCACCAATCATATCAAAAACTGGAGGAAGGCCATGTTGGGGATCGACCTCATGCGCGACCCGGCCATCCAGGCATTCCGGGCGGACGTGCGGCAATTCTGCGAAAAGAATCTGCCCCGCGATATCCACGACAAGGTGCTGGCCGGCCAGCATCTGGACAAGTCCGACTATGTGCGTTGGCAGAAAATCCTGTTCGACAGGGGCTGGATTGTCGGTCACTGGCCGCGCCAATATGGCGGGCAGGACTGGACGCCGTTGCAACGCGCCATCTTCGATGATGAAACCAGCAAGGCCGGCGCGCCCTGGCTGACGCCATTCGGCGTCTGCTATGCCGGGCCCGTCATCTACACATTCGGCAGCCAGGTGCAGAAGGACCGGTTCCTGCCCGGCATCCGCAGCACCGATACTTGGTGGTGCCAGGGCTATTCCGAACCCGGTGCTGGATCGGATCTGGCCAATATCAAGACCCGCGCCGTGCGCGACGGCGACCATTATGTCATCAGCGGCCAGAAGACCTGGACCACCATGGCGCAATGGGCCGACATGATGTTCGCCCTGGTCCGTACCAGCAGCGATGGCAAGCCGCAGAACGGCATCTCCTTCCTCCTGATCGATATGAACAGTCCGGGCGTCACTGTTCGGCCCATCATCAGCATCGATAAGTGCCACCACCTGAACGAGGTGTTCCTGGACGATGTCCGGGTACCGGTGGACCAACTGGTGGGGGAGGAAGGGCGCGGCTGGACCTATGCCAAGTTCCTGCTGAACAATGAACGTCTGCTGGGGGCGGAGGTAGGCAAATCCACCCGCCTGCTCAATCAGCTACGCCAGACAATGGCCAATATCCGCGATGGCGGCCGCCCCCTGACGGACGATCCGCACTGGTGCCGCCGGCTGGGCGAGCTGCGCGCCCGGCTGCTGGCGCTGGAGGCCGTGTGCAACGAATATCTGGCCGCCGCAGAGGCCGGGTCCACGCCGGGGCTGGAAGTATCCGCCCTGAAGATCATGGGATCGGAGCTGATCCAGGGCATCACCGGCGCCATGGTCGATGCGCTGGCCGTGAAAGGGCTGGTCTATCAGACGGAAGCTCTGGAGCCCGGCTGGCAGGCCCCGCTGGTCGGGGTGCCGGGCGCACCCGGCATGATCCGCGAACATCTGCATGACCGCGCCACGACCATCTATGGCGGCGCCAACGAGATTCAACGCAACATCCTGGCAAAGGCCGTTCTCGGCCTCTAGGGAGCATCATGTCGGCATTCACCCCGGAAGACCGCAACCTGCTGGCCGACAGCATCAACCGGTTCGTTGATGACGCCTATGGTCAGGAGCGGCGTAACGCCATTCTGAAATCCGATGACGGGTTTGGCCGCGATGAATGGGCCACCTACGCTGAACTGGGTTGGCTGGGCATCGCCATGCCTGAGGAGCAGGGCGGTTGCGGCGGTGGGCTGGCCGAACTGGCCGTGCTGATGCGGGCCGCCGGACGCGGCCTGCTGATGGAACCGCTGCTGCCCACGCTGATCCAGGCGGCGGGTGCGCTTTCCCTTGGTGGCAGTGCGGAACAGCAGGCCCTCTGGCTGCCCACCATCGCCGAAGGTCGCGCCATCTTCGCCTTTGCCCAGGATGACGCAGCACAGGAAGCGGTCCCTGTCATTGCCGTGGAATCCGGCGGTGGGTATCAACTGTCAGGGCAACGCGGTTTTGTGCTGTATGGCGCCAGCGCCGACCGCATCATCGTCAAGGCCGATCTGGCCGGGCGGACGGCGCTGTTCATGGTCGCCCCCGATGCCCCTGGCATCACCCTGGCTCATGCGCGCAGTATCGATGACCGGCCCGTCTCCGACCTGTTGCTGGACAAGGTGGCCGTGCCGGCCGGTGACCGCCTGCCCGGCGGGGACGATACCCTGCTGGACCGGTTGAACCAGATGGCGGCCCTGGCCGTCTGTGCCGAGGCTGTCGGTGCCATGGAGGCGGCAAACCGTTTGACACGGGATTATCTGAAAACCCGTGTGCAGTTCGGCACGACCATCGGCGGCTTTCAGGTGCTACAGCACCGGATGGTTGACATGACGCTCGCCGCCCAGGAAGCCGCTGCCATCACCTGGGCCGCCATTGGTGCCGCCAGCATCAATGCACCTGAAACCCCGATCCTGACCGCCGCCGCGAAGGCGCGCAGTGCCGCCGCCGCCCGCCTGATCGGGGAACAATCCATACAGTTGCATGGCGGGATCGGCATGACAGAAGAGTATGTTATCGGGCATTACTATCGGCGCCTGATGCTGCTGGAGACCCTGTTCGGGGGGGCCGGCTGGCATCTGGATCGGTTGGGCGGCTGGACCGTGGCCGGCTTCGATGGAGGGCAAGCCTGATGGTGTCGAGCCTGAACCCGGCGCGGGATACATGGACCGCACAGCCCCTGGCGGTGCTGGCCCGGCACCATGCCGAGCGCGCGCCAGACACGGTGGCCTTCCTGAACCAGGATCAGCATCCCGGCACCTATGCGGCACTGCTGAGCGATGCCGAGGCGCTGGCGGTCGGGCTCTGGGACCTGGGTCTGCGGCCCGGCGATGTCATCAGCTTCCAGTTGCCTAACTGGATGGAGGCGGTACTGGTGGATATGGCGGCCGGGCTGCTGGGTCTGGTCTGCAACCCCATCGTTCCCATCTATCGCGGGGCGGAGGTGGGGTTGATCCTGGCCGACTGCAAAAGCCGGCTGATCTTCATCCCCGATACCTATCGCGGCTTCGACTATACCGCCATGCTGGCCGGCCTTCGCCCTACCCTGCCCGCGTTGCGCCATGTGGTGCATGTCCGCGCTGCCGGTGCCGATCTGACGCTGGAGGCGCTGATCCAGGCGGGTCGGGGCCAGCGCATCAACTGGCCGACAGTTTCCGCCGATGCCCTGAAGCTGGTGATGTACACCTCCGGCACCACGGGCCGGCCCAAGGCCGTGATGCATAATCACCGGTCCATCGCCCGTGTGTCCCATATCTATATGGGCTATTGGGGGCTGGAACCAGGTGATCTGATGCTGATGCCCTCGCCCGTCACGCATATCACCGGCTATTCCAACGGCGTCGAACTGCCCTTCTCGGATGGTACCCGCACCCTGTTCATGGAACGCTGGAACGCGGACGAGGCGGTGGCGCTGATCGACCGGCATGGGGTGAACATCACCATCGGGGCCACACCCTTCCTGCAGGAATTGCTGGAAGCCGCAGAACGGGCGGGATCGCGCCTACCCTCGCTGAAGATCTTCGCCTGTGGCGGGGCGGCAGTGCCGCCCGGCCTGATCCGCCACGCCAATGCCCTGTTCGCCAAGGGTCGCGCTTTCCGCGTCTATGGCAGTACCGAGGCCCCGCTGATCACCCAGGGCTGCATGGGGGCCAACGAGCTGGAGATGGCGGCCACCACGGATGGCAAGGTCATCGATTATGAGATCCGCATCGTGGATGAGGCCGGCAAGGCACTAGGCCGGTGCCAGGATGGGGAAGTCCTGGTGCGGGGCCCGTCGCTGTTCATGGGCTATGCCGATCCTGAGCAGACGCGGGAGGCCATGGATGGGGATGGCTATTTCCGCACCGGTGATATCGGCCACCTGACGCAAGCCGGCGCCATCGTCATCACGGGTCGAAAAAAGGATCTGATCATCCGCGGCGGGGAGAACTTGTCGGCCAAGGATATCGAGGATGTGCTGCACCGCCATCCCGCCGTGATGGAAGTGGCAGCCGTATCCATGCCGCATGCGCGGCTGGGCGAGACCGTCTGTGTCTATGTGGTGCCGCAGCCGGGTGCGGCACCCGACCTGGACAGTATCACCCGACACGTGGCCGCTGCCGGTCTGGCCCGGCAGAAATTCCCCGAACGGGTGGAGTTGGTGGGCGACCTGCCCCGCACGGCTTCGGGCAAGGTGCGCAAGGACATTTTGCGCCAACGCATCGCGGCACAGATCGCGCAGGAACAGGGAGGCGAGAATGGCAAGGCTTGAGGGCAAGGTGGCCCTGGTCACCGGCGGCACCGCCGGCATCGGCGCGGCGGCGGTGCGTCGTCTGTCGGCCGATGGAGCCAAGGTTGTGTTCACCGGTTCCAATACGGAAACCGCCGAAGCGGTCACCCAGGAAACCGGTGGCTATTTCCACGCCCATGATGTGACGGACGAGGAAGCCTGGCCCGCCCTGATGCAGGTCATCGCCGACCGGTTCGGCCGGCTGGACATCGCGTTTGCCAATGCCGGGATCGAAAACGGCGATGGCAGTATCGAGACCATCGGGCTTGCTGCCTGGAACCGCATCCTGGCCGTCAATGTCACCGGCACCATGCTGACCTGTCAGCATGCGATTGCTGCCATGAAGGCCAATCCCGGCGGATCATGTGGGTCGATCATCATCAATTCCTCGATCAACGGTCTGGTCGGCCTGCCCGCCAACATCGCCTACACCACCTCCAAAGGCGCCGTCCGTCTGCTGGCCAAGTCGGTGGCGGTGCATTGTGCACGGACCAGGACCAATATCCGCTGCAACTCCATCCATCCCGGCATCATTGATACGCCGATCATCCGCCGGGCTGTGGCCGACACGCCCGACCCTGATGCCTCGCTGGCCTATCTGGGCAATATCTCCCCCCTGGGCCGTCTGGGCAGGGTGGCGGAGGTAGCGGCCCTGGTCAGCTTCCTGGCCAGCGAGGAATCCTCGCTGATCAACGGGGCTGAACTGGTCGCCGATGGCGGCACCACCGCCGGACTGGTCGGCGTGTAACAAGCGCAAAGTCCAACAAATCAAACAGGTTCAGGGAGGTTGCCGTGCCAGATGATCTTTCGTCACAGCCCAAACCCGGCGAGGCCCGCTGCCCCGGCACGTCGTGGAACGACCTGATGGATACGGACACGCGCCCCGTGCCCGATTTCCTGCGCCGTGAAAATTATCGCTATATGGGCAGCGAACCGCTGAAGGCCGAGCGCTATACCAGCCCGGATTTCTTCCAGCGCGAGCTGGAGAAAATGTGGCCGCGCGTCTGGCAGTTCGCGGCCCGTGAAGAGGATATGCCGGAACCGGGCGATTTCGTCCTTTATGAAAATGCCGGCCGATCCTATCTGGTCACGCGGCAGGCGGACGGGTCCATCCGTGCCTTCCACAATGTCTGTCTGCATCGCGGGCGCAAGCTGCGGCTGGAAAGCGGGTCGGCAGCGGAGTTCAAGTGTCCCTTCCATGGTTTTACCTGGAACAATGATGGCAGCCTGAAAAACATCCCCTGCCGTTGGGACTTCCCGCATTTGCAGGAGGAGAAGCTGGCCCTGCCCGAAACACAGGTCGGGCGCTGGGCGGGCTATATCTTTATCCGCGAGGCCGCAGAGGGTCCCAGCCTGGAGGAATATCTGGCCCCCCTGCCCGACTTCTTCAAACGCTGGCGGCATGAGGAATGCACCACCGTGATCTGGGTGGGCAAGGTGGTCAATGCCAACTGGAAAGTGGTGGCCGAGGCGTTCATGGAAGCCTGGCATACCGTGGAAACCCACCCGCAGATCCTGCCCTTCACCGGCGACGCCAACACCCAGTACAGCACCTATGGCGACCATGTGAACGCGGCCCTGACACCCTTTGCCGTCATGTCGCCGCATCTTGATCCCGCCGGAAAGGCCCAGCAATGGATCGTGGATGAGTTCCTGAAATATAATGGCCGGGCCGGCGGCACTGAAATGTCAGTGGATGTACCCGACGGCATGACGGCGCGGCGCGCCATGGCCGAAGCCAACCGCGAGAAATATCAGGCGGACAGCGGATACGATCACAGCCATGTGACCGATGCCGAACTGCTGGATGCCTTCGTCTATAACGTGTTCCCCAACTTCGCCCCCTGGGGCGGGTTCATGCCCAATATCGTCTACCGCTGGCGGCCCTGGCCCGATCAGGACAAGACCTTGATGGAAGTGCGCATCCTGGTCCGCCTGCCCGCTGATGCACCCAAGCCGCCGCCGGTGGAAATGAACTTCCTGGGTCCGGAGCAGCCCTGGACCGACGCCAAGGAACTGGGGGTCCTGGGTGATGTGTTCCAGCAGGATATGGAGAATCTGCCCTTCGTTCAGGATGGGCTGAAATGCTCCAAGAATGGTGAAGTGCAACTGGGCAATTATCAGGAAATCCGGGTGCGGCATCTGCATGCGACCCTGGATAAATATCTGGCGGATTGATGAAGACGATGCAGCGGGGGGGGAACAAAAAGAGCACCCCACCTCACTTTCCCCCCC
>NZ_JBXAFZ010000002.1:139035-661085 GCF_058793615.1 Niveispirillum sp. GW835-FHT14G11
TGGATTGGGGAAGACACTGAAGTGGGCCGGCACCAACAGGGCCGCCCCGCTGCATTTTCACCCATGAGCCCGCGCGACAGCCACCGTCACAGCGGCGCTGTCATAGTAATAGGGTTTGATCGCTGCCACCCGCCCATCCGGGGCGAAATGGAACACCTCCACCAGTTCCAGCGGCTCGCCCACCGGCGGAACCAGTTGCAGCAGATAGACGACATGATCACCGGCCGCCATCTTGTTCATCACCTCGATCCGCGCCTCACCCAGCGCGGTGCTCAATACCTTCGCGTACAGTTCGCGCAAGGCACCCTTGCCACTATAGGTACCGGCAAACGGCAGCGTCTGCGCCTCCGTGATCACCAGATCCTCGCACAGCATGGTTTCGGCCAGGGACCAGCTCCCCGTCGCTGTCGCGGCATAAAGGGCTTCGGCAGTGGCCAGGTTACGGATGGCCGCATCGGTCAGGGTCACTTGTTTCCTCCATCATGGGGCGGTGGCGGACGGACACGATGTCCATCCGGACCGCATTTTTATGATTTATGAATCGACAGTCATTAAACGGGGCCCGCACCCGGCTGTCAAGCCCGGCACGTAACCCTCTTCGTCTAGGGAGTTCCCCTTAAATCCAATCCGATTTCATCCAGAAATCGACCGTCGAATTTGAAAGGTGGATTGACGCATGGTCATGCCATGAATATAGTGATTAATGACTCATCAATCATCTCTTCTGGACAGGAATGAACCGCCGTTCCGATACGCGAAAGCCGGTCCCCAGCCCGAAAGAGTCGCTGCAAACAAGCCCACAAAAAAAGACATCCACAGGGAGGATATCCATCATGGCTTGCGCACCCACCTTGCGTTCCACCCTGCTGGCGGCCGCGGCCCTGGTCCTGACCAGCACCCCGCCGGCGCTGGCACAGGCCATTGGGGGCGCATCCGGCACCCAGATCGACGCGCTGGAAGAAATCATCGTCACAGCCCGCCGCCGGTCCGAGACCTTGCAGGAGACGCCGCTGGCCGTCACAGCCATCACGCCGGCACAACTGGAGAGCAAGGCGACCCTGAATATCGGCGACCTGATGGGCTCTGCCCCCAATGTGCTGATCACACAGCAGAATTCTGGTGCTGCCGCGGCCAATGTCTCCATCCGCGGCCTGTCTTTCGCCGACGTCGAAAAATCCTTCGACCCGACGGTGGCCATCGTCGTCGACGGTGTTTTCATCGGCACCAGCACGGGCGCCTTCCTGGACTTCTTCGATATCGACAGTATCGAGGTGCTGCGCGGCCCCCAGGGCACGCTATTCGGCCGCAACACGATCGGCGGTGTGATCAATATCCGCCGCTCGCGCCCTACTGGGGAAAATGGCGGCAAGCTGGAGGTCAGCTATGGCAGGTATAATACCTGGGCCACGCGCGCCATCCTGAACACCAGCCTGATTGAGGATAAGCTGGCCGCCAAGTTCTTCTATTTCCACAATGAAAGCGATGGCTACTACCGCAACGGCATCACCGGCAAGCGGGTCGGCGGCAATAATAACGAGAATTTCGGTGCCAGCTTCCTGCTGACCCCGACCGACAATTTCGAGGCCCTGTTGACCCTGGAAAAGCAGGTCCAGGATTTCGACCCGGTCAATTCCAACATCTCCAAGACGGGGGAAGTGTTCTGCGCCTTCACACCGGCCAACCAGTGCAACCGCAACACGCGGTCGGACCTTTACACGGTCTTCAACAGTCCGGCCCATTCCAACTACAAGTCACCGGCGGCAACGCTGGAGATGAACCTGGACACGGACGGCATCGACTTCACCGCTGTCACCGGCTATCGCACCTCTGACGAGGCGCAGACCCAGGATTTCGACGCGTCGTCTGCCGATCTCTACTATACCAACCGCATTCAGGATTATTGGCAGTTCAGTCAGGAACTGCGCGGGGCCGGTAATCTGACCGACAGTTTCGACTATGTGGTCGGCGGCTTCTATTACGAGAGCAAATTCGATCTGTTCCAGGCCACGCGCCTGTTCGGTGCGGTCAACCCCGCTGCCGACCAGTATAATACCGGTCGCGCCAAGTCCTACGCCCTGTTCGGCGACTTCAATTGGAAGCTGGCCGACCAGTGGCGCCTGTCGGGCGGCGGTCGTTGGACGCGAGATGAGAAGCAACAGATCAACCGGGTCGGCACGGCGCAATATCCCAACGCCAAATATAGCGGCAGCAAATTCACGCCCAAGGTAGTGCTGGATTATCGCCCCGACGACAACAACATGCTCTACACGTCCTGGTCACGGGGTTACCGTTCCGGCGGCTTCTCCAGCCGCGGGCAGACCTTGGTCTCCTCCACCACGCCGTTCGGGCCGGAGACGGTTGACAGCTATGAGGCCGGTGTCAAAAGCGCGCTGCTGGAGAACCGTTTGCAGGTGAATCTGGCCGGATACCTGTCGGACTATAGCGACCTGCAGCAGAACACCACCATTCCGACCACGGTTGGCACGGGCAACGAGACCATCGTCTCCAACGTGGGCAAGGCCAAGATCAAGGGGCTTGAACTGGATGTCACCGCCCGTGTCACCCATGATTTCAAGGTCACGGCGTCGCTGGGCATCCAGGACAGCAACTTCAGCGGCTTCATCACTACCGCCCCGAACGCCGCCGGTACGCTGGTCAATTTCGACTACTCCGATGTGAAGATGATCTACTCGCCGGATGTTACCGGCTCGCTGACGGCGGAATATACCGTCCCGGTCAGCATGGGCGATCTGGTGTTCAGTGGCAGCTATCGTTACATCGCACCCTATGACCAGCAGATTTCGCTGGGCGCCACGCAGGTCGACGCGTCCGGCAATGTGACGGTCCTGTCCAACGATCCGCGCGTGCGGTCGGACAAGCAGAACCTGTTCGATGCCTCGGCCACGCTGAATTTCGACATGGGTGACAACAAGGGCAAGGTGACGGTCTATGGCCGCAACCTGTTCGATGATCGCGGTCCGAATGCCGCTTTCACCGTCGCCGGGCTGTGGTCCTTCTCTTCCGGGCGCGAGCCGCGGACCTATGGCATCTCGCTGGGTTACGAGTTCTGAGACCGACCTGGCAGGATCAGAGCGGTCCTGCCGGGTCTCTTCTTTTGTGAGGGAGCCTGTCTGATGGCAGTCAATCGCCGCATCACTCTGCGCGCGCACCCCAACGGCAATCCGCAGCCCAGCGATTTCGCCCTGATAGAGGAAGCGATTCCCCAGCCTGGCCCTGGTCAGATGCGGGTTCGCAATCTCTATTTCTCCATGGAACCGGCCATTCGCGGCTGGCTGGATGGCAAGGACAATTATTTCCAGGCCATTCCCTTGGGTGGCGTCATCCGTGGCCCCTCGCTGGGGGTGGTGGAGGTCTCCAACCTGGACGGCTTCAAACCCGGTGACCATGTCTGGGGCCTGACCCATTGGGAGGATTATTCCATTCTGTCGGTAGAGACCATTCTGCTGGAACGGCTGGATGTCAGCTGGAACGTGCCCCTGTCGCATTATGTCGGCGCCCTGGGGCCATCGGGGCTGACCGCCTATGTCGGATTGCATGATGTCGGCCGGATCAAGGCGGGGGAGACGGTTGTCATCTCTGCCGCCGCCGGTGCGGTGGGCAGTGTGGCCGGACAGATCGCCCGGTTGCGCGGCTGCCGCGTCGTCGGGCTGGCCGGATCGGCGGAAAAAACGGCGATCCTGACGGAGAAGCTGGGTTTCCACGCCGCCATCAATTACCGCGCCGTGGGTGACCTGGGGGCCGCTATCGCCGATGCCTGCCCCGACGGGGTGGATGTCTATTTTGACAATGTCGGCGGCCGCACCCTGGATGCCCTGCTGCCGCGCATGCGGGATTTCGGGCGCATCGTCTGCTGCGGCATGATTTCCGACTATAACAACCAGGCCAGCCCCACGCCCGTCCACAATCTGTGGCAGGTGGTGGCCAAGCAATTGACCATGCGCGGCTTTCTGCTGTTCTCCCACATCGACACCCTGCCCCAGGCACGGCACGACCTGCACCAATGGGCGGCGGACGGAAAGCTGGTGGCGCTGGAGAATGTCACGCATGGCATCGCCAACGCACCCGACAGTTTCTGCCGCCTGATGGCGGGGGAAACGGTCGGGAAAACGGTCCTGGCGGTGGACTGGCCTGACTGAACCCGCGGGCGGCAGCCATGGTCATCCGGTATGATGCGCCAAAAAAACTGCTGCTGGTCACGCGGGGGCACCCGTTCGACCAGCCCTCTTTCTTCGCCCTGTTCGATGCGTTGGACGGCTTTGCCTGGGCCCATGTCGAGCATCCCGCCGCCCCCTATCTGTTGGAACCGGAGCGGCTGGTCGAATTCGACTGCGTGGTTTTCTATGACATGCCGGGCCTGCTGTTCCACCCTGGCCAGCCGGTCAGGCCGGTCGAACCGCCGGCGATGATGAAACGCGGCATGGAACGGCTGCTGGAGCAGGGAAAGCCGCTGCTGTTCCTGCATCATGCCCTGGCCGGCTGGCCCGCCTGGGACCGGTGGTCACAGATCATCGGCGGGCGGTTTCATTACAGCCCGGATGCCGCACGCGGCCGGCACGACAGTGGCTATCGCCATGATGTCGACCATCATGTGCGGGTGGTGGCGGAGCATCCGGTGACGGCGGGTCTGGGAACCGGCTTCGACATCACCGACGAGTTGTATCTGGTCCAGATCGATGAAGATGACAAGCTGCCCCTGCTGCGCAGCGACCACAGCTTCATCCGCGACAATTTTTATTCCGCTGACCTGGCCGTGCAGGGGCGGATGTTTTGTAATAAGGACTGGCACCATCCGCCCGGCAGCGACCTGATCGCCTGGGCCAAGCGCGCGGGCAATGCGCCCGTGGTCTATATCCAGTGCGGGGATGGCCCCACGGCCTACGGCAACCCGGCCTATCGCCGGCTGATCACCAATGCGGTGAACTGGCTGACCGGGCCGGACGCGGCGCAATGGGCTCAAACCTTCGGGTCAGCGCCCTGATCATTCACCGGCTGGTATAGCCGCCATCAATGACCAGCTCCGATCCCACCATATAGCTTGACGCCGGTGAAGCCAGGAACAGCACGCCGGCGGCGATTTCTTCTGGCTTTGCCTGGCGGCCGATCGGGTGCATGGCGTTTACGGCCTGCGTCGCCTGCTCCACCGACGCCATCGACCCCAGTTCCACATAGCGGTTGATGATATCCTGGATCATGGCCGTTCCCACCGCACCCGGATGGACGGAATTGACCCGGATCGGGTAGCCGAGGGCACAGAATTCCAGCGCCGCCGACTTGGTCAGCATCAGGACCGCCGCCTTGGAGGTGCAGTAGGCGGCATTGAACGGCGCCCCGCGCAGGCCGCCCACCGACGAGATATTGATGATGGACGCCCCGCCCGGCCGGTCGCCCCCGGCCTCACGCAGCATCGGCAAGGCTGCCTGCATGCCCAGCAGCGTGCCTTCGACATTCACCGCCTGACACAGCCGCCATTGTTCCAGGGTGGTTTCCGCGATGCTGGCCACCAGTGGGATGCCGGCATTATTGACCAGTACGTCCAGCCTGCCGTGCCGCTTGCGGATATCCCGCATCAAGGTGGACCAGGCGTCACCGTCACGCACATCCAGCACGGCCCTTTCCCCCGCCACGGGGGCCGCGTCGGCCGGCCATTGACGGTCGGCGGCCACGACATAGGCCCCCGCGTTTGACAGCGCGGTACAGATCGCACGGCCAATGCCACCCCCCGCCCCGGTCACCAGGGCGACGGCCCCGCTCAGATCCTGGCTCATCACCCTTTCCCCCTATTGTGCCGTCCAGCCGCCATCGACCACCAGTTCCGACCCGGTCATATAGCTGGCATCGCTGCTGGCCAGAAACGCAATGGCCGCGGCGATTTCATCAGGCTGGGCCAGACGCTTCACCGGCGTCATGCCGGCAATGGCGTCCATCAGGTCCTGGGCCTTCGCCGCCTTGCCCTGATCGACCCAGCGCTGCATGCCGACATGCAGCAGCGGCGTTTCCACAAATCCCGGATGGATGGAATTGACCCGGATCGGCTTCTGCGCCTGGGCAAACTCGATGGCCACCGCCTTGGTGAACAGGCGCACCGCCCCCTTGCTGGTATTATAGGCCGATGTCTCGGCAAACCCGACCAGCCCCATGATGGAGGCGACATTGATCACGCTGGCCCCACCCCGCCGCCCTGCCCCGCCGGCCGCCAATGCTGCCGTAAAGGTGCGCACGCCCAGGAACACACTATCGACATTTACCGCCATCAGCCGGTGCCAGGCGGCAAGGCTGGCCTGATCCACAGGTCCCACCATGTCGGTGCCGGCATTGTTGACCAGAACGTCCAAGGCGCCCCAGCGGTTCTCCACCCAGCCGCGCGCCAGATCCCAATCGGTCTCCGACGTGACATCCAGGCGCAGATAAACACCCGCCGGACCCAGCCGGCCCAGGACCTGCCCCACCAGCGGGTCATCGGGCGGCGACAGGTCGGTGACGATAACCTGCGCCCCTTCCGCCGCCAGCCGTTCGGCCGTGGCCAGACCGATCCCGCGCAAGGCGCCGGTCACCAGGACCAGCGCCCCCTTCAAACCGCGATCAAGCATATTGTCCCCCGGTCACTGCGCCCACATGCCGCCATCGACATATAGCTCGATACCCGTGATGTACCGGCTTTCGTCCGAGGCCAGGAACAGCACGGCATTGGCGATGTCGTCGGGCTCGCCCATCCGGCGCAACGGGATCGCCGCCATCAGCGCGTCCTTCACCGCTTCGGCACTGACGGCCGCCTGCTTCATCATATTGGTCCAGATCATGCCTGGATGGATGGAATTGCAGCGGATATTGTCGGGCGCCCCTTCGATGGCGATGGTCTTGGTCATGGTCCGTACCCCGCCCTTGGCCGCCGCATAGGCAGACAGGCCGTGGATGCCCAGCGTCCCCGCGATAGAGGACAGGTTGACGATGGACCCGCCCCCCGACCGGCGCATCAGGGGCAGGGCCGTCTTCACGCCCAGGAAGGTGCCCACCAGATTGACATCCAACTGGCGCTGAAATTCCTTGGGCGTGGTGTCGTCGATGCTCTTGGTCAGATGGATGCCGGCATTATTGACCAGGATGTCCAGGCGGCCGAACCTTTTATCCGTTTCCGCGATAACATGGGCCCAATCCTCCTCCGACACCACATCATGGCGCAGATGGATGGCCTCTCCACCCGCGTCGCGGATAGCCGCGGCGCAAAGGCCGGCGCCCGCTTCGTCCATGTCGGTGGTCACCAGCCGGGCCCCCTCGGCCGCCAGACGGCAAGCCGTGGCATAGCCAAGGCCGGGATTGGACGACGCACCCGTGACAAGGGCGACCTTGCCTTGCAAACGACCCATCTGACATCCTCCCGATCTCTATCAGGGCCGGCGGGCGCGGGCCGCTGAGAAACGCGCCTTGCCCGCATTGGACCTTTTTTACGATTTATGATTCATTAGTCATTAGTTGATCGAAGCCGGCGACCTGTCAAGCGGCAACCGCCGCTGGAAGGCCGTTTTATTCAAATTCGCTGAAACACCATCGAACCTGCCTTGACAAGCCAATCACGGACAGTAACGATGACGTATGAATCATAAATCATCGTGGATGTCCTGTCGGCGGCCCAGACCGTTCGCAGCGCCGCTTTGAATGATATATGGGGAGTGAGATGACGGCGCTTGCGGAACAGATCAACCGGTCGGTTGAAGCGATGCTTACCTATGTGGAGACGCAGACCACGGATCAGGCGGCGGACATCCTGAAGGTGCCGGCCCGTGACTATCTGGACCCTGCCCGGTTCGAGCGGGAGATGGCCCTGATCTTCAAGCGCCTGCCCCTGATGCTGGCCCTGTCCATCGAACTGCCCAACCCCGGCGATTACAAGGCGATGGAGGTGATGGACGTCCCCGTCCTGCTCACCCGCGACCGTGAGGGGCGGGTGCATGCCATGCTGAATGTCTGCACCCATCGCGGCGCGCCTCTGGTCAAGCCGGGCCAGGGATCGGCCAGCCGCTTTTCCTGCCCCTACCATGCCTGGACCTTCCATAATGACGGCCGGCTGTTCGCCGTGTCGGAAAAGGCCAAGTTCGGAGAAGTGGACAAGGATTGCCACCGCCTGAAACAGCTTCCCTGCCAGGAAGTGGCCGGCATGATCTTCGTGATCCTGACGCCGGGCCTGGATATCGATGTGACATCCTATCTGGGCGGGATGCTGGCCGATCTGGAGAGCCTGGATTTCGGCAAATGGCACTTTTGCGGCAACCGCGACATCTTTGGCGCCAACTGGAAGATCGCCTATGACGGTTATCTGGAGGGCTATCATTTCGCCACCGCCCATCCGGATACGGTGCATCCGCGTACCTTTTCCAACATCATGCATTTTGACGGGTTCGGCCCGCATCTGCGCATCGGTTTCCCCCAGCGCAGCATCGGCACGCTGCGCGACGTGCCGCGCGACGAATGGCATCAGCATCAAAATGACGGGTACGATTTCGTGCGTACCCTGTTCCCCAACCTCTCCATCTTCGTGGCCCCGGAAATCGCACAGATTGCGCTGTTGTTGCCGGGTCCGACACCGGGGCAGAACCGCACCATCCTGACCTATGTCACCCCCCACGCACCGGCGGACGAGGCGGAGCGTGAGAAGATGGCCATGATGGCCAGCTTCTTCGGCGATGTGACCAATCAGGAGGATTATGTGCTGGGCCTGTCCATTCAGAAGGGGCTGGAGGCGGGCGGGCTGGAGCATGTCACCTTTGGCCGTAATGAACGCGGCAACCAGTATTTCCACCGCTGGGTCGATCATTACCTGAAGGATGATCCGGCCGCCGCCCCGCCCAGCCTGTGAACCATCCGATCAAGGACGAAGATAATGCCCATCGTCATCATGGCCACGCTGGACGTGGACCCCACCCTGCGTGCGCAGTTCCTGGCGGATGCCGATCCTTTGATCCAGGAGGCACTGGGGGAGGATGGATGCGTTGAATATAGCTGGGGTGCCGATCACAAGAACCCGGCGCGTGTGAACGTGTTCGAGGAATGGCGCGACGAGGCGGCCCTGCGCGCCCATTTCGCGGCCCCCGCCTACAGCACCATGGTCGGCCTGCTGCAGAAGGCCGGCATGACGGCGGCAGAGGCCCGCAAATACCGCGTCGACCTGATTGAGCCCGTTTATGACCCGCAGGGCCAGGCCAGGGCCGATTTCTTCACCGCCTGAACGACCAGGGCTGCCGGATCGGGTGGATTGCGTCAGCAACCGCGATCAGCCTTCTGCTGCAATGTCGCTGGATGTAGGGGCAGGATTTGACCGATGGTATGGTGGGGCGTTTCAGTAAGCGCCCACCGCCAGGCGGCAGCAGCGCGTTGCCTTGTTGATGTTCTTCTCCACCGTGGACAGGCAGACACCCAGCATGTCGGCGATTTCGTAGTTCCGGAACCCTTCTGCCCTGCTCAGCCAGAATATGCGCCGGGCCAGTTGCGACAGTGCGGACAGATCCCGCTCCATCTGCCTTATCTCGTCGCGCAGCGACATGATCGCCTCCGCGTCGGGTTCCGGGGCTGGCAGGTCGTGATTGTCCGCGATATCCACTGTCCGTGCCGTGGTGCGCACGAAGCGGCGGTGATGGTCGATCATCAGGTTGCAGGCGATCTTGAACATGTAGGAGCGCAAGTCCGCGATCGACATGTCACCGACCGTCCCGATCAGGCGGATATAGGTGTCCTGCAATATATCCTCCGCCGTCTCGGCGCAGCGTGTGCGCGACAGCAGAAAACGGCGCACCTCCTCATGGTGCTGGCGATAGGCGGATTCTATCCGTTCGGACCCGACCGGCATCTGTCGTCCCCCACACATAAGCTGTCCCTGGGCATCCAGGCGGCCGGGCATGCATCCGCCCATCGCGAAAAGCTGCCCCTTGCCGGGGCGCTCGCGTTCTGTCCTGCCTGGATGATGGAGATAGTCTACAAAATAGTTACCAATTTACCAACCTATTTTATTGGGGATTTTGGCGATTCTTAACGCTGAAGCGCGCATACGCAAACGCCCGGACCGTTGCAGGGTCCGGGCGTCGGGAACTGCTTGGAAGCGTCGGAAACTCAGCCGTTCATCGCCCTGGGCACGAAACGGTATCCACCCCCGGACATCGGCTCCACGCAGGGCGTGGCGGCAACCAACTGGGCGGTATAGGGATGTCGGGGCCGCCGAAACAGTTCGGCCGTCGCCCCCTGCTCCACCAGCTTTCCATGGTGCAGCACGGCCAAACGGTCGGCCACATGCTCCACCACGCCCAGATCGTGGGTGATGAACAGGCAGCCGAAGCCCAGGCTGTCCGACAATGCGCGGAACAGGTCCACCACCTGCTTCTGCACCGTCAGGTCCAGGGCGGCCACCGGCTCATCCGCGACGATCAGCCGGGGTTCACAGGCGATGGCGCGGGCGATGTTGACGCGCTGACGCTGCCCGCCGGAAAGCTGATGCGGCAGGCGCGGTCCGAAGCGGGCCGGGTCCAGATGCACGCGCTCCAGTGCCGTGGCCACGCGCCGTGCCCGCTCGGCGGCATCGATACCGGCGAACAGCAGCCCCTCCCCCACTATGCCGGCCACGGACATGCGCGGGTCGAGCGCCGCCATCGGGTCTTGAAAGATATATTGCACGCGGCGCTCATGGGCGCGCAGATCGGCCAGGCGACGACCCTCCACCAGGATCTCTCCGGCATGGAAGGGCTGCAGCCCCGCCACCGCACGGCCCAGTGTGGTCTTGCCTGATCCGCTCTCCCCGATCACGGCCAGCGTCTCTCCGGCACCCAGATCCAGGTCGATGCCGTCCAGCGCTGTCACGGGCACCGGGCGGCGCCAGGGCCAACCGCCACTCGGCTGGAAACGCACCGACAGGCCGCGCACCGATAACAGTTCCGCAGGCTTGTGCACAATGGGCGCCACCACCGGCGGCGGTCCCGGCAAGGCGGAAAGCAGCAGGCTGGTATAGGGATGCGACGGTGCGGCGAACAGCGCGGCCGGCGGTCCGCCATCGACGATCCGGCCCCTTTCCATAACATGCACCTGTTCAGCGGCCTGCGCCACCACCGACAGGTCATGGGTGACGATCAGCACCGCACAGCCCAAATCCTGGGCCGCCAGCCGCAGCAGTCCGATCACGTCGGCCTGCACCAACACGTCCAGCGCCGTCGTCGGCTCGTCCGCGATGATCAGCTTGGGTTCTGTGATCAAGGCTGCGGCCAGCATGACGCGCTGGCGCATGCCGCCCGACAATTCATGCGGGTAACGGTCCAGGCAGGTTTCCGGATCGCGGATGCGCATGCGGTCCAGCATCGCGATGGCCCGGCGGCGACATTCATGCCGGTCCAGCCTTCGATGGATGCGCAGCGCTTCGGTCAGCTGCAGGCCGATCTTCAGGGTCGGGTTCAGGCTGGACAGCGGTTCCTGGAAGACGAAGCCGATGCCGCCGCCGCGCAGCCGGCGCAAAGCCGTCTCGTCGGCCGTCAGCAGGTCCTGCCCGTCCAACCGCATTTCCGCCGCCGACAGCGTCGCGCCAGGCGGCAACAGACGGATCAGGCTGCGGCTCAGCAACGTCTTGCCCGATCCTGATTCACCAACCAGGGCCGCCACCTGCCCTGCCGCCAGGGTCAGGTCAATGCCGCACAGCACGGGTTCCGCCATGCCGTCAAAGCGGATGGACAGGTCGCGGATGGTCAGCAGGCTCACGGGGTCCCCTTTCCATCCGTCAGCCGCGCCAGTTCGGCGCGCAACGCGGCGTTGAAGGTGGCCGGCGTCTCCATCATCAGGAAATGGCCGGTGCTGGGCAGTTCCAGAACACGGGCGTCAGGTCGCACGGCAGCGATGGCGGCACGGTCGGTGCCGCGCCCGGCGGCATTGATCAGCACCAGCGGTACCGCCGCCAGCGCCTTCATGGCCGCCGCCGTGTCATAGGCGTCAAGCGCCGTCGCCAGTCGGATGGCCAGGTCCGGCGACCCGGCGGCCATCCCTTCTGCCACCGCCTTGACCAGGGCCGGGTCGGCGCCCGGCGTGAAATAGCTGTTGGCGACCATCTCCAAGGTCCCACCCCGGAAATCGGCCCGCATCATCGCCTCCAGCCCGGCCATGCGGGCGGGATCGCGCGGGGTTCCGGGACGCTTCAGCGTATCGACACCCACCACGCCCTTCGCCTGTCCGCCCAGCCGGCGGGCCGCGTCCAGCGCCACCGGACCCCCCATGGAGTGGCCGATCAGAATGATGGGATCGCCTTTGGCGGCATCGGCGGCCACCTGGGCTACTGCCGCCCCCAGCCCTTCCATCCCGCCATCGGCCGGCACGGCACCCGCCTGTCCATGGCCCGGCAGGTCCAGCGTCACCACGCGGTAGTCGGCGGCCAGCACCGGTACCTGAAAATTCCAGTGCGACCGGTCGCACATCCAGCCATGGACCAGGACCAGCGTCACCGGCCCTCCGCCATAGGTGTCATAGGCCAGCGGCCGTCCATCCGGCAGGGTGATGGCCACGGTCATAGCCGGCGGCAATCCCCGGTCGGGCACCATGCCGGACAGGGCGGGCGCTGGCAGGGCCAGCGCCAACAGCAGGGCGAAGGTGCCGCTTCTCATGTATTTTCCCTTCTTGGCGGATGGCGGCGGCTTTACGGCCCCGCTATGCTTCTGCCCTGGAAGACGATTGGGCAAGGGCTTTACCGTATGGGGCCAAGTCCGGGAAATGGGTCCGGGCAGCGTCATTACAGGGTAGACGGACCATGACCAGCGCTACCCCGGCGCTGCGGGAGGATGAGTGATGCTTAATCTGCGGGCAGCCGACGTGACCACGCGGCCCAAGTCCGAACCCCTGTTCGACCGCATGCGCGCCCATATCCTGGAGGGCCGCTTCCCCCCCGGCCAATGGCTGAAGCAGGCCGACCTGGAGGCCCAATATGCCGCCAGCCGGTCGGAGGTGCGGGCCGCACTCAGCAGCCTGTCCGATCGCGGGCTGGTAGAATATGTGAAGAACCAGGGGTTCCGCGTCTCCAACCGCGACAATGACGACATCCGCGACGTGACGGAGATGATCGTGGTGCTGGAGGGCGCGTCGGTGCCCGCCATGGTGGCCAATGTCACCGACGCCGACCTGGACGAGTTGGAGGAACTGGCGCGGCAGTTCGAAGCGCTGACCAGGCGCGGCAACCATGCCGAACTGCGCCTGGCCAACTACACTTTCCATGCAAGGCTGAATGCCCTGGGCAGCAACAGGATGATGGCCCAGGTGATTCAGAACCTGCGCGAATGCTGCGTCGTTGGCCCCTTCAGCCGCTATGCCAGCTTTGACGGGCTGCAGGCCAGCAGTGCCGAGCATTTCGCCATCCTGGCGGCGTTGCGGGCGCGCGATGCGGTCAGGCTGGCCGACCTGATGCGCACGCACGCATCGCATGTGGATTGACCCGCTACGCGCGCCGCGGGTCGAACCGGTCGCGCAGCGCATCGCCCGTCAGGTTGATGCACAGCAGTGCCAGCGCGATGGCCAGCCCCGGAAACACCGACAGCCAGGGCGCGTCGCCGATGAAGCCCTGGCCTTCTGCCAGCAGCCCGCCCCAGCTGGGATGCGGCGGCGGCACGCCCAGGCCCAGGAAACTGAGCACGCTTTCCGACAACAGCGCCTGCGCGAAATATGAGGTGGCCAGCACGGTCACCGGGCCCACCACGTTGGGCACGATATGGCGGGCGATGATGAACCAGTGCGGATGGCCGAACAGGCGTGCGGCTTCCACATAGGGCATCGCGCGCAGCGACAGCACGCTGCCGCGCACAACACGCGCCACATTGGGCGTGTAAGCCAGGCCCAGGGCGAGGATCACCCCGCCCTCGCTGGCACCCATGACCGCGATCAGGGCGAGCGCCAGCAGGATGCCCGGCATGGCCAGGAAGGCATCGACCAGCCCGCCGATGACCCGGTCCACCATGCCCCGGAAATAGCCGGCCGCCGCCCCCAGCACCAGCCCGGCCAGCAGGGCCACGCACACCGTGGCGATGGAGACACGCAGCGACACACCGGCCCCGACCAGCAGACGGGACAGAAGATCGCGCCCGAACTGGTCGGTACCCAGCCAATAGGTGGCCGACGGTGCCCGCAGGCGGGTGGCCACATCCAGCGCCAGTGGATCATGCGGCGTGTGCACGGCCCCCCACAGGGCAGCCCCCGCCAGCAACAGCAGGCCGGCAACGGCCATGGCATAGATCGGGCGGTGGGCGAAGGTCCGGGTCATGACGACGACACCCTGGGATCGAGAAGCGGATAGAGCAGGTCGACGCCCAGATTGACCAGCGCATAGACCAGCACGACGAAAAGCAAGGTGCCCTGGATCACCGGATAATCGCGGGCATAGATGGCCTCCACCAGGAACCGGCCCAATCCCGGAATGCCGAACACCGTCTCGATGGCCGCCGTGCCACTGAGCAGGCTGCCCAGGATCAGACCCAGCAGCGTCACGGCCGGGGCCAGGGCGTTGCGGGCCACATGCCGGCGCAGGATCAGTCCTTCGGGCAAACCCTTGGCGCGGGCATAGGCGACGTAATCCTGGCCCATCACCTCCAGCGCGCTGGACCGTACCATGCGGGTGAGGATCGCCGTTTCCACGCAGACCAACGCCGCCACCGGCAGCACCACATGCTGCACCCATTCCCCGGCATTGTCGGCGATGGAGACGAAACCCAGGGTCGGCAGCCAGCCCAGCTGTACCCCGAACAGCAGGATCAGCAGCAGCCCCATCCAGAAGCTGGGGACGGAGACCAGGATGGTGGCGCCCAGCACGATCACCCGGTCGGCGCCCCGGTCGGCATGGCGCGCCGCCAGAAGGCCCAGCGGAATGGCGGCCAGCGCCGACAGAAGGAAGGCCGGCACCACCACCTGCACCGTCACGCTGAACCGGTGCCACAGCGCGTCCATCACATCCTCCCCCGTCATGAAGGAGGTGCCAAGATCGCCCTGGATCACATGGCCCAGCCAGATCAGGTATTGGGCCGGCAGCGGCCGGTCCAGCCCCATCTCTGCCCGCACGCGGGCCAGTTCCTCCCCGCTGGCCAGATCGCCCACGATCAGGGCGGCCGGATCACCCGGCACCAGCCGCAGCAGCAGGAAGATGACGGCGGAAACGACCAGCAGGGTGGGCAGCGTTCCGGCCAGCCGGCGCAGCGCCACGGCGATCATGAGGAACCTCCGGTCGCCGGCGCCATCCACACCCCCCACAGGCGGGGCCGCCCGAAGGCCCAGGGCTGGTAACCCTGCATCCGCGCCGTGGAAACATCGATGATATGGTCGTTATAGAGGCCGATCATCGGCACATCCTCGCGCATGCGGCGGTGGATCAGGTCCAGTTCGGCCTGCAGGGCGGCGGTATCGGTCACGCCCTCGATCCGTTCCAGCGCCGCCATGGCCATCGGGTCCTCCCATTGGAAGCTGGCGCGCAGCGACTTGGAGCCGGTGAAATTGCCGGCCATCAGGGCGGGATGGCTGCGCGCCGAATAGCCGAAGGAGGATATCTGGAACCGGCCATTGAAGAAGTTCGACAATTGCGTGGCCCAGTCCATCACCTCGATCCGGACATTGAATCCGGCGGCCGTCAGCATGGCCTGCGCCGCCACGGCATTGTCGAACATGTAGGAGAAGCGACGGTTGGCCTGGATCACCAGTTCCTGGCCGTCATAACCGGCTTCGCGGGCCAGCGCACGGGCGGCGACGGGATCGTAGGTCAGCCATTGATCGTGCGCTTCCGTGTGAAAAGGGCTGAGCCCCTGGGTGGCCGATGGGTTGGGCCGGGCCAGCCCGAAGCTGGAAATCTCCGCCACCAGGGGGGCGGAGATGGCCTGGGCGATGGCCCGTCGCAACCGCACATCCGACAGAAGCGGGTCACGCGATTGCATCAGCAGCACCGTCCAATCCAGCGTGTCATGCCGGTAGAGGCGGATATCGCCCCGCTTCTCCTGCCGCCGCTTCAACTCACCATAGGCGGCCAGCGGCACGGCGAAGACCAGGTCCATATTGCCGGCATAGACGGCGGACTTGGCCGCCAGCCGGTCGGGCACCACGGTGAAGATGATCCGGTTCAGCCAGGCCTTCTTCTCCCCCGTCAGCCCGTCGCGCGGCTCGGTCCGGGAGACATAGCCCTCAAACCGGTCCAGCGTCACCGATTGCCCGCGCTTCCATTCGCCCAGTCGATAGGGGCCTGTGCCGATAGGTGCGCGCCATTGCCCGTCCGGCCCGACACTGTCGGGATGCAGGATCGGCGTCTGGCATTGCAGGTTGGCCATCCGGTCCAGGAACAGGGCACTGGGCTTGTTGAGGTGGAACCGCACGGTACGATCATCCACCATTTCCACCTGCTCCAGCTTCAGCCCGTTCGCCCCGCGCCCATCATAATATTCACGGCAGCGGAAGCCCGTGGCCGGGTCCATCAGCCGATCCCAGCTCCATTTTACCTCCCGTGCCGTCACGGGGGCGCCATTATGAAAGGTCAGGCCGGGGCGCAGCACGAAGCTGTAGGTGCGGCGGTCGGGGGACAGGGTGACGCTTTCCGCCAGCAGCGGTGCGACGCTCAGATCGTCGCGATAGGCCACCAGCGCCTCACCCACATGGTACAGCACCGTGTCCGTGTTGCCGTCGCGCAGTACGCCGGGATTGGTGGACAGGATGTCGGAATTGATCGCCACCCGCACCTGTCCGCCATAGTATGGTTGGCCTGCGCCTGCGTCCGGAACGACAGGTACCAGCAGCAGCGCCAGGACAGTCGCGGTCGCCGCGGCCTTCGCCCGGCGGCGCACGCGGCGGCGGGCCAGCCACATCCAGAAGCCGGTAACGACCAGGGCCGCCAGCCCCAGCCCCTCCAGCGTCACCACAAATCCGCGTGCGGGCCCCATCCATTCCCCGCTATGCAGCGGCAATATCCAGTCGATGACCTGCTGGCCTGGCGGGCTGTCATTGGCATCGGCATAGACGATCAACTCCCCCGTCGCGCGGTCCAGGCCGGCCATGTGGTGGGCGCGCGGATTGACCGCGTCGTGATCCTGCATGACCACACCCAGCAGCCGGTATTGCAAGCCGAAATGCCGGATCTGTCGCAACTGACCATCCGGGAACCGGGCCAGCAACATGGCAAGCGCCTTGGCCTGCCCCACGGGTTCGGTGCCGGGCGGCACAGGCGGCAGGTCGATGGCAAGGGGGGGATTGACGGGCGCCATCATCTCCACCGCCGGTCCCACCAAAGGTTCGGCAATGACCAGGGATGCCGCCGTCACCATGACGATCAGGGGCAGGGCCAGCAACGCCGCCGGAACCACATGCAGATCGCGCAGGAAACGCATCCGCCCCTTGCCGCGATGGATGGTCAGCGCCCGGATATAGCGCCCGGCCGGCGGCCACCACACGATCAACCCGCTGACCAGCATGAACAGCAGCACCAGAGCCTCGGTCAGCAGCACGGCATGGCCGGCCGCCCCCATCATCAACGACACATGCAGCCGATCGGCCAGTTGCAGCGGATAGCGCCAGAGCGGACCAATGGACCGGATGTCGCCGGTGGCGGGATCGACATGGGCGATCTCCAGACGCCCCGCCCGATCCTCCAGCCGCGCCACCAGCGGCAATCCATCGGGTGGCGTGATGATACGCTCCAGCCGATGTTCCGGTCGGGCGTCGCGCAGATTTTCCATGATCTGGTCCAGCGGCAGTTCCGCCACCACCGGCCCGGCGCCATAGAACAGGCCCATCAGCGCATCGCGGTTGGTGATCAGGATGCCCGTCACGGCCTGCAGCAGGATCAGCAGACCCAGCGCCAGCCCGGCCCATTTATGCAGGCGGATCAGCAGGGGCTTCATGGCACCACCTCCCCCGCCAGCACGTCGCGGAAAAATTCACGGGTCTTCTGGATGACCGAGGTCACGTCATGCGTGGCGCCGGACACCGTGTCCAGCCGCACGCAGGCGCCATGGGTCCGGAAGCTGTCGGCCAGGGTCCGCAGCCGGTCGCCGCGCGTTGCGCCGGCATCATTGGCCCCTTCCACATAGTGGCGGTCGCCCGGCTGGAAGGTGATTTCCCAGGTCTCGTTATCGGCCTCGCCCACCACGAAATGCATTGGAATGCCGCGCACCCCATCCGGGTCCACGTCAATGCCGAAAATCTCCCGGCAGTCCTTCACCCCCACCCACCAGGGTCGGGCGGGGTCCAGCAGGGTCACCGATCCCGGCGCGCCCACGGACGCGGCACGGACCCGGTGCGGGTGCAGGATGGTGAAGCGATGGGTGAAATGCCCGCCGCCGGAAAAGCCGAACATCAGCACCTTGTCGCCCGACACCCCGTACTGGCCCGCCACCTGGTCGATCATGTCCAGCATGACCAGATCGTAGCGGATGTCCCCTTCCCGCATGTACTTATAGCCACTCAGGTTGCCATCCTGCAGGACATTGGCCGGGAACAGCGGGGCCAGGACGATGCAGTTATTATATTCGGCAAATTCCGCGAACAGGTCGCGGTAGAGCGACTGCATCCGCCCTGTGCCATGGACGGAGACCAGAATGGTGGTCTTCGTCCGGTCCAAACGGTCCAGCCGGTGCGGCACATAAAGCGCATAGGCGAAACGTGGGTCGCGGCGGCAGGAGAAGATGGTGGTGGCGCCCAGATGATAGAGGGCGCGCAACTGGTCCTGTTTGTCGTCACTCATGCCATGCCCCCATTCTCCAGCGGCTGTACCTGCACCCCGTCGCCCGGCCTGATCTCCCCGCCCTCAATCACCGCAGCATAGACGCCCATGACATTGGCGCCGAACTCTCGGCGCAGCACCAGGGGCAGGTTGATATCCACCTCCCCCCTTTCCAGGTTCACGGCCGTGGCGGCGCAGCGGGTGATGGGTTTCACGACACGCAGCAGGGAGGCGCCGACGCGGATATCCTGGCCGGCCACCCATTGCTTCTCCGCCCAGGGGGCCAGCCCCTCCAGATTGAGGTTGCCGCGAAAGCGCAAGGGGTCCAGGACCGTCCCCACGATGTCCGACAGCGCTTCCACACTGGTCAGATTGATCAGCGACAGATGCCGGTCGGGAATGTCGGCAAACATATGGCCGGGGGCCGTTACCAGGCTGGGCCGCCCCTTCAGCCGCTCGCCATAGGGGGCGGCGACCGCCGCCAGCGCCGCCGCGTCCGCCGGATCGTCCAGATCAGCGGTCAGCAGCACGTGGCCATCGGCCGACAGGGTAACATGCCGTCCATCATCGGCGAAGGCCGCGTGCAGCCGCGCCAGCCGGGGATGGTTCATCAGCACCAGAAACCTGCTTTTCGACAGATGCGTAGGCGCTGCCGGATCGAACCCGCTATCGGGCAACGCGATGGCATAGGCGCGGTCACCGGCAAGGGACTGCCCGGGCCGGAGCGTGGCGGCGGACAGGCTTTGGCCTGTCATGCCCTTGATGGGATAGCGGTAGATCGACTGCACTCTGCCCATGACGGCGGCTCCCCCCCGCATATCGTTCGATGGTCTTCGCCTGCTGTGACGCTGCCGGGGGCAAGGAACCGGACGCGGGCCGGAAAATTTCCCGGCCGACCGGTACGGAAACCGGCCGGGACCATCGTCCCATGAACAGAACCAAGAAACCAACGCCGGTGGGAACAATCCCTCATCGGCAAGCCGAACACGGGAGTATGAATTCATGTTCATGGGAGCCAAAGCAATGAAGCGATGCAATCAAGCCGTATCCCGCCTGGCCCTGGCGGCAGGTTTGGCGCTGACAATCGCGGGCCCGGCGCTGGCCCAGCCGGCGGAACTGCTGGAGGAAATCGTGGTGACGGTTTCCCGTCTGCCCACCAACCCGTCGGGCATTCCGGGTTCCGTCACCACGATCTCCGGCGACAGTTTGCGCAAGCAGTATGAGGCGACGCCGGATATCGGCAAGATGCTGTCGCAGATGGTGCCGGGCCTGTCGGTCACGGCCAATGACGCGTCCAGCTATACCCAGACGCTGCGCGGCCGCAAACCGGCGGTGATGATCGACGGCGTACCGCAGGGCGTGCCGTTGCGTGGCGGCGGGCGCGAGCTGCGCATCCTGACCCCTAACGTCATCGAGAAGGTGGAGGTGATCCGCGGGGCCACCGCCATCTATGGCCAGAGCGGGGCCGGCGGCGTCATCAACTTCGTCACCAAGCGCCCGACGGGCGACGGCGTGCAGGCGACGACCCAGGTCGGCATCGGATCGGCGCTGTCAAAGGTCGCGTCCAACAGCCTGTCCTACTATGCCGGTCAGACCTTCGTCGGCAAGCTGGGCGGCTTCGACTTCATCGTCGATGGCTCTTACGAGAGCCTGGGCATGTTCCGCGATGCCAATGGCCAGTTGATCCCGCCCGATCCCGGCTTCCAGGGCGGTCTGGCGGAGACCGAGGCGTACAATGTCTTCGGCAAGGTCGGCTATAATTTCGGCGAGGACCAGCGCCTGGAATTCTCCGGCAATTACTATAACCGCCCGCAGGATACCGATTACGCGCCCGGCCTGGGTCAGTTCGGGGTGCGCCCCGCCCCGGCTGTGCCCAAGGACAGCCCGCAGAATGTGGCCGGTGTCGGCATCATCGGCGACGGGCCGAAGACACGGAACTCGTTCGCGGCCCTGACCTATGTGAAGGATGACGTACTGGGCAGCCGTATCCAGCTCCAGGGCATCTATTCCGACCATTATACCAGCTACACCTACACGCCCGGCAGCTTCACCCCGCCCGCCACCTCCTATATCGAAGGCGACAAGAAGGGTGCCCGCCTGGACATCTCCACGCCGCTGTCCTTTCTGGGCGGGGGCGATCTGCTGTGGGGGGCGGATTACGTGGTCGACCATGCCGAACAGACCCTGTCGGACGGTCGTGTCTTCATGCCCAAGGTGAAGAGCGAGAATCTGGCCTTCTTCGCCCAGGCCAATGTCAAGCCTACCGACTGGCTGGACATCACCGGCGGCATCCGGGCGGAGGATATCGACCTGGATATCCCGACCTACACGGTACTGCAGACCACGGCCAGCAATGGCGGCAATCTTGTCCAAGGCGGCAAGCTGGGCTTCAGCGACACGATGCTGAATATCGGCGCCGTGGCGCATGCGTCCGACGAGATCGACCTGTTCGTCAGCTACTCCCAGGGCTTCTCGGTCAGCGATATCGGCCGCGTCATCCGCGCCCTGCCACGCCGCGTCACTTCCATCAAGGATACCGGTCTGCGCCTGGACGCCCAGGTGATCGACAGTTACGAGACGGGTCTGCGCCTGCATGCCGGCGGGCTGAACCTGGAACTGGCCGGCTTCTACAACAAGTCGAACCTGGGCAGTTCCTACGATCCCATCACCTTCTCCCTGCTGCGCGCACCGGAGGAGGTGTGGGGCCTGGAAATGGCGGCCGGCTATAAATTCAGCCCGCTGCTGTCTGTCGGCATGACGGCGACCTGGCTGGACAGTCAGCAGGATGTGGATAATGACGGCGACTGGGACCGGCCGCTGGATTTCAGCCGTGTGCCGCCCATCAAGGTGACGGGCAATATCGACTGGGAATTCGTGGAGGATTGGACCGCCCGCTTCCAGGGCCAGTACGTGGGCAGCGAGAACCGCTTCCATCTGCCGGCCCGATCCGGCTTCGGCCTGGCGCCGGTGACCTCCTATTTCGTGGCCGATCTGGCCGTGTCGGGGCCCGTGGGTCCCGGCCGCCTGTCGGTTGGCGTCGATAACATCTTCAACAACCAGTATATTCCGCTGGTCAACCAGATCGCCGACCTGGCCGATATCCGCCGCGACCTGGGCTATGCCGCCGGTCCCGGCGCCACGGCCACGGTGAAATACACCATCTCCTACTGACGGGGCGCGGGCCGGACATGATCAGGATCACTCTTTTCTACCGGTTCCGTTCGGCCCTGGCGGGCGTGGCGGCGGCCTTGCTGCTGTCCATCCCCGTTCTGGCCGCCCCGCCGGAACCCACACCCCGCGACCTGGAGATATTGGCGCTGATGAAACAGCCCAATGACTGGTTCGCACAGAGGCTGAAGGCGCCACCGGAAAGCGTGGACGGCCAGACCCTGCATCCCAAGATCCAGTATTATCTGGAGAATGTGACGCGGGCTGGCGACGCCAACGGCCGGCGAGCACAACTGGCCAAGGCGCTGGAAACGCCGGAGGGGCGCGCCGCCATGCGCCTTTCCATCGACCGGTCCTGGAACTACCGGACGCGGGAAACGCCACCTATGGCCAGGGTGGAGGATATCTCCATCCAGGGCCCGGCCGGTCCGCTGGCCGCCCGCATCTATGTTCCCGCCCGCAAGGGGGACGGCCCCCTGCCCGTCCTGGCCTATTTCCATGGTGGCGCCTGGATGTTCGGCAGTATCGACGCCATCGACCGTGCGGCCCGGCTGATCGCGGACGAGGCCGGGGTGATTGTCGTCTCTGGCAGCTATCGCTACACGCCGGAGGTGAAATTCCCAGCACCGCTGGACGACGCCCAGGCCATCTTCCGCTGGATGCGTGACAACGCGGCCGGCCTGGGCGGTGATCCGGCCCGCGTTGGCATCGGCGGCGACAGTGCCGGCGGCCACATGGCCGTCGCCATCGCGCTGCGCGCCAAGGCGGCGGGGGAAAAGGGGCCTTCCTACCAGTTGCTCTACTATCCGCCATTGGACATGCGGACCGACTATCAATCCTACCGGCAGTTTGCCAATGGCTATGGTCTGGACGCCACCCTGGCCGACATGGTGTTCACCACCTTCTTCGCCAATGATAGCGACCGTGACCGGCCGGAGGCGTCACCCTTGCGACTGGCCGACCTGTCGGGCCTGCCGCCGACCATCATCGCCACCGCCGGCTTCGACATTCTGCGCGATCAGGGCAAAGCCTTCGCCGACCGGCTTTCCGCGGCCGGCGTGAAGGTGACCTACCGCAATTACGGTTCCCTGAACCACGGCTTCATGCAGTTCTCCGGCGTTATCGACGATGCCGAGACGGCCTGCGTGGAGACGGCGAAGCTGTTCGGGGAGGGGATCAGGGGGAAATAAGCGCCCGATTGTTCGACGGCGCCGGAAGTCCCCTTCCGGCGCCGTTCTCATGTCTATTTCGCCGCTGCCACGGTCTGAAAGAAGGCCAGCGTCTCGTTCTCCACCGCCTTGATCCAGGCGACCGGCCAATAGGACAGCTTCACGATCACCGTGCGGCTGGCTGGGTCAACCCAGATGAACTGGCCGTGCACGCCCTTGGCCATATAGGCGTCGCTGTCGGGCAGGGTCCACCATTGATATTGATAGCCCTGGACACGGTCGGGGGCCGCCGGCTCCGTGCCCTGGGGCACGGTGGATTGCGTGACCCAGGCGGCCGGCACCACCTGCCTGCCATTGGCCCTGCCGCCATTCAGCATCATCAGGCCCAGGCGGCCGTAATCGCGCAAGATGGCATTGAAGCCGGCCCCCGTCCAGGCCCGGCCCACGCCCGGCGGCCCGTCCAGCAGCCAGTAACCCGGCGCCTCCATGCCCGCCGGCTTCCACAGCCGCTCGGCCATATAGTCCGCCGTGGGCCGCTTGATGGCGCGTTCCAGCACCCAGCCCAGCACGGATGTCTCCAGCGTGGAATAATTGAAGAACTCCCCCGGCGGATGCGCGCGCGCGATGCCCGTGGCCAGGTCGGCGAAACGGGCGCGGCCCGTCACCATCGTATTCTCGTAAAGCTCTTCCATCTGGCTTTTCTGGCCAAATCCATAGCTTTCGCGGAACCCGGCGCCCGACCGCATCAGCAACGCCTGACGGATGGTCACGCCCTCATAGGCCCCGCCGGCCAGTTCCGGCACATAGCGGGTCAACGGGTCCTCGACGCTGCCGATCAGCCCGTCCTCGATGGCCAGACCGATCAGCAGGGACGTGATGGATTTGGCCATGGAGAAGGAGATGAACCGCGTCTCCGGCCCGCTATTGTTGCGGTAGATCTCATGTACGATGCGCCCGTCGCGGATGACGAGCAGGGCGTTGGTGCGGGTCCGCTCCAGGAAATCCGCCGTCGTGCGGCGCTGCCCCTCGAACTCATAGGTGATGTCCAGTGCCCGGATATCTTCGGGCAGCGCCCAGACCTTGGCGCCCTTGGCCACGGGCACGGTATCGAATATCTCATCCATGTGGCGGAAGGTCAGGCTGTTCAGCTTCTCGCCGAACAGGCTCCGCCGCGCCTCCTGCTGGGTCGGCGTCACCTGCGCACCCGCCGGCACCGCCATGAAGGCGAACGCCAGGGCAAGGGCGGAGGTGAGGGTGCGGCGGATCGTGGGCGATGGCATCGGCTTCTCCTGAATTCTCCGGTCGCGACGCTGCGACCCCTTCTGTGACGCGGACGCGATGGTGATTCCGTATCATGGTCGTCCGGCAAACGGGACGCTGTTTCGTCTTCCAAGGGCGACATCCGAACCCAAGGCCCCCGCCCCATGACCGAAGACACCCTGCCCCCGCCCTTCCCGCTGATCCATGTTTCCGGCCCGCCGCGCGAACGCGGACGCCAGCATGGAATTCAGGCGGGAGACCGTATTGCCGCGGGCGTGGCCATCTACCGCGATGCCTTCGCCACTGTCGGCATGGACTGGCCCACGGCGATGGATTACGCCGCCCGCTTCAAGAACCGCATCCAGGCCTTCGACGCCGCCATGTTCGCGGAGATCGAGGGGATCGCCGAAGGGGCCGAACAGCCGGTGGAGGCCGTGGTCACCCTGAATGCCCGTACCGAGATCCTGTTCTGGCGCGACAATGACATCATGTCCGCGCCAACCGAACGCCCCATGCAGGAGGAATGCACCACGGCCCTGGCCCTGCCGTCCGTCACCAGCGACGGGCATCTGCTGCATGGCCAGAACTGGGACTGGAATCCGCGCTGCCAGGACACGTCCGTCGTCCTGCGCATTGAGAATGACGATGGCCCCGATATCCTGACCTTCGTGGAGGCAGGGCAACTGGCCCGTCACGGCATGAACGCGGCCGGCGTGTCGCTGACGGCCAACGGGCTGCAATGCAACCTGGATTCAGGTTTCATCGGTGTGCCCAGCCCGTTGGCGCGGCGCCGGCTGCTGAATGCCCGCACGCTGGCCGGTGCGCTGGACGCCGTACTGAACACGCCCGTCTCCTTCTCCCACAACATGCTGCTGGGCCATTGCGACGGGGTGGCGGTGGATATCGAGGTGACGCCCGAACAATGCTACTGGCTGCAACCGGAAAACGGCTTCATCATCCATGCCAACCATTTCAAATGCCCGGTGGCGCGCGGCCAGGTGAAGGATATCGGGCTGAAGCGCTGTCCTGAATCGCTCTATCGTGACCAGCGCCTGTTCGAACATTTCGAAAGGCAGCGCGGGGTCATCGATATCGATACGTTCAAGACCGGCTTCGCGGACACATTCGGCAGCCCCGACGCCATCCTGCGCACGCCCAAGCGCCGTCCGGGCGGCAACCTGTCCGGAACCGTCGCCTCCCTGATCATGGACAGCAATGCCGGCAAGATGTGGATCGCGCCCAGCCCCTACCGGGGCATCCGCTATCAGGAATATAGCCTGTAATACCGGGGGTCAAAATAGTTGACCATCGGTGCGGCAGCGGTCGCCGCCGCGCTCGCCCGGCGACCGAGGGGCATAAAATACTGTCCCCACGCCTGCAATGAAGCGTGGGGAAGCCTGTTTTCATCGCGGCCACGACCGCAGTCCATCCGGCAGCATTGCATTGTCCGCAGCATAATCGCGGGCCAGTTCGTCAACGATCTCCGCCACCGTCTGGACCTGCCTTGTGCAGCCCACGCCATGCCCGGCGCCCCAGATGGTCTTCCAGGCCTTGCTGTCGCCATGCAAGTTGGAGAAGTCGATGCGCTTTTTCTCCTCCAGCATCTCCGCCGTGAAGCCGGCGCGGTCCAGGCTTTCGCGCATCCAGTTCGCCGGTACGCCCGACACGGCGGCCGTCGTGACGATGTCGCCCATGCCGGACCGCACCAGCATGTCTCGATTGTCATCGCTGACCAGGCTTTCCGGGGTCGCGATGAAGCGGGTGCCCATATAGGCGAAATCGGCCCTCAGTGTCAGGGCGGCCCGGATGGCGCGCGCGCCGCCGATGGCCCCACCCAGGATCAAGGGCCCATCCCAGAAGGCGCGCACCTCCTCCACGAAAGCGAAGGGACTGAAGCGGCCGGTATGGCCACCGGCGCCCGCCGCCACCAGGATGATGCCGTCCGCCCCGGCATCCACCGCCTTGCGCGCCTGTTCGGGCGTGATGACGTCGGCAAACACCGCCCCGCCATAGGCATGCACCCTTTCCAGCGGCCGGGCGGGGCTGCCCAGGGCGGTGATGACGATGCGTGGCCTGTATTGGCAGATCAGGTCCAGTTCCGCCTCGTACCGGTCATAGGTGCGGTGGACGATCATGTTGACGGCCCACAGGCCCGCCCTGCCCACCGCCGCCAACTCGCCCGCAATGCGGGGCATCCAGGCGGCCAGATCGTCGATGGTGCGGGCATTGGGTGCCGGCAGGGCGCCGATCAGCCCGGCCTTGCCGGCCGCGACCACCAGATCGGGGCCGGAAATCAGGAACATCGGTGCGACCAGAACCGGCAGGCGCAGGCTGTCGTAAAGCTCCCGCACCAGGGGATGACGGCTCATCGCGATCCCTCCCCCGCCGGCGGTTGCACCGGACGCGGCGGGCGCTGGAACCGGTGGCCCCAGGCGGAGTTGGCGGCATGGGTCAGGACATGCCAGCTCTCGTCATCCACCTCCAGCCCACCCCAGCCATATTCGATGTCGAAGCCCGACGGGCTCAACGGATAGAAGGACAGCATCTGGTCGTTGGAATGACGGCCCAGGGTCATGGACAGGTGCACCCCGGCATCCTGGCAGCGATACATCGCCCGGCCGACATCGTCCAGGTCCAGCACCTCGACCATCAGGTGCGCGACCTTCTTCTTCAGCGGCACGGGCGCCAGGGCCAGCGAATGGTGCCGGCCATTGCAGCGCAGAAAGGTCAGCGACAGGGCCCGGCCTGGCAAAATCTCGGTATTGATATGGTCGGAGATGCGGAAGCCCAGCAATCCGGCATAGAAATCCATCATCGCCTGCTTGTCGGTGCAACTCAGCACGACATGGCCCAGCCCCTGGCGCCCGGTCTTGAACCGCACGCTATGCGGGCTGACCATGGGCCGTTCGGTGCGTTGCAGGGGACCATAGAAGGCCTCCAGCACCGTGCCTTCCGGGTCGCGGAAACGGATCAGGTCCGCCACCTGCCGGTCACCTGCCAGGTCCGGCCGCTCCACCGCTGATCCGGCCGTTTCCAGCCGGGCGGCCAGGCTGTCCAGCGCCTGGGCATCGCGCACCTCCCAGCCCGCATAGGCCAAGTCGTCGCGCGGCCCCTGGAACAGGCGCACGCGGCCGGCATAATCGTCCAGGCGCAGATCGACGGACCCATCCTGCCGCCGTACCGCCTGAAGGCCCAGCAGGCCCGACGCGAAGCCGACCCAGGCATCCAGGTCAGACACTTCCAGCCCGACATAGCCCAGGGCCTCGATCTCCATCCTCTCGCGCAGCATGGCTCAACCCTCCGCCAGATGGCGGCGGGCCAGCGCCACGAAATCGGTAAACCGCTCCGCCTGCACCCAATGGCCGCAGCCGCCGAACAGATGCAGGTCGGCATGCGGCATGGCGCGCGCGATGCGCAGGCCCAGTTCGGCCGGCACCACCCGATCCTCCCGCCCATGCAGGACCAGGGCGCGGTTGGGGATGGTGGCGACCAGCTGTTCCGGCATGCCCGACAGGGGCGTGTCGCCATCGGGGTTGGGCTGTACCAGCAGCTTGCGCAACCCCTCCTGCGCGCCCGGGATCAGGCTGGCCTGATAGCGTTCCTCCACCAGCTCATCACTGATGAAGGCGGGATCGTGGGGGAAATGGGCCATGACGGCGCGCATATTCTCGCGCGATGGTGTGTAATCCCAACCGGCGCGCAGGCCCGGCGTCATCACGAACCGATCGCACGGCGTGCCCATCAGCACCAGCCGGTCGAACCGGTCGGAAAAACGTGCGGCGGCAGCCAGTGCCAGGGACCCGCCGAAACTGTTGCCGATCAGACTGGGCTTGTCGATGCCCAGCGCATCCATGAAGCCCAGCAGGTGCTTCACCCAATGCTTGATGTCGTACACCGCATCCGGCTTACGCTCTGTGAAGCCGAAGCCGGCCATGTCGGGGGCGAAGACCTGGAAATCCGCCGCCAGTTCCGGGATGACCCGGCGCCAGTTGGTCCAGGCCGAAACGCCGGGGCCGGAGCCATGCAGCAAGATGACGGGACGGCCCGATCCCGCCTCGTGATAGTTGGTGGCGATACCGGCGGCATCGACCTGCCGGCCGCGACCGGGAATATCCTGGACCATAGGCAAACCTCTTGCAGTTGTGCGTCAAACACCCGGTGACGCGGCCAAAAGGGCGGCGTATTAGACAGGCGCTGACATTGGAGGGGTTCTGGTGAACAAACGGGTTGCCAAAACGTCGGACGCGACGCGGCTGGATGTCGGGGCGTGGGTCCAGGCCGGGCTCGACCACCTTGCCGACCACGGGGTCGAAGGCGTGAAGGTAGAGACCCTGGCCAAGCGCATGGGCGTGACCAAAGGCAGCTTCTATCACCATTTCAAGGACCGGGAGGCCTTGCTGGCCGCCATGCTGGCCGACTGGCGCCGCCGCGCCACGCTGGACATCATTGACCGGCTGGACCGGGGCAGCGAGGCGCCGGGCGACAGGCTGCGCCGGCTGCTGCGTCTGCCCATGACCAATCGCGGATCGGAATGGGGGGCGGCGGTGGAATTGGCCATCCGCCTCTGGGGCCGGCAGGATGATCAGGCGCGGGCGGCCCTGGCGGAGGTGGACCAGATCCGCCTGCGCTACATCCGCAACCTGCTGATCGGCGTGGGCGTGCCGGAAGCCGAAGCGCCAGCGCGGGCCGTGCTGGCCTACAGCTATATGCGCGTGGCGACCAGCCTGACAGGGCCGGATGACGACCTTCCGGCGGCCTGCGAAGCGGTGCTGATGCGGTGCTGACATGAACCGCCCCCGTCAGCCAGCGGCGGTGCGCTGGTCGCGCAGCGGCACGCTGGCATCGGCCAGCCGGGCCGGATCGATGCCGGGACCGACGGTCACCCCGTCGACGCATCGAGCCCCGCCTGCCACAAGATGGCCGGCGCGGTACAGCGCCTCCACGCGGTCCGAGCGACGCGACAGGATGGCGCGCTGGTTCAGGTATCCCTTCTCTGTCACCTCCCCGTCACGCAGGCTGGCCGCCTCATCCAGCAGATCGAACCGGCGTACGGTGAGGCTGGAACCGGTTTGGCCGGCATTGGTCGCCTGCAACGCGCTGCGGATGGCGGCGGCGATGATGGGATGGCGCGTGACCGGCCGATCGCCCCACGCCGCCAATTCAATGTCGCCCAGCAGGGCCCTGCACGCCGCCTCGTTCGCAAAGATCAGCAGGCCGACGGCGTCCCGCCCCTCCCCCGTCACCACAGCGTCGGCAATCAGGGGCTTCGCCGCGGCGATGGCGGCCAGACGGATGGCGCTGACATTGACCCATGTCCCGGATGCCAGCTTGAAATTCTCCGCCACGCGGCCGTCGAACAGGATGCCCTTTTCAGGACAGGCCGGGTCCGCCAGCCGCCCGGCATCGCCGATGCAATAGAAACCCTCCGCATCGAAGGCGTCGGCCGTCGCCGCGGGTTGCCGCCAATAGCCCGGCATGACGTTGGGACCGCGCACACGCAGTTCGGTGCGCCCGCCCACCGTCACCATCTTGATCGCTACCCCCGGCAGCGGCACGCCCAGATTCTGGGCATGCTCCGTCGCGAAATAAAGGACGGTGGAAAACGGCGCCGTCTCTGTGGAGCCCCAGCCGCCGATAATGGGCGGGCAGTGTCCGATGGCCGCCATCGACGCGGCCTGCAGCCGGGCGCGGGTGGAGACGGGCAGCGCCGCCCCGGCATTGAACAGGAAATCCAGGTTGCCGAAGAAGCGGGCCGCGAAGTCCAGGTCTGTCTCCAGCACCGGCAACAGCGCCTCGAACCCCGCGGGCACGTTGAAATAGACGGTGGGCTGCAGGTCCCGCAGGGTCGCCACCGTCTGCCCGATCAGTCTGTCCACCGGCTTGCCCCGGTCGATATGCAGGGTGCCACCGAAATAAAGCACCAGGTTGAAGCAGCAATTGCCCCCGAACGTATGGTTCCAGGGCAGCCAATCCACCAGCACCGGCGGGCGGTGGCCCAGGAAGCGCCATACCTGTTCCAGCCCCTGCATGTTGGATATCATCATGCGCTGGGTATTGGGCACGGGCTTGGGCGATCCGGAGGAGCCGGAGGTGAACAGCAGCTTGGCGACGCTGTCCGCGCCCACCGCCGCCTCCAGCGCTGCCAGCCCCGCATCGGGGACCGGCACCACATCCGCCAGCGGATCCGGGGACAGCAGCGGGCGGACCGGGATATCGCCATGGCCGACGGCGGCCAGGGCCGCCGACATCTCCACCGGCGCGTCGGCGAAGATGACGCAAGGCGATGCCGCCTCCACCGCCCGGCGCAGCTTGTCCGCGGTACCGGCCCCGCCCGCCACATAGGCGGCGGAGATGATCGCAGCCGGAATGCCGACATTGCCGGCGGCCAGCATCAGCAGCGCATGGTTGATGCCGTTGGCGCCGATGATGGCCAGCGGCCGGCCCCCGTCCAGGCCCAGCGCCGGCAACCGCGCCGACCAGGCGTGCATGGTCGCCGCCGCCTGCGCATAGGTGACCGCGCGCCGGTCGCCATCCGCCACCGGTTCGGTCAGGAACACCCGGTCGGGCCGGATTTCCGCCCAACGGCGCAGGATCTGCGGGATCGTCGGGCCGTCGGCCGGCACGGTCAGGCAATTGCGCAGCACAAGCGTCTTGTCATCAGGGCGTTCAACCGTGACTGCGACGGGGGCGAAAGGGGGTGAGGCTGTTTCTCGCGGGTGCATGTCGGTCAGTTTCTCCTCCCGTATCCGGGCCGCATCTTCTGAGCGGTCTTGCTTGGCATCGGGGCACATTGCATTCGCAAGCGTATGTTAGTCAAGTCGGCTTTGCCAGCAATCCGTTTATTGAAACAACCATTGCCGTCTGGGCAATTGGAGATAATGTATTGGTATCTATGGATTTAAAGCCGATCTTCGCGCCCCCGCCGCCGCCTGCCGGACGAGGGGCTGGACAGCACCCACCCATTGACATACCTTACAGTATGTTACTGGGAGGAAGCCGCATGATCAAAGCCACAGAACTGGTCGACGCCGATTTCGGGGCGATCGATCGCCGGATCTTCTGGGAACGCGAAATCTATGACCGGGAACTGGCGCAGATCTTCGCCCGCGCCTGGTTGTTCGTGGCGCATGAGAGCCAGGTGGCCAGGCCCGGTGCCTTCGTGACCACCTATATGGGGGAGGACAGCGTCATCGTGGCGCGTGCCGATGACGGCGCCGTCAATGTCTTCCTGAATTCCTGCCCCCACCGGGGTAACCGCGTCTGCTTCGCCGATAGTGGCCAGGGCCGTGCCTTCACCTGCAATTATCATGGCTGGGCCTTTGGCCTGGATGGGGCCTTGAAGAAGATGCCCAAGATGGGGCTCTACAAATCCACCCCCGGCTTCCGGATGGAAGATTGGGGCCTGAAGCGGGCGCGGGTGGAAAGCTACAAGGGCCTGGTCTTCGCCACCTTCGATCCGGAGGCTCCCGGCCTGGGCGACTATCTGGGTGATTTCCGCTGGTACCTGGACGCCGTGCTGGACGTGGAGGAAGGCGGGACCGAATTCCTGCCCGGCGGAGCCACGCGGTCGGTGCTGAACTGCAACTGGAAATTCCCGGCCGACAATTTCGCCGGCGATATCTATCACGCGCTTTGGACGCATCTGGGCGGGGCGGAACCCGCCCTGGGCCGCCATGGCGGCGTCATCGTCAGCAATGAGGGCAGCTATCAGGTTTCCACCAATGGCCATGGCTGGGAATTCAACGACAGTTTCCTGGGCAATGCCGCCACCATGGGCGACCGGGAATTGCTGCGCTACATGCGCTCGCGGGAGGCGGCGATCACGCAGCGGCTGGGCCGGTTCCGGGCACGGATGTGGGGGTCGGTGGCATCGGCCACCATCTTCCCCAACTTCTCCTTCCTGCCCGGCTATTTCACCTTCCGCACCTATCAGCCCAAGGGACCGCACAGGACGGAAATCCATGCCTGGACCCTGGTGCCCAAGAATATGCCCGACGACATCAAGGACCGGTTCCGCCGCGGTTCCATGCGCACCTTCTCCCCATCGGGTCTCCTGGAGATGGATGACGGGGAGAATTGGGAACATTCCACGAAGGCCAATGCCGGCTTCGTGACCCGCAACCAGAAGCTCTGCTACGCCATGGCGCCGGCGGAGGATACCACCCTGCCCGACCTGCCGGGCACCGTGACCGCTGGGCAATTGTCCGATGCCAACCAGCGCGCCTTCTATCGCCGCTGGGCGGAATTCATGGATGCCGACAGCTGGGCCGACATCCCGCTGGCCCCCACCCAGGTCAGCGAGGCTGCGGAATGAGCGCCATGGATCGCAAGCCCGACTATACCACCTACCCGACCCTGGACCGTGACGCAGCCCGGCAGGCGGCCGAGCATCTTCTTGCCATGTGCGGCGATGGCGAACCGGTGGCCGACGCGATGCTGGCGCGGATCGAACGCTTCTACCGGCGGGAGGCTCGGCTGCTGGATGAGGAACGCTACCATGACTGGTACGACCTGCTGGCCGACGATCTGTTCTACTGGATGCCGTTGCAGGAAAACCGGTTCCGTCGCGACAAGCGCCGGCATCCGGACCCCGACGCCATGGCCCTGTTCGATGAGCGCAAGGCCGACATCGCGATGCGCATCGGCCGGCTGGACAGCAACCTGGTCTGGACCGAAGACCCGCCCACTCGCCATGTCTACATCATCGCCAATGTCGAGGCGTTCGCGACGGCGGTGGCGGGGGAGTATGAGGTGCATTCCACCTTCGTCCAGTATCGCAACCGCATCGAACATGACGATGCCATCCTGGCGGGCCGCCGCCGCGACCTGATCCGCGCCGATGACCAGGGGTTCAAGTTGGTTCGCCGCCTGATCCTGCTGCCGCAATCGGTGCTGCTGACCAAGAACCTGTCGGTGTTCTTCTGATGGGCCGGCTGGAGGGGATGCGCACCATCGTCACCGGTGCGGGTTCGGGCATCGGCAATGCCGTGGTCCGCCGTTATCTGGCGGAGGGGGCGCAGGTGGTAGCGGTCGTGCGCAGGCCGGCGGATGCCGAGGCCTTGGAACGGCTGGGGGCGGTGCCTGTGATGGGCGACGTCTCGCGCCATGAAACGGCACAGGCTGCCGTTGATACCGCCCTGTCGCATTTTGGCGGGCTGGATGCCTATGTCGCCAATGCCGGCCTGTGGGATTTTCACAAGCGCTTGGAGAAGCTCTCGCCGTCCGAACTGGAAAGCGGGTTTCAGGAGATTTTCGGCGTCAATCTGCTGGGTGCGCTGTATGGGGCGCGGGCCGCACTGCACCCGCTGCGGGTGTCACGCGGCAGCGTCATCGTCACCGGCTCCAACGCCTGCTTCCTGGCGGGGGGCGGGGGCGTGCTCTATACAGCGTCCAAGTTCGCCCTGCGTGGGCTGGTTCTGCAACTGGCCAAGGAACTGGCCCCGGATATCCGTGTCAATGGCGTGGCCCCCGGCGCCACCGATACCGGCATTTCCGGCCCGGCAGCCCTGGGCCAGCAGGGACGCGAGATGAATGCGGACGCCGGACGCATGGCGGTCATGGAACAGCATATGCCGCTGGGATTCGTCTCCCGTCCGCAGGACCATACCAGCCTCTATGTCCTGTTGGCTTCCCGCACTGAAAGCCCCTATGTGACCGGCGCCATGCTGCGGTCCGACGGGGGATTGACCATCTCCATCTGATTGACAAAGGCGGTTTCATCCATGCCCACCCTGACCATCATCACGCGCAGCGGTCAACAGCAATCCCTGGTGGCTGATAGTGGCATCTCCCTGATGGAGGCGCTGCGCGATGGCGGCGTTGAGGACGTGCTGGCCATGTGCGGCGGCATGTGTTCCTGCGCCACCTGCCACGTCTATGTCGGCCCCGGCTTCGACGACGCGATACCGCCCGTGGGCCGGGACGAGGATGATCTGCTGGACAGTTCCAGCCATCGCCAGCTTGCTTCCCGCCTATCCTGCCAGGTCCCGCTCAGCGATGCGCTGGACGGGCTGGTGGTAACGATCGCGCCGGAGGATTGATATGCCCGCTGGTGCGACATGAGAAGGCCGCCACCCCGTCGACGGTCGAAGATTTCGGCCTCCACATCGCCTGAACCGGTCAGCGGCGCAGACGACCGGGAACTGACCTGCCCCCACGCGCCAGCAAGGGCGACGGCATTGTCGGCACAGACCCGCCGTCGCAGGCCCCGCGTGCGCGACGCTGTCTGCGTTCCCCCTCCACCCTGCCTGATTGCGCCGTCCAGGCCTTGATGGGGATCGAGGCGACGCTGGCCCGGCACCGCGGGACATGTCATGGTATCCGCAATAAACCATGCATCCAGCTGTGCTAAACTGGTGGACATGGTCAGGGAGAGCCCATGCAACGTTTCTCCACCAGCGGATTGCCGTCGCCGCGCGCCAAGATCGATTATCTGAAACAGGTCCTGTCCTCCGTCTTCACGGATCTGGATGTGGAGCCGGATGTGCCCGGCGAATTCGACAACCATATCCGCAGCACCGGGCTGGGCGGCCTGTCCATCGCCCACGCCGTGTCGGCGCCTGCCCGCATCATCCGCCGCCATGGGGTCGCGTTGGCCGGTGAGCATCTATATTTTTTGCATGCACAGCTGGAAGGCCGCATGCATGCCGTCCAGGATGGGCGCGAAGGCTGGCTGGAACCGGGCGACATGGTGCTTTGCGACACGGCCGCTCCCTATGATCTGGGCCTGTCCGGCCTGTCGCGAACCCTGATCCTGGGCATCCCGGCGTCGGAATTGCGCCGCCGGGTGGTGGCGCCGCGTCACCTGCTGGGCCGTCGTTTGCAAGGGGCGGCAGGGCCGATGCGCATGGTCCGCACGCTGGTGACGGAGGTCTGGGAACAGGCGGATGATGGCGACGGGTTGTCCCACACGGTGGGGGACCGGCTGGGCACCACTATTCTGGACCTGTTCGCCACCGCCTGCCATATGCAGTTCGCTACCATGGCGGATGAAGGGGCGCTGGCCGATGGTCACCGGGCCCGCATCCGCCGTCATGTCGAGGCGCGGCTGTTCGATCCGGAGTTGAGCCCCAGCAGTGTCGCCGCCGTCTTGGGCCTGTCGCCGCGGTATCTGCGCCTGCTGCTGGCCGGCGATGACGAACGCCTGACCGCCTATATCCTGCGCCGCCGGCTGGAGGAATGTGCGCGCCAGTTGCGCGACCCGCACCATGCCCGGCGCAGCGTGACGGAGGTGGCATTCGCCTGTGGTTTCAACGATGCCAGCCATTTCTCCCGCACCTTCAAGGCCCGGTACGGTCGATCACCGCGCGACTATCGCCAGGACCCGTTCGCGGTGGTGTGAGACCAATCTGGCGCCCGCCCGGCGACTGACGGGGCATGGGCGAGATTGTCCAATTGCCGTTTTGAACAAGTTTCCCTGCCGCCTCGGTCAAGCGCCGTTGCCTGGCAAATGATTATATCTCAGTACAATTAGCGCCAATAACAAAGGCGCCTGTACTGGGAGGTACATCATGAAGGGCAGCAGGAGCGCGAGATCCGCGCTGTTGAAGGCATCCGTTTGCGCCGTGCCGTTTCTGTGTCTGGCGGCAATCGCCCACGCGCAGGATAATCCCGGCCAGGGCATGCTGGAAGAGATTATCGTTACCGCCCAGAAGCGGGCGGAGAACCTGCAGGAAGTGCCCATCGCCATCACGGCGCTGAGTGCTGATGCGCTGGAGGCCAAGGGCCTGACCAATGTCACCCAGGTCACCGATTTCGCCCCGAATATCCAGATCGACCAGGCCTCGCCCTTCGCCGGTTCGTCCACCATTGTGTCGGCCTTTGTGCGCGGCATCGGGCAGAACGACTTCGCGTTCAACATGGAACCGGGTGTCGGGCTTTATGTCGACGGCGTCTATTTCGCCCGTACCGTGGGTGCCGCCGTCGATCTGCTGGATATCGAACGGGTGGAGGTGCTGAAGGGGCCGCAGGGTACCTTGTTCGGCCGCAACACCATCGGTGGCGCCATCTCGGTCGTCACCGCCGACCCGACCGATGAGTTCAAGTACAAGGCAGAGATGACCACCGGCAGCTTCCACCGGCTGGACGTGCGCGGCACGGTCAATGTGCCGCTGGTGGAAGAAAAGCTGGCGGCGTCCGTCTCCTTCTCCTCCAAGGAACGCGACGGATATCAAAAGCGCATCCCCTTTCCAGGCGCAGAGCAGTTCGTTACGGATACGGGCCGTTTCATCACGTCGCGCCCGCCCGGTGGTGACCGGCAGGGAAACGAGAATGTCCGTACCCTGCGTGGCAAGCTGGCCTTCACGCCCAACCAGGATGTGAAGCTGGTGCTGGCGGGTGATGCCTCCTGGGCCAATGAACAGGCGGCACCCAGCACCTTGCTGGGCACCATCACCGATCCGGCCAGCCAGTCCATCGCGTCGGTCTATAATGCCTGTATCAGCTTGCCGCCGACGGTGCTGGCCAGCATCGGGCTGGGAGCCGCCTGTGGGCCGCGCGGAACGGTGGGAGCGGGCCTGGCCGGTGTGAATGTCGATGCCGACCCGTCCAACAACCGCCTGCCCTATGACAACCGTTTCATTACCGGGGATATCGACACCTCCTATGCCCGGGGCAGCAACTATTCCATCGTGAACACTTATGGCCTGTCCGCCACGCTTGACTGGTCGCTGTCGCAATCCCTGGGCTTCAAGTCGATCACCGCCTATCGCGATCTGGACAGCGCCTTTGGCGTGGAAAATGGCGGCGCGCCCTTCGTCATCTCCGACACATCCTTCAACATGCGACAGGAGCAGGTGTCGCAAGAGCTGCAGCTGAATTACACCGGCTTCGATGACCGGCTGAAATCGGTGGTTGGCGCCTATTATTTCAAGGAAACGGGCAGTCTGCTGGACACGGTTCCCTTTGTTGAAGGGCTGGTGCAGGTCTATGGCCCCAATGATTTCCGCAATGTCGCCTGGGCTTTGTTCACCCACAATAATTTCCAGCTGACCGACCGTATCGGCCTGACCTTTGGCGCGCGCTATACGCAGGAGAAGAAGCGGTTCGACGGGCGGCAGCGCGACCTGAACAGTTTCGCACTGAAAATGGGCTTCCCCGCCGCCTTCTATCCCGACCAGACGGACCTGACACGCGTCTATCCGTTGGGCGTGAACCACAAGAAATTCACCGACAGTTCGGTGCGCCTGGGGGCTGAATACAAGCTGACGAATGATGTGCTGACCTATGCGTCCTATGCCCAGGGCTTCAAGTCGGGCGGATGGACCACGCGGTTGACGGCCCCGGAACCCAGCGGCATCGCCCCCGATTTCGAGCCGGAGACGGCCGACACCTATGAGGTGGGCATCAAGTCGGAACTGTTCGACCGGCGCCTGCGCCTGAACGGGGCCGCCTTCTGGACCGACTACAAGAACATCCAGGTCGTGGTGCAGCGTGGCATCTCCCCCACCTTCGAAAATGCCGGCACGGGCCGGATCAAGGGCTTTGAGCTGGAGGCGGAAGCAGCGGTGACCGGCGCCTTCACCTTGAATGCGGCTCTCGGTTACCTGGATGCCGCATACCGCAAGCTGGAGGCCGGATCGACCATCGCGCTGGACAATAAGTTTGTGAACACGCCGGACTGGACCTTCAATCTGGGCGGCGCCTATGAGCTGGGGCTGGGCGAGGCCGGCACCGGCACGCTGCGTGCTGATTATGTCTATAAGGGCAGCCAGGCCAAGGACGCCACCAACACCCCGGCTCTGATCCAGAGCGGGTATGGAGTCGTCAACCTGTCCGCTGAATACCGACCGGCAGACAGCAACTGGCAGATCCTGACCGGTGTGCGCAACGCCACCGACAAGCGCTATCTGGTCACCGGCCTGTCCAACAGCAGCATCGGCAACACCACCGGCACCTATTCGCGGCCGCGCGAATGGTTCCTGACGTTGCGCGTGCGTGGTTGAGCGGACGGGGGACATGATGGCGACGCAAGAAACTACATCCCTGATGGGACAAGGCTGGCAGGGGCTGCTCTACAGCAGCGGCTGGCGGCAGGGCGCCGGTCCCTTGCCGGTGCTGGAACCAGCGACGGGGCGGGTGCTGGTCAGTGTTGGCCTGGCCGGTGCGGCACAGGTGGCGGCGGCGGCGGAACGGGCCGCCCAGGCCCAGCCTGCCTGGGCGGCGCTGCATCCCGGTGCGCGGGCCACCATCCTGCACCGCGCCGCCGACCTGTTGCGTCAGCATCGCGAGGAGGTGGCGGGTTGGCTGGTCCGCGAAGGCGGTTCCATCCTGGCCAAGGCAAGGCTGGAACCCGACCATGGGGTGGGCTTCATCGACCATGCGGCGGCCCAGGCATTGGAACCGCGCGGTCATGTCCTGCCCGCCGATCCCGGCACCGACAGTCTGGCTGAACGGGTGGCGCTGGGTGTCGTCGGTATCATCTCCCCCTTCAATTTTCCGCTGGTCCTGTCGCTGCGGGCCGTGGCGCCGGCGCTGGCGGCCGGCAATGCGGTGCTGCTGAAGCCAGATCCCCGCACGCCGGTATCGGGCGGCCTGATCATCGCCAAGCTGTTCGAGGCGGCGGGCCTGCCGCCGGGCCTGCTCCATGTCCTGCCCGGCCATGCCGAGGCGGGGGAGGAACTGTGCACCAACCCGGCCGTCGCCATGGTGTCCTTTACCGGGTCGACCCGGGCCGGGCGGCGCGTCGGCGCCCTGTGCGGGGAGAACCTGAAGAAGGTGCAGCTGGAACTGGGCGGCAAGAACCCGCTGATCGTTCTGGATGATGCCGATCCCGACCTGGCCGCCGCCAACGCCGCCTGGGGTGCCTGGCTACATCAGGGCCAGATCTGCATGGCCACGGGCCGTATCCTGTTGCACAAGGGGATTGCCGATGCCGTGACAGAGCGGCTGGTGGAAAAGGCCCGGTGCTTGCCGGTCGGCGACCCAAACACGCATCCCGAGGTGGCGTTGGGCCCGCTGATCACGCCGCAGCAGGTGCAGCGCCTGGACGCCATCGTGCAGGACAGCGTGAAGGCGGGGGCCAGGCTGCTGGCCGGCGGGCGCATCGATAACCGTTTCTATGCGCCGACCGTCCTGGCCGATGTCCGGCCCGGCATGCCCGCCTTCAACGAGGAACTGTTCGGCCCCGTGGCGGTCATCACGACCTTCACCGACGATGCCGAGGCCGTGCGGCTGGCCAATGCCACGACCTATGGTCTGGCGGGTGCCGTCATCGGCAACGATCTGGCACGGGCGAAGGCGATCGCCGCACAGCTGCGTGTCGGGCATCTGCATGTGAATGACCAGACAGTGCTGGCCGACCCGTCGGCGCCGTTCGGCGGTTTCGGCCTGTCCGGCAATGGCGGCCGCATCAGTGGCCCCGCCAACTGGGATGAGTTCTCCACCTGGCGCTGGTCCACGGTGAAGGCCCGCCCGCCCGCCTATCCGTTCTGAAAGGGTGAGCTGTCATGAAAATCACGGCGGCGGTGACCCGCGAACCTGGTGGCCCGTTCCTCCTGGAACCGGTGGATATCGAAGACCCGTTGCCGGGGGAGGTGCGGGTCCGCATCCTGGCCACCGGTATCTGCCATACGGACATGGTGATGCGCGACCGGCTGCTGCCCGTGCCGCAGCCGGTGGTACTGGGCCATGAAGGGGCCGGCATCGTGGAAAGCGTGGGGCCGGGCGTGCGAAAAGTCAAAGCCGGTGACCCGGTGGTGATCAGCTTCAATAGCTGCGGCACCTGCCCATCCTGTACCAATGCGACCCCCTCCTATTGTCGGGAATTCTTCCCCCGCAATTTCTTCGGGTCGCGCCTGGATGGCAGCAGCGGGCTGTCCAGGGACGGGGAACCGATCCATGGCAATATCTTCGGCCAGTCCAGTTTCGCCACCTACGCCCTGGCCCATGAACGCAACGTCGTGAAGGTGCCTGCCGATGCGCCCCTGGCCCTGCTGGGGCCGCTGGCATGCGGGGTGATGACGGGCGTCGGGACCGTCACCAACGCATTGAAAGTCCGGGAGGGGCAGAGCGTGGTGGTCATGGGGGCCGGAACCGTGGGTCTCTGCGCCATGATGGCGGCCAGAATGGTGGGGGCCGGCCCTATCATCGCCATCGACCCGCAACCCGCCCGCCGCGACATGGCCCTGTCCCTGGGTGCCACGGCGGTGATCGACCCCATCGGCACCGATACGGTGGCTACTATCCTGGCCATGACCCAGGGGGTGGGGGTCGATTACAGCATCGACACCACAGCGCGCGCCGATGTCATCCGCAGCGGCATCATGATGCTGGCCCCCATGGGTGAATGCGCCGTGGTCGGTGCCATCGCCCATGGCCAGGATATTGCCGTCGATGGCGGCCATCTGTTGAGCGGGGGGCGACGCCTGCGCGGGGTGGTGGAAGGCGACGCCGATCCCGATCGCTTCATCCCCTGGCTGGTGCAATTGCACCGTGACGGCCAGCTGCCGTTCGATCGGCTGGTGAGGTTCTATCCCCTGGCGGAGATCAATGCGGCGGTGGAGGCATCGGAGCAGGGGCAGGTGATCAAGCCGATCATCCTGATGCCCGGCACGTCGGCGCCGACGCGACAATGGAGTACTTTGGCATGACCGAACTGGACCCCCATATCGCTGGCCTGCTGGCACATATCCGTACCCTGGGGCAACCCGATCTGGCCGACCTGCCCGTTCCCGTGATGCGGACCGTCTTGGCGGAGAATTGCCGGATGATGGAGGGGCCGCCCCCCGCCCAGCCGGTGAGCGTACAGTCCCTCATCTTGCAGGGGGCGTCGGGTGTTCTGGACGGACGCCTGTACCGTCCAGCCGGTGGCAACGACAGGCCGGGCCCGGCGATCCTGTTCTTCCATGGCGGTGGTTTCGTGGCGGGTGGGCTGGATAGCCATGACATGGTCTGCCGCCGTCTGGCCGTGCTGTCGGGCCTGCCGGTCGTGGCGGCAACTTATCGTCTGGCCCCGGAACATCCATTCCCCGCCGCCCATGAAGACGCCCTTTGTATCCTGGCCCAGGTCGGGCGGGAGGGGCCTGCATGGGGCCTGGACCCTGCCCGGCTGATCGTCGCGGGGGATTCTGCGGGCGGCAATCTGGCGCTGACTACGGCGCTGGACGCACCCGCCGGGGGCCCGCGCCCCTGCGCTGCGCTGCTGTTCTATCCGGTCGTGGCCTTCGCCCAAACCCATCCCAGCCGGACACAGTTCGGCGGCGAGTATCTGCTGACCGAACGGTCGATGCAGACCTTCACTGCGATGCTGCTGCCCGACGGCACCCGGCTGGCGGATGCCCGCGTCAATCTTCTGCATCGACGGGACATGGGCCATTGTCCGCCGGTCATGCTGCTGACCGCGGGGTACGACCCGCTGCGGGATGAGGGGGAGGCCCTTGCGGACAGGCTTGCAGCCGACGGGGTGGCTGTCACACACACGCGGTGCCCGGCCTTGATCCATGCCTTTATCCATATGACTGGGGTCACCGGCGCGGTTCTGCCATTATTGGCATTGGCAGCCGGCTGGTGCCGGCGGATGGGCGAAAGCGCGGGTGACCCATCGGTTTGCTGATCGATGGATTACGGCTTTGTCCCCAGCGTCCTATCATAGAAGGACGCGATTTCCCGACTCCCCCACCGCATCCATGGCCATGCCGACCGCACGCGTCGGAACTGCCGATGATCCGTCGCTGGTCGCGCAGCAGTTCGGCGGTGAAGCGCGACGCCGGGACGCGCAGATTGGCCGGTCATTCTGTCCAGACCGGGATACTGGCACCCCTCTCGTCCTGCACCATCGGTCGCCGCCGGTGGGCACAGGCGTTCCAATCATTGCAGCTTTCTATTATCCCATTGCGTTTAATTGATATTTTTCGCCACCGGCCACCATTCCCTGGTGACGAAAACACGCTTTGGATTTGCGGCGGGCCGGTCCAGAAAGGTGGAGTGAGGAGAACCCCACCCCATGTTCTGGTCAATAAACCCGGTTGCGCATCGAATGTTCGAGATGTTTCACGATCAGACTGGCGTCATAAGGGGAGACTTCCGCCATTAATGTTTCCCAATAATGCAGGAAGGGGATGCCCACGGGATTACGCTGCAACAGGTCGCGCTTGATGAAGGGGCAGCGGAACGTGACCAGCAATTCATCCCAGAAGAAATGCGTCTGGTTCAACGCCACGCCTTCACGCAGGAACCGTGCCATCATTTCCAGATAGCGATAGCGCACCGGGTCCTTCTCCGGCTTGGTTTCCGTCAGATATGCCTCGATCCGGGGCGATACCCTTGCCACCATGTCGCGATAGGGGAACAAGGCCTGGCACCGCAGACCATGGCGCAGGAAAAACTGCGTCAGACCAATTTCCCCATACTTCACAACCCAATGCTTGTTCCGGAAATAAGGCAGGCGGGTCCAGAAACGGCTGAAGGCGCGGTCGCGCAATGCCTGCGCATGGAACAGCACGAAATAGCTCTGCAGGTGGAACTGGTGTGACCAGCAGTCCGTGATGCCCCAGACATCCGCCTGGCCTGCATCGGCCCGGCCGATCTCTTTGCCCAGGTCCTGCAAAGGCCCGTAAATGCTATCATTGGTGACCAGCAACATATCCAGGGCCGTTACATCCGGTACCTGGGCAATCCCGTCCTTGAAGGCGCCGAAATCATAGCCGACATTGGATCGCCACAGAATCCGTGCCACAAACGGCTTCAGGCGTTCAACGCTTGCGTCCGGAAACCGCGGTGAATTGCTGGTGAAGACGATGGTGAAGCCGGCGCACTTCAGTTCCTTCAAATAATAAAGGACGTAGTCATGTATCACGCCCTTCTTGTCGAAATGGTTGAAAACAGCGACCCGCTTTGCCCCAGGAAGAATATCGGCACCATCCCATTTCCGACGAATATAATTCGGCTTGAAAGGGGTAGCGATGTAGGCGCGGAAGAAATCGACATAATCCGACATTTCACTCTTGAGCCTATTAATTTTACGCAAAATGGCCATGATTATTTCTGTCTTTAACTGATGTGCGGCCATCCCGGGCCGAGGCCGCACAAAATTGCAAATATACATGCCGGGAAACTTAAGGAATCCCAAGCACGTGCCGAACCCGCCCCACCCTGATTATAGGGGCTCCACCGTGCCAACCAAAGTCAAAACCATGTCCAGGCGGTACAGGACCCGGCTTTCCAGGATCACGGCTCCCGCAACCCTTCCTGGGTGTTGGCGATGACGCGGTCAAGAAGGTTGGCGATGATCGGACGGCTCCCCACCACGATATCCGCTTGGAGCGGCATTCCGGGGATGAGACGCAGGTTGTCGGGTACGTTACGCAGATCGACCGACTTGATTTCGGCCCGCACCTTGTAATACCGCTCCGGGGCGACTGTCCCGTCATCACGCTGGGCGAAGCTGTTCTCGCTGATTGACCGCACCTCGGCTTTCACCGTGCCGAAGCGGGTGAATTCATAGGCGTTCAGCTTCACCTGCACCTCGTCACCCACCTTGACGAAGCCCTGGTCCATGCCGGCCACGTCAGCTTCCACTTCCAGCATGGCATTGGTCGGCATCAAGGTGACCAGCACCTCACCCGACGGTACAACAGAGCCGGCACCGGCATCGGCCACACTGACCACGGTGGCGTCGGCGACAGCCCGCAATTCCACCAGATCGCGACGGAACTCGGCTTTGGAAAGGCCGTCCTCCACCTCACCCAGCTCCGTGCGCTTGGCTCCCAACTGCGTAGTCAGTTCCGACCGCCATTCCTGGATATAGGCCTCCCGCTCGGCCTGGATGCTCTCCAGCTCGTGGCGGGAAGTACGGACCTGCTGTTCACTGTTGGACAGGTTGCGGGCGATCTCGGCTTTGGTGTCCTGGGCGATCAGCACGTTCAGGCGGCTGCCCACCTCCTTGCGGGCCAGTTCCGACCGCATGCCCTCGATCTCTTCGCTGACCTTCAGACGGGCGCGGTAATGTTCCGCGTCGCGCAGGCCGCTGGTGATCAGACCGGTGGTCCCCTGGATTTTCTGGTCGAACACCGCCAGCCGCGCCTCGCGCTCCGCCGTCCGCGCTTTCCAGATGGAATATTCGTTCATCGCCGCCTGGTTTTGCGGGTCCGGCTCTGCCATCGGCTGTTCGGCCTGTTCCGCCTCCAGCCGCGCCACCTGGGCCTGCAACGCCTGGCGACTTGCCCGCAGGGTGGAGACGTCGGCCGAGGACAGGGTCGGGTCCAGCGTCACCAGCAGATCACCCTTTGCCACCAGCTCGCCCGGACGCACCATGATTTCGCGCAGGACGGTGGCCTCCAGCGGCTGGACCAGCAGCGTCGGTGTGCGCGATACCAGCCGGCCCGATGCCGACACCACCCGGTCCAGATGCATGACGGTGCTGAGAACGATGGCCGCGACCAGCATCAGCACCAGCACATGAACCGTCATGCGCAGTTTTATCGGATAGGGCGCGCCGGTGATCTCCGCCATGTGCGACTGGAAATCATTGATCGCCTGATCGGCGGCGTTGTCCCTGCGGTCAGGACGCAGGACCAGTGATCGACCGTTCATGGCTTGCTCCGGGTTGCGGGGACTGATGGCGGTTCTGCTGGTACCAGAAATGACGGTAGATGGCGCAACGGTCCAGCAACTCCTCATGGGTGCCCATGTCGAAGACGCGGCCACGCTCCATCACGATGATCTGGTCACAATCAACCAGCGATGCCAGACGGTGCGAGATGACGATCATCGTCCGCCCGTCGGCAATGTGGCGCAGGTTGTTGTTGACGATGGCTTCGCTGTCGGGGTCCAGCGCGCTCGTCGCTTCGTCCAGGATCAGGATCGGCGGATCCACCAGCAGTGCGCGCGCAATGGCCAGCCGCTGGCGCTGGCCGCCTGACAGGTTGGTCGCCCCTTCCGTCAGGACGGTGTCATAACCGGCCGGCAGACGTTCGATGAATTCCTCTGCCCCGGCCAGCCGCGCGGCTTCGATGATATCCTCGAAGGTGGCGTCGGGTCGGACGATGCCGATATTCTCGCGAATCGTACCGGTGAACAGGAAATTCTCCTGCAGCACCACGCCCAGATTGGCGCGCAGATGCGACAGGTCCATCTGGCGCAGGTCCGTTCCGTCGATCTTGATCAACCCGTCATAATCCTGGTGCAGCCCCTGCAGCATCCGGGTGACGGTGGTCTTGCCCGATCCGCTGCGCCCCATGATGCCGGTGACGCTGCCCGGCGGCAGGTGGAAGGTGACGCGGTCCAGCGCATAGGATTGCGAACCGGGATAGCGGAACCGCACCTCATCAAAAACGATGTTGCCCACAAAACGGGGGCGCAACCCGTGGGTGGAGCGGGTGTCCTCCGCCGGCACATTGACCAGCGACCCCACCTGGGCGAACGCACCCTGCACCTCCTGCACCGATTGCAGCAGGCTGGCGATCTGCACAAAGGGCTGGGTGATTCGGCCGGCCAGCATAGTGAAGGCCACCAGTGCCCCCACGGCAACCGCCCCTTCCTGGGTGGTCAATGCCAGATAGCAGCCCAGCAGCAGCGAGCCGGAATAGATCAGCTTTTCGACCGGCTGGAGAAGCGTCTGTGGCAGGTTGGTCAGCAGGCTCATGTCGCGATGGGCCTTCACGGCCTCGGCGGCGGCATCGTCCCACTGGTGGCGGCGTCGCCCCTCCAGCGCCAGGGTCTTGATGGTGCGCATCCCGTGGATCGTCTCGATCAGCAGCGATCCCTTGCGCTGTTCCGCCAGCACCACCCGCGCATAGGACCGCCCGATCGCGGGCAGGAACAGCAGGATGATGACGAACATCAGAATCGCCAGACCCAGCACGAAGAAGGTCAGCGTTGTATGCATGTAGAACATGACCGGCAGCAGCACGATCAGCACGGAGCTGTCCAGCAATGTGGTGAAGGCCTGGCCGGTCAGGAACGTGCGGATGCGGTTGGCCTCACCCACCTTGTAGCTGATCGTCCCCGTGCTCTGCCGTTCGAACACATCCAGCGGCAGCCCGATAAGGCGGTCGAAAATATAAGTACCGATGCGGGCATCGACCCGGGCCGTGCCCTCCGCCACCAACCGGCGACGCAGATAGCCGAACAGCGTGTCGAAGACGATCACGAAGAGCATGCCCACGGCCAGCACGAAAAGGGTGGACATACGCTGGTGCACCAGCACGCGATTGACCACCAGGAAATAGAGCAGTGGCGGCACCAGCGCGAAGAAGGACATGGCGATCGCCGACAGGCCGACATCGCGATAGATGCGCTTGTCCTTGCCCAATTGCCGCACAAGCCAGCCCAGATTGAAATCGCTGCTGTCCATCGTCGCCGTCTGCTGGCGCTTGAACAGGATGACGTCCCCGTCCCAGATTTCCGCCAGCCCGACCATGTCGTAGGGCCGAGGCTGTCCGCCATCCATGGGATGGCGCAGCACGACGACCGGCGGCGATCCGCCGGCGTGGCTGGTGATCAAAACGCGGGCTGTGCCGTCGCGCAGCCGCAGCAATGCCGGAACGGCACGGCCCAGCCGCATCAGATGCTCGAACCGCATGCGTGTGACCTTGGCGTTCAGCCCCGATCGTTTGGCGGCGGCGGCGATCACCGATGGCGTCACCTCGTTACCGTCACGCACATTTTCACGGATCAGCTGTTCGCGCGACAGGTGCAAGCCATGGTGTCGTGCGATAAAACGCAAACCCTCCAGCATGCTGTGGGCCTCGATCGGCGATACGGTCGCATCCCCCTCGGCCGCTTCAAACCCCGCTTGCACCATCATCGTCCTTCCGGCTGCCCTCCAAGGGCCTGCGACGCGAAGGTGGCGGGTTCGGCATGGTGGTGTCAAGCACGGCCGGAGTTCACCCGCCCCATCATAACGCAGGGGCGGTTCCCACTACGGCGGGTATAAGGCTTTGATCAAAAATAACGATGCTATATATGTGCCCTGATCGAGATCGAGGAGAGCGTCCCACCATGTCGCAACAACGACCCAGCCCGGTATCGGGCGGTCGGGGCTGGTATGGGGGGTTCGTCGCAGACGGCACCCCCTCCTTGGCCGCGGCCCTGTCCGACATGATGCGGGGCTTGGCGTCGTGGCGCATCTGGCTGAGCCTAGCCACGGGTGACGTTCGCCAGAAATACCGCGGCTCGATCCTGGGCCCCCTTTGGGTCACCATCAGCATGGCGGCGTTCACGGTGGGCATCGGCGCCGTCTATGCCAACCTGTTCAATATCGATATCCACGCCTATCTGCCACATGTCGCCATCGGCATGGTGACCTGGACCCTGATCACCGGTCTGGTCAATGAAAGTTGCATGGCCCTGATCGGGGCGGAAGGGTACATCCGGCAGATGCGCCTGCCGCTGACCGTCTTCGTCTACCGGGTCGTGGCACGCAACGCACTGGTCCTGTTGCATCACGCGCTGATCATCGTGGGCGTACTCATCTGGTTCGCCGTGCCCGTGTCGCTGGTGGATATCGGCCTGGCGGTGCTGGCCCTGCTGCTGCTGCTGGTCACGGGGTATGGCTGGGGTCTGGCGCTGGCCTGCATCTGCATGCGCTTTCGTGACGTGTCGCAGATCGTGGCCACATTGATCACGGGTGCCTTCTTCATCACGCCGGTGCTGTGGAAGGGCAGCTTCCTGGCCGCCGGCCACCCGGCCCTGATGTTCAATCCGTTCTATTATCTGGTGGAGATCCTGCGCCAGCCACTGACCACGGGACATTCCGATCCCATGCACTGGCTGGTATCGGGCTTCATCGCCTTCTCGGGCCTGTTGGTTGGCCTGCTGATCTTCCGCGCCTCCCGTCCCCGCGTCGCCTATTGGATTTGATCGCCCATGCCCGTCCATATCCGACTTGAAGATGTCGCCGTCCGGTTCCAGATTTTCGGGCTGCACGGGCGGTCGTTGAAGAAGACGGCGCTGAACCTGTCCACCGGTGGGCGTATCGGTGCGGAGCCGGGGGCGCGTGTCCATATCGATGCGCTGTGCGGCGTCAACATGGACCTGGGCGAAGGCGACCGGGTCGGCCTGATCGGTCATAATGGCGCGGGCAAAAGCACGCTGCTGCGGACCATGGCCGGCATCTATGAGCCAACCGCGGGCCGTGTCAGCGTCCAGGGCCGGGTCTCCCCCATGTTCGACCTGATGCTGGGCATCGATCCCGATGCCACGGGGCGGGAGAATGTGCGCCTGCGCGGTCTGCTGCTGGGCATGAGTGCGGCGGAGATCGACTCCTACGCCGGGGATATCTGTGACTTCTCCGGCCTTGGTGGCTATCTGGACCTGCCGGTAAAGGTCTATTCGTCAGGTATGCTGCTGCGGCTGATGTTCGCTGTGGCGACGGCCATCTCTCCGGAGATCCTGTTGCTGGACGAATGGATCACGGCCGGCGACGCCGCCTTCATGGAACGTGCCGAACACCGGGTGAATGCGCTGATCGACCGCGCCAGCATGCTGGTCATCGCCAGCCACAGCCGCCCGCTGGTGGAACGGCTCTGCAACAAGGTGATGGTGCTTGAACATGGGCGCGTCGTGGAATTCGGCCCGCTGACACCGGCCCTTCTGGACCGCGCTCTGGCGGCGTAGGCTGGCGCACCCTGCTCTTCGGGAATCAGGATTGGCATGCGCATCGTCGGGCACATTGAAAGCTACGTGGATAACGTCCTGGTCGGCTGGGTCTGTGTGCCGGACAAGCCGGATCAGCGGCTGATCCTGGCGGTGGAATGCGACGGCGTGCTGCTTGCCGCCGGACTGGCCAACCTGGACCGTCAGGATGTGGCTGCCGCCGGTCACGGCGACGGCCAGTGCGGGTTCCGTATCCAGGTCCGTCTCCAGCCCGGCCGCCCGGTCATCGTGCGGGATGTGGCGTCGGGCATTGTGGTGTTCGGCGATATCGGCCGGATGGCTGGAGCGGCGGCGGATGCGGCATCGCCGCTGCCCCTGGGGATCATCCAAGGCAATGTCGACAATACCCTGGGCGCGGTGATCCGCGGTTGGTGCTGGCGACCGGACCAGGCCCAGCGCCATGTCCGGGTCGAGGCCTGGATCGACGGTCAGGTTGTGGCGTCCGCCATGGCGGACGAGCGGCGGGGCGATCTGATCAATGCGGGGCTCGGCGACGGTGACCATGCCTTCAGCCTGCTGATGCCCTATCGGACCCTTGATGGTCAGGAACGGTTGGTGGAGATACGCGCAGAGGATGGAAGCCTTCTGGCCGGCAGCCCCCTGCCCTTCATTTGCCTGGGCGCCGGCCCGATCCCGATGCTTCTGGAACTGGCCGGCCGGGTAGATCCGGCCGATGCCGAAGCAGGCCGGCTTGCGGCATTGCTGCGCTGTTACCTGGAGCAGGTCGGCCGCATCCTGCCGGCCAGCATCGGCTTTGGCGACTATGTCGAATGGCGGGACGCGCTTTTGCCGGCGCAAGCCGACGATATCCCTGAAATGTTGGCGGCCACCCGGCCCGGCCTTGCCGCCGTTGCTGTCCGCATGCACACGAAGGCAGGGACAGCCGTGATGGTGGTGCTGGACGAGGGGGCCGTGCTGCTGCCTGGTGCCCTGGCGCGCGCAGCGCATGCGCTGGAGGCCAGCGGCGCCGATATCCTCTATGCCGATGCCGAGGTGCCGGCGCAAGCCGGGCCCCTGCCCTGGTTCAGGCCGGACTGGAGCTACGATCTCTGCCTTTCCCAGGATTATACGCGTGGCCTGACGCTGCTTCGCGAGTCCCTGCTGCATGATATCGGCCCCTGCCCCTCGGCCACGGCCCTGCGGCTGCGGGCATTGCTGCGGGCGGGGCCGCATGGACGCGTCCATCATCTGCCCGAGGTGCTGTGCCAATTGCGGATGATGCCGGGCCCCCTGCTGGCGGCGCATGCGGCCCAGGAAGTGGTGACCCATTTGTCGGCCCGGGGCGCCAAGGGTGCGCGCGTCCTGACCATCGATGAGCGGGAGGGATTGCGGAAGGTGGATTGGCCTACCCCGCCCGCCCCGCCCCTGGTCAGCCTGCTGATTCCAACACGCGACCGGCTTTCGCTGGTGCGTGCGGCGGTGGAGAGCATCGAGGCTCAACCCGCTGGTGCGCCCTATGAGATCATCATCATCGACAATCAGAGCCAGGATCCTGAAACCCTGGCCTGGCTGGAGCAGGGCCGGCTGGCGCAGCGGTTCCGCGTCGTGCCTTATGACGCGCCCTTCAACTTCGCCGACATGAACAACCGTGCCGTCACGGAGGCACGGGGCGAACTGATTGGTTTCATCAACAATGACGTGGAACTGATCAGTGCCGGATGGCTGGCGACCGCCGTCGCCCTTCTGTCCCGGCCGGAGGTCGGGGCGGTGGGCGCGCGGCTGCGCTTTGCCAATGGCATGATCCAGCACGGTGGCGTGGTGGTGGGCACGGGTGGTCTGGCGGAGAATGCCTTCCAGACCGTGCATGTCGATGACGACGGCTATTTCCACCGCAGCCGCGTAGCAGGCAATTACAGTGCTGTGACGGCCGCCTGCCTGTTCTGCCGCGCGACCGATTTCCTGGCGCTGGGCGGGTTCGATGCGCGCAACCTGCCCGTCGCCTTCAACGACGTCGATTTCTGTCTGCGTCTGCGCGACCGCGGCAAGCTGATCGTCTGGACCCCGCACATCGACCTTTACCATCTGGAAAGCGTCAGCCGCGGCCGCGACGCCACCCCGGAACGCATGGCGCGGGCGATGAAGGAGGAATTGTACATGCGGCGGCGGTGGGCCCATGTGGCCGTTCGCGACCCCTATTACAATCCCAACCTCAATCTCGACGGGGTGCCCTTCACGGGTCTGGCCCTGCCGCCACGCCACCGGTGGGGGTCCGACGCGTAATCCGGGGCGGCGGGCCTTACCTTACGATGTTGCCGTGTTTCCTGCCAACCTCGCGGCCAGCAGGTCGCGCTCGGCCAGGGCGGCGTCACGCTCCGCCAAGGCGGCGAAGGTCAGTGGCGACAATATCTCCGTGAGGGGAAAGCCGGCGGCGACGCCCGATGCCACCGGCTCGGCCGTGCCCACGAACTCCCCCAGGATGGTGCCGTCGTCGGCCTGCGTGACATAGCGGAATTGCACATGGGCGCCAGTCAGGCCGCCATTGCGGTCCCACCGTGCCAGGAACTCATAGGGATGCTTGGTCGTCTGCATGGGGATTCTCCTTCACGATACCAGGGCGCCGTCGGGCCAGCGCCAGTTGGTTCCATCACTTATGGCCAGCCGCCTGTTGGTGGCGCCGTCGGAGACATAGGCCAGGCCACGCGCCGTGGCGGTCGGCAGGGTCGCCACCGTGTAGCTGGGCAGGACCGGCACCGCCCCGAAGGCGATCCGCCCGCCTGTCGTGGCCAGGATGGGGTCGCCACCATTGCTGCCGGTGACAGTGACCGCGCGGTTGGCGCCGGCTGCGGGCAGCACCCGCAACCCCTCGGCCCCCACCGCACCACCCAGGGTGATGGTGCCGTCAGCCGCCACGCGGGCGCGTTCCACGGACGCCGTGGCGCCGCCCTGTGCCGTCTTCAGACGGATATCCTGGCTGCTGTGGGTGCCATTATGGGTGTTGTGGACGAAGACGCCGCTGTGACCGCCGCCATCCGCGACCGTCAGACCGACGGCTGCCACGCTTGTGGCCAGGTGCGCCGTTGTGGGGACAAGGCCCAGATAGTGCCCGCCCCCGGTTTGCGGCCGGATCTGGAAGCTGCCATCGTCGGCGATGCGCAGCCGCTCCACACCGCCAGTGGCCAGGGCCAGCATGTTCGCAGCGGGGAAGAACAGACCGGTATCTGCATCGCCGGTCGGGCACATGGCGGGTGCCGCAGCCGCCCCCGCCGCCAATGCGACCATACCGGTAAAGGCAGGCGAGGCCAGCGGCGCCTTGGCATCAAGCGCGGCCTGCAGGCTGGTGACGTCGGCGACCCCATGGCCGTGCGTAGAGGCGGACAGACCCGCACGCAACGCAGCGACGGTTGTCCGGACGGTGGCAGCACCGTCATCAATAGGAACATTTTCAGATCCAGTCAATGTGCCCGCCGGCGGCAACTGATGTATGGCGATATCCGACATGCCTCACCTCCTGACAAGGCGCTGGCCCAGGCGCGTGGTCACCACGCGCCCGGACCGGGTGGTCAACGATGCGCCGGCGCGCAGGACGGGCGCCAGCAGACGGCCGATCCGCGCGAGCATCACGACATCTCCGAAAGATGCAGCGCGCCATCAAGGCCCACCCGCAGCGTGGCCAGGGATTCGCCAGGGATGACCCGGAAATATTCCGGGGCGCCCGCCGGCAGATAATGGCTGTCGGTGGTGGCAACGGGGGCCGGCCCGAAGGCCAGGAAGCAAGGCGCCGTGGAGACGAGCCGGATCACCCTTGTATCGGCGGCCAAGGGTTGTGCCGGCACGGAAGCCGCACCGACGGCCAGCACCTGCGCCCGCTCCGGCCGCAAGGCCTGGATACGTTCACCATAATCATCCATGGGTAGCACGAGCATAGGTCCGATCCTTTCGGGAGGATGACAAGTGAGAATGTCATCTCCAGATATAGGATAAAGAACCTATATGTCAATAATTATGAACTACGCCCTATGGCGCTGGATTGACAGCTCCCAGCAAACCCAGCGCCACGCCCAGCGCATGGGCGGACACGGCGATGCTGTTGTCCCGCAACGCCTTTGCCAATTCCTCCCGGCTGAGCACAGCCACGGTGATCTGTTCCAGGTCACCCGGATCGGGTGCCGCGACCTGATGGGCGCCGGTGGCGTGGAACAGGTGATCCACGCCACCGCCCTGGTTGCCATTGCGCGTGAAGGAACCCAGCGGACGCCAGCCGGAGGCGGTGTAGCCGGTCTCCTCCAGCAGCTCCCGCTGTGCTGTGGCCAATGGCGCTTCGGATGGATCGACGCGCCCGCCCGGCAGCCCGATGCAGGATCGGCGCGCACCGTGGCAGTAAAGCTGCAAGATCACCACGCGATCATCGGCGGTTTCGGCGAAGACGCTGGCGGAATCGCCGACGACGATCTGCTCGTAATCATCGACGATGCGCCCATCCGGCAACCGGACGGTCTCCACCGCCACCTCGATGCCCCGCGCCGTCCGCAGCAACAGCCGGCGTTCCAGCACTTCCCAGGGATCATCCGGCATCTGCTTCCACCATTTTCCGGGCTTGCCGGGTGGCGCCCGAAGGCTATTCGCCCCGCGCCACCCGGACACGCCAATGATCCAGGATATCGGCCAGGGTTTGGGACCAGGTATAGCGGGGTGCCCAGTCCAGCAGATCCTGCGCCCGGTCGGCATTGCCCAGCACCAGCGGCGTATCGCTGGGCCGCATGCGGCTATGGTCGGGCACCACCTCGATCGGGACGCGGGCCATGGCCAGCAGCGCATCCAGCACATCGCGCATGCGCCGCGGCACCCCGGACGCGAAATTCACCACGACGCCATTGGGCAGCGTCCCTGCCCGCTCCAGCATCCGGCAATAGCCATCGACGATATCGCGCACATCCAGGAAGTCGCGTTCGCTTTCCAGATTGCCCACCTTGATGACGGGTGGCTGCAGGCCGTTCTCGATTCGGGCAATCTGGGCAGCGAAGGAGGAAAGGGCGAAATCCTCCCGCTGGCCCGGCCCGACATGGTTGAAGGGCCGTGCCAGCAGGACGGTCAGCCGATCGGGTGACCGCAGCCGCAACGCCATCTCCGTCGCCACCTTGATGACGGCATAGAGGTTGGTCGGGTCCGGCAGCACCATCTCGTCAACCGCCCTCCCGCCCTGGAACGCTCGTCCATAGACCTCCGAACTGCCGGCGAACAGGAAACGACCACCCGGACAATGCCGGGCCATGGCATCGGCCAGGCGCAAGGTGGCGAACAGGTTGACGCGCCAGGCACGATCCGGGTCGGCCACGACCGCGGCCAGGGTCGACATGCCGGCCAGATGGATGATGTCGGTCGGCGCCACCTGGCGAACAGCAGCCTCGATCTGGTCGCCATCGCCCATGTCGAGTGCCAGCGGCTCCACCCCGGCCAGGCCAGGGTCGATGCCGGCCCGGCCGCAGGCGAAGACGCGGCCGCCGGGCGGAAGCCGCCGGACCAGTTCCGACACCAGATGCCCACCGACGAAGCCGTTCGCCCCGGTCACCAATATCCTGCGCGGCATGTCAACCGTTCCTGCCGATGACTGAAGCACGAATCGCTGTCTCCAAAGCCTGACCCGGACGCATCACAAAGATGTTCGCGTGTTATGCCGCATGGCCCCGCCTGTTCTCAAGCGGTCAATCCAGCGTCACCAGGCTTTCCAGCGCCTCCAGCCGCTGGCCCACATCGTCGGCATCAACCACGACCAGGGCGCTGATCCCGATCCCCAGCAGGCGGCCATCCTCCTGCTTCGCGGCTTCCCCGTCGAGCAGCAGCGTCAGGCTGAGCCCGCCAAATCCGGCGGCGGCCGGCAGCGGCGTGCATTCCAGGCTGGTCAGATACTTGGTGCGGGTACCGATATTCAGCTTGCGCACGGCACCACAGGGCGCGCTGACCGTCAGCACCGTTCCGGGCAGCCCTGACGGGCGGCGCAGCAGCAGATAGACGCGGACACGCCCGGAACCTGGCGGCGGCGTGGCCAGTTCCAGCAGCAGGTCGAGGCGGCTGCTGCGTCCCCGCGCCCAGGTACCCCAGGCCTCGGGACTGTGCCAGCCCTCGGTGCAGATAAGCTGATGATCGGGCCGTTCCCGTGCCACCGCTTCGGTGCTGAGGATCAGCGCCTTGCGCTGAAGCTGCACCAGCTCACCACGGCCGGCGACGACCACGGGCGGCAGGCTGGCCGGCGCCTTGCGCCAATAATCAACGATCTCCGCCACGAACTTCGCGGTGACCATGTTCCAGCTGCGCGGCTGGAACCGGGTGCGGATGGCCGTCTCCAACGCCGTCCGCTCATCCTTGTTGAAGATCAGCCGCTCGATGGTCCGGTAGCCGTCATTGACATTGTCGGGATCGATATAGGTGCAGAATTCATGGCCGACCTCGGGTACTGAGGTGGCGTGCGACGCGACGCAGAGCTTGCCATAGGTCAGACTCTCGCCCACCGGCAGGCCCCAGCCCTCGCACAAGGTCGGGAAAACGGTAAACAGGCAATTCTTGTAAAGGACCTGCAGGTCGGCATTGTCCAGGTCGTGCAGCACATGCACATGCCCGTCCAGATTGCGCGACGCCTGCAGCTGGCCAAAGAAGTCTTCGACCCGCCATCCACGTCGCCCCACCAGCACCAGCTTGGGCACCTGCCCGCGCGGATACCGCTTCAGCAGTTCGCGCCAGATGCGCAGCAGATAAACGTGGTTCTTGCGGATTTCGATGGTGCAGACACACAGCACATAGGGGCCGCCGATCGCCTCCAGGCGCTGGTTCGCGCCATCACCGGCCAACTGCTGTGCCGTCTCGCCGCCGGGATGCATCTCATGCGCCAGGGGGATCGGCTTGATGGTCTTCGCCGGCAGGCCGATGGCCTTGTAATAGGCGGCGACCTCCTGTGCGGTGAAGGCCGAGATGGTGAAGATCAAGTCCGTGATCTGCGCGACCAGGGCAAAGCTGGACACGAAAATGTCCACCAGGCTGCCGTCGCAATATTCCGGATTGTTCAACGGAATCAGATCATAGATGTAGACGCCGACATGCACGCCACGGCTGCGCAGGGAAGCGATGAGATAGACCGATTCCGGCAGGCACCAGAAGGCGCCCAGCACGAACAACATGTCGCCGCGCACGATATGGGCCGGCCGCAGCCGGTCCGTGTCAGCGATCATCCGCACATAGGCGATCCATTCCGCCTCCGGAACCGCGTTGTTGGTGTCCAGATGGTCGAGCAGGCTGGCCAGTACCGGCCCCGGCATCTCGTAATATTCGAGCGCTTCGGCCGAGGTAATGCAGAAGCGGCTGTTCAGCTCGCTTCCGGCCAGCAGGGCGCGAACGATTTCGCACTGAACCCGCTGGATGCCGGACACGGTCTTGTGATGGCGCAGGTAAAACAGGAAGTCCGACAGGTCCAGCCAGACGACCGGCCCCGTCGCCGGGGCGGAAACGGGTATTGGGGTGGAAACCACCGCCGTGTCGCCGATCGCAGACCGCAGGGACTGCGACAGGGGCAGCGTGTAGATCTGGTCGGCATCGACCCGCAGACCATCCAACGGCACGCCGGGCGGCAGCGGCACGCGGAAGGCATGCCAACCATTGCCCTTGCCCGCCGCCTGCAGGTCGGCCCGGTAGAGTGCGGCACTGCCGGCACTCACCAAGCGCCCGCGGCTGTAGATGCTGACCGAAACCGGCGCGTCGGAATCCACCCGACGCGCCCAGCCGATCAGCACGCCTTCGGCGACGAGATCGACATGGCCTTCATATTGCGGCGTGCCGCCCGTCGTTTCGCCATCATCCTGGGAAGTCATGAGGAATATTTCCACTTGCTGGATCAACACCTTGGGCCGGAGAATGCTGGCCGGAACCGTTCAGCGTCAAGAAAAGCTTCAATGATCATCAATACATAGAACGCGTTCCCAATGACACGGGGAAATAAGGGTGGCCATCCTCGCGCATGGCACGCCCCGCTTGATCGTGGTCGGCCCAAGCGGCTATCACTTGCAGGGTCGGCCCATGCATGGGGCCCCTTGCGAGGTTGATGATGAGTAAAGTCGCATTGATCCTGGGCATTGGCGGACAGGACGGCGCCTATCTGACGCAACTGCTCCTGTCGAAGGGCTATGAAATCCACGGCACGTCGCGGGACGACCAGGTGCGTGGCTTTGACAGCCTGCAAGCACTCGGGCTTCGCGACAAGGTACAGACCCACTCGCTGTCATTGAGTGATTTCCGAAGTGTTTTCAAGGTTCTACGCAATGTTCAGCCCGATGAGATCTATAATCTGGCCGGGCAGTCTTCGGTAGCACTGTCCTTCGACCAGCCTGTGGAGACGTTCGAGAGCATCACGGTCGGGACGCTGAACATCCTGGAATGCCTCAGGATGCTGGATCGGCCGATCAGGCTGTTCAATGCCGGCTCCAGCGAATGTTTCGGCAATACCGCGGTACCCGCCAACGAAGGAACGGCCTTCCAGCCCCGCAGCCCCTATGCTGCGGCCAAGTCGGCGTCCTTCTGGACCGTCGCCAATTATCGCGAGGCCTATCGCCTGCATGCCTGTTCCGGCATCCTGTTCAATCACGAATCGCCGCTGCGGCCCCATCGCTTCGTGACCCGCAAAATGGCATCCGCGGCAGTGCGGATCGCCAATGGCAGTGGTGAGCGGCTGTTGCTGGGCAATATCTCCATCCACCGTGACTGGGGATGGGCACCGGAATATGTGGATGCCATGTGGCGCGTCCTCCAGCATGACACGCCACAGGATTTCGTCATCTCGACGGGCCGGACCTATTCGCTGGAGGCCTTCCTTGCCGCGATCTTCGACGCGGCGGGACTGGACTGGCACGACCATGTCACGGTCGATCCCAAGCTGTTCCGGCCATCGGACATCGACTGGATCGCCGGCGACCCCGGCAAGGCTCACCGCCTGCTGGGGTGGGAGGCGTCGATGACCATGCCGAAGATCGCCGCCGCCCTGGTCGCCCATGAACAGGCCCTGCTTGCCGCCGGCACCTGACCACAGGAATGTGGCTGGTCAAATCCCGAATCGTGCCAGCACCGCCCGGTAATGCTGCCCGACGGCCTGCGGCGAATAGCTGTCCCGAACCAGTTGCTGCCCCGCCCGCGCCAGCCGACGGCGCGCCACGGTATCGCCCGCCAGACGACGCATCCACCAGGCGGCGTGGTCGATATCGGGTTCAGCCCAGACCTGCCCGACCCCGAATGGATATTCGCCTTCCTGCACAGGCCGCATGCGATGATCGACCAGGGCCGCGGTACCTGGGGTGGTGAAATCCAGGTTGCCGGAAAAGCCGGTGGTGATCACCGGCAAGCCCAGCATCATCGCTTCCGCGATCGCCCGCCCGAAACCTTCGGCCCTGTGCAGGGACACGAAGATGTCGCAGGCGCGAAACAGGTCCAGGACGGCGCCACGGTCAAGCGTCTGCCGGATGATGGTGATGCGGGGATCATCGCCGATCTCGGCATCGATCAGCGCCCACTCTTGCGCTGCCATGGTGGCGCGCATGGTCTTCAGAACCAGCCCGACCGGCTCCGACCCGGCCGGGAAAGCCGACTTGAATGCCCGTACGCAGGCCAGTGGATTCTTGCGCGCCAGCATGGACAGGCTGTCGAAGATGAACAGGAACAGCAATTTCTGTTCCGGCAGGCCCAGCTGCGCCCGCCGCAGATTGGCCGTCGCATCGGTGGCCACCGCCATCGGCATGTGCCGCACCGGCTTGGGACTGTCCTGGATATAGGCATTGTAGGTATAGCGGCTCGACGCCCAGACCTCATCGACCATGTCATAGGCATGGTGCCATTCCGCCGGCCATGCCGGCAATTCCCATGGCCAATAGCCGATGACAGGGCGTCCGGTCAGCAGCGTATTTCCCTCGGTCGCCTGCAGCCGGGCCATGTCCATGCCCGTCATGCACAACAGGTTGACCGTATGCGGCAGACCCTCGGTGATGAATTCGGCGGCGCTCAGATCCCCCTGGGACGCACCGTTACCCGGGGCGATGTCCAGGATGCTGCAGGAAATGCCGGCGGCCCGCAGGGCCAGGGCGGCCATCCGCACATCCTCGCCGATACCGAACTGGCCCCTGGCATAGCCGATCAGGTTGACGCCGGGACGGGATGGCACGGGACTCTGCCGCGTGGCCGGTGTTGCCACCTGTTCCTGCGGGGGCTGCGACAACACCCGGCCGAGGATCGGATAGTGACCCACCCCCTCGCCTTGCGCCCAGGAAAGCAGCTTTCCGGATTGCGGGTCGGCAAAGCGGCAGCGCAGATCGGCATCGACCTGCCATACCCAGTATAGCAGGTGCGGCAGGCCGGGCGCCGCCGGTGATGGCTGCCGCAATGCCGCGCATTGCGCCTCATCCACCATATCCAGAAGGTTGAGTTCCGCGACCCCGTTGAGGAAATACCATCTGATGAAGCTCTCGCGGCCATCGGCGGTGGCGAGGGGGAAAGCCTGCCGCAGGTCGGGACGGCCGGCATGGATATGCATCATCATTCGCGTCAGGGGAACAGGCGTCCCCTCGGACGATATCGCGGCGGGCTGATTGAGGAAGGCTTTCTGCTCAGCCGTGAAGAAGCGGCCGAACTGGTGATCGACAGCCCCCTGCAGAAAATACCACCAAACGAACCCCTGCTGTCCGGCCGGATCGGCCAAGTCATAAACAGACTTCAGATCCGGACGCATCGACCAGATGAAGCGCATGAACCGCGTCAGCACCGGCAGGACGCCCGGCAACGCCCCCGCCGCCGGTTCACGCAGCCAGGCAGGGGAAACCACCAGCGGCTCCTCTGCCAGCGCCTTGTACTCCTCCTCCCCATGCATCAGCAGCCACCATTGGAACCAGTCCGGATCACGGGCGCCGAGTTCCTGCAGATCGGTCCGCGTCGACCAGATGGTCCGGATAATGGTATCGCGGCGACGGCGAGCGACCGGGTCGGCGGTCTCGTCGCTGAAGGCGGGATATGGGGGCGGCGCGGTCATGGTGGGGATTTCAGGTTGAGATGTCTCTGGCTGGAGAAGACATCATGTGCCGTGACGATGCAAGGGATCACGCGACCACTACCAGAACGGGCGATAGACGAGTTCCCGGAACCCGTTGATGACAGTTCACAATCCGGGCCCAATGCGGTATGTGCAGCATTCAACGCTGCTGGCGGGTGGGCCGGACGGCACGGGTTTGCTGGATGGCGCGGAAGCCGACGCACCGCGGTGCCATAGGGGGAGAGTTGAGCATGTCGCGTAAGGTTGCCTTGATCACCGGCGTCACCGGTCAGGACGGTGCGTACCTGTCGGAACTGCTTCTGTCGAAGGGCTATATCGTCCATGGGCTGAAGCGCCGTTCCTCCTCGCTGAACACTGCCCGCATTGACCATCTGTATCAGGACATCCATGAGAAGGATGTGCGGTTCCAGCTGCATTATGGCGACCTGACCGACAGCACCAACCTGATCCGCATCGTCCAGGAAACCCAGCCGGACGAGATCTATAACCTGGCCGCCCAGAGCCATGTGCAGGTCAGCTTCGAGACACCGGAATATACGGCCAATGCCGACGGCATCGGCACGCTGCGGCTGCTGGAGGCGATCCGCATCCTGAAGCTGGAGGGCAAGACCCGCTTTTATCAGGCCTCCACGTCGGAACTGTACGGGCTGGTGCAGGAGGTGCCGCAGCGGGAGACGACGCCGTTCTATCCGCGCAGCCCCTATGCGGCGGCCAAGCTCTATGGCTACTGGATCACGGTGAATTACCGCGAGGCCTATGGCATGCATGCCAGCAACGGCATCCTGTTCAACCATGAAAGCCCGATCCGCGGCGAGACCTTCGTGACCCGCAAGATCACCCGTGCGGTGGCCGCCATCCATCATGGCCAGCAGGACTGCCTCTATCTGGGCAATCTGGACGCCAAGCGCGACTGGGGCCATGCCCGCGACTATGTGGAGGGCATGTGGCGCATCCTGCAGCAGGATGTGGCAGAGGATTACGTGCTGGCCACGGGTGAGACGCACACGGTGCGCGAGTTCGTGGAACGCGCCTTCGGCCATGTCGGCCGTACCATCGAATGGAGCGGGTCGGCGGTGGACGAGATCGGCCGGGATGCCGCCAGCGGTGCCGTGCTGGTGCGCATCGACCCGCGCTATTTCCGTCCCACCGAGGTGGACCTGCTGCTGGGCGATCCGGCCAAGGCCAAGGAAAAGCTGGGCTGGACCCACACCACCCCCTTCCCCGACCTCGTCCGTGAAATGGTCGAGGCCGATGTGAAGCTGCTGGCCTGAAGCCCACTATTCCACCCGATAAGCCACAGGTGGCCCCCTACCTGGGTGAACGGCGCGCGGTACTGGATCGATCCCGATCAAACGCCGCTGCGACATATTGTCGATGCGAATGAATGACCTGTGGTCATTCATTCGCATCTCTCGGTCGACAATGTCCAGATCTGTGCGCGGCATGGTAACAGTCGACGCCATATCAAAAGGCACCGCGTTTTCGTGTCACACCGGCGTTGGGCTCAATAAGCGTCAAGTACCATCAAATCTTGGCTTCGCATATTGCTGGTTGGCTTCGATATATTCCTTGAAGTAACCCGGTTTGATGCCGATGAAGATGCTGCGGTTTTCTGGATCGGTCGGCGTTGGGAACTCAAGTACAGTCTCGAAGCCGAATGATTTCAAATAAGCGTGCATGCATAGGGAATTGAAACCCCATCCGGTCTGGGGGCAATGGCGGCTGGCGCTTGACAGCTCCATAATAGAGTGCGACGGCATGAAGCCGGCGAACGCACCGACCTCGAGGACGGTCTGCCCCTCGATACCCATTCCATAATAAATATCGGCTGAACGCTCCGTCCCAGATCGATGTGATGGAACCATTTCAGTTCCGCCATTCCCTTCCGAATCTCATTGGGATCTAATTCCACTCTCCATTTCAGATCCAGACCGAACATAGTCTGTATCCGATTTTCCGTATAAGAAACAGATTGATCGTCAGCAACGATGGTCGCAAACGCAGTTGCCATGGTCAATGAGTCCGTCGCGGGTCGCCACAAAGGGAGCGAGCCCCTCCGTCACGCCAACGTGGTCGTCCTTGACACTTCGGCATGGGTTCGGTGCGCACCGAGTTTCCAATACTCGTCAAGTCCCTTTGTATTTTCATGTCATCTATTGATCATCGCCTGTTTTTTCTTTCCGAAGGCCGCCATTCGCGCTAAAAAGTCCTCGCTTGTCTCTTGGGTGCGCAGCGTCTGTGGCGAGCAGGGCGATAGTGTTGCGGGGGCTTATCACTAAATGCTTACCTATGGATCGTTGATCGTCGATATCTGGGCCGCTGAACGCGGCGCCTCCCGATTACGGGCAGGTTTCGTGGCTTTTCTGGCGGCCTGCCCCCTTCACGGGAGCCCCCAGGGGGGTGACGATGGCCCTTGAAAGGCAATGGCGCCAAAACCCGTACGCGCTGGCTGGCTGGTATGCCCCGTAATCCTAAACCAGTAATAAACACGATTTGGCCCCGGCGGCGGCACGACCCCCGCAGCGGTGTCCGCATTGGATTATTTGGAGATATAGATGGTACGGGATGATCAGGCGTCCAGCAGACCCAAGGGTCGCATTTTCTGGCTCGGCGCCCACAAGCTGCTTGTCAACACGGAGTTGCCGCGCCTGCGTGCGCTGGGCTATGAGGTCTTTTATCCCCCTTACCTCAGCCATATTCTCGATCAAAGTGCCGCAAGTGTTTGGGATCGCAAGCAACCGACAACATTGCCGCCTGAAATTTATGACAAACTTTCCAGGCACAACTTTTTTTATGATTCGATTAATCCGGTCATTGCCGAAATCCTGAACGAATATTTTGATGCTGTAGTTGTGACTATTGTAGCGCGCTGGGCCGCTGAGCTTTTGCGTGTATTCAACGGCACGATCGTTTTCCGCGCCTATGGTCAGACGCATCTGTTGAGTGACGAGTTCGAGGATGCCGGCGTGCGGCCGCTGATCGAGGGGCGGACCAATTTCCACTGCTGCCCGCATGCGCAGGAAACGCTGGAGGGGGAAGCGGATTGGCTGCGTCAGCGTAGCACTGTCATTCCCTACTGCCTGACCGATGAGGTCTATGATGTCCGGGGCTCTTGGCACAGTTCGTCCGAGCGCAACGACCAAATTCTGGTGACGGCCCCCAATATCCTGGGCAATCCATTCCATCGGGCGCATTACGATTTCCTGAAGGAATATTTCTACCAGAAGCATTTCCGCTATTGCGGTGTTCAGCTGGTCGATATCGACGATGATCAGGTGGTGGGCGTCCTGGGACGTCATACCCAGCTGTCGATGTTCGCCAACGCTGCCGGCTATCTGTATACCTACCGGGATTCCCGCGTCTGCTATCTGCCTCCCGTCGAGATGATCGTCATGGGGGGACCGGTCGCCTATTTCAGCGGTTCCCTTCTGGCGCGCTATATTGGAAAAGGCGGGCCGGGCGAGGCGACGTCGGTAATGGATGCGCACCGGATCACAGCTCGCTTGCGAGCCAATGACCGCGTCTTCATCGAAGAGGTTCAGGCATCCCAGGCCCATGTTGCGGATCTGTATGACCCTGCCCGCGTCTGGCCGGTTTTTGATCGTGAGATGCAGCGGATGCTGGGCATGTATCCCGCTGGTGCACTTTCGCGGCCAGCAAGCCGTGAAGACCGGCTGCGTCAACTCGTTCGGGCCGTCATCGACGCGGCCGATCCCTTGCTGCTGGCGCAAGAGGGTGCGGCCATCGCATCGTCGCTGGCGACCAGTATCCTGCATCGCCCGCCCGCGGATACCGAAGTCCAGTATCTGCGATCGGTCCTGCAGGAGGAAGGGACCGTTGCCGCCTTGAAGGAGGTGATCGCGCTGAATAGCGGGTCGCGGGAACTGCTGGAACGGCTGGTCGAACATCCGGCCCCCCCGCAGGCAGGTGTTGCCGACCTTTACCGTGATTTTGCCCCGCCCGGGTCCTTTATCGGTATCGGCCGCTGGAGCTTCAACGCCGGTGGAAACAAATGCATCCGCGTCGTTGACCGCGGGGAGATCGGATTTGTCATTTTCGGCCCCTATACTGCCCTGCCTGTCGGGGGCTTTCGTATCGATCTGCGGGCCCGGATCGCACATTCCCATGTCGTCGCCGGTGTCGTGGATGTGTGCGTCGCGGGCGATGTCCGGGCAAGTCGGCAGATCAGCAGCAGTTCATCGCTGTTCGAAACGTTCATTGTGGAGTTCGAGGTGACCGATCCCGAACAGCGCTTCGAATTCCGGGTCCAGTCAAACGGTTCCGTCGACATGGAAATCGAGAGTCTGGTGTTGATCCGCACGAGATCCTGATCGCCACCATCGCACAAGCCAATGCATTAAAAGGGCCTTCCATGATTCCGTCGCAGAATATCTTGTGCCTAGGCTGTTACGACCCGGTTTCCCGGCAGGAAGCGAACCGCCTGACGACGCTTGGATTTGCCGTGACGGTCGATCCCGGTACAGGGCGGGTTGCCCCCCTGCGCCACCCGGCCCTGCGACCCGATATCCTGTGCGGTTACCATGCGGTTATCATCTGGAATGATCTTTCAGTTCTGACGGAAGTGATCAGGGTTTTCCCTGGCACGATCATCTTCCGTTCATTCGGAACCGAAATGTCGATACAAAGTGTCCTCTGGCAAGCCTATGTGCAATCCATCGTGCAGGCGCGGAACAATGTGCGTTTCGTGTTCTCTCAGCCGGAGGATTGCGCACGCGAACAGGCCTTTCCCTTCATCAATGCCAGCTGGACACCACAGACCGCTGCCGAGATTCCTGAGCATATGTACAATTCCTGGGAGGTCCGGGCGGGGGTGGATCGTCCGCTCGCCCTTCTGGTGCCGGCCGCTTCCGGCAACCATTCGACAAGCCGCATGCAGCGCTTCATTGACGAGCGCTTTGGCTCCGGTCCCTTCCAGACGATCGAGGATCAGCGGGACAACAGCGACGCACACCTGACGCTTCGGGAATCCGCCGGACTGCTCTATCCGTTTGTTGACGAACCGGAGATGTCGCAGACCGCGATCTGTATGCTGTTGCTGGCCGGACCGATCATTTACCTGCACGGCAGCCAGCTGCAGCGTCGGATCGGTGCCGGTGCGCCTGGTGAGGCCGCGACCATTGATCAGGCCCTGGAACATTGTGAACGCCTGCGCAGCGGCGACCGCCACTTCATCAATCAAATTCTGCATGCGCAGCTTCCGGCGTCCCGGCACTACCATCCGTCCAATACCCTGCCGGGGTTCGACGCGCATTTCGGGCGCCTGCTGACGGCCGCTACGACACGGATTCCCGAGGATGACGAGGCCCCGCTCTTTCATGAGGCCGGCCATTGGAGCGGACTCAATCTGGTACAGCATCTTCTCAAGGCGGTCGGCCAGCAGGCCGGGGGGGATGAGGCGCTCCAGCGTCAGTTCCTGGAGTCGATGTATCATGTGATCCTGCAACGGGAGCCCGACGCATCCGGATTTGCCAACCATATGGAATATCTGGCGGAAGGTGGTCGGCTGGATATTACGATGAATGCGTTCCTGAATTCTGCGGAGGCCAAGGGAAGATGGCGTGAGATTCCGCTGATTTCATGGTTGATGACAGAAAAGTAAATATTGCAAAATCCAATGCATCCCTCTGCGCGATGCCGTTTGGGAGTTTAAAATGCTTCGTGGGGCTTTCATTAATACGGCAAAGGCAATCTGCAGCATCTTCGAAAGCGGGGAGATGGTCTTCGATTGCTTGAAATCATCGAAGCGCTACACCCTGGATTATATTACGCTCGACCAGATCGATATTGCGCATCTCCGCGAGCGCAGGGAATTAAAGCTGCTCAACACGGCCAGGGCCGAGGGTGTGCCGGATACATCCGAGCGCAACGGCAACGACGCGCAGCACCCGGCCGAGCACACCAGCCGGGAGCCGGGGCGCGGGGAGTATGATTTCTGGGTCTTCAATTATCACCCCAATACCATGGCGCCAACACTTCCGCGCGATCTTCTGCCATACTTCAAGGGTCCGAAGTTCGCTATCGTGCTGGAAGTTGAACCCGACAATCCGATCAAGTTCGTGCCCGCCGCGGATTTCGACAGCTGCATGGTGCTGGACCCGACCGCGATCGCATCGGCCAAGGTCACCCCGTTCCCGCGGCCCCTCCGTGGCACTGCCCGTCGTGGACGCCCGACAGTTCGCCCGGTGCCCATCATCGGGTCTTTCGGTCTGGGCACCCCCGGCAAGGGGTTTGAGCAGGTCGTTGAGGCTGTCAATCGAGAGTTTGACCGGGCATTGGTGCGTGTCAATGTACCGCCCGCGTCACATGTCGATCAAGTCATGTTCAATGTACATCAGATGAAATACATTGAATATATTGGCAAGCTCTGCAAGAAAATCGCAAAATCGGGTATCGAGATCGAGTTCACCGATGAGTTCTTCGATGGCGAACAGCTAGTCGATTGGTGTGGTGAGAATGATCTGAACTGCTTCATGTATACACGCCGCCAATCCGGCCTGTCGGCGACGACGGACCAGTGTGTGATTTCCGGGCAGCCGCTGATCGTTTCCAGCAATGATACGTTCCGCCATATCCATCCCTACATTGCCCCCTACCCAAAGCTGTCGTTGCGCGAGGCGATGAGGACGACAGGACCGGCCGTCCGCCAGATGCAAGAGGACTGGTCGATCGACTCGTTCCAGAAGACCTTCTATGACATGCTGCTCGACCATGGGGTGGTCGCCAAGGGGCAGGCCGTCACGATCGTTCAGCCGCGCAAGCAGGAGAAGCCGCGGCGCAGTCCGACGACCGTTGTCCTGGCCACGACGGAGCAGCGCAGCCTGACCGATCCGATTTCCTATGTTGCGCGGGTGGCGGCGGCGATCGGCCGGACGGGGGAATACCGGCCGCTGATCCTGTCCTACCGGGACGCTGAGGAACTGCAAAGGGGCCTGTTCTGGATGGCCCCGGCCGCCGTGATTGTGTGCGGCATGATCGAAGGGGCGGATGTTCCCGCGGTGCTGGAGCCGCTGTCCATTCCCCTCTTCCATCTGCCGATTACCGTCGGCCAGGCACTCGCCGCCGACCCTATCCATCTGCCGCCGGCCCTGGAGAACAGAATCCAGCGGATCGAACGTGGCCTGACCATCCCCTATTTCACGGCACTGCCGCCGCTGCCGCCGGGCCCGCCACGGATCTGCCTGATGGGCGTACGCGGTCCAGGAAACTTGTTCGAGCTGATCTTGAGCAAGATTCAGCGCGAACGGCCCGATGCCCACGTGCTGGTTGCCAAACTACCCGGGGAGTCGGCCGAGCATGATGATTGCTTCGCCAAGAACCTGAAGGCTGCCCGTTCCCGCCTGAAGCTCACACCGGCGATGCAGATCATCGAGATCAAATTGCCGGGGGATGCCCACCACATCATCCATCTGGCTGGGACCTTCCATCTCAACGTCATTGCCGACGACGATGTGCATAGCGACTTGCTGATGAACTTCGCCGAGTTGATCATGACGACCGAGCGGGCCACGGTTTTCACCAAACTGGCCCCCTTTGCCGGCCTGAAGGACGTTCCTTTCCTGGAGGACGCCCAGATCGATGCCTTGGTGAAGAAGGGGGCCGGCGTACAGTCCGCCGTTTACAACAGGTGCTGCGAGTGGAGCGTGTATGCGCAGTTCGACCGGCTGTACCGGCCCCATGCCCAGGTCGCTGTACGAAGGGTTTCGTGGACCAAGGCTGCCGCCGGAACGGCCACCGATGCGCGTTCCTGGCCCAGCCCCAGCGGCGTGCTGCTGGATGATCAGGCGGCTTGGTTGAAGACGAGTGATCGTTTGGGCGATATCCATGACCCGGACCTTGCCTGGGCGGATGACCATATGGCTGCTTATGTGACGACGCAGCAGCAATTTCTGGTCGCGGCAGTGGAACGCCTGTGCGGTGGGGTGCTGGACAGCCGCATTGTCGGATTTGGCGACAAAAGCCGGTCCTCCGTGACCGTGTTGGGCAAGCTGGGGTACGAACTTACGACGCTGGATGAGCCCACCGCCGAGCTGCCGGCTGAATCAGCGGATTGCGTGTTCAGCTCGTGCACCCTCTCCGGGCTCGACGACGCTCGAGATTTGCTGGCCCGGGCGATCAGCGGGTTGAAACCGGGGGGCGGTGGCGTCTTCACCTTCTTCCAACGTGAGCCCTATGCCATGGAGGATGATCGGGAGAATCCCGATTTCCCTGTCATCCCCCCTGAATCATTGGCCGATATGGCCCGTGAGCTGGGGGTCACATTGGCAGGCCCGGTTCGCTGGCAATCCCCGCGGCCCGTGCTTCAACCCCGAACCTTCTCCGCCCCGCAACTGGCAACGATCGTTTTCCGCAAGGCAGCCGCCGCGCGGGGCTGATCGATGAGACCCCGCCTTGTACGGGGAGCAGACGGAAGGCCCATGTTTGGGGCCGGACGCTGCGGCTTTCCCACCGCTTTCGAGGTGAGCCGCAGGCATACAGGACAATTCCAGGAAGCGCGCAACAGGGTCTTGACAGGCATACGGCAAGCGGGCTTTTGTGCAGTGCCACGTGCCGCGCCGGTATGGCAAGATCCAGCATCAAGGGGAGATACAGGGTCGTGACTCAGGGTTATCGTCCGATCACCGAATGCCGTGTCAGCGGCAGCAAGAACCTGACGACGGTTCTGGATCTTGGACATCAAGAACTGACGGGCGTTTTTCCACGCTCCAGAGATGCGAAAATTACCAGCGGGCCTCTCCAGCTCGTCTGGTGCCCTGACAGCGGTCTCCTTCAACTCGGCCATTCCTATGAAGCGTCCGAGATGTATGGCGATAATTACGGTTATCGTTCCGGGCTCAATCGGTCGATGGTCGAGCATCTGACCCAGAAGATCCGGCATCTGGAGCGTCTGGCCGATTTGAAGTCGGGCGACAGCGTGCTGGATATCGGCAGCAATGATTGCACCTCGCTGAAGGCCTACCAGACGCAGGGGCTGAAGCGGGTTGGCATCGACCCCACCGGTGCCAAGTTCCGCGAATTCTACCCCGACGATGTCGCGCTGGTTCCGGACTTCTTCTCCGCCAAGAATTACTGGTCGAAAATGTCCGATCCGGCACGGGTCGTGACCTCGATCGCCATGTTCTACGACCTGGATCAGCCGGTGGCATTCGCCGCCCAGATCGCCGAGGTACTGGCAAAGGATGGGCTGTGGCATTTCGAGCAGAGCTATATGCCCTCGATGCTGCGCCTGTGCTCCTACGACACCATCTGCCATGAGCACCTGGAATATTATTCCCTGGGCGTCGTGAAGAACATCCTCGACGCGGTGGGGATGGAAATCGTCGATGTGCAGATGAACGCCGTTAATGGTGGCAGCTTCGCCGTCACCGCGGCGCGCAAGGAAGGCCGTCTGCACCGCAACGATGCGGTGGTGAACTGGCTGCTGGAGCAGGAGGATCGTCTGGGCCTGCATACACCGCGGCCCTATCGCGATTTCGAGGAGCGGGTCTATCGCCATCGCGCCGACCTGTCGCGATTGCTGGAGTCCCTGGTTGCCGACGGTAAGAAGGTGCTCGGCTATGGCGCATCGACCAAGGGCAATGTGGTTCTGCAGTTCTGCGGCATCACGGAGAAGCTGGTCCCGTGCATCGCCGAAGTGAATACTGAGAAGTTCGGCTGCTTCACGCCCGGCACCCATATTCCCATCGTGTCCGAAGCGGAAGCCCGGGCCATGGAGCCGGATTATTTCCTGGTCCTGCCCTGGCACTTCAAGGAAGGCATCGTGCAGCGCGAAAGGGAGTTCCTGGCGCGCGGTGGCAAGATGATCTTCCCGTTCCCGGAGATCGAGATCGTTTAATTATTGTCACCGGGCGTGAACTGGACCCTCCAGTTCACGCCCGGCGTCTTTATGAAGACCTGTGCCGAACGGTATAGGATCCGGCGATCAGGGGAAACTTGTTGGCCGGCGCAAGGCCACGATCTCAGCGTCATCACGACGCAGCTATACTTCACTGCGATATGGGGCGCCTGGCGGGTTTCGCCACATGCACTTGAACGCGCCAATCACCAATGATATTTTTATCGGGTTAGCCCTTTGCTTAAGCGAGGGTTTCTACACGGATATATACGCAAATGACTGGCAGCGGGCCCGGTTTTTCACGAGAAGTATCTGCAGATAATAGCTGCGACAGGCTTGTGTTCCTGCATATTCCGAAGACGTCTGGAAGTACGCTTCATCACATCTTGAAAGAGAATTTTCTTGATGAAGAAGTATGCCCGGAAAGGCTCGGCGGTATATCCTATTGGCCGTCTGAAGCCCTGAAGAAATACAAGTATTTCTCCATGCATACGACATTCTATTCCTTGAATCACATCCCCGATAATCGGAAAGTCATAACGATCTTGCGGGAACCTATTGATCGCCTGCTGTCTCAGTACGAATTTTGGCGAAGCCATTCTGCGACTTTGATCGAAAATGAGAATCTTCATTTTCCGCGCCTGGCAAAATATTACAACCTGAAGAAGTTCCTGCGTGACCATCCGCCGATGGTGCGCACGAAAATTGACAACATAATGTGTCGCTTTCTCACTGATGAATTCTTCAACAGTGATGGCGTTTCCTGGCGATCAGACGAAGAAATGCTCGATGCCGCGCGGGAGAACCTTGGCAAATTGTCCGTGCTTGGTTTCGCGGAATACATGCCACAATCGATCGATTTGATTTGCCGCCAGTTTGACTTTGCCGCTCCGCAGAAGATCGAGAGAATAAACTCGACCAGGGATAACTGGTCGCAGAATCCAGAAGGCTTCGATTCTGTTGACGACATTGAAATTGACGACGAAACCGAAGAATTGCTGGTTCATTTCAACCGGCTCGACAGCATTCTGTACAAGGAGGCGCTCGACGTCTTCACGCGGAAAATCGGAACAGGCGAGCGGCCTCTCAGGGGGTTCAATGTCGGCGCCGGAAAGGTCATAAACCATTATCAGCGTACCGTGGTCGCGGCGACAGAGCAGGAGAATGGATACCTGCTGTTCGGGCCCTATCTGCGTCTTATCAAAGGCAGTTACCGTGTCATCATCGATATGAAGTTCGATGGGATGGCCGCAACCGCAAACCCCGATGACGTCCTCGCGGCGATCGATGCTGTGTCCAGTTCCGGAAGTATCGTCCATGGTCATGCCAACATATACTGTCGTTCTGTCCAGTGTGGTGAGTATCAGCGGCATGTCCTCACGATTTCTCTGGAGAAGACGGTATCCGATATGGAGATCCGTGTTTACAAGAGTGCGCCTGTAAACCTGTCCGTTGATATGGCCGTCAAGATTGTCGCCTGCGAGGATTAGGATACAAGACGCTGCAAGATGGGAAGCGGCGAGGCCGCCTTGGCCTCTCCCCATCATTTGATCAGGCGGCGTAAGTTTTTTGAACTTGTCCCGTCGCCATGATGTACGCCTTTCTGCAGGCAGGGACTGAATGCCCCGGCAAAACTATCTTGTTGCCGGGCTTGCGGTGCGCTCGGGCGCCGTGATATCCCACGACATCAGGTCCTGTTGGGCCTAACGTTGATTAAATCAGCAAGGACCCGCAGGATGCAGGTGCAGACCCCGGTCGCCGTTGGCGAACTGATCGACAAAATCACCATCCTGGAGATCAAGAGCGAGCAGATCACCGATCCCGCGAAGCTGGTTAATATCCGCAAGGAACTGGACCTGCTGCGCAGCGTTCGTCAGTCGGCGGTGCCCCAAACCACGGAACTGACTGATCTGACCAGCGCGCTGAAGCAAGTCAATCAGCGGATCTGGGACATCGAGGATGCGATCCGCGACCTTGAGCGCGATAAATCCTTTGGTGAGGAATTCATCGCCGTCGCACGCTCCGTCTACCGCACCAACGATGAGCGGGCCAAGATCAAGCGCCAGATCAACGAGGCTGTCGGATCGGAGCTGACCGAAGAGAAAAGCTACGCGGCCTATTGATCCCAGGTTGGCCCGCTTTGCAAGAAACTGTTCCAATTCTGCGCGCATCAAGGAATGATTTCCCAGTCGATGCGACAGGGAGTGTCCAAAAGAAGCCGATTTGCCAGACATGATTTGCAGGGGAAGACAAGGACATGGCCTTTTTCTCCTATGCCCAGAACTTTGAAGATATCCTGTTGTGGCGCGCACTGAAATCTGTGGAGGCTGGCTTCTATATTGATATCGGGGCCTGGGACCCGGATATCGATTCCGTCAGCAAAGGTTTCTATGAGCAAGGCTGGCGGGGCATCCATGTTGAGCCAAACCCCGTTTATGCGGAAAAACTGGAACAGGAGCGCCCTGATGAGCGTGTCCTGCGGTCGGTTGTGGCGCAGGAGCCTGGACAGATCACCTATTACGAACTGGCCGGCACGGGCATGTCCACGACCCAGCGCGACATTGCTGAGCATCACCGCGACAATGGCCGGCAACTGGCTATTCGGGAGGTGGATGCCATCACGTTGGACGAGGTCTTTGCCGAGGCCGCCGATCGCGATGTGCACTGGCTCAAGATCGATATCGAGGGATCGGAGTTCGATGCCCTGAAGGGATGGACCCAGTCCAAAGTCCGGCCCTGGATTATCGTGGTGGAGGCGATCGATCCCACCAACCAGACACTATTGTGCCACCAGCAATGGGAACCATTATTGTTGGAAAAGGACTATCGGTTCGCCTATTTCGACGGTGTGAACCGATATTATGTATCGGCCGAGCATGGCGACCTCATGCCTTTGCTCGATCACGGGCCCTGCGTACTGGACGAGATCCGTCTGGCGTCCAACCATTGGATTTTCAAGATCCTCGGCTATCCGACCGTGGCGGTGGAGCGGATGCGTCTGCTGCGTGAACAGCTTGCCGCTGCGGAGCTGGCGCGCGACGGGCTGGCACAGGAGGTTGCTGCGCTGAAGACGCGGATTGCCGATATGGAGGCGCCCCCCCTGCCCGCGTCGCCCCCGCAAGCCGCACCTCCCGCCGGAGGGGAGTAGAAGCTCTTGGAGGCGTTTGTTCATATCCATATCGGCAAGACCGCCGGCACCAGCCTGAGAAACATGCTGGAGGCCGCCCATGGCGGCGGCCATTGCTCGCCACCATTCGTGCAGAATTATATGACGGAGGAGCAGGCCGAACGGTACGCATCCTATGCCATCGTCAGCGGCCATATCAGCCGTGCCGACCAGAAGCGCTGGTTCCCCGACCGCCGCGTGCTGACAGCCCTGCGCGAGCCGATCGACCGTTGCCTGTCTTTCCTCTATTATGTGAAATCGCTGCGGCCGGAGGTTGCGCCGGTGGCGGCGGACGCCCATCGCCTGTCGATCCTGGACCTGATCGAAACGGAGGAGGCACAGCGCAACCTGAACAATACGATGGTAAGGCAGTTGGGCGGCCATATGCTGGATCAGCCCGTGGATATGCCGGCCTTGCTTGACCAGGCGAAGGAGACCTTGCGTGAAGCGGCCTGGGTCGGCCTTCACGACCATCTGCCGCAGGATTTGAAGAGGCTGGCCCATCTGCTTGGTCTTGACATGCCGATCCGCTGCGACAACGTCACCCCCAGCCGGTCAAGCTATCTGACCGAGGACCCCAGGGTCCTGGATCGTCTGTATGCCTTGAACGGTTTTGACCTGCAGCTGTGGCACTGGGCAAAAAGCCTTCGCGGGCTATGAAAGAGGGACAGCATATGTATTTTTCCGGGCTGGTCCTGCCGTCGCGATGTCACCTTGGATACCGGCGATGATCCAGGGCAATTTCGATTGCGTCGCCGGCCGGGATGTCTGCGGCTGGGCGTGGGACCCGGCGACGGCGGGAATGAGCGTGCCGATCCGTGTCCTGGTCGATGGACAATTGGTGGCCGAAGGGGTCGCCGCCAGCCACCGGCCCGACCTGAAGGCCGCCGGCATCGGCCAGGGCAACCACGCCTTTTTCATCCCCCTGCCCGACAGCCATCTCGATGGCCGCAGTGGCGAGTTGCTGGTGACTGGTCCCGATGGGATGCCGCTGGGTGGCACCCCGGTACGACTGCAATTGCCCAGCATGCGGTTCCGCCCCGTGCCGCCGCTGCCGGTACCCCTTCCGCTTGATCTTGCCATCGTCGCCATCGTCAAGGACGAGGCGCCTTATCTGCTGGAATGGATCGCCCATCACCGGCTGGTGGGCGTGCAGCATTTCGTGTTGTTCGACAATGGCAGCAGCGATGGCACCTCTGAGCTGCTGGCGCGGCTGGCCCAGGCTGGCATATTGGACCATGTGCCCTGGCCCAATATCCCCCATGTCGCTGCGCAGCGGCCGGCCTACATTGCGGGGCTGGCCCGGCTGAATGGCCGATCCCGGTGGGTGGCCTTTATCGATGCCGACGAGTTCATGCATTTGGCATCGGGCGAAAGCGTTCCCGATATCCTGCGCGATTATGAGGATGCCGCGGGCCTGCTGCTGCCGTGGCGCCTGTTCGGGTCCAGCGGACAGTTGATGCGGGGCGATGATCTGGTCGTCCGCCGCTTTACCCGGCGGGCCGCGGCGGAGAACCCGCTGAACAACCAGATCAAGACCATCGTCCAGGCCCGCTTCATACAGCGGCCCGATATCCACGCCCCACAGCTGACCGAGGGTTGTCTGGTTGATGAGTTCAGGCGGATCGGCGGCAGCCAGGGCCACCCCGACCATCATTCGGTGCCCGATGCCCGGCGGATCGTCCTGAACCATTATTTCACCAAGTCGCGGGCCGAATGGAATCAGAAGCGCAACCGTGGCCAGGCAACGGAACCGGCAGACAGCAGCAGCTGGCAGCGACCCGACAGCCATTTCACGGTCCACGACCTGAACGATGTGGAGGATCGCTCCCTGGCCGACCGGGCAGATGCCATCCGCGCCGAAATGAAGCGGCTGTGGGACCTGGCTGGCGGGTAGCAGGCGCTCAAAATGGAGATCATCGGCACTTCAGGCATGTGATTTCCGCACCATATAGATGCCACTTTCCGACCGGCACATCACCCCGGCGGCACGCGCGTGGATGCATTGTCCATACAGCTGACCGCCCGGGCCGTTGTTCCTGCCCGGCTGCGGTCGGCGATAGAAGCGAAGAGACAGATGAAAATGGACGCCAGGACATGAATGACGAGCAGGCGACGACCGCACATAGCATCGCTCGCACCGTGATCGAGAAGGAAATCCTCGGCCTGCAGAGCCTGAAGGACAGCCTCGATGAACGTTTCGAGGCGGCGGTGGATTTCCTGTTCCATTGTCGGGGGCGGATTTTCATCACCGGCATCGGCAAGAGCGGGCATGTCGGCCGCAAGATCGCGGCGACCCTGGCCTCGACGGGTACGCCCGCCTTTTTCATCCATGCCACCGAGGCCAGTCACGGCGATCTGGGCATGATCTCCGGCAATGACATGCTGATCGCGCTCTCCAATTCGGGGGAAACGCAGGAACTGTCGGATATCCTGCATTTCTGCAGCCGGGGTGGCATCCCGATGGTTGGCATCACCAGCCGCACCGGGTCAACATTGGCCGGTATCGTGAACCATCTGCTGCTGCTGCCGCCGGCGGCGGAGGCGTGTCTGGTCGGCATGGCGCCGACGACATCCACCACGATGATGATGGCCCTGGGCGATGCCATCGCCGTGGCACTGATGCATCGCCGCGGCTTCACCAACAGCGATTTCAGCAATTTCCATCCCGGCGGCCGCCTGGGCCAGAAACTGACGCGGGTGGAGAAGCTGTGCCGGACAGGCGACGCCGTACCCCTGGTCGGCGCCAATATGCCGATGACCGAGGTCCTGATCACGATAACGTCCCGGACCCTGGGCTGCGCCGGCGTCGTGGATGACAGTGGCCGGCTGGTCGGGGTGATCACGGATGGCGATCTGCGCCGGCATATGCATCCCGATCTCCTGTCCCGCCGGGCCGGCGACATCATGACCCCGTCACCGCGGACCACGCAGCCCGACGCCCTGGTCGGTGAGGCTCTGGCGCGGATGAACAGGCATGGTATCACCTGTCTGTTCGTGGTCGAGGATGGCCGCCCCACCGGCATCATCACCCTGCATGACTGCCTGCGCGCGGGCTTCAGCTGAGCCGGGCTATGGCATTGTATTTCAGCCGGATCATCAGTCGGGTGTGGATATGGCAAAGCTGGTAACGGGCGTGGCGGGTTTCATCGGCTTCTCCGTGGCGCGGTCGCTGCTGGAGGATGGCGAGACGGTCGTCGGCGTCGACAACGTCAATGATTATTACGATGTCGCCCTGAAGGAGGCGCGGCTGCGCCTGTTGCAAGCCTATCCGAACTTCACCTTCCATCGCCGTGACATCGCCGATGCGGGTCTGGTGGAATTCGTGACCGGGCGGCACCCGGATATCACGGAGATCATCCATCTCGCGGCCCAGGCCGGCGTGCGCTATTCGCTGATCAACCCCTATGCCTATGTGCAGTCCAACCTGCAGGGCCAGGTGGTGATGCTGGAACTGGCCCGCGCCCTGCCGGCCTTGCGCAATTTCGTCTACGCCTCCTCCTCCTCCGTCTATGGCGCCAATAAGCAGGCGCCGTTCTCCGTTGATCATGCGGTGGAACGGCCGATCTCGCTCTATGCCGCCACCAAGCGGGCGGACGAGCTGATCACCTATACCTACAGCCACCTGTTCAAGATCCCCGCCGTGGGCCTGCGTTTCTTCACGGTCTATGGGCCCTGGGGCCGGCCGGACATGGCGGTCTATCTGTTCACCGACGCCATCCTGGCGGGCCGGCCCATTGACGTGTTCAATGACGGGCAGATGTGGCGCGACTTCACCTATATCGACGATATCGTCGCCGGCGTCCGCGCCGCCCATCTGCGCCCACCGCCGCCCGATGCTGACGGCGTGCGGCATGCGGTCTACAACCTGGGCAACCATCGTCCGGAAAAGCTGACCGACATGATCGCCCTGATCGAAGCGGCGCTGGATTGCAAGGCGCAGATCAATTTCCGCCCCCTCCAGCCCGGTGACGTGACCAGCACCTGCGCCGACATCGACACCAGCCGCCGCGACCTGGGATATGAGCCGGTGACCGATCTGGCCACCGGCCTGCAGCACTTCGTCTCCTGGTTCCGCGACTTCTATCAGCGCTGACCGGGGGACCGGCGCTTCAGTTCGGCCTGGAACATGGCGGCGATATCCTCCACCCGGTAGGGCTTGGCCAGCAGGCGGAATTCGCTCTCCCGTGACAGTTCGTTGCTGTATCCGCTGGTCAGCACGATGGGCAGGTTGGGACGCAGGGCGCGGGCCTGGCGGGCCAGCGCGATGCCACTCGTATGGCCGGGCATCACCAGATCGGTGAACAGGATGTCCACCGGCTCCCCGCTTTGCAGGCGGCGCAAGGCCTCATCCCCCGTGGCGGCGTGGGTGACGACGTAATCCAGATCCTCCAGTGCCGCCTTGACCACGGGCAGGACGATGGGGTCATCCTCCACCAGCAGCACGACGGCACCGTCGCCGCGGGGTGAGGAGGGCACCGACGCCGCTCCCTCCTCCACCGGCACCGTGGATCGGGGCAGCCATAGGCTGATCCGCGACCCCGCCCCCGGCGCGCTGTCCACCGTCACGGTGCCACCCGATTGCTCGCAGAAGCCATAGACCTGGGCCAGCCCCAGGCCGGTCCCCTTGCCCACCGATTTGGTGGTGAAGAACGGTTCGAAGATGCGCGACGCCACCTCCGGCGGCATACCGCAGCCATTGTCGCACACGCAGATTTCCACGAACTCCCCGAGCAGGCCCTTGGGCCCCTTGCCGTCCAGCGTCCGGTTCTGTGCCGTGACGGTCACCAGTCCGTCAGCCGAGATGGCGTCGCGGGCATTGACCACCAGATTCAGTACCGCCAGTTCGAACTGCGTCGGATCGGCCAGGATGTTCCAGGCATCGGCGCGTATATCCATCTCCAGGCGGATATCGGCGCGCAGCGCGCGGTCCAGAATGACGCGCATGCCCAAAAGCCGCTCGCGCACGTCGAAGGTTTCCGCGGTCAATGCCTGCTTGCGCGCGAAACTCATCAACTGCCGCACCAGGTTGGCGCCGCGATCCACGGCCTGATGACCGGCATCCAGCAGCGGGCGCACCTCCGGAATGCCGACCGTGCGGCGACCCACCATCTGCAAACAGGCCTGCAAGGCCTGCAGCAGATTGTTGAAATCATGCGCCATGCCGCCGGTCAACTGGCCCACCGCCTCCATCTTCTGGCTTTGCAGCAGGGTTTCCTCCACGCGGGCGCGCTGCGCTGCCTCGGCACGCAGTTCGGCCGTCCGTTCTTCCACCCGCGCTTCCAGCGTGGCGTTCAGGTGGCGCAGTTCAGCGTCGATGCGCTTGCGTTCGGTCACGTCGCGCAGGATGCCGGTGCGGAACAGGCGCTGTTCGCTGCGCCAGCGCCCAATGGACACTTCCAGGTCGAACAGGCTGCCATCCTTGCGCCGGCCCTTGACCTCCAGCGACATGCCGCCCTCGCCGGCCTTGCCGCTCTGGCCGCGCGGCCAGAGATCGGCAGCCCCCTCATCCAGCAGAACGGATATGGGCTTGCCCACCACGTCTTGCGGTTCATGGCCGAAATGGCGGGTGACGGCACCGTTGATCCATTGGATGATGCCGGCACTGTCGGTGGTGACGATGACCTCCGGTGCGGCGTCCACAACGGCGCGGTAACGTGCTTCGCCGCGCTCGCGCAGCGCCCGCTCGCGCTCGATATTGGCGGTCTGGTCATCGACCTGGATGAAGCACCAGCGCTCACCCGCGATATCAAAGGGCTGGACGCGCGTATCGTGCAGCAGGTTGCGGCCGTCCGCCTTGCGCAGCGGCAGCATCAGCGGGTTGAGATTGTGGGTCAGGAAGCTGGATGTACCGGTGGTCAGCGCCTCATCGATAGCGATACCCATGCGCGTCTCGCGCAGGCCGGGGAAGGCGTCCCACAGGCAACGGCCCAGCAGGTCACTGCCGGCCATGGAAGAAGCCTGAACCATCCAGCGGTTCCACAGCCGGACACAGCGGCCGGGATCAACCAGCACGAGGCCGCCACCGACACGGTCGATCAGGGCGTTGGCGATCATCCCCGCCATGTCCTTATCCGGCGCGCTCAACGGCTCACCCCCTCCGCGATCGCCTTGATGAAGTCATTGATCAATCCGCGCAGCACGGTCAACGACGGCAGGTCCATAAGCAAGGTAATGTAACCATTGATGTTGCGCGATGCGATGCCGAACTCGATGGTCAGAAACAGGGCCGGCTCCGCCTCGCCATCGCCCACGGCCAGGATGTGCCGGCCCGATCCGCGCATGACGCGCGGCAGCGACATGGTGAGGTCAAGGCGCAGCATGTTGGCGATGCAGACAAGGCAGCCATTCAGGATGATATTGCCGATCTCCGCCAGGGCCCCCTGTTCCAGATCGATGATCTCATCAAGCGCCATGCCGTCGCCCACGACGGCGCGGACCAGTTCCAGGCTCTTTGTTTCCGGGAACAGCAGCAGGGCTTGGCCGGAAAAGGCACCCTGGAAATCCTGGCCCACGGAGACCAGCCCGGTGCTGCCATGCTGGTCCAGCAGGCCCGCGGCGATGTCCCGCGTCAACAGTTCGACACGCGGCACGGAAAGCTGAACCGCGTCGCCGACCATGTCGGCCAGCCGGTGCGCTGCCCGCCCGACCCCGACATTGACGATCTCCGTCAATGCATCACGTTCTATCTCGTTCAGTTCGGAAAAAAGCACACTCATGGGCGGGCCCGCCTCAGTTTCAGGTCCGCCCCGGTCAGGAAGGGCCGCAGCGTATCCTCCTTCAACGGCTTTTCGATGAAGGCGGCGTCCAGTGCATGGGTGCGGGACACGATCCCCTCCTGGGCGTTGGCGGAAATGATGGCCGCAGGCATGGTCGGATGCGCCTGACGCAATGCCGTCAACAGGGCCAGCCCGTCCATGTCCGGCATGTTGAAATCGACCAGCGCGATGTCGATCCCGCCGTCGGCCAGCAGGGCCAGTGCATCGCTGGCACTGGCGGCTTCCACCACGCTCCAATCCGGCTGCACCCGTCCCAGCATGCCGGTCACCAGCATGCGTGCCAGCTTGCTGTCATCGATGATCAGTACCTTGCGCACCATATCCATTCCCTTCCCCAGCCCGAATGACCCCCTGGTTCCTCACAATTCGCTGCCCTGGTCATACCTGTTTCACCAGTGCCGGTGCTATCCATTGTCGCAGGAAATCGTCGGCCGGTTCACCGACCATCGGCCGCCGGCCCGCCAGCAATGTTTGCAGCACCGCGCTGTGCATCCCGGTGCAGTCCGACCAGTCGACGGCCGCCCCCGGATGGTCCAGCAGCAACTGGAGAAGCATTTCGGCTTCCTCCAATGTACAATCCTTGAGAAGGCGGATGGTTCCATCGGAATATTCCACGCTCATCGCACGATCCCCCGAAGGTCGAGCACCAGCATCACCGACCCATCGCCCAACAGTACCGTGCCCAGGTAGCAGGAAAGCCCGGCCAGCATGCCATCCATGGGCCGCAGCACGGCATCCATGCGCTGTCCGACGCCGTCCACCTCCACGCCCACCATGTTGCCGTCGATCTCCACCAGCAGCACGCGGGCATCGGGGCCGGCGGGCGGCAGAGTCAGGCCAAGCAGTCTGGCCAGCGATACCAGCGGCACCACGCGGTCGCGCCAGGAGAACATGTCCCGGTCACGCATCCGCGATACACGGTCGCGCGGCAGGCGGATGTTTTCCGCCACCATATCCATGGGCACGCCCAGCCGCTGTCCCGACACGTCCACCGTCAGCAGACGCAGGGACGACAGGCTGAGCGGCAGCGACAGGGTGACGGTCGTGCCCTGCCCCGGTGTGCTGCGCAGCGCCACGCCACCGCCGGCCTTTTCCACTGAGGCGCGGACGGCATCCATGCCCACCCCGCGGCCCGACAGGTCGGACAGCGACGCCGCCGTGGACAGGCCCGGCGCGAAGACCAGCAACAGGGCCTCATCCTCCGACAGGGAAGCCGCGGCAGTCTCGCTCAGCAGGCCACGCAACACGGCGCGGCGGCGGACGGCATCGGTGTCGATGCCGCATCCATCGTCCGTCACCTCGACCAGCAAGCGGCCGGAATGCTGCAGGGCGCGGAGCGTGATGGTCGCCGTCTCCGGCTTGCCTGCCGCGACCCGTGTCGTCGTCGCCTCGATGCCATGGTCCAGGGCATTGCGGACCAGATGCAGCAGCGGCTCGGACAATAGCTCAACCACCGCCTTTTCGGCCTCCGTCCTGGTCCCGTCCAGCACCAGCCGGGCGGGCTTGCCCAGCCGGGCCGACAGATCATGGACCAGCCGGGGGAAGCGTTGGAACACATCGCCCACCGGCATCATGCTGATATGCAGGACGGCAGCTTCCAATTCGCGCGTCAGACGCTCCAGGCTGGAGCCCAGCTGGTGCAGTTCCCGGTCCTCCCCGCGTTCGCGCGCCAGCCAGCCGAGCCGGTTCTTCACCAGCCCCAGCTGTCCGGATAGCCGCACCAGCCGGTCGATGCGGTCTTCCGCCACGCGGAGCAGGCGCGCCGGGCCCGGCGCGGATACGGTCGGGACGGGGCCGGGCTCCACCGCCGCTTCGGGTTGGGTCAGCGCGTATAACAGCGGGGTGGGGTCGCGGGTGACGGTCGCGGTCCGGCCGGCGGCCGCCACCTTCTGCGCCGCGTCCTCACGCCCTTGATACAACAGTACATTGGCGGCCACCGTGGCGGCCGCCGCGATCCGGCCCGCCATTTCCGCCGTCGGAACGTCCGCGACACCCAGCATGGCCACCTGTTCGGCCAGCAGCTTGGCGGTGGCCACCGCCACCGCGTCCCTGGGCTCTAACGCCGCGGCGGGCAGTACGGCCACCCGCATCTGGTCTCCCGCCAGGCGGAAGGCTCCCCGGCGGGGATCATCGCCCACGACCAGCGCCGTAAAGGACATGGAACAGGTGAAGGGATCGAACCCGTCCAACGGCCCCGTCTCTGCCAGCCCGACATGCAGCGCCGCCAGTCCTGGCAGGTCGCGCAGCAGGGACAGGGGGTCCTCGCCGTTGAAGAAGCAGCCCGGCCGGGGCGTATATGAGACGAGGTGGATCGTGCTGCCGGGGTTCGCCCGATGCATGGCCAGGGCCGCCAGCCGCTTCCCCCCGTCCATCAGGTCCAGCAAACCATCGAGATCGGCCAGAGCCGGAACCGGCTGGGTCTGCGTGCCCTGCCGGTTGCCGATCTGGCGCACCAGGGCATCGGCCGTGGCGTCGGCCGATGAAGGCAAAACGCCATCGCGTTCCAGCAGGTCCAGCCAGGCGCCCACCTGGTCCAGGCAGGTCAACAGCAGATTGACCAGGGCGGGATCGGTCGTCACTGCGCGTGCATCCAGCGGGGCCAGCAATTCCTCCGCCTCATGCAGGACACGGGTCATTGCCGGAGCGTCGAACAGGCCCGACGATCCCTTCAGCGTGTGGAAGGCGCGAAAAATGGCACCAATGGCATCACGATCATCGCCACCCCCACCCAGGGAAAGCAGTGCGTCGCCAGCCTCCTGCACCAGGGCGCGACCTTCGATCATGAACTGGTCGAGCAACGTATTCATGTCGGCGCCCCCGTCAGCAGGGCCGCGAACAGGCGCAGATCCGCGTCCCTCACAGGCTTGGTCAGATAATGGTTGGCACCGGCGGCCCGTGCGGCGGCCCGGTCCTGGGGTCCGGCCTCGGTACTGGCGATCAGCACCGGCAGCGATGCGACGGCCTGCGTGGCCCTCAGCGCACGCAGGAAGGCCAGCCCATCCATGTGCGGCATGTTGATGTCCACGATCAGCAGATCGAAGCGGGCGGACAGCACCTTCTCCATCGCCTCGATGCCGTTGATGGCCTCCGTCACGATAAAGCCCGCATCCTCCAGGATACCGCGGTAATAAAGACGGATCAGGCTGCCATCATCGACGATCAGCACATGACGGTCGGCCCCCGGTTGACGCAGGAAGGGCAACGCTTTCTCAGCCATGGGCCCCCTCCGCCGGCTTCTGGTAGATGATGGCATCGTCGAAGCGGCGCACCTGGAACAGCGACGATACCCGGCTCATCGATTCCGCATGGCCCAGAAAGACGAAACCGTCGCCTTCCAGGCAGTCATACAGATTGCCGATGGCTTCCCGTCGTGATCTCTCGTCGAAATAGATCAGCATGTTGCGGCAGAAGATGATGTCGAACCGGCCATGGGCCGCCATCTGCCCCCTGTCGATGACATTGACATGGGTGAAGCGGATGCTGTCGCGCAGGTCGGGGATCACGCGGAACTGCCCGCCCGCTTCCCGGCGGAAATATCGCGCCGTCAGGTCATCCTGCAGCCGCATCAGCGAGCGGGATTGATACAGTCCCTCGATCGCCGTCTTCACGACCTTGTTGTCGATGTCCGATCCCACGATCTCCACCTGCCAGTCATCGACACTGGGCCAGTTCTCCAGCAGCCAGATGGCGATGGAATAGGGTTCCTCCCCCGTGGCGCAGGGCAGGGACCAGAGACGGATCGTGTCCCCCCGGCGCTTGCGTGCCGTCACGCGCGGCAGTACGGCCTCCGTCAGGCACCGGAACTGGTGATCCTCGCGGTAGAAATAGGTCTCATTGATGGTCAGGCTGCTGATCAGTTGCTCATATTCCAGCGGATCGGACAGGACCACGACGAAATAGTCGCGAAAGCTGACATAGCCGGTCACCTGCATCCGGTCACGCAGGCGCCGATCGACGAAATATCGCCGGTTCTCGCCAAAGCTCATGCCTGTGCGGCGATAGATGAAGTCGCAGAAACGGTCAAACTCCGCATCGCTGATGGCGGGAGGGCCGTCTTCCGGCGGGGCTGGCGGCATGGCGGCCCTCATCCCCTGATCCGGGCGATGGCGGTGCGTGCCGCGAAACCCACGAAGGGGTCGGCGGCAAAGCGTCCGGCCACCTCCTCCAGCATCGGCAGGGCATCCGCCGTTCCCACCTGTGCCAGCACGTCCAGGGCGGCGCCACAGGCATTGGCATGGCTTTCGGTGGCCAGCATGCGGCACAGGATATCCGTGGCCACAGGCGGCGGCAGCACCCGCGCCAGTTCCGTCGCCAGGACACGGACATCGCTGTCCGGATCGGTCAGGAGGACTGGCAGCAGGTCCGGCAGCACCCCTGGCATGGTCTGCAGCGCCACCAGGGCAGCGTTGCGCAGGCCCACATCCTCCGACCGTAATGCCGGCAGCAGGATCAGCGCCGCCGGCCGACTGCCGATGCTGGCAATGGCGTCCAGCAGGGCTTCCCGCACGGCAGGGACGCTTTCAGCGGTCAATGCCACGGCCAGAACCGACAGCGCGTCGCTCTGACCAGCCAGCGCGCGGGCGGCCAGGCGGCGCTGTTCGGGATCGGTGGACACCAGCGACGGTCCCAGCCCGTTCTGCCCGTTTCCAGCCAAGGTATCGTCACGCCTGATCAGCGGCATCGGCCTGGACCTCCCTGACAATCGCGCTCGCGATTTCCGGCAAGGGCAACACCATGCCCGCCCCACCACGCCGGACCAGTTCACCCGGCATGCCCCAGACGATGGCCGTCTCCTCCGCTTCGGCGATCGTACGCCCCCCCTGCTCATACAGGGCCGCCATGGCAGCGGCACCGTCATTGCCCATGCCAGTGGCCAGCACGCCCAGCAGGCGTCCAGGTATGACATGACGCATGGCACTTTCCACCAGCCGGTCGACGCTGGGGTGCCAGACATGGTCGGGGGACGCGGGGGCGGGAATGGCCATCAGACCCGCCGCCCGTCTGCCGATGACCATATCGGCATCACCGCGGGCGATATAGACACGGCCGGGGTCCAGCAGGGTGGGCTGTGCCACTTCCATCACCCGCAGCGCGCAGAGCCGGTCCAACCGTTCGGCAAAGATCGCCGTGAACTGGCTGGGCATATGCTGGGCCACAACCACGGGCAGGGGGAACGTGGCCGGCAGGCCCGACAGGATGGCCTCCAGCGCGTGCGGGCCACCGGTGGAGGAGCCGATGACGACCAGCCCTTCCCCACCCATCTCCGCCAGCGGCAGCGGCACCTGTGCCGGACCGTTGGCAGGCCGGGAACGCGGCATGACGGCCGCCACCCGCTCCGCTGCCTGGCGCATCTGCAGGTTCACCCGCTCCCGAAGCCGCAGCGACGGGCGCAGGCGCGCACGGGCCGCCGTGCGGACCTTGGACACCAGGATCGGGCGCAACTGGTCGATATGCAGGGACATGGCGCCGTCCGGCTTGGCCACATAATCAATGGCGCCCAGGGCCAGCGCATCCAGCGTCGCCGCCGCGCCATCGCGTGTATGGGAGGAGACCATGACCACCGGGCACGGGTTTTCCAGCATCAGCCGGCTGAGACATTCCAGCCCGTCCATGACCGGCATATGGATATCCAGGGTGGCCACGTCGGGCTTGAAGCTGGCGGCCATTTCCAGCATCTCCTCCCCGTTGCGGGCAGTTGCGATCTCAAAATCGCCCTCATCGGCGAAGATGCCAGACAGAAGCTTGCGCATGAGGGCACTGTCATCGGCGATCAGCAGGCGGGTCATGGCAATGCCCCCACCGTCTCAGCCAGACGCGATGGCTCCAGGATTGCCAGCATGCCGTTGCCATCATCGGCGATGCGGGTGACCAGCCGGGCCTGTGCCGCCGACAGGGATGGTGCAGGACCGATGGCATCGTCGGGTAGCATGCGCAGGCCCGCCGCCAGATCGACCAGCACGCCAAACCGCCGTCCGTCGGCCTGCACCATGATCACGTGGCGGGCAGCATCCGCGTCGGCCGGCAGGCCCAGGCGGCGGCGCAGATCGATCACGGGCAGCGGTATGCCATCGGCATTGCTCAGACCCGCCAGGATGCCGGGTGCCTGCGGTACCGGTGTCAGGGGGCCGGGTCGGGCCACGGCACAAACATGGTCCAACGGTATGGCATATTCGCCATCCGCCACATGGACGCACAGCAGGGCCGTCCGTCGTTCGCGCGGTGACGTCGCTTCCGCCGTCGCCTCCACGGTGGTCTGCGCCAGCACGGCGCCGACCCCGTCGCGGGCCAGCAGATGCGCGGGCGACAGCAGGGACACCAGCCGCCTGCCGCCTTCCAGCCGGCATATGGCCTCCACCTCCCGCCCCATTTCGTTGAATAGGGGGGGCACCGGCTCGATATCGGCCTCTTCGACATGCAGCAGCGCGCGCAGCCGATCAACGACCAGCCCGAACTGCCCCCCCCCATGGGTGACGAGCAGCACCTTGCCTGCATCATCGCCTTGGGGCGGAAGGCCAAGCAAAGGGCGCAACGCCACCAGGGACAGCAGGCGGGAGCCGACGATGCCCATGCCCAACACCGGGGCCGGCGCATGCGGCAGGGGCACGATGCGATCGGGCATCGATGCCGTACAGCGCAGCACCGCCACCGGCAGCGCATATTCCTGCCCGGCGACCACGAAACTGACCAGGGCTCGGCGCGGTCGGACCGGCAGCGCTGGCACCACCCGGCCCGACCGGGCCCGCAGATCGCCCAAAGGCGGCCGGGCAGGGATGGAAAGGGCCCGGTCCAGCAACCCGTCCAGATCCAACAGTGTCAACCCGTCCCCGTCGCGAGCAAGCCCATGCACCGCGTCCACCGGCAGGCCCAGCAACATGCCGTCCTGTTGGATCAGCAACAGGCGCTGCACCGATCGCCCCATGTCCGGCAGGTCCAGCAGGCGGTGAGCATGCAGGATGGCCGCTACCCGCCCCCGCACATGCGCCAGTCCCTGCACACCCCTGGGCGCCAGGGGCAAGGGGGAGACGCGGGCAGGCATCGGTACCACTTCGAGCACGCGGGCGAGCGGCAGGGACAGCCGCATGGCGCCGATGGCGAAGGACAGAAACAGCGCATCCCCGTTGCCGATCGTCATCCTGGAGGCGGCCACGGCCGGCGGCATCCCTATTCCCCGGTGCGGAGCAACTCGTCCGCCAGTGAGGCGATCTCTTCCGCCGCGGCAGCCAGATCCTCCACGCCCTGTGCCTGCTGACGCCCCGCGGCGGCGGCTTCCGACGTGGCTCGGCTGGCTTCCTCGGCGGCGGTGGCAATATCCTCCATCCCGCGTGAGCAATCCGATACCGATTTCAAGATGATTCCGGCGCCGCGATTGACCTCCTCATTATCGGCATGCAGGGACTGGATTTCCGCCGCGATGGATGCCAGCACGGGCAGGATGGCCTGATTGCGCAGGACATCGGCCGCGACACCGGCATCCAGCGCCCCAAGGTCGCGCCTGACCAGCAGCATCTGGTCCTGCATGTCGCGCACCGTGTCGCGGATAGCCTCGATATGGCTGTCGCCCTCGCGGGCCAGGGTGCGGATATCGGCCGCGACGGTAGCGAATCCCTGCCCCGCCTCCCCCGCCCGCGCCGCCTCCACGGCACCGGAAATGGCCAGCATCGTGGTTTGTACCGACACGGTGTTGATGGCATTCACCATCTTCTCGATCTGCCGGCCCAGCCGTTCCAGCGCGGCCAGCCGCGCGGCACTGGCGCGGCCCCTTTCCAAGGTCGTCTCGACGCCCGCGATCAGGCCGCGGATGGCGGTATCGCTTTCGGCCAGCACGGTGGACATTTCTGTACCGCGGGCGATGGCGGTACGGGTCGTCTCCTCCACCTGGCGGGCATTGCGCTCCAGTTGCGCCAGGGCGGCACTGCATTCCTGCGACGCGCTGGCCTGCTGGTGGGTGCCGCGGCTGATCTGTGCGATGGCGGTCATGATCTGCGCCGCCGAGCCGGACAATTCCTGCACCGTGGCTGACAATTCCTCTGAAATTGCGGCGACCTCTTCCACGTCGCGGCCGGTCGTGTCATCCCCGCGCAGGCTGTCGGTCAGGGTTGCCAACTCTTGCGACGCCGTCTCCGCCTGGCTCAGCGCCTGGCTCTGTTCGGCGAGGCCGCGCATGGATTCCTCCGTGGCGGCGGATTGTTCCTCCGCGGCAGTGGCCACGTGCTGCACGGCGCGTTGCACCTCCCGCGCCGCCCGTTCCGCCTCCTCCGACGAAATGGAAATCGCCCGCGACCCATCGGAGATCAGCGTGAAGGTGCGGCGAATCTGCTCCAGATGGCTGGTGACGATGGCGGCATCCTGGGCCTGCTGATGCGCGGTGGCCGCCGCCAGCGTGATGCCATCGGTGACCGACGCCACTTCCGCCCTAATCTGCGCTACGACCTCGCCCACACGTTGGGCGTTCCGCTCCGAGGTTTCGGCCAGAATGCGGACCTCGTCGGCGATGACCGCAAAGCCGGCTCCGGTGTCACCGGCGCGCGTCGCCTCGATCGCGGCATTCAGCGACAGCATGTTGGTCTGATCGGCCAGATAGGCCACCGTTTCCACCACCTTGCCGATGTCGGCGGCATGTCCTTCCAATTCCCGTATACGGGCGGCCATGGCGGCCTGCTGGTCGGCATTCAGCTTGATGCTGGCGATGGAGCCCGCCACCTGCGTGCCGCTGTCGGCCAGCAGCGCCTGCAGGCTTTCCGCCTTGCGCTGCGACAGGCTGGCTTTCTCCCGCGCCTGGGTGAACAGGATCGCCATCTGGCTGACAGCAGCCAGCGATTGCTGCGCCGCCGTTGCTGCCAGGTGCCCGCCCTGCGCGATCTGCGCCATCGCTGTGACAAGTTGCTGGGCGGCCGCCGCCCCTTCGGTGATGCCGACGGCCATTTCGGATGATGCGCTGGCCACGCGCTGGGCAATCTTGTGACGGCGGGCATGCCCGCGCTTGCGGTCACGACGCGCCAGTTCGGTGGCCGTCAGTGCTGAAACGCCAATATCCGCGTCCGCATTTACAGGCGCGCGGTTCAAATCGACTTGCGATTTCTTGACCAGAGCCATCTTTTCCCCTGGAAAGCCGGTATAGGCCGTTATCAGGCGCACCCTAACGGCTTGCCAAGGACAGGAGAAGTAGGCGCTACGTGCTAGGACGTTTCGGCAGACGGGCTGGAAAAGTCACCCCGACCGGTCGCGCCCATCCGGCGCAACCGGTCGGGACCTTGCCGGCCCTCACGTCACCGGCACCACCTCGATGCCGGAGACCAGGGCGTTGCCTGCCTTTGGCCGGAAGGCCAGGTCCAACTGGCCATCGCGGACGGTAATGGCGAAGTCGCGCTTGACGGCCGTCCAGGGGGCACCCGCCGCCTTCACCGGGTCCAACGCCTTCAGCCCCACCTTGCCTTCGGCCAGCACATCGAAGATACGGGCGCCAGGTTTGGCATCGGCATTGGGCTCGAAGCTGTGCACGGTAACGCGGTAGCTGCCATCCGGCACGGCCAGACGATAGGTGAAGGTGCCTTCGCGATAGGCCTCGTACCCCGTCTGGTCCGCGGTGCCGGCCAGCGGCTTGGGGGGCGGCGGCAGACGGCCGCGCCCCGGCGCCGGCGGATCGCGGTCCTTGCCGGCCCCGCCGGTGAAGAAATCATCCGAGCCCCAGCGGGCGCCGGCCATGTCCACCGCCCCCACCAGATTGCCGGCGCGAATGCGGTAGGTGCCGATCTCGCCGGCGAAAGTCCAGGTGACCTTGTCGGTCACCACCTTGTCGCCGACCTTGGCCGTCACCAGCGCTTCATTGGCGCCGGGAACCAGGGGCACGGCGGGCCAGAAGCAGATGCCGGTAACACACTTTGCCTCGCCCAGATCCCTGGCCCCCACCGACAGGCGCGCCGAGGTGGCATTGCTGTAGGCCTTGACCGACATCACCGGATAGGGGCGCTGGTCATGCCGGCGGCCGGTCAGATGGACCATCGGCTCCGGGTTCCAGTTGGCCTTGTAGAAATAGAAGGCGTCCTTCTTCACCTGGCGGTCGAACGTGACAAGACCCTTGTCGTTGGTATCGATCAGGTCGCCTTCCAGGCGGGCATCGTTGGAGAAATCGAACATGTTCCAGACCCAGCTGGCCCAGATGAAGGGCAGCGGCTTGATCTGTTTCCAGCTCTCCTCAAGGATATGGGACTGGAAATCCTCCGGATGCGGACGGCCGAAGGCGTGGATGGGTCCACCCTTGGGATTGTCCGTATGCTGGGTCAGCGCCCCGCCAGCCCCGTATTCGGCGATGGAGATGGCTTGGTTGGGGTACATCGCATGCAGCCGCTCCAGGTCCCGGCGCAGCACGCCGACATCGGGCGAATACCAGCCATAGTAACGGTTATAGCCGATCACGTCGGTGATGCCGGCCACCGTGTCCAGGCCTGGCCGCGCCTCTGCGGGCACGGAGCCGCAGCAATCGGCCAGCGTCGTCGGCCGGCCGGCATCTTCCGCCTTGGCCACCTTGTTCAGGCGGTCCAGCAGCGGCTTGGCGTTCGACACGGTCAGGCCCTTGGCGGCGATCAGGTTGACCTCGTTGCCGATGGACCAGGTGACGATGCTGGGATGGTTGTAGTTCTGGCGGATCAGTTCTTTCAGCTGCTGTTCGGCATTGTCGGCCAGGGCCGGGGTCGTGTCCTGAAGGTCCGGCGGGCTGGTCCGGTCAACCAGCGGCACCTCCGCCCAGACCACCATGCCGGCCTGGTCCATCAGGGAATAGGTTTCCTGATCATGCTGGTAATGGGCCAGACGGACGGTGTTGGCACCCAACTCCTGGATCAGCGCCACATCCTGTTGCCGCTGCGCCTGGGTCAGGGCCCAGCCCGTGTCGGGCCGGTCCTGATGGCGCGACACGCCCCGCAGGTCCACATGGCGACCGTTCAGGAAGAAGCCGTGATCGGGATCGATGCGGAAGGTGCGGACGCCCAGCGGCTGGGTCACGCGGTCCAATACCTTGCCGTCCGCCCCCTTCAGGCTGACCTCCAGCGTGTAGAGATAGGGATCCTTGACCCCGTCCCACAGGCGCGGTGTCGGTACGGTCAGGCGCTGTTCCTGCGCCGCCCCCTGCCCGGCCGTCAGGCTGGTCTTCTGCTCATCGCGGGCCACCTCGCGCCCTTCGGCGTCCAGCACCCGGGCGGCGACGGTGATGGCTGCATCGCCCTTGTCCCCGGCATGGCGCAGCAGGGTGCGGACCTTGATACTGGCAGATGTAGCGTCGGCCAACAGGACATTGGCATAGACGCCGGGCCCGCCGAAATCACCAAGCTCGATATGCACCGGGGCGGTGACCAGCAGGGAGACGTCACGATAGAGACCGCCGAACATCGGCCAATCGCCGGAAATCGGGATCACTTCGCGCGTCGGCGAGTTTGGCGCGTTGGATTTGCTGTTATCGGCACGCACGGTCAGGACGTTACGGCCACCGCGCTTCACGGCCTTGGACGCATCCAGGCGGAAGCGGGCGAAGGCGCCCTTGTGCTGACCCAGATGCACGCCGTTCAGCCAGACATCGGCATTGATGCTGGCCCCGTCAAATTCCAGCCAGACGGGATTGCCGTCATCGGCAGCGGCCGGCGCATCGAAGCTCAGGCGGTACCAGCCGGGACCATAGACATTCTGATAGGTGGGGCCGCGTTCGACCGATCCGCCCATGCGGTTCCAGTTATGGGGAACGGAGACGCTTTGCCAGGCGCTGTCATCGAAAGCCGGATCGATGGCGCCCGGCGCATCACCCAAATGGAAGCGCCAGCCAGATGCCAGCGCCGTGACGACACGGCCATCGGCGGCGGGTGCCGACAGGCGGGGTGTGGGCGCGCAGCCGGCCAGGGCGGTGGAGATCAGGAGGACTGCCAAGACGCGCTTCATTCTTCGTTTTCCTTCCCCAAACACAAAGGCAAGAAAGGCCGCCCCGTCACCAGGGCGGCCCCGCCGGCATGATCAATAGCTCAGCTGCAGGCGCACGCCGTAATAGCGCTCATAATCGCGCGGCGTCTGCCGGTTTACCGCCAGTCGGCCGCCATAATAATTCTGGGAATTGGCCAGACCAGAGGCATATTGACGGTCGAACAGATTGTTCACGAAGAAGGTGACGCGATAGAGGTCATCCTCGCTCTCCCGCAGACCAACCTGCAAGTTGGCGATGCCGTAGGCGCCCTGCTGCATGACCGGGTCCTGCGACAGGGAGAAATTGACCTTGCTCTGCCAGCTGTAGGAGGCGGAGATGATGCCATCCACTGGCAAGCTGTCGGCCAGGTCGATATTGTAGTCGCCGCGCAGGTTGAAGCGCCAGCGCGGGGCGTTGTTCAACGGTGCGCCCGCCAGATTCTGCACCCCGCCCACGCAGCCCAGGGCCGCCGTTTGCCCTGGATAGCACTGGGCACGGGCGTAATCCTTTACCTCGGCTTCGATATAGGAGATGCCACCGGTCAGATCCAGGTCGCGGCCGATGCGGGCCGTCGTCTCCAGCTCCACGCCGCGGGTGCGCACCGAACCGACATTCGACAGGATGAAGGCGCCGGCCAGCGTCGGCTCCGACTCCTGTGCCTGGAAATTGTCATAGGTGGTGTGGAACAGGGTGGCGTTCAGGATCAGGCGGCGGTCCAGCAGGGTGGAGCGCACACCGGCCTCGAAATCGTCCGACGTCTCCGGCTTGATGGCGCCGCGCGCCGCGATGGCGGCATTGAAGCTGCTGGTCAGGTCGAAGGTCTGGCCCTTGTAGCCGCGGGCATAGAAGCCGAACAGCATCACATCGTCATTGATATGGTGCTCCAGGCCGATCTTGCCGGTGACGGCGTCATCATCGGCATCGCCGGCGAAGCGGGCGCCGTTCAGCAGGTTGGCAAATTTATATTCCACCTTCTCATGGGTCAGGCGCAGGCCGGTAATCAGGCTGGTGCCCTCCACGAACTCCCAGTTGCCCTGGGCGAAGGCGGCATAGTTGGTGTTGCCGGCGGTGGCGTCCCAGTTGGAGCGGCCGATGGTGGGACCACGGTAATACACGCGCGACAGGTCGGTATCGGCGAAGAACAGGCCACCGACATAGCTGAACGGGCCATCGCCGGTGGACACCAGACGCAATTCCTGCGTCCAGCTTTCCGCCTCGAAACGCCCATAATTCACGCGACCGCCGGCCGGGGCGCCGGGATTGACCACGGGATTGAAATTGGCGGCCGTACCGTCCAGGTCCTGCGCGTCGCTGAGGTCGAATTTCGTGAAGGAGCTGATCGACATCAGCGTCACATCCTCGAAATCATAGGCGACCCGGACGGAACCGCCCCGGTCCTTGGTGTCGGACCGCACCTCTTCATCCAGGCGGATGTTCAGATTGTCCTTGCCGGGCGTGATGCCGGCCAGCACGGTGGATTGCGGGAAGGCGGGCAGGTTGTAGAAATTGGCCGCCGGGTCCAGCTTCTGCAACACGCCCACACAGCAATCGGCATCCGTCTTGCGATAGCGCGCATTGAAAGTGACGTCCAGCGCCTCGGTCGGCGTCCATTGCAGCTTGCCGCGCACCCCCTTTTCCTTGCGGCCATTGATCTTCTCACCCGTTTGCAGGTTGGTGACCAGACCGCCGAAATGGCTGGCATCAGCCGACAGGCGGAAGCCCAGCGTCTCGGAAATCGGGCCGGAGACGGAGAAGGCGGCCCGCTGTTCATCCTTGGTGGCGATGCGCAGGTCGGCCTTGGCCGTGAACGTGTCGGTCGGCGCGGACGTGGTGACATTCACCAGGCCGGCGGACGCCGCCTTGCCGAACAGTGTGCTCTGGGGCCCGCGCAGCACTTCCACCCGGTCCAGATCGATCAGGTCGGTGAAGGCCTGGGCCTGAAAGGCCAGGGGCACATCGTCAATCACGACGGCCACGCTGGGCTCCACCCCGATGGAGAAGGCGAAGGTGCCGATGCCGCGCAGGATGATGGAGCTGTTGGCCGGCTGGTCGCCCGGCGTGAAGGTCAGCGACGGCACCACCTTGGTCAGGTCGGAAAAACTGTCCACGCCGGCTCGGGCCAGGGCGTCGCCGGTGATGGCGGTGACGGCCAGCGGCACATCCTGAAGGTTTTCCGTGCGCTTCTGCGCGGTGACCACGATTTCTTCCAGGATGAACTCTTCCTGGACGTTGGTGGCAGGCGCCTGCTGGGCGGCAACGGCACCGCATGCCAGGGCCATGGCGGACGCAGTCAGCGTCAGCCCGAAACGAAACTTGGACATGTCTCCCCCAGGGGTTCTTGTTTGGTCAGGCCACTTTTGACAAGAGTCCAGACCATGTCAATCCAAATTATGGGAATGAAATTGATTATATGGGATATAATCTTGGCGCAGTCCGTTTTGAAGAGGAAAAAATGGGACGATGGCGGCGATCGGGATGGGCCGACGGGGGCCAATTTGACCATAAAAAAACCGGCCCGGACATCTGGGATGTCGGGCCGGCCAGGGAAGGAGAGGGTAAACTGGTGACGAACAGGTCTTACCAGTTGAACATGGTGCCATCCTGCAGGCGGTTCACCGGCAGGTAGGCGCGGCTGTAAGGGTACTTCTCCGCCATCCCTTCATCGATATCGACGCCCAGGCCCGGCGCCTCGCCCGGATGCATGTAGCCATCGGCGAAGCGGTAGGCATGAGGGAAGACGGCGTCAGTTTCCGCCGTGTGGCGCATATATTCCTGCACCCCGAAATTCGGCACCGACAGGCCAAAATGCAGGGCAGCGGCCATGCAGACCGGCGACAGGTCGGTGGCGCCATGGCAACCGGTCTTCACCTGGTACAGGTCGGCGAAGCTGGCAATGCGGCGCAGATGGGTGATGCCGCCGGCATGTACCACCGTGGCGCGGATATAATCGATCAACTGGTTCTGGATCAGATCCTTGGCGTCCCAGATCGTGTTGAAGATCTCGCCCACGGCCAGCGGCGTGGTCGTGTGCTGACGGATCAGGCGGAACGCCTCCTGATTCTCGGCCGGGGTGGCATCCTCCAGCCAGAACAGGCGATAGGGTTCCAGGTCACGGCCCAGACGCCCGGCCTCGATCGGGGTCAGGCGGTGATGGACATCGTGCAGCAGATGCACGTCCCAGCCCAGCGCATCGCGCGCCGCCTGGAACAGCTTGGGCACCGAAGTCATATATTGCGGCGTGGACCAGATATTCTCGGTCGGCAGGTCATTGTCCGCCGGCTCATAGAACATCTTGTCCTTGGACACGCCATAGGTGCTGGCCAGGCCCGGCACACCGGACTGCAGGCGGATGGCCTTATAGCCCATCGCCTTGTATTTCTGCGCCTCTTCAAGCGTCTGCTCGACATTCTCGCCATTGGCGTGGCCATAGACCATCACGCCCTTGCGGCTGGCCCCGCCCAACAATTGATAGAGCGGCATGCCCGCCGCCTTGGCCTTGATATCCCACAAGGCCATATCGACCGCGGCGATGGCCGACATGGTGACGGGCCCCCGGCGCCAATAGGCACCCTTGTACAGATACTGCCAGATATCCTCGATCTGGTGGGCATCGCGGCCGATCAGGCAGGGGATAACATGTTCGCTCAGATAGGAGACGACGGACAGTTCGCGCCCGTTCAGGGTCGCATCGCCCAGGCCGGTCAGCCCGTCCTGCGTTTCGATCTTCAACGTCACAAAATTGCGGCCCGGCGACGTCACGATCACACGGGCATTCTTGATCTTCAACATGATCCCTGCCGATACGAGATAAATTGGCTTGACCAATTTTTGACAAGTTGCCGGACTTGTCAACGGTGAAACATTCATGGCAGGGCGGCGCCCCCTGCCGTCGATCACGCCTATCCGCCGAACCACAGCAGTGGCTGGCGCAGCGGGTAGTTGCGGATGATCTCCGCATCCGTCGGGTCGGGATCGAGCCGTCCCCAAAGATCCAGGTAGTCCGGCCGCCCCAGCGCCAGCGCCCCGAACAGCAGGCTGGGCTGGCGCACGGGCCAGTCGGTCCAGGCCTCCACATCCGGCGGCTTGGGCCATGCCGACTTGTCGGCAATGAAGGGCACCATCCAGGACAGGGCATCGGCGATGGAACCACCCTGCCCGCCTTTGTAGCGCCACAGGTCATCGCCCGGCACCGACAGGATATGGGCGCAAGTCCCCAGGACATCCAGATTGAACAGGCAATAGGCATAGGGCTTGGTGCGCGCCAGTTCCAGCGGCTGCGACCCGTCTGCCGCGATCTGGCCGGGTACCAGCTCCTTGATCCGCGCCCTGGCCTGTTCCATCTCTGCCGGCCGGTCGGCCAGCCGCGCAAACTCCGCGACCTGCAGGGCCCAGCAGGTGCCATGGTTGTTCTTCTGGTCGCGTTCGTCGATGCCGTTGGCCGACAGGGTCATCCAGGTCAGATAGGCATCGAACCACGCCACGGTCGGGGCATAGACCATCTCTCCCGCTCGTGCGCGTCGCAGGATGGCGATGGCGCGCGCCACCTCCACCAGATGCAGCGTGTCGATGATGCCGATGCCGCGGCCCGTATTGACGCCGATCACCGCCTGGGCATGGTTCAGATGCGGGTTCATCCGCGTCGCCGGTGCCACGAACCAGGCGCGCAAGTGGCATTCGGCCTGTTCGGCATAGGTGACGTCGCCGGTCAGCCGATAGGCCGCCGCCAGGGTTGGCAGCTGGACGGACAGCCGGATCAGCGCCTCGCGATGGGCGGTGGACTTGTCGGGATTGGAATAGCCGTCGCGGCGGATATAGGGGCCGGCGGGATTGGCCGGGTCCGGCCACCAGTAATCGGCTTCCGAATAATAATCATGCGGGCTGCCGGGACTGCGCGGGGCGGGAAGGTCGGTGACGGTGATTGGGGCGGCGGCCAGATAGCGCCTTGCGGCGGCAAGTACCCTTGTCCGCTCGATGCCCGTCAGATCAAACCCGGCGGGCCGGGCGGCACCGACCTTTCCCGCCACCGACAGGGCCAAGGCGGTGCCCAGGCAGAAATCCCGCCGCCGCATGGCCCTAGCGCCGCTTCGCCAGCTGGTATTCATAAAGGGAGGGTGCCGCCTCCACCGCCTGTCCCGTCGCCTCCACATAGGGGGCGGGGTTGTAGCGCACGATGAGCGGGCGGTTGGCATGCAGGCCCACCACCCGCTCCCCTGGCCCTTCCAATCCGCTGGTCACCGCAACGGTGGCATCGGCGGGCACGGCATCGGGCATGACCAGCCGGGCATTCCACACCGTGTTGTAAAGCCCGTGGCCCGGCTTCCAGTAGGAGGCGCCGCCCCCCACCCACAGCCGATATTGCCATTCCCCCTTCTTCTGCGCCGGGTCAACCCACATGGTGATCTGGTCGAACAGGTTCTGGTGATTGGACCCGCTATGCTGATCGATCACCGCGTCCCGCTTCACCTGCGACCGCAGGAACACGGCTCGGGTGGAGCGGGTATTGACCGACAGCGGATGGATGACCGGGTTTTCCACCCTCAGATCCTTGACCAGCACATTATGCGCCGCCCCGACATGGACGGAATAATGCGCCCGGCGTTCGCCGCTGGTGGTGATGTCGGCGATGGTCAGGTTGCCGGCATTGTCGGTCAGGATGCCGCTGTCCGACTTGTCGATGGTCAGGTGCCTGATCCAGCCGTCGAACACGCCGGTCATGTAGATGCCGTTATAGCCCTGCTCCAGATGGTGGCCGAAGGACGGGCTTTCCGGGAATTGCAGGCGCAGATTCTGGATGCCGACCTGGGTCAGATGCGGCCAGTGGGTCAGCAGCGCCGGCTGATCCGCCCGCACATCATGCAGCAGCGGATCGCCCAGGGTGACCTTCTTGCCCTTGATCGCCGTGACACGGGTGGATTGCACCACCACGGCCCGGTCGGGCGAGGTCCAGTGATGTGACCCGATGGGCAGGTCGGTATCGCCATAGAGCGATTTCAGGATCTGGCTGTCCTTGCCATCCACCGGGAACCATTCCACACGCAGTACATCGCCCACCTTCAGGCGGGACGTGTCGTCGATGGTCAGGGTGCGGTCGAACTGCTTGCCGGAAATGCCCCTGGCGAGGATCGGGTCGCGCTTATCCAGGGCCGGGTCATAGGAAGCGGGGCGGGTCCGGTCCGGACCCACAAAGATCATGCCGCCGCCCCAGCTATATTCGGAGAACAGGTAGTTGATATTGTGCTCCGGCTGCACCTCGTACTTCTTCTCCCGCACCAGATACTGGCGCAGCTCATCGAAATCATGGCTGTTGTCGATCAGCTTCAGCGGCCGGGGGAAGAACAGTTCGCTGCCGCCCGGCCCGTCGCCGGCCCCGTCCAGGACAATGTCGCTGCGGGTGATGCGCAGAACCTCGGTAATCTGGGTACGGCCCTTGGGAAAGCGCAGGGTGACCTTGCCCTGCACCTTGTTGGCGGCCTCCATGGCGCGCAGCACGGCCTTGGTATCGTCCAGACCATCATCGGGGATCACGCCATGGTCGGTGACATTGACGATGCTGCCGGTATCCTCCGGGATCGCGGCCAGCCCGAAGCCGTACCCGGCATAGGAATAGTCGGGCAGCGGGGTGGCTGCCCTTGTCGCCTTTTCGGTGAGAATCTTGGGCATGTCGGCCGCACCGGCCGTCAGGGCGGTCGTGGACAGGGCCAGGGCCAGCCAGAGGTGGTTGGCATGCTTCATATCATTCACTCCCTGGAACGACGGGGCAGCCGGAGGCCACCCCGCTTCACCATCCTCAGAACTTCGCCCGCAAACCTGCGGAGAAGCGGCGTTCGGACAGGGCGTAGCTGTTCAAGGCCGTCTCGTTGAAGTTGCTGTATTCCGAGGTCGCCGACTTCTTGGGCAGCAGGTTCTGGGCCTGCAACGACACCGAGATGCCCTTGGTGATCTCATACCCCACCTGCGCGTCCAGTTGCGAACGGGCGCCGATGAAGCTGGGCCTTCCTTCGGAGAATTCGAACACCGCCTCGTCCCGGTAATTATAGGCGACGCGGGCGGAGAACGGCCCCTTCTCGTACAGGCCGATCAGGTTGTAGCTGTTCTTCGACACGGCGACCAAGGGGAAGCCGGCATTATCCTCGCTGTCCGAATAGGTATAGTTGGCGATGAAGCCGAACCCGTCGAACGGCTGCGGCAGGAAGTCCAGGAACTGCTGGATGCCGACCTCGAACCCCTTGATCTTGGCACTGGCCAGGTTTTCCGGGCGGGAGAAGGTCAGCTCACGGCCCTGCGGGTCCAGGTTGGTATCCACGGCCGTGGTCACGAAGCTGGCGATGAAATCATCCACGTCCTTGTAGAAGATGGCACCGGAGATTAGCGAGGCTTTTCCTGTGTAATATTCGAAGCTGATATCGCCCTGGGTGGAGACCGGCGGCTTCAGATCGGCATTGCCGCCGGTGACCGACAGGTTGGCGGCATTGAAGAAGGTCGACGGCGCCAGATCGGCGATCGAGGCGCGCTGCATGGTCTGCGAGGCGGACAGGCGGATCAGGAAGTCGTCGGTGACATTGAAGGCGATATTCGCGCTGGGCAGGACGTTGGTATAGGAATTCTTGTCCTGCACCGCCGTGCTGACAGTGCCGACATTCAGGAACGTGTCCATGGTCAGCCGGGTACGGGCCACGCGCACGCCGGCATTGGCACGGAACGGGATCTCCCCGATCTCGCCCTCCCCCGACACCATCAGATAGCCGGCCAGGGTCTTCTCGCTGAATGTATAGTCGCGCTGGGAATTAGGCAGCAGGGTGGAGCGGTCGTCCGGATTGCGGTTGGGTTCGGCCGCCTGGGCGCGCGTGAACACATAATCATAGGTGGGCGCGGTGCTGAGGAAGCTGCGCGGGAAATTGCCGGGAATGTCCTTCAGGAATTCGCTGGCATCGATCACCTTCAGATAGGGCTCGATCTCCGCGCGGGTCGGGGTCACCTGACTGCGATAGGCGTTGGACCGGGCCCCCAGGTCGGTATAGCGCGCACCGCCGGAAATCTTGATGCCGCTGTCCAGCTCGTAACTGACATCCAGCTTGCCCGTCCATTCCTCCAGCGTGCCCAGCAGCCGGTTGGACCGCACACCATTGCCGGCCGGGTTGTAGGAGGCATAGTTGGTGGGGTTGAAGGTGCCGCCAAGCGCCAGCGACGGCACGGTATTGTCGCGGAAATCGAAGGTGCCGGGCACAGGCGCGGTGGCCTGCAACGTGATGATCTGGATGGTCTGGTCGATCGTGCCCTTGCTGTAATAACCGTCGGCCTCCACCGTCAAGCCATCATCCTCGTACTTGCCGTTCAGACCATAGAGGAAGCTCTCGGTGGGTTCGTTACGGATCTGGCCGGCGGTGGTGACGGTGCCGTTGGCGGTGCCGGCCACGACCATGCCGTCATCCGTCACCCGGTTGGCAACCGGATTGGCCCCGGTGGGCAGGCGGAAGGCGAAGAAATCCTGGTGACGGCCGGTGACCAGCTTGGAATAGAGCGCGTCGGCGGTGATGGTCAGCTCCGGCGTCGCCTCGAACTGGATGGCGCCGTTCAGGCCGGTGCGCGACCGGTCGACCACGAAACTTTCATATTGCAGCAGGACTGGCGTCTGGTTCACGCCCGCATTGGCGCCCGTATAGGTGCGGTTCACGAAATTGTTGCGCTCGAATGCCTGGGTGGTCGAGGTGCGCTTCTGATATTCGCCGGCCAGCATCACGCCGATGCGGCCCTCGGCGAATTTCGTCGTGCCGAAGCCGGTGAAGGCCGGCTCGATCTTGTCGCTGACCTGGGAATAGACGCCCTGGGTCTGGAAGGAGAAGGTCGGCTCCTTGAAGCTCAAGGGCTTGGGCGTGCTCAGGTTGACCGTACCGCCCAGCCCGCCTTCGGCCTGGCTGGCCAGCGGCGTCTTATAGACGGCCAGCTTGCCGAACAGGCTGGAAGGCACCGAATCCAGACCCGAGGAGCGGCCCAGCTGGTCATTTTCCGGCGGCGACAGGCGCGCTGACCAGCCCAGCAGGGTGCGGCCATCCACTTCCACGCGCACCTGCTGCAGGCCGCGCACCGACACCGACTGGCCTTCGCCGAACACGCGGGTGATCTGCACGCCGGTGACGCGCTGCAGGGCTTCGGCGACATTGCTGTCCGGCAGTTTGCCCACATCGGTGGCGGTGATCACGTCCATGATCTGCGGGGCATCGCGCTTGATGTCCGCCGCTTGTTCCAGCGAGGCGCGGATGGAGGTGACGATGATCTCCTCCAGGATCGGCACCTCGTTATTGGCGTTGCTGGCGTTCTGCGCCAGGGCCGGCATCACCGCCAGCGCCGCGAGCGACACACCGCCCGCAAAAATGGATGCACCTCGAGCCCGATTGGCCATTTCCTGTCCCTCCCATGTGGCGCGGCACCCTTCCGTTCTGGCGTGAAGTGGTGCCGTCTTTTCTTTGGATGATCTTTGACCGCCCGACCTGGGGTGCCGGCGCTTCGGCGCCGGGTCCAGGAGGTCGATGACGGTATGATGCGGCTGGCCTGACCAGCTGTCAACAAATTCGTATGACAACTTTGATGGGGTCGAAGACCTGTTACCTGAAGGCAACGCTTGCATCTTCCCGGCTGGTTCGAGGATAGAAGAAGTAGTTGTCTTACAATAAATCGGGTGTGATGCCGGTGCTCAGCGCGCCGGGACGGTAAAATCCACCGGCTCCTGCCGGACATGGGCGTCCCAGGCAGCGCGGTCCTTGAACCCGCCCTGCCCCCGGCTCCAGGCCGATCCGGAATAATAGACAAACGGCTTGCCGGGCGTGACGCGCAGCAGGACCAGGTGGTTGTCGGCATCCTGACGGATGTCGGCGATCATGGCAGGATCGACGCGCAGGGCCACGGCCATACGGCCGCGGGCCGGATCATCGGGCCCCCACCATGAGATCAGGCCCTTTTCCCGGTCCACCGTCAGGTCACCGCCATTACCCGTGGTCTTCTTGCCGATACCGACGCCGACGATCAGCGGGTCGGCACTGTCGGACGCGATGGTGGAAACCATGCGGGTGAAATGCGTGCCCAGGGGCAAGGTGAAACGCCGCGTTTCCCAGGCCTTGCGCGTCACATCCACAGGCCAGGGCGCGTAATCGACTTCGAAATCGGCGGCGTCCGGGCCGTTCTTCAGGATGCGATAGGTCCGGTAATTGCGCGAGGTCCACAGCTTGTTGTCATGCCAGATGCCCAGGCCACCGGCGCCTCGCCCCTGGCCGACATTATAGAAATCCAGCCCTTCGCCCAGGTCACTGTGATAATCCCTGGTGCGCAACTGCCGGTCCATATAGGGCCAGACCACCTTCTTGCCCCAGCTGTCGATACCGGACCCGGATGGCGGTTCCGCCACCTCCAGCGCGTGGCCATAGATGCGGTGGGCGGTTCTGTCATTCTCCCACATCAGGTCGTCATATCGGTAGTCGGCCAGGGTTACCGCCGCACGCGGGCTCTGGTCGGCCGGCGCGGTCAGTGGCACAGTCTGGCTTTTTTCCTGCGCCAATGTGGTGACGGGAACCAGCATGGTCAGGGCCACGGCCCCGATCAGGGCGCGTCCGTTCCAATACATATGACGACCTCCCATTATCCGGTATTACACCGGGTCGACCATTGTTGCGGTCGGTGTTAGAATAGGGATAGCTGGTGGAGACTGATATGACAAGTAGGGTTGCTGTGGCTCGGCCAACGGACGGGAGTGAGGATGCGGTGCGCAGCATCTCCCTGACCGATGAGCTGTTCGTGAAGCTGGAGGCCAAGATCCGGTCAGGCGACCTGGCTCCCGGATCACGGCTGCCCACCCAGAAGGAGATCGCGGAGGCCGAGAATGTCAGCCGCACGGTGGTGCGCGAGGCGGTGGCACGGCTGACGGCCCAGGGCCTGGCGGTGTCGCGTCAGGGCTCCGGCATGTTCGTCGCCGACACGGCCGAATACCGCGCCTTCCAGATCACCCGTGACGAGTTGAACGAGCTGGCCGACATCGTGAAGCTGCTGGAGATGCGGCTGGGCGTGGAGACGGAGATGGCGGGATTGGCCGCATCCCGTCGCACCACCGCCGATATCGGTGCCATCCAGGACGCCTTGCAGGTGATGCAGGATCAGCAAGGCGACCCCGTGGCGGCCGCCAAGGCCGATACCGCCTTCCATATGGCCATCGCGCGCGCCACGCAGAATGAATATTACACCCGATTCGTGGAATTCCTGGGCCTGCGCCTGGTGCCGCCCCGCAGTCTTTATCTGCGCGATCAGCCGGCCGAGGCGCACCAGTCCTATGCCGCCAAGGTCCATGGCGAGCATGAAGCCATTCTGGAAGCCATCGTCCGCATGGACCCGCAACGCGCCCGCGACGCCTCCCGCCACCATATGCAGGAAAGCCTGACCCGCCATTCCATGCTGAGCGCCATGGGGCGCGGCAAGGGACGGAACGGCTAGAGCGGCTTGCGGTCAACCGGAAGCCGCTCCGGCGCCTGAGGAAAACGCCACGCGTGGCCTTGACCGGCAAGACCTAAGTTGTATGATAACTTTCAAGCGGTCGAAGCCCGCACCGGGAGGAACCATGCAACGACACCTATCCACGGGCGGTCCTTCGCCCGCCTTCAGCCTTTCGCAGCCGGAATCCCGCTTGTGAGCGGCGAGCACGAGGGCGTCATCGCCGCCGCCGCCGGACGGGCGCGGGGCTATCGCTGGGTGATCTGCGGCCTGCTGTTTGCGGCCACCGCCATCAACTATATCGACCGCCAGATGATCGGCGTGCTGAAGCCTGTACTGTCGGCCGACCTGGGCTGGACGGAGGCGGAATATGCCGACATCGTCTTCTGGTTCCAGGCTGCCTATGCCATCGGCTTTCTGGGTGTGGGCCGCTTCATCGATGTGATCGGTGCCCGCTTCGGCTATGCCATCGCCTTCTTCTTCTGGACGCTGGCCCATTGCGCCCATGGCATGGCGCATACCGTGACCCAGTTCGCCATGGTGCGCTTCGCCTTGGGCGTGGGTGAATCGGGCAATTTCCCGGCCGGGCTGAAGGCCGTCACCGAATGGTTCCCGCAGCGTGAACGGGCGTTCGCCACCGGCATCTTCAATGCCGGGGCCAATGTCGGCGCCATCGTGACGCCGTTGCTGATCCCGGCGCTGACCATGGCCTATGGCTGGCGCGCGGCCTTCGTCATCACCGGCCTGTTCAGCCTGGTCTGGCTGGTGGCTTGGCTGACGCTCTATCGGTCCCCGGAAAAACATCCACGCGTGACGCCGGAAGAACTGGCCCTGATCCGCAGCGATCCGGCGCCCAAAGTGGAGCGCATGCCCTGGCGCCGGCTGTTCCTGGTGCGGGAGACCTGGGCCTATGCGGTGCCGAAATTCCTGACCGATCCCATCTGGTGGATGTTCCTGTTCTGGCTGCCGGATTTCCTGGGCCGCCGTTATGGGCTGGACCTGAAAAGCTTCGGGCCGCCGCTGGTGGCGATCTATCTGCTGTCTGATGTCGGCAGCGTGCTGGGTGGTTGGGCATCGTCGCGCATGATCCGGGCCGGGCTGACCCCCAACAAGGCGCGCAAGCTGACCATGTTCTTCTGCTCCCTGGCCGTGCTGCCAGTGGTGGGCGTGCAATATGTGGATAATCTCTGGCTGGCGGTGCTGCTGATCGGGCTGGCCACGGCGGGGCATCAGGCATTTTCCGCCAATCTGCTGACCTTGCCGTCCGACCTGTTCCCGCGCGCCGCCGTCGGCTCCGTGGTGGGGATCGGCGGCACGGCCGGTGCCATCGGTGGCATGATGATCGCCAAGTTTGTCGGTTATATTCTGGGGGCCACGGGTTCCTATGCCCTGATCTTCACCGTGGCCGGCACTGCCTATCTGTTCGCTTTGGCCGCCCTTCACCTGCTCAGCCCGCGCCTCGCCGCCGTCAACCCGCCCGCCCAAGGAAGCGCGCCATGAAGCCCAACGCCCTTGCCCTTCTCGCCCTGGCGCCGCTTCTGGCCCTGCCCGTTCTGACGGTGCCGGCGACGGCCCAGGCCGCCGCCCAGACCCCGGCGGCGCGTAGCGCCATCGACACGGCGGTAACGCTGGCCCGCTGGCAGCTCAAACACATGGACAGCAGCCACATCCCCCGCGCCACGGGCGGCACCCGTAACCCGCGCGGCTGGGAACAGGCCGTGTTCTGGATCGGCATGACGGAACTGGCCGATGCCGGGGGCGCGCCCGACATCGCCAAGGCCGTGATGGAGATGGGCACGACCAATGGCTGGCAACTGGCCGACCGCCCCTATCACGCCGACGACCACACGATCGGCCAGGCCTATCTCTGGGCCGCCCGGCACGGCGCGAACCCGGCGGTCATTACCCAGGCGCGCAAAGTGTTCGATTTCGTGCTGGCCAATCCGGCCCGTGTCAATCTGGCTTTCTACGTGCCGCCCACGGGCTATAACGATGCGGAATGCCTGAAGCGCTGGTGCTGGTGCGATGCGCTGTTCATGTCGCCGCCCGCCTTTATCGAGATGTCGCGGCAGACGGGTGACAACCGGTATCGTGACTTTGCGCTGAAGGAATTCTGGGCCACGACCGATTTCCTCTATGACCCGGCCGAAAGTCTCTATTACCGCGACAGCCGCTTCTTCGAACGCCGCGATGACCAGCAGCGCAAGATGTTCTGGAGCCGGGGCAATGGCTGGGTGCTTTCCGGCATCGCCCGCACCATCCCGCTGCTGGAACCGGGCAGCCGCGACCGCGTGGCGATGGAGACCCTGTTCAAGGAGATGGCCGCCAAGATCAAGGCCACGCAGAAGCCGGACGGCTATTGGCCGCCCTCGCTGCTGGCACCGGAGAACGCGCCTGCGGAATCCAGTGGTACGGGCTTCTATACCCATGCCATCGCCTGGGGCGTGACCGCCGGCCTGCTGGACCGTGCATCCTATGAACCGGTGGCGCGGCGCGGCTGGGACGCCCTGGTCCGCTCCATCCAGCCCGACGGGCGCCTGGGCTGGGTACAGCAGGTCAGCGACCGGCCGGAACAGGTGGAGCCCCAGGACACGCAATATTACGGCGTCGGCGCCTTCCTGCTGGCCGCCAGTGCCCTATCGAAACTCTGACAGTTCCATCGCCGGAGGCGACCTTGTTCGAAAAAACCTATTACGCGACGCATCCCGCCATGATGGCGGGGGCGTCGAACGATGATTTGCGCGACCGTTATCTGGTCGGCGGCCTGTTCCGGGCCGGCGAACTGGTGCTCACCTATTCGCATGGAGAGCGGTTCATCATCGGCGGCGTGGTGCCGGCCGGGGACATCCTGACCCTGCCCGCCCAGACCGAACCCGCCAGTGCCGCCGGCCACCCCTTGCTGGAACGCCGCGAAATGAGTGTCGTCAATATCGGTACCGGTGCCGGCGCGGTGGAGGTGGATGGAAAGCGCCTGGACCTGGCCCCGCGTGAGGCGCTGTACATCCCCATGGGCAGCAAGGATGTGCGCTTCTCCGGCGAGCAGGCCCGCTTCTATCTGCTGAGCGTGCCGGCCCACCGCGCCTGCGCCTTGCGCAAGATCAACCTGGCGGCGGTGACGCCGATCCAGCGCGGCAGCCTGGAAACCTCCAACGCCCGTTCGATCTATCAACTGATCCTGCCGCACACCTGCGACAGCGCCTCGCTCTGCCTGGGCATGACCATTCTGGAACCGGGCAGCGTGTGGAACACCATGCCCCCGCATCTGCATGAGCGGCGGTCGGAGATCTATCTCTATTTCGACCTGGAGCCCGACGACCGCGTCTTCCACTATATGGGCCCGCCCGACCAGCTGCGCCACATGGTGATGGGCAATGAGGAGGTGGTGATCTCCCCGCCCTGGTCGGTGCATATGGGCTGCGGTACCCGGTCCTACAGCTTCATCTGGGCCATGGCGGGTGAGAACCTGGATTACAACGACATGGATGTGCAGGATATCTGCCAGCTCTGCTGAGGGCCCCCGGCGCGGACTGGCTGACAGGTCCAGATCATGCAGTGCTGCAGGGTCGTGGGCCGCCACCTGCCGTTTCGCCGCCGCAAGCCGGCGCATCGCCGTGATTTGGCCTGCATATTGTCCGTTCGCCGACTTCTCCCTGGCTGGAACGCGGGGCACTATGCCCTTGCAATTCCAACGCAAAGCCACGCCTGGCGCCTGCGCGCCGCCTGGGAGATTTCCGATGAGCCACCTGCACGCGCTGACCGCCGCCATCCTGGGTGCGGACAATGCGACACATCTGCTGGACCTGTTCGACATCCGCCCCGCGCTGCGCGACACGGACGGGGCGGAGGTGCCGCGCGCCGTGCTGGCCAAGGCGCTGACCCTGGTCCTGTTCCAGCGCCTGCTGGATGAGGTGCCGGAGGGGGCCCGCTATGTGCGCGAACAGGCGCCCAGGGCCAAGCTGGTGTTCGACCATGGCGCGCTGCGCACCGTGGCGGGCAACCTGGGCGACCTGCCGGGCGGCACCGCCGCCTTCGGCCGCATCCTGGAACCGCTGGGCTATGCCGTAGCCGGCGTCTATCCGCTGGAACGGCTGCGCATGACCGGCCGCGCCTATGCCCATCGCGATTTTCCCGAGGATATCGCCCAGTATTTCGTCAGCGAAATCCATGTGGAGCGTTTCACGCCTAAGGCCCAGGACGCGGCCCGCGCCATTTTCGGCCGATCCGCCGACCCGCTGGACAATTGGGTGAAGGCGCTGCTGGACCGGCTGTCGCGCCGCCACAGCCTGCCCCTGTCCGAGGCCACCGCCCTGCTGCCACGACTGGCCCGCGCCTTCGACCGGCACCACCCCACCCCGCGCCTGGCGGATTATGAGACGGTGCTGGCGGAATCGGCGGAGCTGGCCTGGATTTCGACCGAAGGCAACCGCTTCAACCACGCCACCGACCGCGTGCCCGACGTCATTGCCCATGCCAACGCGTTGAAGGCACGCGGCTTCCCCATGAAGGAAGCGGTGGAAATCTCGGCCGGCGGCACCGTGCGCCAGACTGCCATCCGCGCCGCGCAGGTGCAGCGCCCCTTCATGGCCGCCGATGGCTCTGTCGTCACCCGCGCCGTGCCGGGCAGCTTCTATGAATTCATTTCCCGTGACGCCGTGACCATCGCCAATGACACAGCACCCCAGGGCCTGGACCTGCGCTTCGACAGTTCCAATGCCCAGGGCATCTTCAAGATGACCGCCGCCGGGGCCGGCAATGCTCGGACCTGACGCCGGGCTGGTTACCGCCCTTGCGGCCATCGTCGGTGACCGACATGTCCTGACGGATGCTGGCGACATGGCACCCTATGCCAGCGCCTTTCGCTATGGCGGGGGCCGGGCGGGGCTGGTGGTGCGACCGGCGGACACGCCCCAGGTCGCCGCCATCCTGCGCCACTGCCACGCGGCCGGGGTGCGGGTGGTGCCACAAGGGGCCAATACCGGGCTGGTCGGCGCGTCGGTTCCGGACAGTTCCGGCGACCAGGTGGTGCTGAGCCTGAAGCGCCTGACCGGGCGGTTCGACCTGGACCGGGCAAACCGCACCGTCACGCTGGATGCCGGCTGGGACCTGGATCGGTTGAACGAGCGGCTAGCGGCCGACGGAATGTGGTTTCCCATCGATATTTCCGCCAGCCCCACAGTGGGCGGCATGATCGCCACCAATGCCGGCGGGTCGCGCGTCCTGCGCTATGGCGATGTCCGCCATAATGTGCTGGGGGTGGAGGTGGTGTTGCCCGACGGCACCGTCACGTCCGACCTGCGCGGTTTGCGCAAGAACAGCGCCGGGCTGGACCCCAAACAGCTGTTCATCGGCACGGGCGGCAGCTTCGGCATCGTCACCGGTGCCGTGCTGAACCTGTTGCCCCGGCCGCGACAGGTGGCCACCGCCCTGGTCGTGCCGCGCGACGGCGACGGGGTGGGTGACCTGCTGGCCCTGTGCGAGGATCGGGCGGGGGAATTCCTGTCGGCGTTCGAAAGCATGACCGGCCCCGCCCTGTCCGCCGCCCTGCATCATCGGCCGCAGCTGCGCAACCCGTTCGGCACGGTCATACCCGATGAATGCATCCTGGTGGAGCTGATGTCGGCCACGGGCCGCGATAGCGGGCTGGACCTGGAGGCGCTGCTGCTGGGGGTGCTGGAACAGGGCTATGAGGCCGGTGTGATCGTCGATGCCGTGCCCGGCCCGCCGGCCGATCTCTGGGCCCTGCGCCACGCCATCTCTGAAGGGTTGCGCGGGCTGGGCCGGGTCATCGGGCTGGACGTGTCGCTGCCGCGCGGCCGGATGACGGCGTTCCGCCGGGCCGCCACCGATTGGGTGCAAACCCACCATCCCGATCTGCTGATCTCTGGTTTCGGCCATCGCGGTGATGGCGGCGACCATTTCAATCTGGTGATCCCCCGCGAGCGTGATGCCGCCTTCCCGCCCGACACGGTGTCCGTCATCCGCCAGGGCCTTTACCAGTTGCTGGTGCAGGATTTCGGCGGTTCCTACAGCGCCGAACATGGCATCGGCCCCGTCAACCTCTCCTACCACCAGGCCTTTGCCGATCCGATGCAGCAGCAGCTCTCCCGCCTGATCCAGACCCATCTGGACCCGGCCGGCCTGCTGGGCCGCATCCGCTGGTAACCATTCCTCACCGGAGCCGATCCCATGACCGACAGCGCCCTGATGAATACCTATGCCCGCCAGGATGTGGCCTTCACCGGCGGTAACGGCGCCTGGCTGGTGGATGAGCGCGGGCAGCGATACCTGGATTTCTCGTCGGGCATCGGCGTCACCAGCCTGGGTCACAGCCATCCGGCGGTGGTCGGCGCCTTGATGGAACAGGCCGGGCGCCTCTGGCACTGTTCCAACAATGTGCGCATTCCGTTGCAGGAACGGGCGGCCCGCCTGCTGGTCGATCATTCCTTCGCCGAGAAGGTGTTCTTCTGCAATTCCGGCGCGGAGGCGATGGAGGCCGCCCTGAAACTGGCCCGCTATACCCAGAAAAAGCAGGGCCAACCGGAGCGCTGGCGCACCATCGTGTTCGAGGGCGCCTTCCATGGCCGCACCCTGGCCACGGTGACGGCCGGCGGCCAGCCCAAATATACCAGCGGGTTCGAACCGCTGGTCGACGGGTTCGACCGGGCGTGCTTCAATGATCTGGCATCGGTGGAGGCGCTTATCGGCCCGCAGACCGCCGCCATCCTGCTGGAACCGATCATGGGTGAAGGCGGGGTGCGGGTGGCGGAACCGGCCTTCATGCAAGGCCTGCGCACCCTGTGCGACCGGCACGGGCTGCTGCTGATCCTGGATGAGGTACAGTCGGGCATCGGCCGCACCGGCCGGCTGTTCGCCCATGAGGGACAGTTCGCGGGCACGGCTATGCGCCCCGACATCGTGGCGACGGCCAAGGGGCTGGGTGCCGGTTTCCCCGTGGGTGCCTGCCTGGCGGCGGGTCCTGCCGCGACCGCCTTCACACCCGGCATACATGGCACCACCTTCGGCGGCAATCCGCTGGCCATGGCCGTGGTCGGCGCCGTGCTGGATCAGGTGCTGGCGCCGGGTTTCCTGACGCGGGTGCAGGAGATGGGCGATCTGCTGGAACGCCGCCTGCGCAATCTGCAGGCCGCCTTCCCAGCCCTGATCCAGGAAGTGCGCGGGCGCGGCCTGATGCGCGGCCTGCGCCTGACGGTGGCACCACCCGATCTGGTGCGCGCCGCCCTGGCGCAGCGCCTGCTGCTGGTCGGCGCCGGCGACAACACCGCGCGCCTGCTGCCGCCCCTGATCATCGGGGAAGCGGAGGTGGAGATGGCTGTGGAGAAGCTGTTCCAGGCCCTGCGCACCCTGTCCTGACGTTTGCGTCAAATCAGTTCGCAAGCGGTGCGGCCCTGCTAGGATGCCAGCGGTCCAACCTGCCGCACGGCTTTGATGATATGAGCGATCCCCTGCCCCCCCTGGCCACCATCCCGCAGGAGGTTGCCGCCCTGACCGATTATGAACCGCTGGCCCGGGAGCGGATGACCCCATCCGCCTGGGCCTACTTCGCGGGCGGGGCCGGGGACGAATGGACGCTGCGGGAGAATATAGCGGCCTTTACCCGCCGCACCTTGCGCCCCCGCGTGCTGCGCGACTTGGCGGGCGGCGGCACGGGCATCAACCTGTTCGGCACGCCGCTGGCCGCCCCCATCCTGCTGGCACCCGTGGCCTATCAGAAGCTGGTGAGCCCGGACGGGGAGCTGGCCACCGTGATGGCGGCCGGCGCCCTGGATACCGCCATGGTGGTCAGCACCCAGGCCAGCATCATGATTGAGGATATCGCCGCCCATGCCACAGCACCTTTGTGGTTCCAGCTCTATATCCAGCCAGACCGCGCCTTCACCGCCGATCTGGTGCGCCGGGCGGAGGCGGCAGGGTACAAGGCGCTGGTGGTGACGGTGGATGCGCCGGTGAACGGATTGCGCAACCGGGAACAGCGGGCGGGTTTTGCCCTGCCGCCGGGCATCGGTCCCGTCAATCTGGCCGGCATGCAACCGCCCCCGCCGGCTCCGCGTGGCGCCCTGCTGTTCGGCACACCGCTGCTGGACCTGGCACCGACCTGGGACGATCTGGCCTGGCTGCGCGGGCTGACGCAGCTGCCCATCATCCTGAAGGGCATCACCGATCCCGGTGATGCGCGCCGCACGGTAGAGGCCGGCATGGATGGCCTGATCGTCTCCAACCATGGCGGGCGCACGCTGGACGGGGTGCCGGCCAGCATCGACCTGCTGCCCCCCATCGCGGCGGCGGTGAACGCGGCCATCCCGGTGCTGATGGATGGCGGCATCCGGCGGGGGACGGACGTGCTGCGCGCTCTGGCGCTGGGGGCCCGGGCCGTGCTGGTGGGACGGCCCTATATCTTCGCCCTGGCGGCGGCCGGCGCGCCGGGCGTGGCCCATGTCATCCGCATCCTGCGGGCGGAGCTGGAACTGGCCATGGCGTTGACCGGCTGCCGGGACATCGCGTCCATCAACCGTTCCGTCCTGATGGATTGATCCCAAATGGTCCGGACAGGCGGACGGCCGCTCACCGCGCCTTGACCGGCCGATCAGCGGGCAGGACTCTCCGCAAGGCCAGCGTCCGCGTCAGCTGGTTGACCTTGGCGGCCTCCATCTCCGCCAGGATGGGGGCGGAGCGGCGTTCTTGCATCAGGTCCAGCAGATCGACCAGGATCTCCACATCCGTCTCGTTCAGCAGGCGGGCCGCGTCCTTGGGCTTCATGCTTTCATAGATGGCGACCAGCCGTTGCAGATCGGCCTTGGCCATAGCGGCGCGGCGGTCCAGCAGGCTGGCGACGTCCTGGCGCGCCTGGTCCAGCCGGGCCAGCTGTTCGCCAGCCTTCATCTCCGCCGCCGCCAGCATCTGCGCCCGCAGGTCCAGCTCCGTCCGCCGGTCGGAAAGCGACTGCCGTTCCGCCGCCAGCAGGTCGGCCAACGCCGGGTCGCAGCGGGCCGGGCCCGGCGTGTCGGGGGGGGCCGCCAGCTTGGCCGCCAGAAGGTCGGTATAGCCCTGGGCCAAAGGTGTCGCCGCAACGGGTGGCGGGACCGGTTCCGGGCTCGCCACCTCCGCCGATGCCCCGCCGACGCGGGCCACCATGGCGGCGGCATAGAGCGGGATGGCCAAAGCCGCGACGGCGACGGCAGTGGGCAGCAGGCGCGGACGGCTTGTCAGCAGCGTTGCCAGCTTGGCTTTGTCAAAGGCCACGGATGGTCTCCCTGAACAGGCGCATGGCGGCACGTTCCACCGGGCCGGCCTGTGTCCTCTGTGTTCCGACGGGCGTGGGTGACGGCGGCGGTGCCGCTTCCTCTGTCATCAACGGCCCCAGCCGTTCCAACGCCTGGCGGGCGGCGGTACAGGTGCGGTCGATCTCGGCGCGCAGGCTTTCCGCCTCGTCCATCGTCCGCCCCAGATCGCCGGCCAGATTCTGGGCCGCCTGACGCAGGCTGGTGACGGATCGTTCCGCCCCGTCCACCGCGTCCGAACAGGCGCGCAGCAGCCCGCGCAGCTCCGCCTGGGCACCGCGCATCGCCGCCACCCGCCCGTGCAGGCGGGCCAGCACGAACAGGGTGGCCGCGAACAGCACCGCCAGGGTCAGGCTGACCAGCGGCGCCAGGGCCTCAACGCCGGGTAAGACCATGGATCACCTCGTCCTGGCCGCCCAGGTCGGTTTCGATGCGGATGGCGATGCGGCCGTTGCGCTGGCCCATCTCCCCCTGGAACATCGCCACATGGCCACAGCTCAGTGTGGCGCGCGCATCGGTGCGCGCATCCAGGGTCAGCTGCGTGCCGGGCTTCCAGGATAGGATGTCGGCCAGATTGACATTGGCCTGCCCCAGCACGGCGGAAAGATCGACATTGGTGCGGCGCAGCTCGTGCTTCAGGTGGTTCTCCCACATGCTGTCGCGGCCGAATTTCTCCCCCATGAATTGCTGAAGCAGGACATTGCGCACCGGCTCCAGCGCCGCATAGGGGATCAGCAGGCTGATCGATCCCGTGCGCCCGTCCAGCTGGGCGTTGAAAGTCACCTGCACGGCGGCATTGTTGGATCGGGCGATGGTGGCGAACAGCGGATTGGTCTCGATCCGCTCCGCCACGAAGCGCACCTCGGTCAGCGGTGCGAACGCCGATCCCAGATCGCGCAGCACCATCTTGATCACCCGCTCCGCCAGCGCGCGTTCGATCACCGTATAGGGGCGGCCATCGATGGGGGCCGGCTCGCTGCGCCGCCCACCCAGCAGGATGTCAACGATGGAATAGATCAGCTCGCTATCCACGGTCAGCAAAAGGGTGCTGTCCCATTCCTCCGCCTTAACCACCGTGATCAGCGACGGCAGCGGGATGGAGGACAGGAAATCGCCGAAGCGCACGGCGGCCGGGGCCACCCCCGTCACCTCCACATTGCCCGACGTGAGGTTGCGGAAGCTGGAACTCATCATCCGCACCAGCCGGTCGAAAATCACGTCCAGCATGGGCAGCCGGTCGTAATTCACGAAGCTGGAATTGACGATCTGGTCGATGACGCTGCGCGGGGCCGCACCGTCCGCCTCCTCGAACTGCATCAGCCGGTCGATCTCCGACTGGTTCAGCATCTTGTCGCCCTCACCCGCCAGCATGCTTTCCCAGGCGGAATGGACATCCTCTTCCTGGCCCATGGTCGGATCGCTCATCGCCCAAACCTCCTATTGCAGGATCAGCGTGCGCAGCAGCACTGCGTCGACCGGGACCGGATTGGCGATGGTCCGCACACGGCGCAGCAGCTCGGCCCGCAGATTTTCGACGCCCAGGCGGCCCTCCAGGTCGTTCTCGTCCAGGGCCCGCAGATATTGCTGCATCTCGTCCACCAGCAGCGGTTCCAGCTGCGCCAGATTCTGCCGCTGGTCGGGTGCGGTGCGCAGGGTGACGCCGATTTTCATCAGCTTCACGGTGGCGGTGGCGCGCAGATTGACCGTCAGTTCCGGCAGCATGACGAAACGGTCAGAAGATGGGGCGGCGGGAATGGCTTTCGCCGCCTCCCCCTCCGCCTGCATCCGTCCGGCGATCAGGCCGCCGGCCAGGCCCAGAATAAAGACACCCGCAACAACATACAGATGTTTGCGGACATTCGTGCCCGGTGGCGGCAGACGTTTCTCCAGCCGGTCAAATGTACTGTCAGTCATTCTTGACCCCACCACAGATCATGACCCGAAATCGGGTGAATTTTATTCGGATTTTTCTGATCTCCACCTGTCGCCGTTTTTACGCCCGTTAAAAGTGGCTCGGCTAAGGTGGCGTTCAGTCCACGGGTCAAAACATACCGGGGCTGGTTTCCAGAAACGTTAAAGAGCCGAGGCACCAGGGTGGCGAACCTCCTTCAGAACCTGATGGCACTTGGACCGCGGCGGCTGGTGATGCTGAGCGCGATCGCGGTGGCGGTGCTGGCATCGGTGGGCATCATCGCCTACTCCGTTTCACGGCCCAGCCTGGGTGTGCTCTATGCCGGGCTGGACGATGCGGAGGCCGGGCGCATCCTGGCCCAGCTGCAGACCATGGATGTCCCGCATGAGGTGGACGGTGCCGGTGGTGCCATCCGCGTGCCCCAGGACGCCATCCCCCGCATCCGCATGCAGCTGGCGCAGCAGGGCCTGCCCAGTGCCGGCGGCGTGGGGTATGAGCTGTTCGACAGCCAGGGCGCGCTGGGCCTCACCTCCTTCATGCAGAAGGTGAACAAGCTGCGCGCCACGGAGGGTGAGCTGGTGCGCACCATCCAGACGCTGAACGGCGTCAAGTCGGCCCGCGTCCACCTGTCCGTGCCCGACAGCGACAGTTTCCAGCCCAATGCCACGGCCCCGGCGGCGTCGGTCGTCGTCCGCTCCGTCACGGCGGGGTTGGACCGGTCGCAAGCCCTGGCCGTGCGCCATCTGGTGGCCGCCGCCGTGCCGGGCATGCGGCCGGGGGCCGTCACCGTCATGGATGCCAACGGCGTTATCCTGGCCGCCGAGGGAGAGGCCGCCGACGGTCTGGCCCTGGTCCGGGCGGAGGAGTTGCGCGCGGCGGCCGAACAAAGGCTGGCGCGGGCGGTGGAGGAGATCCTGGTGCCCAAGTTCGGCCCCGGCAATGTCCGGGTGCGGGTGGCGGCGGAGATCGATCTGGGGCGGGAGACGCTGCGCGAGCAGGTGTTCGACCCCAATGGCCGGGTCGAACGCTCCGTCCAGAACGTGGCGGAACGCGAAAGCGCCCAGGATCGCCAGACGGAGACGCCGACAACCGTGGAGCAGAATCTGCCGCTGGAGGATGTCAACCAGGGCGCCGCCACCGGGTCGCGCAGCGAAACGGCGCGCGACGAGGAGACCACCAATTACGAGATCAGCAGCCGCCAGCGCGAGCGGGTGCAGGATGCCGGCGATATCCGCCGTCTGGCCGTGGCCGTCGTGGTCAACGGCACCTACGCCACCGCCGCCGACGGCACCAGCACCTATCAGCCGCGCAGCGAGGCGGAGCTGCGCCAAGTGGAAAATGTGGTGCGCACCGCCATCGGCTTTTCCCAGACGCGCGGCGATCAGGTGACGGTGGAGAATTTGCAGTTCCTGGCCGAACCGGCATCCCGCGGCGGCGGACCGGTGATGGCGGCCGATGCCGGCTTCGGCAGGGGCTGGCTGCCCTGGGCCGTGGCGGCCATTGCCGTCACCCTGTTGGCGGTATTGGCCCTGCGCCCCCTGCTGGGCCGTACCATCCTGGGCATCGCGCCGGAACCAGCCCTGGCGGGGGCCGCCGGTGCCGCCGGCCCGCAACTGGCCGCCGACATCGCCAGCACCCAGGCGCCGCAGCTTGGCCATGACACCACGCCGGGCACGGAGATCGCGTCGTCCGGTGGCGATGATGACGAGGATGAGCCGGACCTGGATTTCGACGAGCTGGTCGATCTGCGCTCCGTCGAAGGCGGCGTCAGTGCGTCGGCGCTGCGCCGTCTGGCGGCCATGGTCGACACCCATCCCGAAGACAGCATCAACGTGCTGCGCAGCTGGATCTATGAGGCCAACCCGTGACCATGCGCCCCTTCCTGTTCGACACGCATTTCCCCGGCGACAATGTTCTGGACGTGGCCCCAGCGGCTCCGGAACCCGCCTTCCAGACGGGCGGCTTTACGGAGGAAGATCTGGCCGCCGTGCGCGACCGTGCCTATCGGCAAGGCATGGACCTGGGCGAACGCGACGGGTTCGAACGCGGCCAGCAGGCCGCCCGCCAATCCGCCGAGGCGCAGCACGCCCAGGCCCTGACCGCCATCGACGCGTCCCTGCGCACGGGTCTGGCCGAGCTGTCCGCGTTCCACAGCCGGCTGGAACATGACGCGGTACGCGTCGTGACCGCCCTGGTGGCACGGCTGGCCCCGCCTTTGCTGGACGCCGCCGCCGATGCGGAACTGGACCTGCTGGTGCGCGACATCCTGCGCGCCGCCATCGGCCGCCCAAGGCTGGAAATCCGGTTGGCGCCCACCTCGCTGGAGCCCATCAGGGCGGAGATCGAGATCATGGCGGCCGAGGCCGGGTTCAAGGGCGATGTGCATCTGGTCGCCGACGCCACCCTGCCCGGCGGGGCGGCCATGGCCGACTGGGGCACCGGCGGGGCCGAACATGATCCCCGCGCCCTGGAACGTGCGCTGGGCGACGCCATCGCCATCGCCGTCAGCCGCCTGACCGTCGGCAGCCGCAACCGCCGCTGACCCTGCAACCAACCATCAAGGAACCGATCCATGGCAAATCCGCAGGCCACCTTCCCCGGCGCCAGCACTGCCCCCGCCGAGGATGAACCCGTCGCCCCGCAGGACCGGGACGAGTTGAAGGCCATCTTCAATGTCCCCGTCAATGTCCAGGTCGTGCTGGGCTGCACCACCATGCCGGTCAGCCAGCTGCTGAAGCTGGGACGCGGCGCCGTGGTGGAACTGGACCGCAAGGTGGGCGAGGCGGTCGATGTCTATGTCAATGACCGGCTGATCGCGCGGGGCGAGGTGGTGATCGTCGACAAGGGCCATCTGGGCGTGACCATGACCGAGATCGTCAAAAGCGAACTGGGGCTGATCTGAGACATGGCCCCCCGTTCAGAAGGACGGCGCAGGATGGCGCGTTTCCTCCTCCCCCTGCTGGCCCTGGCCCTGCTGATCGGCAGCCCGGCCCTGGCACAGTCCATCACGCTTGATGCCGGGGCTGGTGGCGCCTCCTTCTCCGGCCGGCTGGTACAGGTGATGGCGCTGGTCACGGTGCTGTCGGTGGCGCCGGGCCTGCTGGTCATGGTCACCAGCTTCACCCGCATCGTCGTGGTGCTGTCGCTGCTGCGCTCCGCCCTGGGCTTGCAGCAGACGCCGCCCAACATGGTGCTGGTGGGGCTGGGTCTGTTGCTGACCGCCTATATCATGGGCCCGACCATGGACAAGGCCTGGGTGGAGGGGGTTCAGCCCCTGGTCGATGGCCAGATCACCGAGGAACAGGCCCTGGAACGCACCGTGGAACCGTTCCGCGCCTTCATGAAGGCGCATGTCCGGCCCAAGGACCTTTCGGCGTTCCAGTCGCTGGCCGGCATCGCCGGCACCCCGCCGGGCCAGGCGGCACCGGAGACGCCGGCCGCCGCCAATGCCGAGCCGGGGCTGCGCACCCTGATCGCCGCCTTCGTGATCTCCGAACTGCGCCGGGCGTTCGAGATCGGCTTCATGCTGTTCCTGCCTTTCCTGGTGGTCGACATGATCGTGGCCGCCGTGCTGATGGCCATGGGCATGATGATGCTGCCGCCCGTCGTCATCTCTCTGCCCTTCAAGATCATCTTCTTCGTGCTGGTCGATGGCTGGCTGCTGGTGGCGCAGAGCCTGATCCGATCCTACGGGGGGACGGGATGAACCAGCACCCCGACCGACCCGACCCCAGGGCCCGTGCCGCCGCCCTGAACTATCGCCGCGGCGACGATGCCCTGCCCCGCGTCACCGCCAGCGGCCGTGGCGCGGTGGCCGAACGCATCGTGGCACTGGCTTTCGCGCATGGTGTGCCGGTGCGGGAGGATAGCGACTTGGCCGGATTGCTGGCCGCCGTGGAGCCCGGCACCGACATCCCGCTGGAGGCGATGATGGCCGTGGCCGAGGTGCTGAGCCACCTCTACCGCCTCAACCACCGTCTGGGCGGGCAAACCCCGTCCCAGCCCACACCCTGACCTGAAGGTCCCTTCGCGGAGAACCCAGATGCTGAAAGTGCGCACCGACCATAAGAGCCTGAACGGGCTGGAGAAGGCCGCCTGCATCCTGCTGGCCCTGGGCGAGGAGCGCGGGTCGCGCCTGATGGAGCGGCTGGAGGATGACGAGATCCGCGAGGTCAGCTACGCCATGGCCGGGCTGGGCACCATTTCCGGCAAGGTGGTCGAACGGCTGATCCGCGACTTCACGGAGCGTTTCGCCGGCACGGGCGAGCTGGCCGGCACCTTCGACACCACCGAGCGCTTCCTGTCCAAATTCATGACGGGCGACCGGGTACAGGAAATCATGGCCGATATCCGCGGCCCCGCCGGCCGCACCATGTGGGAGAAGATGAGCAATGTCAGCGAGCAGGTGCTGGCGACATATCTGCGCAACGAGCATCCGCAGACCATCGCCGTCGTCCTGACCAAGATCCGCGCCGACCATGCCGCCCGCGTGCTGGGCCTGCTGCCGCAGAATCTGGTGCAGATGGTGGTGTCGCGCATCATCAAGATGGAAGCCGTGCCCCGCGACGTGCTGGAAGATGTGGAAAAGACCCTGCGCAGCGAATTCATGGCCAATTATGTCCGCACGCTCGGCCATGACAGCCACGCCATCATGGCGGAAATCCTGAACCGTACCGACAAGTCGCTGTTCGACACGATCATGGAGCCGCTGGAACGCCGCATGCCGGAAAGCGCGCAGCGCATCAAGCAACTGATGTTCACCTTCGAGGATCTAACCCGCATGGACCCGCCGGCCCTGCAGACCCTGATCCGCAATTGCGACACCAACCTGCTGGCCCTGGCGCTAAAGGGTCTGGACGATCAGATGCAGATGCATTTCCTGACCAACATGTCCGAACGCGCCGGCAACCTGATCCGCGACGAGATCGAGCTGATGGGGGCCGTGCGCGCCGGGGACGTGGAGGAGGCGCGCCTGTCCATCCTGCGCACCGCCAAGCAACTGGCCGAGGAAGGCGAGATCCTGATCTCCAACCGTGGCGACGGGGCGAATGCGCTGATTTATTGAGGGTGGATTCCGCGCGGAATTGCTGGGCACTTCCTTCCCGCTCTCACTACCATCACCCCGGCGAAGGCCGGGGCCCAAGTCGTAGAGCAACGCGCTTGTCACTTGGGCCCCGGCCTTCGCCGGGGTGACGGTGGAAGGGGCGGAAGCCGGGCGGCTCAACCCCCTCGGAATTGCCGCTTATATCGACAGCACTCCAGGAACCCACCATCATGGCGACCGACAGATACGGCGGCCCCGCCGCAATCGGTGCGGTAAAGGCCGCCACCGCCGCACAGGCCGGTGCCGCCGGCCTTGCCGCCGCCTTGCGCCCTCCCGCCATGCAAATGCAGGCCGGCATCCTGTCGCGCCCGCCCGACCTGCTGGCGGGAACCGTGACCCAGGTGACGGGCACCCTGGGCATGGCCACACCGGAGGGTGACCTGCCGCTGGTCACCGGGTCCGGCACCGTGCTGCTGCGCCCGGTGCCCGGCGCCTGGCCCAGCGATCTGGCGCCCGGCAGCGTCGTTTCCGTCACCCTGGGGCCGGGGGCACGAGCTGCCAATGTCCAGGCCCTGGCCACACCCGAGCGCACCGCCTCGGTCGCCACCGGCACCCGCCCGCCCGTTGCCGGAGCGGAGGTGGCGTTGCGCGGCATGCTGGCGGCCGGCAGCGACGCCGGCCTGCAGCCGGGCACCGCGCCGCGGCCGGTCGTGTCCACCAGCAGTGCGGTGGCGGCCACGGTGGCAACCAATGCTCAGCCGCAGGCCGCCACGACCCCGTCCGGCAACCCGCAACTGCTGGCCAGCGCCGGTGCCATGCAGCCGCCCCGCCCCGGCCCCGCCGTGACGGCGGCCCCCGTCCCGGACGCCCCCCGCGCCATCGCCGCCGCGCACAGCGCCCAGGCCGTGCCCGACATCGCCAAAGGGGCCCGTGCCGGCACTCAGGATTTGCAACAGCAGGCAGCCCTGGCCCAGCAGGGCGATGCCCTGACGACCCGGCAGGCAGCATCCCCCCTGGTGGACCCGCCCCCGCCAGACCTGCCGCTGCCGCTGGCCCGTGACCTGGCGGCCACCCGGCCCGATCTGGTGCTGGCCCAGGCGCTGGCCCATCCCGGCATGGTGGCGCGCATGGCGGCCTTCCTGCCGCGTGCCGACCGGCTGGGGAGTGCTGCCCTGATGCTCTATCTGTTCGGGGCCCGCAATGGCGGGGTCCGCGCCTGGCTGGGGGAGGAGCAGATGCGCCACGTGACGCGGGGGGAGGCGGCCGCCCTGGCACGGATCGAGGAAGGGATGGTGACCACCCCGCGCATGGCGGCCGACGGGTCGGTCTGGACGACGCTGCTGGTGCCCTTCATGGAGGGCGACCGGCCGTCGGTCATGCTGCTGGCCACCAATCCGGGACTGACATTGCCGTCTGATCCGGAATCGGCACAGGAAGGACGGGAGGCAGAGGAAGTGACGGCCACCGCCTTCACCCTGGGCATGGATTTGAGTGCCCTGGGACCGGTGCAGCTGCGGGGTCTGAGCCTACCCGATAGGGTAATGCTGGACCTGTCGATCTCGCTGCTGCCACCCCCCGCCCTGCGCGACTATTTCGAGCAGGTGGTCGATAAGGCATTGGCCGGATTGGAGGTGCGGTCCAGCCTGCGCCTGCACTGGGGACGCGGGCCTTTCATGGCGGAAATGATGCCTGATGGTGCTCGTGTGACATGCGAGCGTAACGCGTGATCTTTAACGCTGGTTTAACCCCGTTCGTATCAATTTTTAGGAAAATTCCCGTCTGGCTTTGCCTTATGGACAGGAATTCCGAACAGAGCACAGCCGATTTGGTATTGTACGAATGGAGGAACCGAATGCTCGTCGTCGCATCGCTGGAAACCGAACTTCACCGCCTTCTCGATCTGGCCGCCCAGCTCAGCGATGAGCGCGGGCTGGCCCGTCTGCACCAGCTTCTGACCTGCCTGGCGGAAGGTGCCTCCATCGCCAGCTACAATCTGGATGTTCCCGACGGGCTGGGCCATGTGCCGGCCCTGCAGCGCACCTTGTTGACCCAGAGCCTGCTGACGGTGACGGCGGAAGGGCGCTGCTGAACGGGGTTTATACCACCGTGTTCTGCACCTTCAGGTTCAGGACATAGGCGATCAGTTCCGCCACCATGACATAATGCTCGGGCTGCACCTCCTCGCCGATCTCCAGACCGGCGTGAAGGGTGCGGGCCAGCGGCGGGTTTTCCACGATGGGCACATGGTGGTCGGTCGCCACCTTGCGGATGCGCAGCGCCACCAGATCCATGCCCTTGGCCACGCAGATGGGGGCCGGCGCCTTGGACAGGTCATAGCGCAGGGCGACGGCAAAGTGCGTCGGGTTGGTGATGACCACCGTAGCGCTGGGCAGTTCGGCGAACATGCGGTTGCGGGCCCGGTCGCGGCGCAGCTGTTTGATCTTGGCCTTCAAGTGCGGGTCGCCTTCAGCCTGACGGAATTCCTCCTTCAGCTCCTGCATGCTCATCCGCTGCTGCCGGCGCCAGGACAGGCGCTGCCACAGCAGGTCCAGGACGGCGATGATGATCACCGCCACCAGCACGCCCAGCAACAGGTCCACCGTCACATCGATCAGCAGCAGGGGCAGCACACCGGCATCGGTCAGGACCATGGCCTCTGCCTGATCAAGGGTGGGTGAAACCACCAGGACGAAGGCGATGGTGATGGCCACCACCTTGCCCAGGCCCTTCAGGAACTCCACCAGATTGCGCAGCGACAGCAACCGCTTCAGCCCGGCCAGCGGCGACAGGCGGGCCATCTTGGGCTGGATGCGTTCCCCCGCGATGACGATGCTGCCCTGGCCCACCGCCCCCAGCAGGCCCGCCGCCAGCAGCAGCCCCGCGGCCGGCAGCAGCACCAACCCCACCCCACCCGCCAGACCGGCAATCAGGTGGAAGGCATCGGCCGGGCTGGTCAGCACGATGTCGCCGGGATTTTCCACCAGGGCCAGGAACTCCCCCGCCAGCCCCGCCGCCATGCCAGGGCCCAGCCCGCCGACCATGATCAGGGCCGCCAGGATGGCCAGGGCCGCCCCGACCTCGCGGCTGGTCGGCACGTCGCCGCGCCGTTTGGCCTCGTCCAGTTTTCGCTGGGTCGGTTCTTCGGTCTTCTGGTTGTCATCGCCCTGTTCCGCCATCTCACCCGCCGAAACGCAGCAGCCAGCCGCCGAACCCGTCCAGGAAGCCGGTCAGGATGGCGGCGATGGTGGCGGCCAGGATGAACAGGCCGCCCAGGATGGAGATGGGCAGGCCGATGAAGAACACCGCGAATTGCGGCATGGCCCGGTTGATCAGCCCCAACCCGACATTATAGACGAAGCCCAGCACCAGGAACGGCCCCGCGAACTGTGCGGCCATGCGGAAGGACAGGGTGACCGCGTCCGACGTCATGCGCGCCAGCAATCCCATGTCGGGAATCTTCGCCGCCGGCATCAGGCGGTAACTGTCCACCAGGGCCCGGATGATCACGTGATGCATATCGGTGACGAAGATCAGCACCAGCCCGCCCAGCATCAGATAGGACCCGGCCACCGACCCGCCCTCAAACCCCGTGCCGGGCAGGGCGAAGATGTTGGACAGGCCGATGGACTGGGAGATCACCTGTCCCGCCATCTGCAAACACGCAAACAGAATGCGGGCACACACACCCAGCACGGCCCCGGCGATCAACTCCCCGAACACATGGCGCAGCAGGTCGGACACGGCGTCGGGGGCCGCCGCAGGCAGGCCCGGCACGATGGCAGCCAGCGCCAGCGACAGGCCCAAGGCGGCGGCCAACCTTGTCTGCATGGGTACCGCCATCTCCCCGAATCCCGGCAGCATGGACAGAGCGGCGCCTGTCCGGACCAGCACCAGCAGCAGACCGTACAGTTCGGCTGTCAGCAGTTGGGCGAGGGGGAGATTCATATCTGGTCGATGGTGGTGACGGGGGCCTTGCGGTGCAGCTCGCTATGGCAGATCACCGGCGTGGACGGGCTGACCCGTTCCAGCAGCGAGCGCACGAAGGGCCGGGCTGCCGGCGTCACCAGCACGGCCGGCCAATAGTCCGACGTGGCGTGTGCCTGGATGCGGGTGCGCGCCGCCATCAGGAAATCCTGCACGGTGGAAGGCGGCATCACGAATTGCCGGTCCTCCCCCTGCTCGATGATATTGTCCAGGAAGGCCTGTTCCCATTCCGGGCTGACCACGATGACGGGGATGGACCCGTCGGGCGTGGTCAAAGCCTGGCAGATCTGCAGCGACAGGCGGGAACGCACATGCTCCGTCATCAGCGTCACATTGCGGGTCCAGGCCGCCGCCTCCGATATGCCTTCCAGGATCAAAGGCAGGTTGCGGATGGAGACGCGTTCGGCCAACAGCGCCTGCAGTACCCGCTGCACCACCGACAGGCTGACCTGTCCGGGGATCAGGTCGGCGACCAGCTTCTGATGCTCGCGGTCCAGTTCGTCCAGCAGGCGCTTGGTGGCGGCATAGCCCAGCAATGTGGGCATATGCTCCTTGATGATTTCCGCCAGATGGGTGGTGATGACGCTGTCGGGATCGACGACGGTGAAGCCCTTCAACTCCGCCTCCTCGGCCTGCACCGGCTCGATCCAGCGCGCCGGCAGGCCAAAGGTGGGCTCGCGCGTGTCGGTGCCGGGAATGTCGATGCCCTGGTTGCGCGGGTCGATGGCCAGCATCTTGCGCACCTGCACCTCACCCTTGGCGATCATCACGCCCTGGATGGAAATCTCATAGGCATTCATCGATACCGACGCACTGTCGCGCAGGCGCACCGATGGCAGCAGGAAGCCGAATTCGGTGGCGAAGCGCTTGCGCAGGCGCCGCACCTTGGCCGACAGGCCCATGGCCGGGTCCAGGATCAGCGGCACAAGACCGCCCCCCAGCTCCACCCTGATATCGTCCACCCGCAGCATGTCGGCCACCGGCTCTTCCGCCGTGGGGGCCTTGGCGGCCAGCAGCTCGTCATGGCGCTTCTGTTCGGCCAGACGCGCCGCATTGCGCGGCAGGTACCAGGCCAGCCCGCCCGCGCCCGCGGCCAGGATGAAGAAAGGCAGGAAGGGCAGGCCCGGCGTCAGGCCCAGCAGCAGCAGCAGCGCGCCGGCAACGCCCAGCGCCTTGGGATATCCGCCCAGCTGGTTCAGAAGCGCCTGTTCGATGGAACCCTGGTTGCCGCCCTTGGACACCAGCAGGCCGGCAGCCAGCGACACGATCAGGGCCGGGATCTGCGTCACCAGCCCATCGCCGATGGTCAGGACGGTGTAATTATGGGCGGCCTCGCCGAACGCCATGTCATGCTGGGCCACACCGATGATCAGGCCGCCCAGGACATTGATGGCGGTGATGACCAGACCGGCGACGGCATCACCGCGCACGAATTTTGACGCACCATCCATGGCACCGAAGAACTGGCTTTCCTGTTCCAGTTCCGACCGCCGCCGCCGCGCCTCCCCCTCGTCGATCAAACCTGAGGACAGGTCGGCATCGATGGCCATCTGCTTGCCAGGCATGGCGTCCAGCGCGAAGCGCGCGCCCACCTCGGCGATGCGGCTGGCACCCTTGGTGATGACGATGAAATTCACCAGCATCAGGATGCAGAAGACGATCAGGCCGATGACGAAATTGCCGCCCATGACGAAATCGGCAAAGCCCATGATGACATGGCCGGCCGCATCGGTGCCCGTATGCCCGCCCGACAGGATCAGCCGGGTCGATGCCAGGTTCAGTGCCAGCCGCAGCATGGTGGCGACCAGCAGCACGGTCGGGAAGCTGGAGAAATCCAGCGGCCGGTTGATCCACAGCGCCACCATCAGGATCAGCACGCTGATCGCCATCGACAGCGCCAGACCCATATCCAGCATCCAGGTCGGGACGGGCAGGATCAGGACGGTCAGGATGAAGACCAGCCCCAATGCGAAGAACACGTCGCGATGGCGCAGGCCTTCAGGCAGGGCGGTGGCGGCAGACATGGGGCTCGGTTCTCCGGGATATGTCAGGCCAGATTAGGCAGGGGCGGGTAAAACTGGGGTTCAAGGGCGGGCCCACGGTCTTCCCCGCCCTTGAACCCCATCCCCTAACCCATGCGGGGCGGCAGGGCCCAGGGTTCGCCGTTATTGATATCCCGGCGCGGTGGACGGGGTGGCATGTCGGCCAGGTCGTTGCGACGCAGCAGCACCAGCCGCAGATTGGCCGCCACCCGGTCGAAATAGGCATCGCCCTTGTCGGGCGTGCGCGAATGGTAATGTTTCACCGACCGCGTCCAGTTGCGCAGGTCGCCATGAAATTCCTTCAGCATGCCGGCGGCATAGGCGACATTGGCTTGCGCGTCGAAGGCCGTTTCCAGGTCGGGGAAGGCCTGGGGATGCCAATGCAGGTTGACCTGCATGCAGCCGACATCGATGGACCGCACCCCACGCTTGCGCAAGGCCTTCACATGGGCGAGCGCAGAGGCCTTGTCGGGGAAATACCGCCCCTGGCCCTCGGCATTCACGGTCCAGGGCCAGACGGTCAGGCGGCCATCCACCTCGCGCCCCGCCTCGGTGACGCCGATGGCGATCAGCAGGCGGCCGGGCATGCGCATCTGCTTTTCCGCATCGCGGATGGCATCAAGGCAGAGGGTGGCATCGCCCGCCATCGCCGGCAGGGTCCCCAGCAGTAACAGCAGCAGGGCCAGCCATCTCATGGCGGCACGCCGCCGATGCGGGTCACGATCTCCGCCCAGAAACTTGCCAGCACATGGAACATGAAGGGCAGCGCCAGCACCACCGTCACCATGATGGCCACGATCTTGGGCACGAAGGACAATGTCGCCTCCTGCACCTGGGTCAGCGCCTGCATCAGGGAAATGCCGAACCCCACGACCAGCGCCACGACCAGAGGCGGCGTCGCCGCCCAGATCACGGTCCAGATGCCGCTGCGCAGCAGGTCCAGGACGTCGGCTTGGGTCATGATGTGGGTCCCTGGGGGGCTGGGCTTCCGCTCTCACTACCCATACATGGACACCCCTCAGATCGGCATGCGCATGATGTCGAGATAGGCATTCACCAGCTTGTCGCGCACCGCGCTCACGGCCTGCACGGTCAATTCCGCCGACATGGTGGCCTGCACCACCTCCTGCGCGGTGGCCTTGCCCTGCAGGCCGGAAGCGGCCACCTGCTCGCCATTGCGCATGGTGGCGATGGCATCCTTGACGGCCTGGCCCACGATCTCCGGGAAGGAGCCACGGGCCGGGACGGCGACATCAGTGATGCCGGCCGGACCGGCGATGCCGGGCATCTTGCCGGCAGCATAGGCGCCGGTGACGCCCGATACGGGAACAACGTGCATGTTGGTCTCTCCCTCAGCCGCGCAGCATGTCGATGGTGCGGCCCAGCATGGCGCGGGCCTGCTGCATCACGTTCAGATTGGCGTCATAGGACCGGCCGGCCTCGCGCATGTCCATGGCCTCGACCAGGCTGTTGACGTTGGGCAGCTTGACATAGCCGTCGGCATCGGCCGCCGGGTGGCCAGGATCGTACTCAAGCCGGAAATCGCCCATGTCGTGGCCCACCCGCTTCACTTCCACCGTATCGGCCTTCAGCGCCCGGTCCATGACCGTGGAGAAGACCAGCGTCTTGCGGCGATAGGGATCACCACCCGACACCTCCGATGTGGAATTGGCGTTGGCCATATTCTCCGCCACCACCCGCAGGCGCGTGGTCTGCGCCTTCATGCCCGATGCGGCGATGCCGAAGGAGGCGGCGAGATTGTCGATTGCCATGGTAAAACTCCCCCTCAGCGGCCGGTGAAGGCATGGCGCAGCATGGCGACATTCTTCTGGAACAGGTTGGCGGCCAGGTCGTATTGCTGGCGCACCTCGGCGGTCTTCATCATCTGTTCCTCCAGCACCACGCCATTGCCGTCTGGTGCCGTCTCATAGACATCCACCCGGCGATCCTCGCGGAACGCGGCGGCCTGGCGCAGAGGCTCCAGATGGGCGGCATCGGTGCGCGCCTGCTCCACCCCCGCCCCCTTCAGCGCCTCGGCGAAGCTGAACGGTTTCAGGTCGCGGGCCCGCGCGCCGGGCGTGTCGGCATTGGCGATATTCTCCGCCAGCACCTTGTGCCGGGCTGACAGGTAATCCATGCGGCGGCTGGCCAGGTTGAACAGGCCGATGGCGTTCAAATCCATCTCAGCGATACTCCCAGGAGGGCCGGATATGGGGGGATGCTTCCATGGCCGACTTAAAGCCGCGTTTAAGCGCCCGGCCGCCGTCGCCGGCTTTTAACCGGCTTTAATCGCGTGCTTCCAAGGATGGGGGCCTGAAAACCCAGCATCGGGACCCGCCCCATGACCATCCTGGCCGGCCTTCTGGCCGATATCCAACAATTGCCCGGCCCCCGCTTCCATGGTCAGGTCGTCACCTGCTCGGGCCTTTCGATGGAGGTGGAGGGGGTGGAGCGCCGCCTGTCGGTGGGCGATGGCTGCAAGGCCCTGACCCGCGACGGCCGCCCGGTACCGTGCGAGGTGGTGGGGTTCCGCCAGGGTCGCGCCGTGCTGCTGCCCTTTGCGTCGATGGAAGGGATCGGCCTGGGATCAAAGGTGGAAGCCGGCATCGCCTCGGGCCTGGTGCGGCCGGATGAAAGCTGGCTGGGCCGCGTGATCAATGCCTTCGGCCGCCCTATCGATGGCAAGGGCCATGTCGGGCTGGGCGATGCCAACCGGTCGCTGCGCGCCCTGCCGCCGCCGGCCTTCGAACGCCGCCGCATGGGCGCGCGGCTGGAGACGGGCATCCGCGTCATCGACGCCTTCACACCGCTCTGCCGGGGCCAGCGTCTGGGCATTTTCGCCGGGTCGGGCGTGGGCAAATCCACCCTGCTGGCCATGCTGGCCCGGTCCAGCGCGGCCGATGTCAATGTCATCGGCCTGATCGGTGAGCGTGGGCGCGAGGTGCAGGAATTCATCCAGGATGATCTGGGGGCCGATGGGCTGGCGCGCAGCGTGGTCATCGTCGCCACAGGCGACGAGCCGGCGCTGGCCCGGCGTCAGGCCGCCTATCTGACCATGGCCGTGGCGGAGTATTTCCGCGATGCCGGCCGCGACGTGCTGTGCATGATGGACAGCGTCACCCGCTTCGCCATGGCCCAGCGGGAGATCGGCCTGTCGGCCGGTGAGCCACCGACCACCAAGGGCTATCCGCCCAGCACCTTTGCCGAACTGCCCCGCCTGCTGGAACGCGCCGGGCCGGGGGCCGACGGCACGGGCGACATCACGGGTGTCTTCACCGTGCTGGTCGATGGCGGCGACCATGACGAGCCGGTGGCCGACGCCGTGCGCGGCATCCTGGACGGCCATATCGTCATGGACCGCAAGATCGCCGAACGCGGCCGCTATCCGGCCATCGATGTGCTGAAAAGCGTGTCACGCGCCCTGCCCGGATGTCATTCGCCGGCGGAGAATGAGACGGTGGCCGGCGCGCGGGCGCTCTTGTCGCGGTACGAGGCGATGGACGAGATGATCCGCCTGGGCGCCTATCGCGCCGGCAGTGACGCGGAAGTGGACCAGGCCATCAAGGCCCAGCCCTCGCTCCAGGAATTCATGCGCCAGAAGAAGGGCGAGACGACGCCGGCGGCCCAGGGCTTCGCCGTGCTGGACGCCATCCAGGCGGACCTGACGGCACCACCCCCTGCCCCGCCGGAACCGCCGAAGAAGGCGGGGATCGCGGTGAAGCGGCGGGGGTGAGGGGCGCCTTTGTGAGGGGCGTGGGCACCATCGCTGCCGCTCTAGCAACCGTCACCCCGGCGAAGGCCGGGGCCCAGCATAAGCGGCGTCGGCCGCGATAAGAGTCATATCGGCGCTAACCGCGCCTTACGCTGGGCCCCGGCCTTCGCCGGGGTGACGGTGGAACCCTGGCAGCCACCCCCCTCACCACCGCCGCGTCGTTGCCAGGGCCATCAGCGTCGATGCGTCGATGGTCGTCCGCCCGCTGCCGGACAGCAGTTGCACGGCCGCGTTCCCCGCCGCCGCATTGCTGCTATTGCCGTTCACGTCGTACATCATCATGAAGCGTTCAACCAATTTCCCCGCTTCCGCCGGGTCCTTCAGCTTCTTGATGTCGAAGCGGCTTTGCAGGATGTCCACCTGCCGGTCCAGGTCGATCTGGGCGGCCTGATCGGGCAGGCCCAGGGCGGTGCGGGCGAACTCCGCCAGGGCCTTGTCGGCCAGCACCTGATACCAGCTGGTGATGCCCGCCGACTTGCGCTGGAAATACAGGCCCAGGCGCAGCGCCTCGTTGGCGTTGCCGGCCGACACCTCGAAGCTCTGCGTCTCATAGCGTTTGACGACATCATTGACGGAGGCCGGGCTGCCGCGCCGCTTGGCCCCACTATTGATGGTGCTGAAGGCCAGGGCCAGGTTCTTTTCCCGCTCGCCCGCCATGGCGGCGAAGCTCTTGGCATCGGCCGGGTCGCTGGCCAGAACCTTGCGCAGGTAATTGGTGTCGCCCGCCTTGTCCTCCAGGTCAAAGGCCTTCAGGACGGTGGCCAACAGGTTGCGGTCGGCCAGCAGGTCGCTGCCCACCTCCAGCCCCGGCAGCTTCTGTTCCAGGGACAGCAGAGTCCGTTTCACCTCGTACCGCGCGGCCACGGCGGCCTTGTCGCGGTCATAGGTGCTGGCCATCATCTCCCACTGCACCTTGGACGATACCGGGCTGCCGCGCGGATTGCCGTTATAGTCCCAGACATCCAGGAAATTGTTGCGGAACACCGCCAGGGTGGGCGCCAGCTTCATCTCCGCGAACGGGATAGTGTTCTCCAGCGCCTCGGCCTGGCTTTTGGCATCGGCGGGGCCGATCGGTTCGGACAGGCCATAGACGGTGCGCACCACTTCCGCCATGTCCGGGTCGTCCATCACCGAAGCCCAACTGGTCTTGGTCGGCAACTGGCGGGAGAAGCCCAGCATCATTTCCAGCGCCTGGTTGCGCTGGCCGATCTCCTGCTCGAACAGGGCGGTGACGTAACGGTCGCCGATCTGATCGGCGAAGGAGGTGCCGGTCTTGGCACTGTTGGGGCCGAAATTGAAGGCGCCGGCCAGTTCACGGAACCGCTGGTCGCCCATGCGGTTGGCGACCGACGCCGTATCCGACAGGTCGCTTTCCAGCACCTTGCGCACCAGCGCCTGGGAATTAACCTGATCCTCCAGCCCGAAGGCCCGCATCACATAGGTATAGACACGGCGGTCGGACATCAGCTCATCCACCGACCCGACCTGCGGCAGCTTGGACCTGGCATAGGCGGTGTCGGCGCTGTTGACCGGATCGGCCATCATCATGGCCTTCTGCCGTTCCTGGGTGCGCGACAGCAGCCGCCATTGCACCAGGGACGAACCGAAACCGCCCGTCACATTGCTGGCGCCGAAGCCGACGATGCTCATAGCTCCACCTCCCGCCGCTGCGGCCCGACACCGCCAGCCTCGTCGTCAGGCGGCACATAGCCGGCGGGGATGCGCAGCAGCACGTCGCCGGTGGCTGTATCCAGCACCTCGGTGAACAGGCGCTGCGTCTCCGGGTCCAGCAGCACGCGATAGGGACGGAAGGCCGGCGACGGCTCCACCGGCGGCTTCACGGCCACCGGGGGAACTTTCACATTCTTGTCCGCCTCGCGGTCCGCCACCCGGTCCATCGGGGGAACCGGCTCCGGCATACGCCGCCGCGCGGCATTTTCCGATGGGGAAACCGCCTCGACCTGCTTTCGATCACTCATGGTCCCCTCCTGTTGCGGCGGCCCCCGCCGCTTCCCGAAGACCGGCCTTGCCCCCCTGCCTTCGGGGCGCCTACACACCGGCCGCCCGTTCTGGCGGCGGTTCGGCCGACGCCACCGACCCGACGGACGGCAGCAAAATCGCCTCGTAACTGATGACGGGCCGGAGTGCGGCCAGCGCCTTGTAGAAATCCCCCTCGCGCACATGCCGGTCGGCATCGGCCAGGTGATAGGTCATGTCCGGGTCCAGGATCGCCGTGTGCAGCTGGGCGATCAGCGCGTCGTACAGCAGTTTCTGGCGCGCCGCGTTGGGAGGATCCAGCAGCATGGCCTGCACGGCGTAATAGGTACGCTTGACCGGCGTCGTCGCCTCCTCCGGCTGCAGGATGGAGCGGCCGGTCATCACCTGGGCGTGGTTGGCGACGGTCACGGTATTGCGGTGACGGCCATTTTCGATCACCACCCCGTTGACGATGAATTTTTCGAAGGGCTTCAGCTTCAGCTTCAATCCCATGGCGCACCTTCCAGATCAGTTCACAGGCGCGGCAGCCAGCCCCTGCATGACGGTCCGATTGACATCGACAAGGGGGCCGAGTGGCCGGTCGGTGGACAGGGCCGTGCCGCTGTACCGGTCAACCCAAAGGCCCAGCGAGATCAGCCCCGCCTTCAGCTGGTCCGGCAGCAGGTTGCCCGGATCCGCCACATCGGCCACCAGCGTCATCCAGAGCCGGCGGTTGCGGTCGATGGCGCGGATGCGCGCCAGGGCGTCGTTGCTGCGGGTCGCCGTCTCCAGGTCCATGGTGACCTGCTGAAAGACCTTGCGTTCCAACTGCCGGGGGCTGGCCGTGTCCATGACGGACTGGCGATAGGCTGCGACGCTCATTGACAATCGTCCCCTTGAATAAAAGCGAGGATCAAAGAGTAACAGCCGGCGATTAAACGGCGATGAAATGAAAAATACCCGGTAATATGGATGTAAATAAGGGGCCGGTCTTGCGACCGGCCCCTCGAATTCACCGATCCGTTATTAACGGAACAGCGACAGGATGTTCTGCGGCGCCTGGTTGGCGATCGACAGAGCCTGGATGCCCAGCTGCTGCTGGACCTGCAGGGCCTGCAGACGGGCCGATTCTTCGTTCAGGTTGGCATCGACCAGGGTGCCGATACCTTCATTCAGGCTGTCCACCAGCTTGCTGGTGAAATCGGCCTGCAACTCCAGGCGCTTGCCGACGTTACCGAATTCGGCGGCGGCACTGATGACCGTGTCCATGTGGGTTTCCAGGGCCAGCAGCTGGGCCTGAGCGACGGCGGCGTTGGCCGAACCGTCGGCACCGGCGGTGATCAGGGCCGACAGGCCGGCCACGAAGGTCTGGACCGCCGTCATGTCCTGGCCGTCGATCGTGTCGGTCACCGCCGTGATGGCGGCACCGGCGCGGTTGATCGACACGGTCAGGGTGCGGGTGTTGGCATTGTCCAGCAGGTTCTCACCATTGTAGCTGGCGCTGTCGATGGTGTTCTGGATGTTGCTGGCAAGGCTGTCCAGCTCGTCGCCGACCTTGGCGTGATCGACCGAAGCCGACGTGGCCAGGGCCAGCTGGTTCTTCACTTCGCTGAGCAGCTTCTGGATGTTTTCAGAGCCGACGCGGGCGGTCTGCACCGTGGCGGCGTTGATGGCGATGTTCTCGTTCAGCGCCTTCAGGGCCGACACATCGGACTTCATGACGGTGGAGATGGCCCAGTAGGACGAGTTGTCCTTGGCGGTGCCGACCTTCATGCCGGTAGAAATGCGATCCTGAACCGTCTGCAAATCCTTGCTGGTCTTGTTCAGGGTCTGCAGCGCAACCATCGCGCCGACGTTCGTCAGAATAGAAGCAGCCATGATCATTCTCCTTCGTGGATGGATATGGATCCAGCGCCTTCTGACGCAGCCGCTGCCGGGGTTAGGGGGCATCTGTGGCCCAGCCCGGAAGCTGTGTTGACTGTGGCAGGCAGAGATTAAATCCGCTTAAAAAGCAGTGCTGCCACAAGGGTATACATCTTTAGAGATTATGATCGATCCGCCCGTACCCCGGCATGGCCCGCCGGGCGGCGGTGCCGCTGCGGCCATAGACGCCGTCGGCGCGCTGGCGTTCGGCCACACGGCCCAGGCGCTTGGCGACGGCGGTCACTGCCTCTTGCGCTGCCTGCAGGGCGATGGTGTTGGCGCGGGTCGCCGCACACAATCTTGCGGCGGCGATACGCACCCGCTCCGGCGGGGCCGGGTCTTCCACCGGCTCAACCCCGTCTTCACCCGGATCGGCGGCGAAGACCGGCAGCGGCGGGGCGCGGTTGGCTTCGCGCAGCAGGATGCCCAGCTGTTCGAACAGCCGGCGCTTGGTGTTGAAATAAAGCTCCAGCCCGTCAGACTGCGCCTTCGACACCCGGCTGGTTTCCTCCTCCAGCAAGGCGGTCAGCACCTCGAACGCCTCGGCCAGGCGCAGGCGCATATCAGGGGACAACGCACCGACATTCATCGCTCAGCCCTCCCGCGACTGGTCATATTGAGCGATCTGGGCGCGGACATGGCCAGCAATGCCGAAGCCGCCTTGGCTGGACGCCATACTCTCGGCCACGCTGTCCAGCATCATGCCGCGGAACACTTCCTCGGCATATCCGCCGCCAAACATGCCCTCGGTCGACACGCCCTCGAACATGGAATTCAACGCCTGGCTCAGCAGCAGCGCCTCGAATTTCCGGGCCGCCTCCGTGGCGGCGGCACCTGTCAGGGGACCGATGGCCGGCAGGGCCCGTGCGGGGGGCTGGATTTCCGCTATCTCCATCACATCACCTCCAGATCGGCATGAAGGGCACCGGCCGCCTTTATCGCCTGCAGGATGACGATGATGTCGCGCGGCGTGGCGCCCAGCCGGTTCAATCCATTGACCAGTTCATTCAGGGAAACGCCGCCCTCCAGGACGTTCAGGCGCTTGCCCTCCCCCTCATCCACGGCGATCTGGGTGCGGGGCACGACCACGGTCTGGCCTTGCTGGGTGAAGGGGGCCGGCTGGGACACCTGAGGCGCCTCCTCCACCCGTACCGTCAGATTGCCCTGGGCGATGGCCACGGTGCTGATGCGCACATTCTCGCCCATGACGATGGTGCCCGATTGTTCATCGATGACGACACGGGCCACCTGATCGGGCTTGACCTGGATGGTTTCGATCCGGGTCAGCAGGCCGGCAATGTCACCCTGGTAGGCGACGGGCACCATCACCTCCACCGTCGTCGGGTCGGTGGCCCGCGAAACGCCGCCGCCCAGGCTCTGGTTGACGGCCGCCGCGATCCGGTTGGCGGTGGAGAAGTCCGGGTTGCGCAGTGCCAGCCGGACACGCGCCAGGGAATCCAGATCGAAATCCACCTCGCGTTCCACGATGGCGCCATTGGCCACGCGGCCGGAGGTCGGCACCCCCTTGGTGACGCTGGCCGCCGCCCCTTCCACTGCGTATCCGGAGGTGGCGACGGGCCCCTGCGCCACCGCATAGATCTTGCCGTCGGCGCCCATCAGCGGGGTGGCGATCAGGTTGCCGCCGGCCAGGCTCTTGGCGTCGCCCATGGTGGAAATGGAGACATCCACACGCGTCCCCTGGCGGGGAAAGGGTGGCAGTTCCGCCATCACCATCACCGCCGCCACATTGCGGGTCTTCACGTTCAGGCCGGTGATATTGACCCCCAACCGTTCCAGCATGCCCTCCAGGCTCTGCTGCGTGAAGGGCGAATTCTGCAAACGATCTCCCGTGCCATTCAGCCCGACGACCAGCCCATAACCCAGCAATTGGTTTCCGCGCACCCCCTCCACCTCGACGAGATCCTTGATGCGCATCTGGGCCTGGACGGGCCCCGGCAGGGCCACAAGGCCGGCGACAATCAAGGCGAGAAAGCCACGGATATGGCGGCGCTCAACCATTTCCGACCCCTTAAGATTAGTGAACGGCGCCATCATGGCACGACAGGGTTAAAGCGGCTTTTCCAAGATTTCCCCAAACGGCACGTTAATATCCATTTAATTATCTGAGTCGATCTCGGCTTGACTGTACCGTTATGGGTAGTCATTGCTCTTTGTGAGCAGAACGAAAGGCGAAAATGGTGCGGAAATACAAACAAATTAGAAGTTTTTCTTCTGCTCTCGTCGATCTTGTAAAATTCCTGTAGAATTTTACTCAAATCAGGAGTTGGGGCAATGCGAGTCTTGTTGATCGAGAACGATCAGACCATCGCCGGAGCAATCTCCCGCGCCATTGGCCGCGTCGGCGTTCGTTGCGAACAGCAGACGCAGGACAGTGTGGAGACATTTATTGCCGAGAAGGATGGCTCCCTGGAGAACTACGACGCGATCCTGGTCAGCAGCGCTGCCGGGCCTGAGGCTTTCATCGCCCGGCTGCGGGCGGTGGTGGGCCCGGTGATCATCGTCAGCCTGCTGGCACACCGCTGCGTCACCTCAACCATCCAGCATCTGCGGGCGGGTGCCGACGACGTACTGGTGAAGCCGATCAACCCGCAGGAGATCGAGGCGCGGCTGCATGCCGTGCGTCGGCGCGCCCATGGCCACAGTTCGCCCGAATTGACCGTGGGCCGCCTGACCGTCTTCCTGGACGGCCGCGACCCGGCGGTGGACGGACAGCGCCTGCGCCTGTCGCACCGTGAGCATGCGATCTTCAGCGTTCTGGCCCTGAATGTCGGCCGCGTCGTGTCGAAGGAGAAGATCTACGAGACGGTGTATACGCTGTCCGGGTCCGACCCGCTGGACAAGGTCATCGACGTCTATATCTGCAAGCTTCGCAAGAAGATCGCGGAGGCGACAGGCGGCGACAAGTATATCGAGACCGTCTATGGCCGCGGCTACAAGTTCGAGGCACCGTCGGAGGATGAGCGTGATGCCGGGGAGCCCACCCTGATCAAGTCCGTCCCGGCCATTCCCGCCGCCTTGATCCGTGCCGGTGCCCGCACGGGTGCCGGTGCCAGCGCCTGACAAGCGGGGTTATGGAATTGATCGATGGGGTCGCCCGCCACGGGCATCCCATCGGCGGCGTTCAACCTTTCCATGGCGGTTTGCGTCCAGGTCCAATGGAAACCGGCCGGATGAACCGCCGGTTCGCACCCATGGAAGGGGCCGGGGTGACGGCAGAAGCCTCCCCCGGCCCGACGCGGCGCTTGGCATTTTCATCGCCAACCTATATATGATTCGTATATGGATCATATATGGAACCAGCCATGGGCATCGTGAATATCGAGGATGACTTGCACGAACAGCTACGGCGGGTCGCCAAGGTCACCTGCCGGTCGATCAACGCCCAGGCCGCCTTCTGGATCAAGATCGGCATGCTGTGCGAGACCAATCCGACGCTGAGCTTCACCCAGATCATGGAACGCGAACTGGCTGCCGCCGGCGTGTCGGCCCCGTCGCCGGCCGTCAACGCCGCATGATCAAGGAAGCCTGGGAACTGGCGCTGCTGGCCCAATCCGGCCGGCTGCTGGCATCGGTGTTCGCCCTGCTGGACAAGACCCCGTTGATCGGCAGATCGACGCTGGACATCAACGAGATGGTCGAGAATTTCATTGTCCACGACCTGCAGGCAAGGCCGGCCAGCAAGGGCCAGTATGGCTATGGCTTCGTCCTGAATTCATCGGTGAATGACGTGGTCTGCCATGGTGTGCCGTCGGCATCGACCGTGCTGCGCAACGGCGACATCGTCAATTTCGACATCACCCTGGAAAAGGACGGCTATATCGCCGACAGCAGCAAGACCTATCTGGTCGGCAGCGTCGATCCCGCCACCAAACGGCTGGTCCAGACCACCTATGACGCGCTGTGGATGGGCATCAAGGTGGTTCGTCCCGGTGCCCGGCTGGGCGATATCGGCCATGCCATCGAACGTCATGCCAAGCGCGCTGGCTATTCCGTGGTGCGCGAATATTGCGGTCACGGCATCGGCCGCGAAATGCATGAGGAACCGCAGATCCTGCATTTCGGCAAGCCGGGCACTGGCCTTCTATTGCGCGAGGGCATGGTCTTCACCATCGAACCGATGCTGAACCGCGGCCGGCGGGGCGTGCAGACGGAAGAGGATGGCTGGACCGTCAAGACCCAGGACGGGTCACTGTCCGCACAGTTCGAGCATACTGTTGCCGTCACCGCATCCGGCGTGTCGGTCCTGACCTTGCGCCCGGATGAGCGCAAGTCGGGGTCGGCGATCAGCCATGTTTAAATCCAATCGCCTTCCCGGCGAATGCCGGGACCCAGGGGCCAAAGGATCAAACCTCAACGCCGCCTGGACCAAAGCTGCCGATAGGTCGGGCTTGTGGCCCCTGGGTCCCGGCCTTCGCCGGGAAGGCGAAAGAGAAGAGCCGACGCTATTTTCGGGAATGGAACCTACAGATAATTGGCCAGCGACAGCTTGCCCAGGCTGCTGGTCACGGCGAAGGTCGCCTCCAACTGGTTGCGCAGCACGTCCAGGCGCAGGGTCGCGTCATAGGGGTCCGCCTCCTCCAGCTTGACGATCTGGGTGGAGACCAGGGTCTGTTCCACCTCCAGCCGATCCTGCATGCGCCCGATGGTCTGTTCCTCCAGGCCCAGGATGCTCTGCGTCTCCGTCAACTGTTCCATGGCACCGCTGACCATGCCCCAGGCCCGTTCCGCCAGCCGCTTATAGGCGGCGTCCGGCACGCTGTCGGCCGGGACGGCGCTCAGCAGGTGCAGGCCCTTCAGCAGGTCGCGCACCGCCTGGTCGCCGGCGGTGGCACCATAGGTGACGGTGACCGACCCTTCCGCCCGCGCTACCACCGGATCGGTGGAACCATGGAAGAAGGTGTTGGAGAAATTGCCCGCCGCCGGCACGCGGGTATCGTTGAACAAAGCCGACAGCCCGTTCGGCCCGTCGATCATGGCATCGACGGCGGCGGCACTGGTCAGGGGACCGGCCGCCGTCAGCACCTGCTGGATGGCAGCATTGGGCGACAGTCCGGAGGGGGCGGCCTGGTCCACCGCCTGGATCGGCGTCTGGTCGAACCGCGTGCCGCCGAACAGGAAGCGCCCGCTCATCGAACTGTTCAGCATGTTGGTGACGGTGCGCAGCGCATCCTTGGCCGCGTCGTCGATGACGGCGTTGGTGGTGTCCGAGCCGCCGCCCGACGCGGTCAGGGCCAGATCGCGGACCTTGGTCGTGGCATCACGCATGGCGGTCATCGCATCCTGCATCGCCGTCATCCGGGCGGCCTGCGACGACATGGCCGTCTGGAACTGGTCGATCTCGCTGCGCACATTGCGCAGGTCCAGCAAGGCGGCGGCCCGGCTGCCCAGGCTGCCGGCCACGTCGATCTTGCGGCCGGTGGACAGTTCCTGCTGCAAGGTCTGCATCTCGGTCTGCGTGACCCGCACATTGTTGCGGGTCTGGCGGGCCAGCGACAGGGTGGAAACGGTGCTGAGTGTCATGGGTCAGATCTCCAACAGCTTGTCGAGCATGCGGCTGGCCACCTGCATGATCTGGGCATTGGCGGCGTAGCTGCGTTCCAGCACGATCAGTTCCTGCAATTCCTCATCGATATTCACGCCCTCCCGTCCCTCGCGGGTGGCGCGCACCGTCTCCAGCTGGATGTCCAGCGACTTGGCACTGTTCTCCGCCGATGCACGTACCGCATGCTGCTGGCCGATGGCGGCGTTGGCGAAATCCTTCACCGTGCCGCTGGTCATCAGGCCGGCCGCCGCGCTGAAGGAAACGCTGGTGGAGAACACGCCCAGGAAGGCGCGAACCTGTGTCGTGTCGCCGACATCGCCGGCGGCGGCGTGCAGGCCGGTGCGCACCCGGGCCGGGTCGCCACCGGCATCCAGCCGGACCAGATCATTGACCTGGATGCGGCCGGCCATGCCGGTGATATTGCCCGATGCCCGATTGTGCCGCGCGCCATTTTCCGTGAACAGGCCCGTCGCCGTGGCGCCGACCGACGCGTCGGCCTGCTGGAACCGGTCGGCCAGCACGCTGGCCACCTCGTCGATCTGGCGCTGCATCTCCGGCATCGCCTGGTCGCGCACGGCGAACAGGCCTTCCAGCCGCCCGCCCTTGACCGGGTTGGGGTACCCGCTGCCGGGCGCTATATCCACCCCGTCGACCGTCAGGCCGGACAGGCCGCCGCTGGCATAGCTGGCCGTGGCACCGATCACGGGGGTACGGGTGAACTCGATCTCCCGCGCCGTCTCGTCCAGCAGGGTCACGCCGCCCGTGGTCATCACCACGATGGCGTTGGCGTCGCGGGTAAAATACTGGATGCCGATCTGTTCCGACAAGCCGTCCAGCAGCCGGTCGCGTTCATCCTCCAGTTCGGAGATGTCCTGGCCGCTGCCGGTGCGCACCGCCACCTGACGGTTCAGGTCCTCAAGTCGCTTCAGCGCATCATTGATACCGGTCACCGCATCGCCGATGCCGGCATCGGCCTGTTCGCGGGCATTGGCGATGGCCTTGTTGGCATCGCCCAGCCGGCTGGCCAGATTGATGGCGGCATCGACCACGGCGCGCTGCTGCGTCGGGCTTTCCGGCAGGTCTTCCAGACCGTAGAAGGCCCGCTCCAGGGTGGCCAGGGCGGCACTGAAGCTGCGTTCCTCCTGCGGCTGGCCGATGGTCTGGGTATAGACGGACAGGATTTCCGCGCGTGCGGTCTGCGCCGCACTGGCCGACGCCTGCACCCTTGTCTCCCGCGCCAGGGAGGCATCGGCGCTGCGGCGGAAATCGCTGACCTGGACGCCCCTGCCCTCCCCGCCGATAGACACCGACGTCAGGACGGCTTCCTTGCGGGTATAGCCCGGCGTGGTGGCATTGGCGATATTGCGGGACAGGATCGCCGACTTGGTCTGATTGGCCTGCAGGCCGCTCAATGCCGTTTGCAAGGCGAGACCGATGCTCATGATCGTTACCTCTCTGCCAAGCTATCAGCGCATGAGGCGCGTGATCTCGTCCATCATTTCGTCGGCGGTCTGGATGATCTTGGCGTTGGAGGAATAGGCCCGCTGCGTCTCGATGATGCTGGTCAGTTCCTCGGCGATATCGACGTTGGAGGCTTCCAGTGCGCCATCATCGATGGTGCCGGCCGACCCTGCCCCGCCATCCCAGAGATAGAAATCACCGGACTCGCGGCTGACCTGGAAAGCATTGCCATCCATGCGGCGCAGGCCGTCGGGATTGGTCACATTGGCCACGGGGATCTGATACACCGCCTGGCGCAACCCGTTGCGATAGATGGCGGTCATGATGCCGTCATCGCCGATCTCCACCCGGTCCAGCGGAGCATAGCCGGCGCCATCCTTGCCGAAGGCGCCCGGCACATACTGGTCGCCCCACTGGGTCAGCCCGCCATTGGCCCCGATCTCCCCCATCGACAGTTTGATCGGCTGGCCGGCGACGGTCAGGTTGATGGTGCCATTGGTCACCGTGACGCCACCGCCGGCCGTCATGGATGACAGGGTACCGGCCGGGACCGTCGTGGCGATGCCGTTGCTGAACGCCATGTTGACGGTACCCAGGCTGGTATTGTTGCCGTCCCGGATGTTCAGCGTCCATTGGTTGGCCACGGTGGAGGGCTGCCATTCCAGGGTCAGCTTGTTGGTGAAGCCCAGGGGCGTGTAATAATCGATGGAGGTGGAGAACGGGGCAGCCGCCGGGGTTTGGCCGGTCATGCTGGCCGGCAGGTTGGCGGCGAAATTGATGTTGCCGGTGGCCTTGGCCAGACCGGTGATCTTGCCTAGGCTGACCGTTTCCAGCCCGTCGAAGCTGGTGCGCGACGGGCTGCCGCCCGCGACATTGCCATTGGTGTCCAGCGCCCAGCCCTGCAGGTAATAACCCCCGGTATTCACCAGATTGCCGCTGCTGTCGGGACGGAACGAACCGCCGCGCGTCAGCAATTGCGAGGTGCCCTGGACAGTCTGGCTGTCGGCATTGGTGCCGACCACGAAGAAGCCATTGCCGGAAATGGCCAGATCGGTGGCGACCGTGGACCTTGTGACGATGCCGGCGCGCGACACTTCGGTGCGCAGCGAGGCCTCGACACCGCCGGCCGAATAGGTGCCCGCACTGGAATTATTGGTCACCAGGGTGGAGAATTGCACATTGGTGCGCTTATACCCGACCGTGCCGGAATTGGAGATATTGTCGGAGATGGCGCTGAACTTCGCACTCTGCGCCGCCAGGCCGCTGACACCCGAATTCATTGCGCTGTAGATGCTCATGGGAACGGACTCCGCTTGGCTGATCGGTTGAAAAGGCCGGGGCTCGGGGATGCATGTCCGTTGCGCTGACCGCTGAACCGGGTCCTTGCAACTGGGCCGGGCGGCGCTTCGGCGCCATCAATCCGCCCGATGGGTTCTCCCACCACGGACAAGAATAAAGGGTCAGGCTTAAAACGGGGTGAAATCAAGGGCCGTCAGAACGGCAGGATCACGTCCAGCACCTGCTGGCCGATCCGGGGCTGCTGCATGTCCATGATCTGGCCGCGCCCGCCATAGGCGATGCGGGCCTCGGCGATCTTCTCGTAGGACACGGTGTTGCGGGTGGTGATGTCCTGCGGGCGGATGACGCCGGCGATGCGCAGCTCGCGCAGCTCGTAGTTCACCCGCATCTCCTGCCGCCCAGCAATCACCAGATTGCCGTTGGGCAGGATGTCGGTGACCACGGCCGCCACCTTCAGGCTGATATTCTCCTGCCGGTTCACGGCACCGGCCCCGTTGCTGCTGCCATTGGAATTCAGGTTGACCAGGTTTTCCGGGTCGACGCTGTTGGGCAGGGCCGTTTCCAGCCCGAACAGGTTGGGCACGCCCATGCTCTCCCCCGCCCCGCGAGAACGGGAGGTCTGGTTGCTGATCTGCGCCTGTTCGGCCATGTCGACCTCAACGGTGACAATATCGCCGACCTTGCTGGCCCGCATGTCGCGCAGGAAGCCGCGCGCATCCGCCTCCCACAGCGAGGCCGCCTGACGCATCGTGTCGGAAGGTGGCGGCATGGGCATGGTGACGCCCGTGGCCTCTGCCTGACGGCGTGGATTGTCGATCGGCGTCATGTCGGGCGCCTGGCCGATATGATCGAACCGGGCGCAGCCCGCCAGCAGCAAGGGGGCCGCGACCAGCACGGCCGTGTAGCGCAGAATGTGCATGTCCCGTTCCTTATTCAGCGGCGGAGACGACACCCGGCCCGGTGACCATGGCGGTCAGGGTGCGATTGCTGTCCAGGTTCTGCACCCGCACCATGTCCCCGACGCTGCCATTGGCCAGCGCCCGGCCGCGCGCGGTGATCAGCAGCGGGCCCTGGCGATATTCCAGGGTGACCGGCTTGTTGCGCGCCACGGCGGCCTGTGTGATGACGGAATTGTCAGGCACCGGCCGGCCCGGCGACAGCACACGCCGCGCCTCCCGCCCCACCAGGTCGGTCGTCCGGGTGATGGTGCGCTGGCCGATTTCGTCGGACCGCAGCCGGGCCAGCGTCAGGTCGGCCTCGGCGATCACCTCTCCCGGCGACACGCGGCGGGTGGGAACAGGCACCTGGATCTCCGTCCACAGCTCGCCCTCCACCCGCTGGCGCTTGTCGGGGCCGGACAGGATGGCGGCGAAGCGCCGTCCGCTGCGGTCGATATTCAGCGCCTCCACCTGGCTCACCGTGCCGGTGACCGGGGTGGCGATGCGCAGGGCCAACTCGCCCTCGCCCAGGGCCGGACCCAACCGTTCTCGGATGGCGATGCGCAGCAGCGCCTCGGCCGCGTCGGCCTGCGCCACCACCGGCAGTGCCGAGGCAAGGAGAAGGCCGACCAGGGCCAGCGGGGAGATCAGGTTGCGCATCATTCGCCTCACCGCATCTGGACCAGGGTGTTCAGCATCTGGTCGCCGGCCTCGACGGTACGGCTGTTCATCTCATAGGCGCGCTGGGCCGAGATCAGGTTGGTGATCTCCGCGACGATATTCACGTTGGACGCCTCGACATAGCCCTGCTTCACCGTGCCGAAACCCAGCTGACCCGGGATGCCCAGGATGGGCACGCCCGACGCCGGGGTTTCCAGATAGAGGTTCGACCCCACCGCCTCCAGCCCGGCCTCGTTCACGAACATGGCCATGTCGAACTGGCCGACATTCTGCGGCTCGATCTGGCCCTCGATATAGGCCAGCACCTCGCCATTGCTGTTGATCATCACGTCGCGGGTATTTTCCGGCACGGTGATGCCGGGGCTGACCTCATGCCCGTCGGTGGTGACGATGGTGCCTTCCGGCGACAGCTTGAAATTGCCGGCCCTTGTATAGGCGGTCTCGCCCGTGGGCAGATCGACCAGGAAATAGCCGCGCCCGTCCAGCGCCACGTCGTAATCGCCCTCGGTCTTGGTCAGCGTGCCCTGCACATGCTGGCGCGCCACCGTGCCCGGCTTCACGCCCAGGCCCAGCTGGATGCCGGTGGGCACGATATCGCCCTGGTCGGACGCCGTGGCACCGGGCCGCAGCTGCGACTGGTACATCAGGTCCTGGAATTCGGCGCGGGAGCGCTTGAAGGCGACGGTGTTGATGTTGGCGATGTTGTTGGAGATGACCTCCACATTCATCTGCTGGGCCATCATGCCGCTGGCGGCGATGTCGAGCGTGCGCATTTTATGGGTCCTTTTCGTGCGCCCTCAGGCGCCGGGCGCCGCCATCCGGCGGCTTGGCTTACGCGCCCACGTGGACGCGGGCCGGCGGTCGCCGGCCTGCGGGGGCAAATGGTTGGTCATCAGGTTGCCGGGCCGCCGATCTTGTTGATGGCGCCACGCTGGCGGTCATTCTCCGCCTCGGTCAGCTTGGTGGCCTGGCCATAGGCGCGGGTAAGATCGATCAGCCGCACCATCTCCACGATGGGCTGAACGTTGGAGCCTTCGACGGCACCCTGGACGATGGTGGCGCCGATGGCCGGCAGCGGCTCGCCCATGGCGGTGACCAGACCGTCGCCGCCGCGCTGCAGCCCTTCCGCGCCGGGCAGGGCATAAAGCCCGATGCGACCCAGCTCCACCGACTGGATTTCCTGGCCATTGCCCTCCACCGTATAGGAAAGGGTGCCGTCGCTGCTGAAGGTCAGCGGCCCCACATCCTCCGGCACGGTGATGCGGTTGCCGGCATCGTCCAGCACGGGGCGGCCATCGACGGTGACCAGATCGCCCTCTGCCGACCGGCCCAGCCGCCCGTCGCGGGTGTAGCGCTGGCCGGTCGGCGTCTCCACCTGCAGCCAGGCGTCGCCGCGGATGGCGATGTCGAACGGATTGCCCGTCATGGTCAGCGATCCCTCGCGCGTGTCGGTATAGGTGGCGCGGTCGATGACGAAGGCGGTGGGATCGGCGCCGCGCCCGGTACGGCTGACGAAATCGTCGAAGACCGGCCGTTCGGCGCGGAACGCTTGCGTGTTCATGTTCGCCACATTATTGGCGGTGACGTCCAGCATGCGGCGCAGCGCCATCTGCTGCGACAGCCCGACATAGAGCGCGTTTTCCACGGGAAAAGTCTCCGGCTTCGTTTGGGCAGCCCATCGGGGCGCCGCTTTGAACCGGCTTTAATGTGCAGGGGCTAGGTTAAATCCGCGTTCAAGATCGGCTGCGGATGGGGTCATGAGACGGTTTCTGCGCTACCTGCTGACATCTCTACCCGCCGGGCTGTGCTTGGCGGCCCCGGCTTTGGCCGACCCGGTCCCCGTTTCCATCCGCGTGGCGGGCGGGGTGACGGAGCTGCTGATCGACAGCGGCGACCTGAAGCCCGACCGGTTCCGGCTGGAACCGTGCGGGGCCAGGCTTGCCATGCCGCTGGACCAGGGGATGGACATCAGCGTCGCCAGCACCGGGGCGGGCCGCATCAAGGGCGTGCGGCTGGCCAACCCCCGAACCCTGGCGGTGGCGACCGATTGCAGCGCCACCATCACCATCAAGCGGCGCAACGGCCAGATGGTGATGCGGGTGGCGGCACCGGTGACCCCGGATCGCAAGCCGGGCGCCGTGCTGACCCCGGCGGAAGCGGAATTCGCCCGCAAGGCCGTGGCCGATGGTGCGCGCGACGCCGCCAGCCCGCCGCCGCGGGAACCGGCGCTGCCGGTCGCGCATGATCCGCGCCGCTCCGATCCGGCCTGGGGCAGTGCCGCCCCCCTGGTCGATCTGGCCGCCTGGCGTCAGGAACCCTATCTGGATGCGCGTGACCGGCTGCGCCAGGCGCTGGCCGTAAGCGACCATGACCCGGTGGCCCTGCGCAATCTCGTCCGTTTCCAGTTGGCCTGGAACCGCGCACCGGAGGTACTGGCCAATCTTCAGGGCCGGGCAGCGACGGAAGAAGACCAGATACTGGCCGCCATCGCCGCCCTGCTGGCCGATCCCCAGGATGGCCAGGCCGACCGGCTGCTGACCAACCAGTCGCTGCGGGCATCCGACGGACCCATGTGGGCCGCATTGCTGTTGCAGCGGCGCGGACAGGGGCGTGAGGCCATATCCTATTTGCCGGCCGCAACGCGGGCCTTGCCGTCCCTGCCAGCGGAATTGCGACGGGAGGTCGGACTTGACCTGCTGTCGATTGCCGCCGACGCAAGGCTGGACGGCATGGCGCGGGCCATCGCACGGGCCATCGAGGCCGATGCCGGCGACCCCGCGGCCCAGGCCCGATTGCATGAGGAGGTGGGGCGTCTGCATGCGGCGGCCGGCCGCGCCGGGCTGGCACTGGCGCAATGGGACCAGGCGGCGGCACTGGACGGCCCGTCCGCCACGCGGGCGGGGTTGGCCGCCATGGCGATGCGGGTGGAACGCGGGGAGCGGACGGAAGCGGAGCGGGTGGCGGCACTGGACGCGGCGATCCGCGACTGGCCGGGTACCCCACTGGAATCCGACAGCCTGTTGCAGCTGGCATTGCTGGCGTACAAGCGCGGGGAGCCGGTGACAGGGCTGGAGAAGCTGCGCCTGCTCACCCTGCGGTTTCCCGACCGGCCGCCACCGGAAATGGCGGCCCGCGCCGATCTGGCCGTGCAGATGTTCGACGGGCTGATGGGGGCTTCCATCCCGTTGCCCGACCGCATCACCGCCTTTCAGCGCCACCGCGACCTGCTGCCGTCCGAGCCTGCCGGCTGGACCGTGCGCCGCCGCTTCGCCATGATGCTGGCCGATGCCGGGGTCCAGCGCATCGCGCGGGAAGAACTGCAGGCCTTGGCGGTGCAGTTGCCCGCCGCGGAGCGACCCGCCATCATCCATGACCTGGCCCTGATGGAACTGGCGGCTGGTGATGCGGCCGCCGCCCTGGCCACGCTGGACGGGGCAGACGAAGCCACACCGGACGAGGTGAAGCGCGGCCGGGCGCTGCGCGCCCGTGCCCTGCTGCTGGCCGGCGACAGCACCGGGGCCATGGCCATGGCGGGCGACGGCGATGATGGCCTGGCGGTCCGCGCCGACGGGCTGTGGCGGCAGGGCAAGTGGAGCGAGGCGGTAAAAAGCTACAAGGCGCTGTCGGCCGAACGCCCCCTGCCGCCGGCCGACGCCGCCCGCTATGCCCTGGCCGCCCTGCTGGCCGGTGACCCGGCGGCGGGTGCCGTGGTGGCGGGACAGGGCGCGGCCCTGGATGGGCGCAAGCTGGGGGCGGATCTGACGCTGCTGGCCCGGCCCGTGCCGGCAGCGGATGCGGGCGAGCGCGACCTGCGCGGTCTGCTGGACGACGCGGCGGCGTTGGGCAAGTTGGCCCGCCCGACCACCGCCAACTGAAAACCAGGTTTAACCGCGCCTTGTCAGGATGATGCCTCCTGACCGTCGCCTTGCCCCGGAGATATCGCGATGAACCTTCTCATCGGTGCTGCCATCGTCTTCGCCTCCGTCCTGGGCGGGTTCCTCGCCCTGGGCGGCCATTTGTCGGTGCTCTGGCAGCCCTTCGAGGTGCTGATCGTCTGCGGGGCGGCGCTGGGTGCCTTCGTGATCGCCAATCCCTGGCAGATCATCAAGGATACCGGCCACAGCCTGCGCGCCCTGTTCCGCGGCACGGCCCATCGCCGGGCCGATTACCTGGAACTGCTGGCCCTGCTCTATACCGTGCTGCGCACGGCCCGCACCAAGGGGCTGATGGGGCTGGAGAAGGATATCGAAAAGCCGGCCGACAGCACCCTGTTCCAGCAATTCCCCCGCACCCTGGACCAGGACCGGGCCGTCATCTTCCTGACCGACTATCTGCGCCTGATGTCGCTGGGCGCCGACCGCCCCACGGAGATGGAAGCGCTGATGGATGAGGAGCTGGTGACCCTGAACAAGGAGCTGCACCGCGCCCCGCGCAGCCTGCACACCATGGCCGAGGCGCTGCCGGCCCTGGGCATCGTCGCCGCCGTGCTGGGCATGGTGAAGGCCATGGGGGCGATTTCCGAATCGCCGGAAATCCTGGGCCAGCTGATCGCCGGCGCCATGGTCGGCACCTTCCTGGGCGTGCTGCTGTCCTATGGCGTGGTGGGGCCGCTGGCCAACGCCATGAACCGCATGCGGGACGAGGAAATGAAATTCTTCCATTGCATCAAGGCGGCCCTGGTCGCCCATCTGCACGGCTCGGCCCCGGCCGTGGCCGTGGAGCATGCGCGCAAGGTGCTCTATACCGAGGTGCAGCCCACCTTCCATGAGGTGGAAAGCGTGACCACCAATGCCGCCCAGCGTCTGGGCGAGCGGCAGAAGGCGGCCTGACCCATGGCGACCACCGGACGTCTCAGCCGCGCCAGCATCGTCATCCGCCGCCGCCGTCATGAGGAGGAGGGGGATCAGGAAAACGGATCGTGGAAGATCGCCTATGCCGACTTCACGACCATGATGATGGCCTTCTTCATGCTGCTCTGGCTGGTGAACATCACCTCGCCGGAACAGAAGGAGGGCATTGCCGATTATTTCAACCCGATCAGCGTCTCCAGCAGCCATTCCGGCGCCGACGGGCAGTTGGCGGGCCAGAGCGTGGCCACCGCCAGTGGTGCCTTGACCAGCAGCGCCAGCAGCGCGTGGGAGACAATCCCCACCGCCCGCGTGCCCGCGCTGTCCCCACCCGGCCCGGACCCGGTAGTGGTCGATGGCGATCCCGGCGACAATGACGGGCACAAGCCCGACAGCGGTGGCGCCCAGGGCGACCTGACCCTGGGCGAGGTGGCGGCCGGCGATATTCCCGCCGGCCCCGTCCTCGATCCCGGTCTGGCCGAACAGATGGCGCGGGTGGCGGCCGAGCAGGCCTCGTTCGAACGGATCGAGGCGGAGTTGAAGGCGGCCCTGGCCATCGGCGGGGATCTGGCCGACCTGTCGGAGAACCTGATCTTCGACATCACGCCGGAAGGCCTGCGCATCCAGATCACCGACCGGCCGCATTTTTCCATGTTCGACGTGGCGTCGGTGGATGTGAACGGTCGCGCGGCTTCCCTGTTGCAGGTGGTGGCCCAGGCATTGGCGACGGTGCCCAACCCGGTGGCCGTGGCCGGGCATACCGACGGGCGGGCCTTTGCCGCCAGTGCGCGGTACGGCAATTGGGAGCTGTCATCCGACCGCGCCAACGCCGCGCGCCGCATCCTGGCCGCCAACGGCATCGCCGCGACCCGGCTGGCACGGGTGGAGGGGCTGGCCGACACGCTGCATCTGTTCCCCGACGCACCCGAAGACCCGCGCAACCGCCGCATCTCCATCACCCTGCTGCGGCGCGTCCCCCTGCCGATGGAAAGGCCCTGACCATGCTGAAGCTCGCCCTGGCGGCGACGGCTGCCTTCATCGCCGCCGTGGCCGGGGGTTATGCCGCCGGCACGGCCCTTCCCTCCCCGTCGCCGGTGGCCCCAGCCGCCGGTCCGTTGACCCTGACCGTGGCGCCCATGATCGTCCCGGTCTGGGGACAGGGGCGGATCACCGGCTTCGTGGCCGTGGAAATGGCCGTGGAACTGACGCCCGGCAGCGATGGCGACCTGCTGCTGCCCGGCCTGCGCGACCGGCTGCTGGGCGATCTCTATGATATCGGTGCTGAGGGCGGCATGCAGCCCGGCACCGTCGACCCCGCCGCATTGCAGGCCCGCCTGCTGCTGGCGGCGGGCGACGCGACGGGCGGCAAGGCCCGCAATCTGGTCCTGACCAAGCTGATCCTGCAGGAAAACCGCCGCAAGGGTGCCTGAAAAAACGAAAAAGGCCGGCGGAACGGGATCGCACCCGTTCCCCCGGCCCCTTTTCGTCCATCCTCACGCCGCCGATACGATGTCGTAGCGGCCGACCGTGGCGCCATTCTCCAGCTCGAACAGGGTGTCGGCATCCTCGCGGCGCACGCGGGTAACCTTGGAACGATAGGTGACCTCGCTCTCCAGCGCGTCGCCCTTTTCGTTGCGGGCCTCCACCGCCAGGGTATAGGTGCCGTCGGCGGCGGTACTGCCATCGGCCTTCACCCCGTTCCAAGTGATGGCGTGAGTACCGGCATTCTTGTCGGCGGGAAAGCTGTGGACCAGATTGCCGTCACCATCCAAGAGCCGCACCTCCACGCTGCTGGCCCCGGCCGGCACGGTGTAGCTGGCATCCAGCTGACCGCCCTTCACGCCCACCAGGTTGCTGGAGATTTCCACCGTGCGGCCGATATAGCCCATGTCGGCCCGGTCACTGCCGATGCGCAGCTCCCCCAGCACCTGGGTCAGCATGTTGTTGGAGGAGACCTGCTGTTCAACGGAGGAGAATTGCGCCAGCTGCGTCACCCATTGCGTGGGATCGACGGGCTGCAGCGGGTCCTGGTTGGTCAACTGCGCCGTCAGCAGGCGCAGGAAGGATTGGGTGTCGGTGGTCAGGCGGGCCTGGGCGGCACTGGTCGCCACATTGCTGGTGGCCTCGACGCCGGAAACATTGCTCATGCTGGCGAACCTTTCAGATCTGGATATCGACAAGACTGTCGGTGCGGAAGGCGGCCGGCGCGGCCAGCGGATCGACGGCCGGATCAGCGTGGGCCTGCTGACCGTAAAGCTGGGCGCCGCGCCGTCCCTGGTCGGCCTGATGCCATTGGCCGGACCCTTCACGTAAGGAGAACTGCAGGCTATCGGGCTGCACCTGCATGCCGCCCTGCTGCAGCGCGCGCTCGATCAGGCGGACGTCGCGCTGCAAAAGGTCCAGCGTCGCGGGCCGCTCCGCAGCGATCATGGCGGTGACGCGGCCATCCTGCATGTCCAGCTTCACCTCCACCCGGCCCAGATGTTCGGGGTCCAGCTGGACGGTCAGCGTCGTCTGATCCTGCGCCACCGCCTGCTCGATCCGCCCGACCAGCTGCAGGCCGGGGGGGACATGGGCGGCGACAGCCGGGCGCGAAACCGCCACTGCTTGAGCAGCGAGATCACGGCTGACGGCCTGGGCGCTGGCAGTGGCCGCCGGCAGGGAGAAATTGTCGGATGAACCAGCGGGCAGGACGCCCATGGCCGCGGTCGCCTCCCCATCACCAGCCGTCACCTCCCCCACCGGCAAGCGCAAAGCGGCCGGTTTGGCGTCTCCTGCCACGGGTGTTGGCGCGGGGGTGGCATTGGTGGCTGATGCCGGACCCGACCGCACACGGGGGGCCGAACGGCTGGCGGCGACATCCGTGACCGGCGCCGGTTTGCCCGCGACCGGCCTTACCGCCGGCAGTGCGGCGGGACCGGCCTGTGCGACCGCCATGGCTTGCAGTTCGGACGGCACGCTGCCGACGGCAATCACGGGCGCGGGTGGGGTGACGACGATCGCCGGCACGCCATCCGGCGTGGCCGGCGCGCCCCTGTCGGTGGAAACCACAGGGGTTGGCGTTGGACTGGCACCCTCCTGTAGCGACACCGGCACCGGGCCGGTTGCCGGCGCGGGTGCACGTATCTCCGGCGCAGTTGTGGCCGGTAACGCGGCCCCCGGCGTCACGGGAACGGCAGGTGTCAGCCCTGCCGGCACGGGTACCACCGCCCCCTCTCCCCCCCCATCACCGGATGGAACGCCGATGGTGGTGGGTACGGGCGGCGGCAGACTGGCCACAGGTGCCGCCAGGCCCATCGCCTGCATCAGCCCGGCCAGAACGGCATCGTCGGGCGCCAGGCCCTGCGCAGCCGCCTCACCCGGCGTCGCCGGCCGGGCGGTGGCGGGCTCCAGCGGACGGACCAGGCCCTCGACCAGCAGGCCGAAGCCGGCCATCGGCACGACGGGCGCGGTTCCGGCCCGCACCTGGATCGCCGGCGTCGCCGGTGTGGCGGATGACAGGAGGGAGAGAAGCTGCATGGGGCCCACCCGGATAGCGGTATCGACCCCCACCATACCGGGCGCTGTTTAAGTCCGGTTTTAAGCGACCGGCGTCCGACCCTCGTTCACCCGCCCAAACAAGCCTTCCGTTCGAACGATTGCGATGGCATCGGGGGTGGCGATGCGGATATTTGCATCTACAGGGCGGCCCGACCCGGAACGGGGCCGGGACCATCGGCACGAAAGGATGACCTATCCCCATGAATCAGCAACGGAACCGGTCAATACCCGCCATCGCCGACCAGCTCAATTCCGCCATTGCGCATCAGGACGCGGGCCGCGCCAAGGCGGCGGAGGCCGGGTTCCATGCCGTGCTGGTCCAAGACCCCGACCATGGGGAAGCGCTGCATCGGCTGGGCGTTCTGCATCTGCAGGCGGGCGATTATGCGCAGGCGGCGCAGTCGCTGGCGGCGGCGGTCACGGCCGAACCCGACAAGCCGGTCCATCATTGCAATCTGGCCAGCGCGCTTCGCCGGCTGGGCAGGCTACAGGAGGCACTGGCCGCAGCGCTGCAGGCCCTGCGACTGGCGCCGGACTTTGCCGACGGCTATCTCAACCTCGTCAATATCCTGGATCAGATGCAGCGCTATGGCGATGCCATCGCCGCACAGCGCCAGCTGATCACCCTGCGCCCCTATTCCGCGGAGGCGCGGTTGCAACTGGCGCGACTGCTGATCCTGGACAATCAGGCCGAAGCGGCGGTCGAGGCGCTATACGACCTGCTGGGCATGCAGCCCTTGTCGGTCCATGCCTATACTAACATGGGTGTCGCCCTGCGGCGGCTCGGGCGGCTGGATGATGCCATCGCCGCCTACCGCACGGCCCTGGGTTTCGCGCCCGGCGATGCCGGCCTGCTGTCCAACCTGGGCATCGTGCTGCAGGATCAGGATCGCTATCCAGAGGCCATGGATTGCTTCCGGCGCGCGCTGGCCCGCCAGCCGGACAGCGCCACCACCCATCTGAACCTCTCCGTCGCCTATCGGGAGGAGATGAAGATCGACCTGTCTGTGGCCAGCGCGCGCGAGGCGGTGCGCCATGATCCGGACCTGGCCGCCGCCCATACCGCCCTGGCCGTCGGCCTGCTGATGCAGGGCGACTATGGGGAAGGACTGGCTGAGTATGAATGGCGCAGCCGCATGCAGGATTTCCCCTCCCCCCGGCGGGACTTTGCCTCGCCGGCCTGGGACGGGTCTGATATGGCCGGCCGCACCCTGGTCGTGCATGACGAACAGGGCGTGGGCGACGCGCTGCAGTTCGTGCGCTATATCCCCGTGCTGCAGGCACGCGGCATCGATGTCGTGCTGGAATGCAACAGCCAGCTTGTCCGCCTGCTGGGCCGGATGCCGGACGCAGGAAGGGTGGTCAGCCGGTTCCAGCCCCTGCCGCCCCATGACGCGCATGTGTCGCTGCTGTCCCTGCCGCATATCCTGGGCGCGCGGATCGACAATGTGCCGGCCCAGGTCCCCTATCTGGGAACGGAGCCGGACCTGACAGCCCACTGGGCGGACAGGCTGTCGGCGTTCACAGGCCTGAAGGTTGGCCTGGTCTGGGCCGGCAATCCGGAATTCAAGGCTGACCGGCTGCGCTCCCCCGGCCTCAAGGCATTCCGCCCGCTGCTGGACGTGCCGGGCGTGTCCTTCTTCGGCTTGCAGAAGGGACCGGGGCGCAAGGACCTGGAGAGTATCGGGCCGCTGCCGTCCAGCTTCACCGATCTCGGGCCCGAGATCGCGGACTTCGCTGATACCGCTGCCATCATGGCCAATCTGGACCTGATCATCACCTCCTGCACCGGCCCGGCGCATCTGGCGGGCGGGCTGGGGCGGCCGACCTGGACGGTGCTGCCCTTCTCCCCGGACTGGCGCTGGCTGGCCTGGGGGGAGGAGACCTTCTGGTATCCGACCATGCGCCTGTTCCGTCAGGATGCGCGCGGCGACTGGACCCCGGTGGTGGCACGGGTGGCGCAAGCCCTGGCGGGCGCTACGTCCACGCCACGAACGGCTTGATGCCGCCGGTTTCCATGTCGGGTTCCACACACAGGCGGGCGTTTTCGTTCAGGCGGGCGGCCAGTTGGCTGAAGCCGCTGGCAGCACTGACGCCGACAATGTCGGCCTGGGTCAGCACATGGAAATCCTGCAGGAATTCCAGCCCCGGCCAGGCCGGCCCGGCATCCTGCAGGGTCACCGGCCGGAATTCACGAAATGCGGCGCGCACCGCCGGGATATCGTCGCTGGCCAGGTACAGCACCGGCCTGTCCAGCGTCGGCCACAATTCGCGCAGCCAGTCCACATAGGTCTGGGTCTCGGTGATCGGATAGCCGAAGCGCAGGAAATCACCACGCCGGATATGGATGGCGACCACCGTGTTGCCCACGGCCCTCAGCGCCGCCACCGGCGGGTCGATCCATGGCGCCCATTGCGGGCGCGGACGCAGCCAGGACCGCACCCGGTCGCGGAATTCCAGCGGATAGTCGAAAAGGAACAGCGGCGACAGCGCATCGCGGTCGATGACGGGCTGCCCCTGCCGCTCGCCCGTGACGAAGCCGTTCAGCGCCCGCCGGCAAAAGGGCCAGGGCAGCAGCGGGCCGCTGGGCGCAGGGTCGTCCAACTCGAAATAGGCGCCACCCACCCAGTCCGGCGTCTCCAGCACGCAGCCATGCTTTTCCGCGTAAAGCCGCAGCAGCACATATTCCAGAACATTGTGCGCGAACCGCCCCCGGTTGCCGAGCGTGCTGGAGGTCAGGCGTGGCCGCACCGGGTCCGGGTTGGCCGGACGCCGCCAATGCCAGCCCTGCTGCCGGCGGGTACGCTCCAGCGCGGCCAGCGAGCGGATGGTGAACATCCAGCAATTGTCACTGCGCAGATCTTCCAGCCGGGCAAAGGCGGCGGCGGCATCGCCATCGGCCAGGTCAAGCGCGGCCAGGGCCGTGCGGCATTCCACCGGATAGACCCGGCCGGCCAGGGGGGCAGTCTCCAACCAGGTGAAATTGGCCCGCGCCTCCGCCTGCCGGCCGCCGCGCACCAGCAGAAGGTGGAGATATTCCAGGCAGGCGGAAACGTCGGTACCGGACAGGGGCAGATAGGTCAGCATGGCCGCCTCCGCCTCTGCGTCCCGTCCCTGGTCCACCAGCACCGCGACCACACGCGCCCGCGCCCCGGGCAGCCCCAGCCGTTCGGACCGTCGATAGCAGACCAGTGCCCCGTCCAGGTCGGCCAGACGATAGCGCAGGTTGCCCAGGTTGAACCACAGTTCCGGCAGACCGGGCGACAGGCTGATCGCCCGCTCCAGCGCTGCCGCCGCCCCCGCCATCTCCCCCAGTTCCAGCAGCGCGTTGCCCAGGCTCATCAAAGCGGGCACGAAGTCGGGCTGCAGCGACAGGGCCTGGCGCAAGCAGGTGATCGCTTCCGCGATCCGGTCGTCCTGGCGCAGCAGCAGGGCCAGGCTATGGTGGATCACCGCCTGGTCGGGCGCCACCCGCAGGGCCCGGCGCAGGGCCCGGATGGCGGCGGCACGCCCGGCCCCGCCATGGCCGGCCAATGCACCCCCCAGCCCCTGCCAGGCCACCGGATGCGACGGGTCCAGCACCAGGGCGGCACGCCATTGCACCTGTGCCGCACCGACATCGCCCTGTACCGACAGCATGTTGGCCAGGTTCAGGCGCGCCTGCACATTGTCCGGCGCGTGGACCAGGGCCTGGCGGACAAGCGCCACTCCCTGGTCCAGCCGCCCCGCCTGCCGCTCCGTCAGACCCAGCAGGTGCAGGGCATCGGCATTGGTCGGGTCGCTCGCCAGCAACCGGCGATAGGCCGCCGCCGCCCGGTCCATGCGGCCGGCGCGATGGTCGGCCAGGGCCGCGTCCAGAAGCTCAGATGTTGTTTTCATTCGACAGATCGACGGCCCCATGGCGGAAGGGCACCCAGTCCTTCTGATCGGACCGGTATTGCAGGCCATAGGGCGATTTCAGGAATATCTTATCGCGCTGCGGACTTTCGCGCAGCGTGCGCTCCTGGTCCACCAGGGGGGATGGGGCGAACACCTTCTCCCAGATTTCTGCCGGCTCCACGGCACGGCCCGCCTTCTTCACATATTCCTGGGCGGCGTCGCTCAGCTGCCAGCTGCTCTCGACCATGTCGTAATAACCCATGACCTTCTCTCCTTAGAAGCTGCCGCGACCGGCTGACAGATACAGGAACCCGCTTAGGCCCCGCAAGTTTTGGCGGTGGCCCGCCTGGCGCGGGCCAGTTCCCGCAACGCCTCCACCGCCGCCTCGAACACCGGTTCCCAATCCTGGTCGTCGGTCTGGCGGAACAGCCGCATGCTGGGATACCAGGGCGTGCCCATGGCCCGGTCGCCATAGACCCAATAGGGCATGTACTGCACCAGGTTCCAGATGGGCGTGCCCAGCGAACCCGCCAGATGGGCGGTGGAACTGTCGGTCATGATGACCAGATCCAGCTTCTCCAGCATGGCGGCGGTATCGGCAAAATCCTGGATATGGGGCCCGAGCGGCGTGACCAGCAGGCGCGAGGACAGCTGCTCCAGCTGCTCCTCCGGCGGGCCCTTCTGCAGGCTGTACAGCCGCACGCCGGGCACCGTGCCGAAGCGCAGGAAGCGTGACAGGCCGGTGGCGCGCCGCGCATTGTCGGCGAAGGTGACACGACCCGACCAGATGATGCCCACGCGCAGGGTCCCCGGCTCCCCCGGCCCCAGCAGGCGCGCCGCCTTGGTCCGCGCATCGGGCGGGATATGCAGCTTCACCGGCGGCGGCACCGTGCCGAAACGGGTGCCGCACAGGAAAGGCAGGCTCATCTGCGACGCCTGGACATCGAAATCGGGAAAATCCGATCCGGCCGGCACGAATTCATCCACCGGCAGCCCACCCAGCACGCGGCGCAGTTCCGGATGGCATTCGAACAGGATGCGTCCACCGCGCGCCTTGACCATCTCCACATAGCGGGCCGCCATCAGCGTGTCGCCGAACCCCTGTTCGGTGGACAGGAAGATGCGCCGCCCGTCCAGCGGGCCACCGTCCCAGGCCTTGCCCGGCGTCGGTCGCGTGCGGTAGCTGGCGATGTGGCGGCGGGATTCATAATCCTTGAACCCCTGCTCATAATCGCCGACCTGCAACAGCGTCAGCGCCCGTTCCCAGCGCAGGGCGTGGGAGGTCGGGTCCGCCGCCAGCGCCTTGTCCAGCATCAGCAGCGCTTCGCGATAGGATGCCGCCTTGCGCTTGCCGATCAGGGCGTTGAACAGCAGCTGTGGATTGTCAGGCAGCAGGCGCATGGCCTGGGCATGGGCCTGGCCCGCCTCCTCATGCCGGCCGGTATCGGTCAGCAGATTGCCCAGGTTGGACCAGATGCCGGCATTGCCGGGATCGAACTCCAGCCCCCGGTAATGGCAGATCACCGCCTCATCCGTGCGGCCCATCCGCCGCAGCAGGATGCCCAGCGTACTCCACGCCCCGCCATCGCGCGGGTTGGCGCGCAGAAGGTCCTCCGTCGCGCGCAACGCCTGCTCGTCACCGCCGGCCGATGGCGCCGCGGCGACGGGCAGGGGGGGTGCGGGTGCCGGTTTGGGCGCCGCGGCCGGCGGTGCTGCCGGCTGGGGCGATGGGGCGGCGGCTTTGCGCTTCTTGGCTGTCGTCACGGTGCTTGGGCTCTCGCGGGGGAACGGCCCCTGACCTACCAGGCGAAACGGACCTGGGCGGTCAGGGCGTGCTGGGTGCGGTGGTCGCTCAGCTCCGCATCATAGCGTGCCGACACGCGCATGTTGTCGGCAATTTCCATTGTCAATCCGCCACCCAGCACGGCCGTGTCACGGCCAGGATTCGCCGCGATGATGGTGAAGGACTGGCCCAGCAGCGTCTGGCTTGTGCTATAGCCCGGCTTGGACAGATCATGCTCCCAGCGGGCCGACAGTTCCGGCACCAGGGTGCCGCCGCCATCCAGCGCCACCGGATGGGTGAAGCGCACGCCGAACCCGCCGCGCAGGTCGCCATGCTTGTCATCGGCCACCGACAGGTTGAAAATGTCGGCACCGGCTTCCGTGAAGCCGTCGGCGTCACTGCCATCATAGCGCAGGAAGGCGCTGGGGGTCAGAAGGGCGCCGCCCAGGTCCAGGCGGTACCCGGCCTCGACCCCGGCGCCGATGGTCTTGCCATCGGTCTTGGCCGTCGCGGTGCGGGTCTGGGTACCGATGGTGAAGGCGCGGCTGGTCTGGTAATCGCTGAAGGTCAGGCTGACCTGCGCATCCACGAACAGCGCATCCTGGGTCCAGCCCAGGTAATTGCCGACATAATAGCTGTCGATCATGGCCCGGCCGCTGTCATTCCGGCCGGTCAACCGGCTGTCGGCGTAACCGGCGGCGACACCGACGCGCAATTCATCGGTGCTCAGGCCATAATCAATGCCGGCCAGACCGCCGGCCACCCGGTGGCGGAAGCCGGGATTGTTGCCGTCGCTGCTGGTGCGCGCCCTGTTGCCGAAGGCACGGCCCCAGACGTTCCAGCCCTGGCCGCCGCCATGCAGGCCGCCCTGACGCGTGGTCACCATATTGCCGAAGCCGCGGCTGACATCCACCGCCGCCAGCGGCAGGTTGGCATTGAACTCACCCGACATCGCACCCAATGCGCCCGGCAGAGCGCTGATGCCCAGGGGCAGCAAGGCGTTCAGCACCGGCTGCACCGCCGGGTTGCCGGCCGCTTCCAGCGCGTCCACGGCGGCACCGGCCGCCGCCTGATTGACGGTCAGGCCCGCCAGCCCGCGATAGGAGGCGGGGCCGACATAGAGATCGACACTGTTGGCGCTGTAGAGCGCCATGATACGGCTGCCCGTGGGCAGACCGGCCGTGGGCTGGGTGATGCTGGCGAAGGTGCCGTTGACCCCGCCCTCGGCCTGCACCACACCCGCCAGGCGCTGGCCCAGGGTCAGGGTATAGCTGTTGGTGCCCTGCACTTCTTCGGACGAATAGGTCAGGCCGCGCAGCACCGGGGTCAGCGTCACGCCCGTGCCGATCGTATAAGCATTGCCGGCGCCGGTGACGATGACGCGGGAATAATTGCCGGCACCATTGGCCGTACCCGCCCCGTCAATCTCGATCACCAGGCCGCTATTGGCCTGCTGGGTGACGGGGCCGGCAAAGGTCAGCGTGCCCGGCGAATTGCCGGGGCGCAACGTGCCGGCGATGGTGGTGGCGCCGACAATGCGGCCATTGCCGCGCAACGTGCCCTGCGCGCCCACCGTCACCGGGGCGGTCACCACGCTGTTGACGTAAAGGCCGCCATTCTCCACCAGCACCGTGCCGCCCGTCAGGCCGCCGGTGATGTTGGCCTGCCCGCCGCTGCGCACCGCGAAAGTGCCGCCGGCATTGGCGATGGCGCCGGAGAACAGGGTACGGCCGCTGGTGGCGACGACCAGCGTGCCCAGGTTGGTGATGCTGCTGGACATCGTCCCCCGGCCGGAACCGGTCAGGGTGAAGGGCGTGGCAGCGGCAGCGGTATTGATGATGCTGCCCGACAGCGCGATGTTCTGGCCGCCATTGTCCAGCGTGCCGCCATTGGTGCCGACGTTCAGCGCCAGGGAAACGGGCTGGTTCGGTTGGGTGCCGAGCGCACCGGGCGAACCGGGGCGCAACGTGCCGCCATCGAAGGTCAGCGTACGCGTGCCCGACAGGTTGGTACCCAGGCCGGCCGCGTCGTCGGTGGTATAGAAGGTCTGGTTCTTGTCGATGACGGCACCCAGGTTGCCGGACACGTTGGGCGTGCAGGTCGGGCAGAGCGTCACGACGACATTGTCGATATTCTGGGCGGCACCCAGGCTGTCGGCCACAAAGCGCAGGATCGCCTCGCCACTGAAGGCCTGGACGTTGAAGCTGTAGGTGACCCAGCCCGTGGGCGGGGCGCTGTCGCCGACATAGTCGAAGATCTTGGCGTCGCCGAAATAGGCCGTCAGGCCCTGGCCGCCGTCGCTCTTATACTGGAAGGTGACGTTATAGCGGGCACCCACGCCTGTGGTCACCGCCTGGCTGAGCGTATTGGTGGAGAACAGGAATTCCGCGCTGTAGCCGCCACCGTTGGAGCCTGTGCCCGCACGCAGGCCGGCCGGATCGCTGCTGGTCCAATAGGCGAAGGCGGCGACATCCGTTCCCGTCTCCATCGACAGGCTTTCAAAGTCGCCATTGCACACCAGGGCGGTGCCGTTGCAACTGGCCGCATCGGCCTTCAGGGTGGCGACGGGGATCACCACGGACATCAGCAGGGCAGCCTTGATGCTGACCATGGCCGCTGGCCGATTTGCGAAACCACTCATGTTCCTGCCTCTCCCAAAGATTAACCGTATTTAAACAGCGCAACAACAAAGGTGAATGAGTATCCAAACACCAATCGGCCAGTAGCCGGCAAAAGGCACCTATACCGCACAATCCACGGAAATGCTTATCATTTCATGAAATCTATTGTGGCTAGCCCATAAACTTAAGGCTAGCCAAGGCTAAGGCGGATTGCGTAATCCGTGCCATCACGCCTTCCCAGTCCCCGTTGGCCTGCGAACGGAACATACGCACGCAGTCATACCAGCATGTCCGCTCCGGATGCGCCAGCCAGCGCCAGTCGGCCAGCCAGGGCAGCGCCAGGAAGGCGGTTTTTCCCATGGCGCCGGCGACATGGATCATGGCGCTGTCGCAGCTGACCACCAGGTCCAGATTGGCAATGATGGCGGCACTGTCGATGAAGCTGCCATGGGTCCGTTCGCGCTCGGCATCGGGAAAGCGGGTGATATTGAGCGGCCCGGCCAGGGCAGCCAGCTGATCCAGGCCCACATCCTGCTGAAGGTTGAACAGCCGGATCCCCGGCACGGCCGCCAGCCGGGCGAAGGCCGCAAGCGGGATGGAACGGTCGGCCCCGGCTGCCTGCCAGTTGATGCCGACCTTGAAGCCATGCGCCCCGATCCGCTGCCCCCAGGCGGCCACCCGGTCGGCGGGGGGGTACAGATAGGCTGCATGCGCCCCTGGCACCGTGTCCGGCGTGCTGGCGCACAGGCCCGGCAGACTCATCAGGGGCGCGTGGCAGTCGGCCGGCGGCAGCGGCTCCCCATGGCCGATCAGCTGGTCGATATCCGGCACGCAGCCCAGGATGTCGCGCATCGTGGGCTGGCATTCGAACAGGGTCCGCGCGCCCTGCCGCTTCAGGACGCCCATATAGCGGATGAATTGCAGCGTATCGCCCAGGCCCTGCTCGAAATGCACCAGGATGGTCTTGCCCGCCAGCGACGATCCGTCCCAACGGGGAATGCCGGGAACGCCGCGCCGCCAGCCCCAGGCCGCCTGCCGGTCACGCCAATCGTAATGCGGCCAGCCTTCGCGCCAGTTGCCCTGGGCGATCAGGCAGGCCCCCAGATTCTTGTGATATTCGGCGGTATCGGGCTCCAGCCGCACGGCCCGCCGGTACCAGTGCCCGGCCTCCAGCGCCCTTGCCTGCCAACGCAGGGCCCCGGCCAGATTGTTGGCCACCGCCCCGGTACCGGGGTCCAGCACCAGGGCCATACGATAGGCCCGTTCCGCCGCCGCATATCGTTCCAGCGCCATAAGGGCATTGCCCAACCGGAAGGCCGCGTCGGGATAATCCGGCTGCAAGACCAGCAGCCGCGACAGCATCTCCGCCGCCGCCTCATGGTCTCCGTGTCCCGCCAGCAGGCTGCCCAGCCGGAACAGCGTATTCGGATGGCCGGGGCGCAGTTGATCCACTTGCACCAGGATGGACAGCGCCTCGCCGCCGCGCCCCGCATCCTCCAGCGCGATGCCCAGGTTGAACAGGATGGAAGGATGGCCAGGGCACAGGCGCGCGGCCTGGGCGAAATGGGCGATGGCCGCGTCCAGCCGTCCGGCAGCATGGGCCTCCGCCCCTGCCGCCACCTGCTGACGCACGCCATCATCGACCATGGCCAGCCCCTTGCCCGCGATCCCCCTTCATGCATATGGGCTGACAAGCAGCTTGGCAATGCCGGTCCCGCCCGCCATGTTCACGCAACACAGCAACAGGAAAGCGTTGTCTTGACCCCGCCCTCTCCCACCGACCTGCTGCGGGCCGCGATGGGCGCCTATCACCAGGGCCGCATGGCGGAAGCGGAAGATTTGTGCCGTGCCATCCTGCGCGCGGCGCCCGCCGATATCGGCGGGTTGTTCCTGCTGGCCGTGCTACGCATGGCGGCCGGCGACGCGGACGGGGCCGCCCGGCTGTTCCAGTCCGTGCTGGTCCTGGACCCGGCCATCGCCGATGCCCATGGCAACCTGGCGATGATCCGGAAGCAGCAAGGCCATCTGGCAGAGGCCGAATCCCTGTTCGACCACGCCGCGGCCCTGGCACCGGACAATGCCGGCTGGCGGGTGGGCCGGTCCATGCTGCGACTGGACAAGCCGGCGCAGGCGGCCCGCGATTTCCAATGTGCCCTGGTGGTGGAGCCGGCATCGGCCACAGCATGGCGCGGGCTGGGGCTGGCCCGCCGCCGGGGTGGCGATCCGGTGGGTGCCGCCGCCGCCTTCGACCGGGCCTTCCGCATCGATCCCACACTCGACCTTGCCGATGGGGAGGCGTTCGCCAGCCGCCTGGACGCCGCCGACTGGCGCGATTATGACGCCTGCTGCCAGCGGCTGGAACGGCGCATCGACCAGGGCGGGGCCGTGCTGCCGCTGCTGACCCAATGGATCGGCATCGACCCGGCGCGGCAGCGGCGGGCGGCGGAAATCATCTTTCGCCAGCAGGTCACCCCAGCACCGCCCCCCGTATTATCGGCCACCGGCAAGGGCGATGGACGGCTGACCGTAGCCTATCTCTCCGCCGATTTCCACGAACACGCCACCGCCTACCTGATCGCCGAACTGTTCGAACGGCATGACCGGGGGCGTTTCCGCGTCCTGGCCGGCTGCTACAGCCGGGAGGATGACAGCCCCATCCGCCGGCGCATTCGCGGGGCGGTGGATGGCTTCCAGTCCCTGCATGGCCTCGACACGGCCCAGGTGGCGGGCTGGGCGGCGGCACAGGGCATCGATATCCTGATCGATCTGAAGGGTTTCACGGCAGGCGCCCGGCTGGACCTGCTGTCGCGGCGGATGGCGCCGGTGCAGGTGGCCTATCTGGGCTATCCCGGCACGATGGGCGGCGGACCGCTGGATTACGTGATCGGCGACCCGGTGGTGACTCCGGCCGGCGATCAGCCCTTCTTTCATGAGAAGATCGTCATCCTGCCCGACAGCTATCAGGTTAATGACCGGCACCGGCCCCTGCCCGCCGGCATCGGCCGCACCGCCCTGGGCCTGCCGGCGTCGGGCATCGTCCTGGGGGCGCTGCATCCGCCCCGGAAGCTCAATCCGCACATGTTCGCCTGCTGGATGCGGCTGTTGCGCGCCGTGCCCGACGCCTGCCTCTATCTGCACGATCCGCAGGCGGCCGCCGCGCCCAACCTGCGCCGGGCGGCAGGGATGGCCGGGGTGGACCCGGCCCGGCTGGTCTTCGCGGGCTCCACCTCGCTGGCGGACCACCTGGCCCGGTACCGCGCCATTGACCTCTGCCTGGACAGTTTCCCCTACACGGGCCACACCACGACGTCGGATGCGCTATGGATGGGGGTGCCCGTGGTCACGCGCAGAGGCGACGGCTTCGCGGCACGCGTGTCGGCCAGCCTGCTGCGCGCCGTGGGCCTGCCGGAACTGGTCACGGATGATCTGGCGGGGTACGAGGCCTTGGCCCTGTCGCTGGCCCGCGATGCGGAGCGGCTGGCCCGGCTGAAGGCACATCTGGAAGCCGTGCGCGCCACCGCCCTGCTGTTCGATACGCCGCGCATCACCCGGCATCTGGAAACCGCCTACCGCATGATGTGGGACCGCCACACCGCCGGTCTGCCCCCGCAGGGTTTCAGCGTTCCGCCGCAAGCCTGACCAGGGCGTCCCGCACCCGGCCCATCACCGGCGCCCAGTCGCCCACATTCTCCTGCCGGAACAATGTCATGGACGGATACCAGACCGTCTCCGTCCCGCTTTCCCGCCAGCGCCAATCGGCATTCAACGGCAGGATGGTCCAGACGGGCCGACCCAGCGCCCCGGCCAGATGTGCCGGTGCCGTGCAGGAACTGATGACCAGATCCAGATTTTCCATGATGGCAGCCGTATCGGCGAAATCGTCGATCTCCGGCCCCAGGTCGGTGAACTTGTCCCCCAGCCGCCCCGCCAGCCGTTCCAGGTCCCCCCGCCCCCCGCCCTTCTGCAGGGCGAAGAACCGCACGCCCGGCACGTCCAGCAGCCCCAGCATGGATGCCAGCCCCGGCGACCGCCGCCGGTCGTCGCGGAATTGCGGATTGCCGGCCCAGACCAGCCCGACCTTCAGTTCCCGCACACCGTCCAGCCGCGCCGCCCAGCGGGCCGACAGCGCCGGTTCGGCCGACAGGTAGGGTCCTTGCCGTTCAATCTCCTCCCCCAGCCGATGCGGCAGGCTCAGCAACGGGGCATGGACATCGTGCGGCGGCAGAGGCTGACCCGTGGCCACGACAGCGGCCACGCCGGACAGGCTGGCGAACAGGCGAACCAGGGGCCTGGCGCATGCCACAATGATCCTGGCGCCGCGCGCCGCCAGCAGCGGCGCGTAGCGCGCGAACTGGATGCCGTCGCCCAGCCCCTGCTCATCATGCAGCAGCAGGGTCAGCCCCGCCGGATCACCGCCTGGCCAGGCGGGCGACGGATACGCATGCCTGGGTGCCTTGAATTCCCGCAGCTTCGTGCGCCATTCATAGGCGGCGAAGCCGGCCCGCATCTGCCCCTTCAGCAGCAGGCAATTGCCCAGCAGCGTATTGGCCTCCGCATGGTCGGGATCGGCGGCCAGCGCCTTATGGCAATAGCCCATGGCCGCGTCGATGCGGTTCTGGTTGCGCAGCACCAGGGCGATGTTCAGCCAGGCATCGGCGAAATCGGGCTTCAGCCGGACGGCCCGGCGGAGCCACATCATGGCCTCGTCATCGCGCTCCCCCGTCTGTGACAGGGACAGGCCCAGATTGTTCAGCACCGCCGCCTCGGCGGGCATCAGCACCAGGGCGCGATGATAGCTGGCGATGGCCTCCTCGAACCGGCGCAGATTCTTCAGCACCACGCCCAGATTGGCATGGACGCGGCCATCCTCGGGCGTCAGGCGCAGCAGGTCGCGCCAGACCGTTTCCGCCTCCGCCTCCCGGTTCAGCACCATCAGCGACGTGCCCAGCAGGAACCGCTGAAACCGGCTGTCGGGCGCCAGGTCGATATGGCGCCGTAGCGGTTCCAGCGCGCCCTCATGGTCCTTCAGGTCCAGCAGCACGCTGGCCAGATTGTGATGCGCCATGTCCAGGTCGGGATCGATCAGCACCGCCTCCCGCCCCGCGATCACCGCCTGGTCCAGCCGCCCCAACTGCCGCAGCGCCGCACACAGGTTGGAAAACGCCACCGCATCGCCATGCCGCTGGCGCAGCGACCGGGCCAACAACGTCACCGCCGCTTGGGCATCGCCCCGCATCAGCACCAGCACGCCCAGCGCATGCAGGGCGGACGGGTCCTCCGGCCTGACCTCCAGAAGGGCGCGGAAAACGGCCTCCGCCTCCTCCGCCCGGCCCGCATTCTGCAGTGCGATGCCCCGGGCCAGCAGATCGTCGCCGCTCATGCGTCCGTCCCGGGCGCCACCCAGCCCTTGGCGATGAAATCCGGCAGCAGGGCGCGCAGGCTGGCGGGGAAACTGTCATCGATGGGCACGCGGGTCAGGGCCGTCCACATGCCGGGGATGGCCCCTTCCTCGAACCGGCCGGTGGCGAAGAATGTCTCCAGCCGCGCCCGGTTGACGGCGTCGTCCTGGCCGAAGCTGCCGATCATCTCCCGGTGCGCAAACGCGTCCAGCTTGGCCAGGAACCGCTCGATCCCGCCCATCCAGGTGAAATGCCAGCCGGCAGCCGGGATGGGCTGCCCGATATTCTGCTTGGCCAGATAGCGCATATTGTTCGCCCCCACCCGCCGCACCAGCTCATACGGTGCCGCCGCCACCGAGACCCAGGGTTCCGGTGCGCGCAGGTTCAGGAAATAGAGATGGATGTCCAGGTGCGGCGTGAACAGGCTGGGCCCGTCCGGCCCGGCATCGCGCAGGCGGCCCACCATTTCGGGCCGCAGAATCTCGTCGGCATCGCTGATGATCACCATGTCGGCGGGATCCGCACCCGCCAGCCCGCGCAGGATGGCCTGACGCTGGTGCGCTTCCCGCACCCAGGCGAAGCCGCCGGGATCGTCATCGACCACGACATGGATGATCTTGTCGGCATGGGCCGCGAAGCGCGCGCGATTCTGCGCGAAAAACAGCGGCTTGGGCGCGCCGGCATGGGTATAGGCGGCCTCCACCAGCACGAAATGATCGACGACCGGCGACAATTCGGCCAGCCGCAATTCCAGCAGGTCCAGTTCGTTGTAGAACTGGAAGCAATCATAGACCTTGCGCCCCTGCACCGGCGGCGGCGGCAAGGGCGGTGCCTGCGCGCCGGTGGCGTCGAACCAGGCCAGAAACGCGTCATAGCCGCGCAACGTGCCCCACATGGCGGAACGCTCGCCCTCGTCATTGCCGGCCAGATACAGTGATTGTTCGATCTGCCCGATCAGCCCCCTGGCCTCTGCCCGCCAGTCGGGCGCCATGCGGCCATTGGCCCCATCATTCAGCACCGTGCCCAGATTTTCCAGCAGCAGCCGCTGCGACAAGGCCAGCCGCGCCTGGTTGAGGCGCCGGTTGGCCCCTTCCTCCACACCCATCGTCGCCGCCTGACGCAGCAATTCCACCTGCTGCTCCCGCCGCCCCGCCAGCCGATGGCGCGCGGCGATCATGCGCAGCAGCAGGCAACGGCGCAGGCGTCCGTCCGTGGCGGCCGCCGCCTGCCGGGCCAGACTGGCATCCTCCCCCAGGGCGCCGGCGACCAGAACCATGGCGGGGAACAGGCGACCGGCATCCAGCGTCGCCGCCTGTTCGAGGGTTTTCTCTTCCGCCGCCGCCAGCCATCCGGCCAGCATGGCCCGCGTGTGTCGCGCCCCCAGCACGGCGGCACTGTCGATGCGCAGGGCATCGCCCGCCAGTTCCAGCGCCTGGACGCTGTCGCCCAGCCCCTGCGCTGCCATCGCCGCGGCCAGCCGGATGCCCGCATCCTGCGGTGCCGCCCCCGCCACCAGCAGGCAGGCCGCGAGCATCGTGGACATCTCCCCCGCCGCCTGCGCCTGGCCGGCGATATGGCGGGTGGCGGCCACCAGCGGTCCGGCCCATTCCGCCACTGACAGCAGCGGCCACACACTTTGAACCGCCGCCAAGCGCCGTTCCAGCGGGCGTCCATCCTCCCCGGCCGCCACACCGGACAGCAGCGACGCCATCCAGCCCGTCCATTCCACCGGCTGCGGCCCATCTTGCAACTGGATGGCCCGGCCCAGCGACAGCAGCGCGTCGGTGGGCCTTGCCTGGGCCGCCTGCACCTGCATCAGGATGCGCCAGGCGCCGGCATGGGCCGGGTCCAGTTCCAGCACCCGCTCGCACAGGTCCGCCATGGCGTCATGGTCGCCCACCGACGATGGCCGGCGCAGGCGGGCCATCAGGCCATGGATGTCGGCCTTGCCCTCATCCTCTTCCCCCGCCAGCCAGGACAGCCATTGCGCCGCCCGCCGGTCCCAGCCGCCGGCGGCACCGGCCTGATCCAGCTGGGCGCGCAGGTGGCGGCCCGTACCGGCCGGATCATCCCGGCGGCGGCGCAACTCCGCCACCATCGCGTCGGCGAAGCGGGCGGCATGGTCGGCCGGGTCCGGCGGCACGGGCAGCAGCCGGGCGAACCCGGCGGCGGTTTCCGGCAGGGCGCCCAGCCGCGAGGATACGACCAGGCACCCGGCCGCCATCGCCTCCATCATGCTGATGCAGGAGGTCTCGGCATAGCGGTTGGGATAGGCCAGCGCCATCACCCCGCGCAGGGCCTTGGCCAGCGCCGGCTGCGCGACGCTGCCCACATACTCCACGCCCTCTGTCTGCCGGCATCGCTCGTAAAGCCCGGCATAGGGATCGCTGGCCAGCGGCACCTGATAGGGTTCCAGGGAGGAATAGACCCGCAGCATCGTGCCGGGAATGGCATCGCGGATGCGCGGCATCGCCGCCAGCAGCACGTCCAGCCCCCGGAATGGCGTGCTGGTATAGGCCAGGACGGGCGGCCAGGGTTTGGCGGCGGCGATATCGGCATCGTCGGCAAACAAGCCGGCGAAACACGGGGCCGGCGCGTTGCGCAGGATGTGGCAGCGGGCGGGTGCCAGCCTGAACCGGCCGATGAAATCATCGCGCTGCCAGCGGCTGACGAAGATGAACGCGTCCCACAGGCCGGCAATCTCGGGCGCGGACAGGCTGGCGACGCTGGGCTGGTCACCCGCATGCTGGGTCCACAGGACCAGCTTCTGGCGGCTTGTCATCGCGGCGCGCAGATTGCGCACGCTGTCGCCATCGCAACCGCCCATGACCACCAGCACGTCATGCCGGGCAAGCAAGGCCACGGGCATGGTCGCATGGTGGCGGCACATCACGCCATCCACCGCGCCCGGCATGCCGGTGCCATTGATCAGGGTCACGTCCGTCCCGGCCCGCGCTAGGGCCGTGGCCAGATGACAGGCAGCGGACTGCATGCCGCCCAACGGTGCCGCCAGCGGCGTGCGCGGCGTATAGTCGCCGAACGTCGTGTCGAGGAAGGCGAGCTTCATAAGCCTTTGAATCCGAACGCCTGCGGCATTTGCGTTTCTGTTATCATGATTTATACACGATGGATTGTTGAACGGGGAACTCTATGCGGATGGACCGGGCTGAATGCCGTCGCCTGTTGGCGGACAATCCGGCGAACGCGGCGGCCCTGCAGCACCTGGGCGCCCATCTGCGCGATGGGGGGGATGGTATGCAGGCCCTGCGGCTGTTCCGCCGCGCCCTCCTTTTGCACGCCAATACACCCATCTTCGACCAGCAGATGGCCGCCACCCTGCATGTGGCCCTGAACCAGATCTCCACCCTGCTGGACCCCGGCCGCTTCGACGAGGCGGGGGAACAGCTGGAATGGCTGTCCGGGTTCGCCCCGGTGCAGGGCCATCTGGCCCGCCTGCTTGGCACCGTCCGGCTGATCCAGGGGCGCGAGGCGGAAGCAGCGGCCATGCTGCCCCGCATGGCGCCGGACATTCCACCGGGTGACAGCGGCCTGTCGGTGGCGCTGGCCGCGTTGGAAACCCATCGGCGGCACTATGGCTTCATCGGCACCGTGGTCATTCCCGCCTACAGGGCGGCGGACACCATCATCGAAAGTCTGGACAGCATCCTGTCGGCCCTGGCCCATTACCGGCGGGAACGCGACCGCCCCTATGCCCAGGTGCATATCGTCGTCGTCGATGATTGTTCGCCCGACGATACGGTGGAGGTTGTCCGGCGCTGGGGCCGGGCGCATCCGGATCAGAGCCTGTCCCTGATCGCCCAGAACCACAACCGGGGGGCCGGGCGGGCGCGCAATGTCGGGGCGGCGGCGGCGATGGGCCCCTATCTCTGGTTTCTGGATGCCGACGATTACTACCTGGAATCGCATTTCCAGGTGACGGCCGGGGTGCTGGACACGTCGGCTGACATAGATTACGTGCGCACCGACATGGTGTTCGACGAGATCGACGATCAGGTCAGCGCCGTCTGGCGCGACGCGTCACAGACGACATATCCCTGCAACCTGTGCATCCGGCGGACGGCACATGACCGGACGGGCGGCTTTCCGGAAGAAACACCGTTCTGGCCGGCCACGGCGGACGACGTCGCCTATTCCCGCGCCCTGATGCAGCAGTTCAAGGGCGTGGGGATCCGGGACAAGACGGTCTTCTATCGCATGCGGCCCGGCAATGTTCTGGACCGCCTGAAACAGGAGATGACCAGCGGCCGTGCGCCGGGCGAAGGGGCGCATGTCGATGCTCGCTTCATGGCCATCGAAATCCTGACCCGTCGCCGCCTCTATGCCCTGAAGGCCGAACAGGCGGAGATCGCGGCGACCCAGGCGGAGGTTGCCCGGGCCCTGCTGGCCCAGGCCCAGGCGGATACCGGCCGGGGGGAGCATGCGGCGGCGCTGGACAAGCTCCAGCGCGCGGCGGCCGCGGCACCGACCCTGCCCGCCATCTGGTTCGAGCTGGGAATGGCGGCATATCGTCTGGCCAAACAGAATACGGCGCGGGACGCCTTCGCCCGCGCCGTCGCCCTGCAGCCCGACCTTTACGCGGCCCGCGTCAATCTGGGGGGGCTGCTGCTGGCAGAAGGGGCCGCCGCCGACGCTCTGCCGCATCTGCACCACGCGGCCGGGCTGAACCCCACCGCCAACGCCCTGTTCCTGCTGGCCCGCACCGAACGGCGGCTGGGCCTGCGGGCCGAGGCGGCGGACCATCTGGATCGCGCCCTGGCTCTGTCACCAGGCAAGGCGGAATATCATGCCGAACGGTCGGGCCTGCTGCTGGACGGGGGCAATGCCACCGCGTCCCTGGCGGCCGCCCAGACGGCGGTATCGCTGTCACCCCATCTCTACGACACGCACGCCGCCATGGCCGCCGCGCTGGAAGCGCTGGACATGAGGCAGAAGGCGCTGGCCGCCTGGAACCGCGCCATCGCCTGCAATCAGGGCTATGGGGAGGCGTTCACCCGCCGCGCCCTGCTGCTGCTGGATGCCCGATACGGGCCGCCGCCAGCACCCCGCCCGCGCGCCGATGCCGACGCAAAACGGCTGGCCGTGACCCGGCTGGGCAGCAATGGCCGCTTCGGCAACCAATTGCTGCAATATGGCGTGGCCCGGCTCTATGCCGACCGCCACAGGCTCACCCTTGAAACCCCGCCCTGGTTGGGCCGGCATCTGTTCGACCTGGACGATCCCCTGCCCGGCCCCGCGCTGCCCCGGCTGTCGGAGGAACAGGCGGCGCTGGCGACTTGCATGGCACCGGATGCGCCGCCACGGGCTGCGGGCCATGATATTGACGGCTATTTCTGCGGCGACATGGCAGCACTGGCACCGTTCGCGGAAGGTTTCCGCGGTTTCTTCACGCGGGGACGCCTGTGGGACGACCGGATGGCCCAAGTGCGCGGTCGCCTGCGTGCGGATGCAAACACGCTGGTGGTACTGCATCTGCGGCGCGGGGATTTCGGCTGGGGTCCCTTCTGGACGGCGCCAGAGTCCTGGTACCTGAACTGGCTGGACGGACTGTGGCCGACACTGTCCAGGCCGCTGCTCTATATGGCCACCGACGATCCGGCCTGCGTCGGGGCCTTTCCGCAGTACAGCCCCCTGACGGCTGCCGACCTTGGCATCCCGCCCCTGGCCGGCGCGGATTTCCTGGATGATTTCCAGGCGCTGTGTGAGGCCGATATCCTGGCCATCTCCAACAGCACCTTCTCTTTCACCGCCAGCCTGCTGAACCGCCGGGCTTCGTCGTTCTACCGACCCTCCAAGGTTGCCAATGATCTGATTACCTATCATCCATGGTCGTCACCTGTACTTTTGTGATAGGTCCCTCAGCGGGGCAAGGCTTGCGGGTTTGCATGGCATTTCAAGCGCATTGATGTTAATGAATAAATATTATTAGCCGTTAACATTCATTAACCAACACCATCCCCTTTATACTCAAGAATAAGTTCCGGCCTTCGCCCAGCCCCTCAAGGGAAACATCGAACAACCCGGATTTCCCTGCCCCTTTTCACAAAGGGCCTGTGACATGTATCCGAATGACACACAAATGACCACCCCCTGGCACCGCTTTTGGATTTATCACTGCCCCATATTCATGTAATACATCAGCATGAGGTAGACCCTGAGCATGTATATCTAATGGCCAGGGTAAACAGGTTAATACTGCGGGGGAACCCGCTGGTGATCAGAAGTGGGGATCTGAAATGGCTGCTGGCGGTACGTTGACCCTTTCGGGTGGCGCGGACGTAACCCTCTCCACTGGCACCGTCTATTCCTTCGTCAAAGGTGTTGGCGGCACGCAGGGCCTGGTGCTGAACAGCACCGGCCAGACCATGACCGTCACCAACCTCGACCATCTTTACGGCGGCACCAATCTCAAGGCGCCCGAGGTCATCACCCTGGGCGGAACCAGCGGCAACACGCTGGGTATCGCCAAGCTTGAAACCCTGATCGGCAATGTCGGCAAGGATGTCCTGACGTTGGGCGTCACGGGCGGCACGATCAATACTACCAGCATTGAAACCTTGATCGGTGGGGCGAGCGGCACCGATTTCATCACGCTCGCCAATACCGGCGGCACCACCGTCGCCATCAGTTTCATTGAATCGCTGGTGGGCAACAGCGGTAATGACGTGATTGTCACCACCACCACCATCGGCACCACCACCACCATCGGGCTGGTTGAAACCATCATCGGCGGCGGCGCCCTGGATGTCTTCGCCACCGTTTCCAGCGTCAGCGGCAATACCGCCCTGGTGATCGGCGCCGAGGTTCTGATCGGCAATGGCAGCAAGAACGATGCCTACACGCTGGGATCGGGTGGCAACACCCTGGGCGTGGCGTTCGTCGATACGCTGATCGGCGGCAGCTCATACGACATCGTGACCGGTGGGTTCAAGTCCGGGTCGATCGATCGCCGCACCGGCGCCATGACGATGCTGATATCCGGTATCGAATATATCGCCGGCGGCAGTGGCGCCCGCGACGCGATTATCTTGGCGGACATCAATACCAAGATCACCATCGCCGATATCGACACGCTGATCGGCAGCAGCGGCGGCAGCGATGTCGTGACCGTCGAGGAACGGCGGACCACCCAGATCATCGGTGACACAGCCGTGGTAGCAGCCACCAGCAACGGTACGATGCTGGTGGCACTGGTCGAAACACTGATCGGCAGCAGCGGTTTTGACACGGTCGCGCTGTCGGCGCCCGGCTCCTCGTCGGGCAACACCATCAATATCTCTTTGATCGAATCCATCACGGGTTCGGTAATCGTCAATGCCAACGACTATGTCCGCATCACCAATACGGGCGGCAGCACTACAACCGTCACCCTGGTAGAAACGCTGGTCGGCTCGTCGGGCAACGACATTGTAACGATGGGGAGCATTAGTGGCATAGCCAACACGATGCTGATCGACGGTATCGAAACGGTGATTGGCAGCAGCAATACCGACTGGGTTACCTTCACCAATGCCAGCACCCTGATGGTGAGTGCCATCGAAAGGCTGAATGGCAGCACCGGCAATGACACCGCCATCTTCGCTACCAGCGCGCAGACCAGCGCCGTCGTCAACAGCATGGAAACGCTGCTCGGCGGCATGGCCGGCAACCTCATCCGGGTGACGGCGGCCAGCACGCTGAGCGTCGATATGATCGGCACCCTGACGGGGTCAAATCTCACGGACGTGGTGACGTTGCGGTCCGCCGCAACCGACATTGCCCTGCTGAGTGTCGAAACCGTGATCGGCAGCGCCTACGCCGACATTGTACGGCTGGGACAGAGCACCGACAGTTCCACCACCGCCGTGTCGATGGTGGAAACCCTGATCGGCACCGGCGCCGGCGCCGTGCTGCTGGCCGACAGCGGCAACACGATCACGGCGGGCATGTTGTCGACCCTGTTCGGCAGCAGCGGCAAGGATATCGTCAATCTGCTCAGCGACGGCAGCACCACCAGTATCTCCATGGTGGAAACGCTGATCGGCAGCGGCGGCACCAACATCATCACCTTCATCGACAGCGCCGCCACGATCTTCGTGTCCGGCGTCGATACCGTGGTGACCGCCTCCCAGACCCTGTCCCTTGCCGGTGCCGCCCAGACCATCGTCATCGGCGGCGTCACCAACGTCCTGAACATGCCGGCCACCGGCGGCAGCAGCAACGTCATCCTGCCCTATGAAACCGTCATCGGCGATAGCGGCACCGACATCGTCACCCTGACCCAGACCCAGGGCACGACCCTGGCGGTCCAGCTGCTGGAAACCCTGATCGGCAGTGCGCAGACCGACGTGATCCTGCGCACGGGCACGGTCGGCAGCACCATGCTGGTCGGCCAGGTTGAAACCTACATCGGCAATGTCGGCACCGACATTGTGGCCTACGCGGCCGGCACGACCAGCATGGCCTTAACGGCGGTGGAAACGATCATCGGCAGCGCCAGCGGCGATGATGTCGTCACCTGGGCCGCGTCCGGCTACACCATTGCCGTCGACGGTGTCGAAACCATCATCGGTACCGCCGGCGCCAATGTCATCACCAACACCGGCACCGCCGGCGGCACCATCCACGTCTCGCTGCTGGAAAGTGTCACCGGTGGTGCTGGCAACGACACCCTGGTGATGGATGGCACAAACGCCAACACCCTGAGCGTCGCCGGCATCGAAGCCGTGGCGGGCAGCAGCAGCGACGACACGCTGTCGCTGGGCACCTTCGGCAGCACCATTGCCGTTTCCGCCATCGAAACCATTATTGGCGGTGCGTCCGGCACCGATATCGTCACCTTTACCGGGGCGACCGGCGCCACCCTGTTCGCTGCCCGCATCGAGACCCTGGTCGGCAACAGCAGTGACGATATCGTCAAGCTGGTCGATGGCGGCAACACGATGATGGTCTCGCAGTTCGAGACCATCATCGGCGGGTCCGGCGTCCGGGATATTGTCGGCCTGGGAAGCAGCGGCAATACCATCACCTTGAGCCTCGTCGAAACCCTGGTCGGCGACGCCGGCACCGACGTCGCCATCATGAGCGCGGCCGGCAGTATCAGCGTCAGCCAGTTGGAAACGCTGATCGGCAGCAGCGGCGTGGACCAGGCGTTCCTGACCGGCACGTCCGGTGACACCATCGCCGTTTCCGGCATTGAGCAACTGACCGGTGGCGCCGGCCAGGATACGGCGATCATCCTGCAGAGCGCCGGGTCGACCCTGACCTTCATCGCGCTGGAAACGGTCCTGGGCAACAGCGGCACGGACGTCATCAAAGTGTCGTCCACCGTCGGATCAACCGTCACCGTCTCCCTGATCGAGAGCTTTGTGGGTGCCGGGGGTACAGATGTGGTGGGCTTCGCCTCCACGGGCGGCACCATTGCTGTGAGTTCGGTGGAAAGCCTGATTGGCGGCGCCGGGGCCGACATGGCGCGGCTCTATTCGACCAGCGGCAATACCGTGACGGCCACGGGTGTCGAAAGCGTCATCGGGGCCGGTGGCCTTGACAAGGTCACCTTGGCCGGAACCGCCGGCGGCACTTTCGCCGTATCGCTGGTGGAAAGCCTGACCGGCGGCGGCGGCACCGACATCGTCACCATCGTTCCCGGCGGTTCGACAATGGTGGTGACCCTGATCGAAAGCTTGATCGGCGGATCGGGCACCGACATTGCCACCCTGGGTTCCGGTGGCAACAGCCTGTTCATTACCGGGGTTGAAAGCGTCATCGGCGGGTCGGGCAACGATCTGGTCAGCGTCGGCAGCGCCGGCGGCACCATGATCGTCTCCCAGGTGGAAAGCCTGGTTGGTGGCGCCGGCAGCGACCTCGCCATGCTGGGGGCCAACGGCAATACCGTCACCCTCACCCAGGTTGAAACCCTGATCGGCGGCAGCGGCAGCGACCTCGCCACCCTCAGCGATACCGCGGGCAACACCGTCACCGTCACCCTGATCGAAAGCCTGACGGGCAGCAGCGGCACCGACATCGCCATTGTCGGCAGCCTGGGCACCACGCTGGCCGTCTCCCTGATTGAAAGCCTCGTGGGCGGAGCGGGCGACGACCTCGCCGTGCTGTCGGCCGGCAGCGGCGCGACCTTGTCCATCACCAATGTCGAAAGCGTCACCGGCGGCGGTGGCAGCGATCTGGTGACCATCGACCAGTCCAGCGCCAATACCCTGACCGTCTCGCTGATCGAAAGCGTGCAGGGCGGCAGCGGCACCGACACCGTGGCCCTGGGTGCCGGCAACAACACGCTGCTGGTCAGTCTGGTGGAAAATGTCGTCGGCAATAGCGGCAACGACACCATCCGCCTGAACGCCACCACCGACGGGAATATCGTCACGGTCAGCGCGGTCGAACGCGTCCTGGGCGATAGCGGCAGCACCGTCGACCATGTGACGATGGGCACCGGCGGCGGCACGCTGGCCGTGGGCTTCATCGAAAGCCTGACCGGCGGTACGGGCACCGACATCGCCACCATCGCCGTCACCAACGGCGCCACCATGAGTGTGGCGCTGATCGAAAGCCTGACCGGCGGGTCCGGCTCTGACATCATCACCCTGGGCGGCAGCAGCGGCGCCAGCATCACCATCTCCGCCATTGAAACGGTGACGGGTGGCAGCGGTGCCGACAGCGTGACGCTGGGCGGATTCGGCGGCACCGTGACCGTGGCCCAGGTCGACAGCGTCACCGGCAGCATCGGCACCGACGCGGTGACAATGGCCACGTCCAGCGGCACCACCGCCACCCTGTCCGTCAGCCTGGTGGAAAGCCTGACCGGCGGGGCCGGTACCGACATCGCCGTGCTGGCCGGCACCGGCGGCAACACCATTGCCACCACGCTGGTGGAAACCATCATCGGCAATACCGGTGTTGATCTGGTGGAACTGGGTAGCGGCGGCAACACGGTCACGGCCACCGGGCTGGAAACCCTGATCGGCGGTGCGGGCACCGAGGTCGTGACCTTCGGCGACACCACCGGCACGATCTATGTCAGCGGCCTGGAAACCGTCATCACTGCCAACGCCACCCTGGCGCTGGCCGGCGCCACCACCTTCGTCGTCATCAACCCGCCCACTGCCATCCTGACGGTGCCCAGCAATGGCGGCAATACCGTCAGCGTAGATGCCTATCAGACCATCATCGGCCAAGGCGGCAACGATGTTGCCACCTTCACCCAGGCATCGACCCTGGCCACGCAGCTGCTGGAAACCCTGTTGGGCAGCAGCGGCCAGGATGTCGTCACCGACACCGGTACGACCGGCACCACCCTGACCGTCCAGGACCTGGAAACGCTGATCGGCGGCGCGGGCGGCGACCAGATCCTGTTGTCCGGCGGCACGACCCTGGCGGTGGCCGGCGTGGAAAGCCTGCTGGGCGGTTCCGGCACCGATATCATCAGCGCCCATGGCACCGGCGGCTTCACCATGGCGGTGGAACTGCTGGACACCATCATCGGCAATGCCGCACTGAACATCATCACCGACACGGGCACGGCCGGCAGCACCCTGGCGGTCAGCGGCCTGGAAACCCTGATCGGCGCTATCGGCCTCGGCACCGACATGGCCCTGCTGGGCAATGGCGGCACCACGATGATGGTGGGCCAGTTCAGTACGCTGACCGGCGGCACCAGCACCGACATCATCAACCTGACCAGCCATGACAGCACGCTGACCGTCAGCGGCATCGAAGCCGTCATCGGCGGCATCGGCCTTGATAATGTCAGTATCGCCGACAGCGCCGGCGTCACCATGGCCGTCTCCCAGCTTGAAACCCTGCTGGGCGGCAATGGTGGTGACCTCGTCACCCTGGGCGACAGCGGCAACACCTTCTTCGTCGCGGGCGTGGAAACCATCACCGGCGGCGCCGGCCAGGACGAGCTGTTCGCCTATTCCGCCGGCACGACCCTGACCGTCAACGGCATCGAGGCGTTTACCGGCACCGCCGGTGAAGACCAGATCACCATCGCCGGTTCCGCCGGCAACACCATCGCCGTCAGCCTGCTGGAAAGCCTGACGGGGGGCAGCGGCACGGACGCGGCCGTCTTCGGCACCGGCGGCAACACCGCCGCCGTCTCCCTGGTGGAAAAGCTGGTGGGCGGCACGGGCACCGACGTGGCCTTCCTGACCGCCGGCACTTCGATCAGCGCCTCCGGCATGGAAACGCTGATCGGCAGCGGCAGCGGCAATGTCGCGACCTTCACCGATCCGGAAGCCACAATCTGGGTGGTGGGGATCGAAACGGTCTATACGCCCAACGGCACCATCACCGTCAGCGGCTCCGACCTGACCAACGGCCGTCAGATCGTCATCAACAACCAGATCATCAACCTGCCCAGCGGCAACGATATCTACAACTACCGCACGGTCATCGGCAGCGGCGGCACCGATATCGTCACCTTCACCAACCCCTCCACCATGTCGGTGGAGGCGCTGGAGACCCTGATCGGTTCCAGCGGCACCGATCTGGTCTCCACCACCGGGCCGTCCGGGACCACCATGCTGGTCTCCTTGATCGAAAGCCTGAATGGCGGCGCCGGTCTGGACCATATCCTGCTGGACACCACAGCAGGCACGATGGCCGTCTCCCTGGTGGAAACGATTGTCGGCGGCGTGGCCACCGACACGGTCCTGCTGGCCGCGTCGGGCAACACCATCGCCATTTCGCTTCTGGAAAGCCTGATCAGCGGGTCCGGCAAGGATGTCGTGACCCATGTCGGTGACGGCACCTTTGCGTCCAGCGCTATCGAAACCCTGCTGGGCGGCTCAGGCAAACAGTTTGTCACCACGACCGGCACGTCCGGTTCCACCATGCTGGTGGAAGAGGTTGAAACCCTGCTCGGTGGCACGGGTATCGACGACCTGACCCTTGCCACGTCCGGCAATACGGTCAGCCTGGGCGGCGTGGAAACGCTGCGGGGCGGGGCCGGCACCGACTCCGTAACCCTGTCGAACATGGGCAACACGATCACCGTCTCGGCGATGGAGGTCCTGACCGGCGGCAGCGGCAGCGATCAGGTAACCCTGGCCACGGGCGGCAACACCATCACCGCCACCGCTGTTGAGCTGCTGAAGGGTGGGGCCGGAACCGACATTCTGACGATCGGCGCGGGCGGCAGCACCTTCGCCATTGCGCTGATCGAAACCCTGACCGGCAGTGTCAACACGGAGGTGGTGACCAGCACCGGCACTGCCGGTGTTACCCTGGCCGTCAGCGCCATTGATACATTGATCGGCGACAGCGGGACCGACATTGTCACGCTGGATGGCAATGCCGGCAACACCATTGCCGTCGCCTTGCTGGAAACCTTGACCGCCGGCACCGGGCAGGATGTCGTCCGCTTCGCCGATGGCCAGAATACGACCATGCTGGCCATCGGGGTCGAAACGCTGATCGGCGGCTCCGGCCTCGATAATGTCTCGTTGACCACAGCCGGCACCACCACCACCGTCTCGCTGATCGAACAGCTGACGGGCGGGGCCGGCACCGATGACGTGACCCTGGCCGCGGCCACGACATTGGCCGTCGCCCTGATCGAGACGCTGACCGGGTCGTCCGGCACGGATGCCGTCAACGGCACCGGCACGCTCGGCTCCACCCTGACCATAGCCAAGATCGAAACCATCATCGGCGCCAGTGGCACCGACCTGGTGACCCTGAAGGACAGCGGCAACACGGTATTCGTCGGCCTGCTGGAAACCCTGATCGCCAGCAGCGGCCAGGATGTCGTCGGCTTTACCAGCCAGGGCGCCACCATGGCGGTCGCGGGCGTGGAAAGCCTGGTTGGCGGTACCGGCACCGACGCTGTGACCCTGACCGACAGCGGCAACAGCATCACCATCCAGAGTCTGGAAAGCTTGACCGGCAGTGTCGGCAAGGATGTGGTCACCTTCGCCACCGGTGGCGCCACGACACAGGTATCGCTGGTCGAGACGCTGGTGGGCGCTACCGGCGTCCAGGCAGCCATACTGAGCAGCCTGGGCGGAACCTTGGCTTTTGGCGCTGTCGAGACACTGCTGGGTACCAGCAGCGGCATCGACGTGCTGACGGCAACGGCCGCCGGCACCTATGTCGTCGGCAGCATCGAAACCCTGACAGGCAGCAGCGGCACTGACTTTGTCAGTCTAAGCAGCCACGGCAATACCCTGACAGTGTCGGCGGTGGAAACTTTGATCGGCGGAACGAGCACCGACGCGGTCAAGCTCAGCAACCAGGGCAACACCATCTTCGTCGGTCTGGTGGAGTCCTTGACCGGCGGCAGCGATAAGGACGCGGTTACGCTGCGCACCGGTGGCAACACGGTGTGGATTGACGCGTTGGAAACGCTGGTCGGTAATACCGGCACCGAATCAATCAGCCTGTCATCGAGCGGAAACACCCTGTCCCTGTTCAGGCTGGAGACGATTCTGGGCGGCAGCGGCACGGATGTGCTGATGACCACCACCAGTGGCGGCACCATGTCGGTTGACGCAATCGAATCCCTGATCGGCAACAGCGGCACCGAGGTCGTTACGCTGGGCAGCGGCGGCAGCACCATCAACGCCGAGAACATTGAGTCCCTTGTCGGCACCATCGGGTCGATCACCGACGTGGTCACGCTGGGCAGCGGTGGCAATACAATGCTCGTTTCGCGCCTTGAGACATTGATGGGCGGCAGCGGCACGGACATCGTCACGTTCGCCGCCTCTGGTGCGACCATCAGTGTGTCCGGCGTGGAGACCCTCAACGGTGGCAGCGGCCTTGATGTGGTCACGCTGGCCAATACCGGCAACAGCATTCAGATCTACCGCATCGAAACGCTGTCGGGCGGCGCCGGCGTGGACGTCATCAGCTACAATTCCTCCGGCAGCACCGTTTCCATGCGCCTCATGGAAACGCTGATCGGGGGTATCGGCACCGATGTGGCGGTGCTTGACAGCACAGGCAATACACTGACCGTGAGCCTGCTCGAACGGCTGATCAGCACCGGCGACGGGGTTGACGTGGTCACTCTGGCGGCGGCCAGCACCATGACCATCGAGCGGCTGGAAACGCTTATCGGCACCAGCGGAACGGACGTCATCAGCAACACGGGGACATCCGGCTCCACGATGCTGGTATCGTCGTTCGAGTCCCTGACCGGCGGCAGCGGTGTCGACGCCATCACCCTGTCCAGCAGCGGAACCGTCACCATCAGCGCGCTGGAAACGCTGACGGGCGGCGCCAACGCTGATCAGGTCATATTGACGAGCAGCGGCAACAGTTTGGCCGTTTCACGGATCGAGACCATCACCGGCAACGCCGGGACGGACGTGATCACGAACCAGGATACCGGCGGCGGCACGCTGTCGGTATATCTGGTCGAAACCCTGATCGGTAATGGCGTCCGTGACGTCGCCCTTCTGGAGAATGTCGGCAACACGATCTCCGTGACCGGGTTTGAGGCCGTGACCGGCAGCAGCGGCACCGACCTTGTCAGCCTGGCCGGCAGCACCCTGACCGCATCGCTGATCGAAACGCTGATCGGTAACAATGCCAGCGCTGCCGCCGTGCTGGCGGATAGCGGCAATACCCTCACGGCTTCCGGGCTGGAAGCCCTTGTCGGCAGCGCCGGGACCGATGCTGTCACCCTGTTCGGCACCAATCAGACCACGCTGGTCAATTTTGAAACCATCACCGGCGGCTCGGGACTGGACAACATCACCCTGGGCAGCGGCGGCAACACGCTGCTGGTCCAGGCGCTGGAAACCCTGACGGGCGGCGCCGGCACGGATATCGTCACGGCGGCGGCCAGCGGCACCATGGCCATCGCCCTGCTGGAAACCCTGACCGGCGGCGGCGGCACCGACGTTGTCACCGGCACGGGCACCGCCGGCCTGACCTTGGCCCTGCTGGGGGTGGAAACGCTGCTGGGCGGGTCTGGCACCGATGCCGTCACCCTGACCAGCACCAGCGGCAACAGCATGCTGGTCACACAGATCGAAACGCTGATCGGCAACAGCGGCGTTGACAGCGTGACGCTGGGCAGCAGCGGCAACCAGATCATGGTGTCGCAGGTCGAAACCATCACCGGCGGCATCGGCATCGATGTGGTGACGCTGGTTTCCACCACCATGCTGGTCGATAGCATCCCGACGCTGCTCAGCAGCGTGGCCGTCACCAGTGTCGAAACCCTCATCGGCGGCCAGGGCTATGACTTGGCGACATTGGGCAGTGGCGGTGAAACCGTCACGATATCGCTGATGGAAATGATCGATGCCGGCGCCGGCACCGATCACATCATCATGTCTGCCAGCGGCACCCTGACCGTCACCAACCTGGAGACCTTGTCAGGCAACAGCGGCATCGATGCCGTGACCCTGGGCGGCAGTTCCGGCAGCACCATCACGGTCACATCCGTGGAAGAACTGGCCGGTGGTACCGGCACTGATGTCGTGCGGCTGACCAGTGCCGCGACCAGCAGCAGCACGCTCACCCTTTCGCTGATCGATACGCTGACCGGCGGCGACGGCAATGAGGTGGTTGTCTTGAAAGCCGCCTCGGTCGACCGGGATGAGCTGGACGGCAGCACGACCGTAACCGTGACATTGCTGGAATCCCTGATTTCCGTGTCCAATGTCGAAAGCGTTGTCGGCGCCAGCGGCGCGACGGACATTGTCAATCTCGGCGGCACCGGCGGCAACACCCTCAGCGCCATCGGCCTGGAAACGGTCATCGGCAACAGCGGCAATGACGTCGTCACCTTCACCGATACCGGCGCTACCATCCTGGTATCGGGTCTGGAGACCGTCTACACCCCCACGGAGACCCTCAATCTGGCCGGGGCGCTGACCACGGTCACCATCTTCGTGCCCGCCACCATCCTGTACCTGCCGTCGGCCGGCGCCACGGTCAGCGTCGATGCCTATCAGACCATCGTCGGCGACGTGGGCCATGATGTTGTCACGCTGAACAATACCGCCGGCTCCAAGGTCGCCGTGGAACTGCTGGAAACGCTGGCCGGCAGTTCCTATATCGAAAATGTCACCGTCGCCAGCACCAGCGGCACCTCCATGCTGGTCTCGCTGCTGGAAACGCTGACCGGCAATACGGGCCGCGACGTCGCGGCCCTGGCCAGCAACGGCACGACGATGGCCGTTTCGCAATTGGAAGCCATCATCGGCGGCGCCGGCACCGACGTGATCCGCGCCAATGGCACGCTGGGCTTCACCATGAGCGTGTCGCAGATCGAGACCCTGGTCGGCAACAACGCCACCAACATCGTGACCTCGATGGGCAGCAACGGTACCAGCCTGCTGGTGTCGCAGATCGAAACTCTGGTCGGCGGCGCGGGCACGGATGTCGCCACCCTGTCCACGGGGTCGACCATCACCACTTGGCTGATCGAAACCGTCATTGGCAGCGCCAGCGCCGACATCGTCACGCTGGCCACCGAAGACAAGGGCGTGTTCACGGCAGCCGGCAGCATCAACGCCGTCCTGGATGGCGGGGCCGGAAATGATCTTCTGGTCGGCGGGGCCGGCAACGACACGCTGATCGGCGGCACCGGCAATGACACGCTGACCGGCGGTACCGGCATCGACCTGTTCGATGTGGGCGACGGCGACACCGTGACGGATATCGCGGAAACTGAGCATCTGCGCATCAGCGGCAGCGTCTATGCCGAGAACCAGATGTCGATCGCCGACAGCGGCGCCAACGCCGTGCTGACCATCGGCAGCATGCAGGTGACGCTGCAGGGCCGCGCCGGGCTGACGCTGGACAATCTCTATGTCACGGAAAGCAGCGGATCGACCCTGATCGAAGTGGACACGGTCAAGCCGACGGTTACCCTTTCCAAACCCCTCAACACCCACACGCCGACAACCACCTCGATGTCCTTCGAGGTCAAGTTCTCCGAGGCGGTCACCGGTGTCGATCTGGCGGACTTCGTCATCACCGACGCGTCGGGCTATAACCGCACCGTGTCCTACAACATGCTGTCGGTCACGGGCAGCGGTGACAGCTATACTGTCAACCTGGACCAAATCGAGGGTGAAGGACAGCTGCGTCTGGATGTACTCGCCGGCGGCATCAAGGATCTGGCCGGCAATGTGCTGACCACGGCGGCCACAGGTAACGGCGTCCATTTCGTTGACACCCGCGCGCCGACCTCCATCACCGGCCAGTTCACCGCGGTGGTGGAAGCGGCCGCGAACGGCACGGCCGTGGGCTATGTGTCGTCCTTCGATGTCAGCACCGTGTTCTACAGCCTGTCCGACAATGCCGGCGGCCGGTTCCAGATCGACCGGAACACGGGCCTGGTCACCGTCGCCGACGGCAAGCTGCTCGATTATGGCACGGCAACCAGCCATTCAATCACGGTGTCAGTGTCCGACGGGCGCCTGACCAGCAGCCAGACGCTGGAAATCAACGTCACCAACGTGCCGCCGGCCATCCCGACGGATACCGACCCCGCGGCCAACAGCGTGGTGGAGGGGGCGGCGACAGGGGCCCTGACGGGCGTCACCGTCAATGCCACGCATCCCGGCACCAGCGCGCTGGTCTACAGCCTCACCGATGATGCCGGCGGCCGGTTCCAGATCGACAGCGCCACGGGCGTGGTCACGGTCAAGGATGGCAGCAAGCTGGACTTCGAGACGGCGACCAGCCATGCCATCACCGCCCTGATCACCGCCGGCAAGGCCGGCATCAGCACGCAGACCTTCACCATCGCCGTCACCAACGCGGCGCCCGCCACGCCGACGGACAGCGACAGCACCATCGATGCCGTGGTGGAGGGTGCGGCCGCCGGCACGGCGGTCGGCATCACCGCGCTGGCCGCAGATCCCGGCAAGTCGGCCGTCACCTACAGCCTGACCAGCGACGCCGGCGGCCGCTTCGCCATCGACGCCACCACCGGCATCGTGACGGTCAAGGATGCGGCCAAGCTGGATCATGAGGCGGCGGCAAGCCATGCCATCATCGTCCAGGCCAGTGACGGCAAGGGCGGGCTCAGCAGCCAGACCTTCACCATCGCCGTTACCAACCTCGCCCCCACCACGCCCGTCGATACCGACAGCGCCATTAATACGGTGAGCGAGGGGGCGGCGGCCGGCACGGCCACGGGTCTGGTCGTCAAGGCCACGGATCCGGGCACCACGCCCGTCACCTATAGCCTGACCGATGATGCCGGTGGCCGCTTCGCCATCAACGCCACCACCGGTGTCGTGACGGTCAATGATGCGACCAAGCTGGATTTCGAGACGGGCGACAGCCATGCCGTCACCGTTCAGGCCAGCGACGGCAAGGGCGGCCTCAGCACCCAGACCTTCACCATCGCCGTCACCAACATCGCGCCCACCACCCCGATGGACAGCGACAGCGCCGCCAACCAGGTCAGGTACGGGACCGCGGCGGGCACGGTTGTGGGTATCACCGCCGCCGCCACCGACCCCGGCAACAGCCCCGTCACCTACAGCCTGCTGAACGACGCGGGCGGCCTGGTGGCCATCGACGGCAAGACCGGTGTGGTCTCTATCAATGAAGGTGTCACCTGGACGTCCGCCATCAGCGGCGCACAGACCGTGACCGTTCAGGCCAGCGACGGCAAGGGCGGCCTCAGCCAGCAGAACTTCACCTTTACCGTCCTGGCCCAGACCAAGGCCCCGTCCGCCCCGACCCTGGCGGCCGGCAGCGACCTGGGCACATCGGCCAGCGATAACATCACCAAGCCCGGCAGCCTGCTCCTGACCGGCACGGCGGAGGCGGGTGCCACCGTCAACCTGCTGATCGGTGGGGCCGCCAGCGGCCTGACCACGTTGGCCGACGCCAACGGCGCCTACAGCTTCACGGTCGATGCCAGCACGGCGGGTAGCGTGGTGTTCAGTGCCACGGCCACCGGCCTGTCCGGCCTGATCAGCGAGCCCAGCACCGGCACGACCGTGACCCTGGATGGCACGGCGCCGTCCGTGATGGGTGTGGAACTGGTGGGCAATCCGGCCACCAATGCCGCCAGCATCACCTGGCGCATCACCTTCTCCGAAGCGGTGGGCAATGTCACCGCCGGCGCCTTCGGCCTGACCGCCACCGGCACCGCCACGGGTGGCATCGGCGCCATCACCCAGATTGATGCGCGCACGGTGGAGGTCACGGCCACCGGCCTGACCGGCGGCGGCACCGTCACCCTGACGGTCAATGGCACGGGCATCACCGACATCGCCGGCAACAACCTGTCCGGTTCTGTGTCCGGTGCCCCCTTCATCACGGGCCAGACGCAGATCACGGCCACCGGCCTGTCGCAGGACCTGACTTATGTGGAGGATAGCGGTGCGGTGTCGCTGGCCGGCGCCAGCCTCACCCAGGCCCCCAACACGGTCCTGACCGCCACCCTGACCCTGGCCAACCCGGCCCTGGGCCGGATCGAGGGCGGTGGTTCCTATGACGCGGCCACCGGCGTGTGGACGGCTACCGGCACCATGGCGCAGATCAACGCCGCCCTGTCTTCCGCCAGCTTCGTGGCGGTCGCCAACAACGACAAGTCGACCAGCGTCTTCCTGCTGATCACCGACAATATCCCCGGCAACGCGCCGGTGGGCGGCACCATTAATCTGGCCGCCACACCGGTGAACGATGCGCCGCTGGTGGGCAGCATCACCGCTGCCCAGACGGGGAGCGAGGGCGTGGCCGTCGCCTTCACCGTGCCGGCCGATGCCTTCACCGATCCCGACACGGGCGACACGCGGACCCTGTCCGCGACCTTGTCCGATGGCAGCGCCCTGCCCTCCTGGCTGGCCTTCGACGCCGCCACGGGCAGCTTCAGCGGCACGCCCGGCTTCCAGAATGCCGGCGCACTGGGCATCCGGGTCACGGCGACCGACCGGGCCGGCGCCACCGCGTCGCAGACCTTTACCCTGACCATCGCCGACGTCAATCAAGCCCCCGTGGCCGGCAACGACAGTGGTCGCACCAACGAGACCGGCATCCTGTCGGGCTCCGGCCTGCTGAATAACGACACCGACATCGACCTGGGCGATACCCGCACCATCGTCGCCGTCAATGGCGGCGAGGCCGTGGGTTCCACCATCACCCTGGCATCGGGCGCCAAGGTGCAGGTCAATGCCGACGGCACCTATGTCTATGATCCCAACGGCGCTTTCAGGTTCCTGCCGGCCGGCGCCCAGGGCCAGGACAGCTTCAGCTACACCATCGCCGACCGCGCTGGCCTGACCGCCACGGCCACGGTCACCATCACCATCGATGGGGAAAACAACGACCCGATCATCCAGTCGCCCAAGCAGGTGACGATCGCCAAGAATTCCGGCGCTATCGGCCTGTCCATCGACATGCCTATGGATCCGGACGGCAATACCCTGTCCGTGGTCATCGGCGAGTTGCCGAGCAACGGCACCCTGCTCTATGCCGACGGCCGCGTCGTCGCGTCCGGTGCCACCCTGACGGCGGTGGAGTTGGCGGGCCTGACCTTCCGCGTCGATGCCGGCTTCTCCGGTTCGGCCGGCCGCGTCACCTATTCCGTCAGCGACGGACAGCGCGACATCGCCAGCGCGGTGGACATCACCATCGCCGAGGAACAGCTGATCGCCATCGCGGTCACCGACGGCACTCCGTCCGTGCAGGTGGAACCCACGGGCGACGGCATGGTCGCCTACAGCTTCACCATCAGCCGCACGGCGGGCCAGACCGCGGCCACCGACGGCACCGTCAGCGTCAACTGGCGCATCGATGCGGGCAACGGCATCGACCGGTTCGACTTTGCCGGCGACACGTTGCCGTCGGGCACTGTCACCTTCAATCCGGGCCAGTCCAGCCAGGTAATCACCATCCTGGTCCGCGACGACGCCCTGCTGGAAGGCGACGAGAGTTTCACGGTCGCCCTGGACGGCCTGACCTCCTCCGGCCTGGTGCTGCCGCCGCGGATCAACGACCCGTCCACGGCGTCCGGCACCATCCTGGACAATGACCGCGACCGCTTGCCGCCGCAGGTCACCGGTGTGGCGGCCCCGGCCACCGGCACCTATTTCCCTGGCGACAGCGTCGAGATCACTCTGACCTTCAGCGAGGCGGTGACCGTCATCGGCGCCCCGGCGCTGGACCTGCTGGTGGGCGACGCCGCCCGCCAGGCCACCTATGTCAGCGGGTCGGGCGGCACCAGCCTGACCTTCCGCTATGTGGTGGGGGCGGCCGACATCGATGGCGACGGCATCTCCGTCGCCGGCACCATCACCGGTGCCGACGGCATCCGCGATGCGGCGGGCAATGCCGCCTTGTCCGGCTTCGGCCTGTCGGGGGCGAATTTCGGCGATGTGCTGGTCAATGTCGTCCGCGGCAAGACTGTGGACGGCTATATCAGCGGCGCCCAGGTCTTCGCCGACGCCAATGGCAATGGCGTGCTGGATGCGGGCGAGGCGAATTCCGTCACCGACGCCACCGGCAACTACACCATCGCTGGCGGCAGCGGTCCCTACATCATGGTGGGCGGTACCGACATCTCCACCGGCCAGCGCTTCGACGGTGTCTATGAGGCACCGGCCCGCGCCACGGTCATCAACCCGCTGACCAGCGCTATCGTCGGTCTGGCCGGTTCCCAGGCGACCAATGCGGCCAATCTGGCCGCGGCGGCACAGTTGAAGGCCGCTCTGGGCATCGATGCCGGCCTGGATCTGATGAATGTCGATCCGCTGCAGGCGGCCACCGCCGCCGGCGCCTCCCCGACGCAGGTCGCCAGTGCTGTCGATGCCCAGGCGGAAGCGGTGAAGATCGCCAACCTGATCGTCGAAGGCGTGGCCGTCATGACGGGCGCGGCCACCACCGCGCTGGCCCCCGGTCAGGCCGGCCGCGCCATCCTGGCGGCCCTGGCCGACAGCATCCGCGCCCTGCCCGCCGGGTCCACGCTGGACCTGACCGACAGCGCCACGCTGGCCGCCATCCTGCGCGGGGCAGCCGCAAGGCTGCCCGGTGTCGATGTCGCCAAGGTCACCGGCCTGTCCGTTGCCGCCGCGACCATCATCGCCGCCGGCAACACCAAGGTGGAGGCCGCCTCCCTCACCGCCGATCCGCTGGCCGCCTTGACCGCCATCGCCCAGGTGCAGGTCATCGCCCAGACGGGTGCCGCCACTGCCCTGCGCGACGGCGTCATTGCCGGCAATCTGGATGCAGCCCTGGCCGCCTATACGGGCACCAATCTGGATGCGGCCATCGCCGGGGCCAGCGTGGGGACCATCATCCCCACCCGCCTGTCGATCACCGCCCTGGACAGCGCCAAGGCGGAAGGCGACAGCGGCGTCACCGCCTTCACCTTCCAGGTCACCCGCACCGGCACCGACCTGCGCGCGGCCACCGTCGAGTACCGCGTCAGCGGCAATTCCGGCCTGGATGCGGCCGATTTCGGCGGCACCCTGCCGGCGGGAACGGTCAGCTTCGCGGCGGGTGAGACCACGAAGACCATCACCATCCAGGTCGGCGGCGACCAGGATATCGAGGGGGATGAACGCTTCACCGTCTCCCTTGCCAACCCGTCGGCCGGCATGGACATCACGGGCGCCCAGGCCCATGCCACCATCCTGAACGAGGATCCGGCCACCCCGCGCATCAGCGTCCCCGACGCCGCCGCTGTGCTGGCGGGTCGCAGCAGCCTGGTCGGCGGCATCGCCATCCAGGCCGCCCGCAGCGGCACGGTAACGGTCACCCTGACCGCCACCGCCGGTGCCATCACCCTGGTCGGTCCGGCCAGCCAGAGCCGCGGCAGCGGCGCCGTCACGCTGACCGGTACGCTGGCCGACGTGAATGCCACACTGGCCGGCCTGTATTTCACACCCGATGGCAGCGGCACGGCGGGTTCGCTGCGCATCGTGGCCGGCGACGGCACGGTGCCGCTCAGCGATGATCGCACCATCAGCCTGCGCGTGGCCGTGGCTCCGGAAAATATCCTGCCGGTCAAGCCGACCCTGGTGGCCGGCATCGCCGGGGAAATCATCGGCATCGGCGTGGCCGACACCGACAGCGCCAGCCTGACCGTCACCCTGACGCCCACCGACGGCATGGTCGGCGTCACCCGCTTCGGCGATGTGACAGTGACGGAAGGGGCCAATGGCGCCTTGATCCTGACCGGCTCCACGGCCGCCATCCGGCAGTCGCTGGCCAGCGTGGAGTTCACCGGCCTGCTGGGCAGGCCGACCGCCACCCTGCGCATCGAAACCGATGACCATGACCCGGTCACGCCCAATGACAGCGACCTGATCACCATCGAGGTGCTGCAGCCGCCGCAAACCATCGTGCCCGACGCGGTGACCATCCCGCGCGGGGCGGCCGCCGCCATCGCCGGCATCAGCATCACCGACGCCGACAGCCCCGTGCTGTCCGTCACCCTGACGCCGACCGACGGTACGGTATCGGTGACCCTGGCGGGCGCCGCCACCCTGACCCAGGTCAGCGATACGGTGATCCGCGTCACCGGTAGCCTGGCCGATGTCAATGCCACGCTGGCGTCGCTGCTGTTCACCTCGCGGGAGAACGTCACCACGGCGACCTTGCTGGTGCAGACCTCCGACCTGGATGCCCGCACGGCTGACAGTGAAAAGCTCCTGACCATCACTGCGGTGGACGATGTCCTGCGCTTGCCGGCGTCGGGCGCCACGCTCAGCATCGACCGCTATGCCACGATCATCGGCAATATCGGCCAGGACATCATCACCCTGGCCCGCACCGCCGGGACCACCATGGCGGTGACCCAGCTGGAGACGCTGATCGGCAGTGCGGCGCGCGAAGTGATCACCAGCACCGGCACCATCGGATCGACGATGAATGTGCAGATGCTGGAAAGCCTGACCGGTTCGCCCGCCACCGACCTGATCTATCTGGGCGGCGGGGCCAGCACCATGTGGCTGCTGGGCATCGAAAGCCTGGTCGGCAGTGCGCAGCGTGATCACGTCACACTGGGCAATGGCGGCAACGACATCGCCGTGACGGGCCTGGAGACCCTGATCGGCGGCACCGGCATCGACCGGGCCACCCTGGCTGGCAACGGTGCCACCATCTCCGTCGCAGGCATAGAAAGCCTGATCGGCGGGGCCGGCACCGACTTCGTCTTCACCGGCACCGCCGGCGGCTCGCTCTGGGCCAAGGGCATCGACGTGCTGGTGGGCGGCAGCGGCATCGACGCGCTGCAACTGGCCGATGGCGGCAACAGCCTGCTGGTGCGTGGGCTGGAAACGCTGCTGGGCGGGGCCGGAACCGACATCGTCACCATCGGCAATGGTGGGGCCACCCTGCTGGTCAGCGGCATCGAAACCCTGATCGGTGGGGCGTCGAAGGATGTCATCAGCCTGGGCAGCCAGGGCGGCATCGTCCGGGTCAGCGCCATTGAGACCCTGACCGGTGGTGCCGGTGCCGACATCGTGACGGTGGCCGACAACAAGGCCATCCGCTTCGACGGCGGGGCCGGGGCCGACCAGATCGCGTTGGGCGCCGGCAACGCCGCCGACCAGATCGTCTATCGCGATGGCGGTGACGGTGCGGCGGCAGGGGCCATAACCGGCTTCGACCGCATCACCAACTTCCAGACCGCAATGGACAGCCTGGTCCTGGCCGGCAACCTGCGCAGCCAGCTGGACCGCAATGGCGATGGTGTGGTGCAAGGGGCTAACCGCGCATCGGGCCAGATCGACATGACCACGGACGAGGTGGTGCGCCTGACCACCACGACCAGCAGCCTGACCGATGACAGCCTGAACGCCATCCGTACCGCCATCGGCACGCTGAACAACCCGCAGGCCGGGGGCAGCGTGCTGGTGCTGGCCAGCGATGAGAAGGACACCGGGGTCTTCGTTGTGACCAAGACCAATGGTGAGCAGAGCATCGCATCGGGCGAGATCAAGCTGCTGGGCGTGTTTTCCAACGCCAAGCTGGGAACGGGTAACATCACCTTCGGGGGATGATCCATTCTACTGACAAGGGGGGCCGACCGGTGCCAAGCTATCGGTCGGCCCCTTCTGTCATTCAGGGGGCAACCGTTTCGGGGATCGGGCTTGGGGCAGAATCTGGCATTGACCTGGCAATTGACGGAGATCCATGGCTGGGGACTGGTGGGCGTCCACACGGCCCTGTGTCTGGTGGACCGCAACCAGCCGCCGCTGCTGCTGGAAAAGCCGGCCTTCATCACCATGCGACATTCCACCCGGGAAAAGCTGGCAGGGCTGATGGATGGGTATGAGCAGATCAGCGCACTGTCGGCCAAGCATGGCGGCAAAAAGCTGATGCTGCACGATTGCACCATGCTGCACGCCCTGGGCAACGGCTTCATCCCCGGCCCGCCATCCGACCTTTACCACGGTGAGAACGCCAATATCGGCGTCATCGCGTTTGAGGATACGATGCTGGACCGGGCCACGCTGGACCGGGCCCGCAAATATGACCGGATCATCGTCCATTCCAATTACAACCGTGATCTGCTGCTGGCCCGTGGCCTGCCCGATGTGCGCGTCACCTTCCAGGGGGTGGACCCGACGGAAATGCCGCTGCTGCCCAGGACCGGCCTGTTCGGCGACCGGTTCGTGGTCTTTTCCGGCGGCAAGATCGAATATCGCAAGGCCCAGGACGTGGTTCTGGCCGCCTTCCGCATCTTCCGGGCCTGCCATCCCGATGCGCTGCTGGTCACGGCTTGGCACAATGCCTGGCCGCACACCTCGGCCGACATCGCGGAGTCACCGCTGACGCCCAAGGCACCGCGCATCGACACCGCCACGCACAAGCTGCGTATCGCCGACTGGGCCGCCGACCATGGCGTGCCGGCCGAGGCCTTTGTCGATCTGGGCTTCCTGACCCGTGCGCAGATCGCGCCCATCCTGGCCGAATGCCACGCCGCCCTGTTCCCCAACCGGTGCGAGGGGGCAACCAATCTGGTGGCGATGGAGGCCATGGCCTGCGGCGTGCCGGTGATCCTGTCCGACAATACCGGCCATCGCGACCTGATCCGCGACGGTAATTGCCTGGCCCTGAAACAGCAGACCCAGGTGGCGGACAAACGCGGCAACCGCCAGGGCTGGTGCGACAGTTCGGTGGAAGAGGCGGTGGCGCATCTGGAAGCCCTCTATGCCGACCGCAAAGCGGCCCAGGCCATCGCCGACCGCGGCAAGATCTTCATCCGCACCGAACGGACATGGCGCGATTTCGCTGAAAGCTTTATTGAAGCCTCGTTATGAACAGGCAGGTATGACGCGATGACCGCCTTGACCCTCATCACCGGCGGCGCCGGCTTCATCGGCTCCAACATTGCAGCCGCCCTGGCTGGGCGGGGGGAGGAGGTGGTGATCTGCGACCGTCTGGGCAGCGGCGACAAGTGGCGCAATCTGGCCAAGCACTTGATCACCGGCTTCGTGGCGCCGGCGGACCTGCCCGCCTGGCTGGCGTCCCGGGCCGGGTCGGTGAAGGCGGTCGTGCATATGGGGGCGATCTCGGCCACCACGGAAACCGATGCCGACCTGATCGTCGACACCAATATCAAATTCTCCACCCTGATCTGGGACTGGTGTGCAGCACACGACGTGCCACTGGTCTATGCCTCGTCCGCCGCCACCTATGGCGACGGCACCCAGGGTTTCAGCGATGATAACGATCCAGCGGCCCTGGCCGCCTTGCGCCCCTTGAACGCCTATGGCTGGTCCAAGCTGGCCTTTGACCGGTTCGTGGTGGATCAGGTGCGCCGGGGCCGTCGCCGGCCGCCGCAATGGGTGGGCCTGAAATTCTTCAACGCCTATGGCCCCAACGAATATCACAAGGGTGAGATGATGAGCGTGGTGGCCAAGAACCACGCCATCGCCGCATCCGGCGGTCGCGTCCGCCTGTTCAGATCGCACCGGCCGGACTATGAAGATGGCGGTCAGTTGCGTGATTTCGTCTATGTCCGCGATTGCGTGGATATCGTCACCTGGCTGCTGGATAGGCGCGATGTCAGCGGCATCTTCAATGTCGGGTCCGGCCAGGCCCGGTCCTTTGCCGATCTGATAACCGCCCTCTACCACGCCGTGGGACAGCCACCCGCCATCGACTATATCGACATGCCGGACCACCTGCGGGCCAGATACCAGTATTATACGCAAGGCGATCTGGACCGGCTGCGGGCCGCCGGCTATGCGGCGCCGTTGACCGGGCTGGAGGATGGGGTCGCCCATTATGTCCGCCATTTCCTGTCGCAGCCCGACCCCTATCGGTGACAGCCATGGACGCCTATACCCAGGCCGTCGCCCATCACCGTGCCGGACGCGGCAGCGAGGCCATCGCCGCCGCGCGTCAGGCCATGGTGGCGATGCCAGACGATCCGCTGGTCCATAACCTGCTGGGCGTCTGCCTGACCGCCATCCAGCCGGTGGCGGAAGGGATCGACATCCTGCGCGCCGCCGCCGCGCGCTGGCCGGACCATGAACATCTGGTCGCCAATCTGGCCATCGCCCTGTTGAACGCCGGCGAACAGAAGGACGCCTGGCGGTGGCTGCGGCATCTGGCGGCCCTGAACCCGGCCAGCGCCGTCGCCTTCGACCGGATGGGATTGCTCTGCAACACCTGGCGGGGCGACCGGGAGATGGCGGCCCGTCTGGCCGATCGTGCCGCGCGCCTGTCACCGCAGGATGAAGGCATCCGGATCGACCAGTCCCTGGCCTGGGCGCCGCATGATCTGGACCGGACGATCCTGGCGCTGGATGCCACCATCGCGCTGAACCCGCAGAACGGCTACGCCTATGTGCAACGCGCGGGTGCCCTGCTGCGTCAGGGGCGGTTGCAGGCCGCCCTGCACCCGCTGCGCCGGGCGTTGAAGCTGGACCCCAGCAACGACGACGCCATCAAGCATGCCATGCGCGTCCAGCGCTATCATGCGGCCAGCCAGTCGGCCGCCGCCCAGGGGCCGGGCCCCGGCACCGGCATCCTGCTGCGCGGCCCCTTCTCGACATCCAGCGGCTATGCCCATATGGGCCGCCGCTATATCCAGACCCTGCGCAAACAGCAGGTGCCGGTACAGGCCATCGGCGTATTCGGGCATGAGACCTGGGCCGATGAGCCGCTGGAAGCACCCGTGGGCGCCAAGGCCGCCATCAACATCATGGTGCCGCTGGCGGTGGAGCCGATCCCCGGCCTGACCACCATCCTCTATTCCATGTTCGAAGGCCCTCGCATCTCCCCCACCTGGGCCCGGCAGAGCCTGGCCGCTGATCTGGTGATCGTGCCCACGCAAAGCTCCCGCGTCGCCTGGGCCAGCCGGGGCTATCCGGAGGATCGCATCCGCGTCTGCCCCCTGGGCGTCGATGCCGAACCGGCGGCATCCGATGCCCCGCCCTTGACCCTGGTCGATGCCAACGGCCGGCGGGTCGACACTTACCGCCACCGTTTCCTCAATGTCTCCGACGCCATCCCGCGCAAGAACCTGGACGGGCTGTTGCGCGTCTGGCTGCGCGCCACCAACCGCAGCGACGATGCCGTCCTGATCCTGAAGCCCGGCAAGGGTGGGACCGAGGCGGCGCAGCGCCACCTGCAATCGGTGGTGCGCCAGACCCAGGCGCATGTCGGCCGTTCCTTCGCCGACGCCGCCCCCATCGCGCTGGTTGATCAACCGCTGAGCGAGGCAGAGATGACCGGGCTGTTCCGCACCGCCAATTACTATGTCAGCCTGTCGCACGGCGAAGGCTGGGACCTGCCTTTGTCCAAGGCCGGGGCCATGGGCATGGGCCTGATCGCGCCCGCCCACAGTGCCTATCTGGATTATCTGGACGACCGCTTTGCCCGCATGATCCCCTGCACCATCGGCCCCGCCCACCTGCCCTACAGCACCGATCCGTGGGAGCCGTTCTTCGGCCTGGACTGGTGGGAACCGGACGAGGAGGTGGCGGGCGCCATCATTGCCGACATCATCGCCGGCCGCGACAAGGGCCTGCCCGATGCCAGCGCCCACCTCTTGGGCAATTTCACCTGGGACCAGGCGACGCACAAGCTGCGCCGCATCCTGGCCGATGCCGGCCTGCTGCGCGATGGGGAGAGATCGTGACCGACCTGTTCCAAACAGCCCTGGCCCATCACAAGCAGGGCCATCTGCACGAGGCGGAGCGGATCTATCGGGAAATCCTGGCGGAGAACCCGGACCATCCCTATGCCAACAACAACTACGCTATCCTGTTGCGGGCGCAGCGGCGGCAGGAGGAGGCGGTGGCCTGCTACACCCGCGCCATCCGCGCCAATCCGGATGACGCCCAGGTACTGAACAACCTGACCTGCGTCCTGTCCGACATGGGGCGCGACGCGCAGGCGGCCAGGGTGGCGATGATGGCCATCGCGCTGAAGCCCGACTATGCCGAAGCCTGGTTCAACCTGGGCAATATCCTGCGCAACCTGGGCGGTGCCGATCAGGCCCGCAAGGCCTATCGCCGTGCCGTGCGCATCCGCCCCGACATGGCGGAGGCCTGGTCCAACCTGGGCGACATGCATAAATCGGCATCGGAACTGACCCAGGCCCTGGAATGCTACCGCACGGCACTGAAGCTGCAGCCGGGCCTGCCGCAGCCTTATGTGAATCTGGGGGAGGTGCTGAAGGAACAGGGCCGCGTCACCGACGCCGTCACCCTGCTCCAGCATGCGCTGGAACAGCACCCGACCCTGTCGCTCCTGCATTCCAACCTGCTGTTCGCCCTGCATTACACGCCGCATGTGCCGCCGGAGGTGATCTTCCGTGCCCATAAGCATTGGGGGGAGCGTCATGCCGCCCCCCTGGCGCCCAATCCGCCGCATGCCTTCGCCAATGAACGCAGCTCCGGCCGGCGCCTGCGCGTCGGCTATGTCTCCCCGGATTTCTGCGGCCACGCCGTCTCCAGTTTCCTGGAACCGCTGCTGCGCGGCCATGACCGGAGCCAAGTGGAGATCTTCTGCTATCCGATCTCCAAGCGCAGCGACGCGGTCACCGACCGGTTCAAAACCATCACCGGCCACTGGTTCCCCCTGACCGACCTGACAGATGAAGAGGCGGTGGAGCGCATCCGCGCCGACCATATCGACATCCTGGTCGATGTCGCGGGTCATACCTGCGACTGCCGGCCGCTGATCTTCGCGCGGCGTGCCGCCCCGGTGCAGGTTTCCTGGCTGGGCTATCCCGATGGCACGGGCATGGCGGCCATGGATTACCGCCTGACCGACGCCATCGCCGATCCACCCGGCCTGACCGACCGCTGGCATCTGGAAAAACTGGTGCGGCTGGCGGACGGGTTCCTGTGCTTCCGGCCGCCGCGCGACAGCGCCCCCTGCCCCGACCTGCCGGCCCGGCGCAACGGCTTCATCACCTTCGGGTCGTTCAACAACAATGCCAAGATCACGCCGGAGGTGGTGGCGCTGTGGTCCGCCCTGCTGGACCGTGTGCCGAGGTCACGGCTGCTGCTGAAAAGCCGGTCCTTCGCCGACCCCGCCACCCATGCCCGCTATCGCGCCCTGTTCCGGGAAAAACAGATCGCCGACGCCCGCGTCGACCTGCTGCCGCAGACGCCGGACCAGGGCGACCATCTACGGGCCTATGACCGGCTGGACATCGCCCTGGACCCGTTCCCCTATAACGGCACGACGACCAGTTGCGAGGCGCTGTGGATGGGCGTGCCCGTGGTGACGCAGCTGGGCAGCCACCATGTCGCCCGCGTCACCGGCAGCATCCTGCACCATATCGGCCTGGATGAGCTGGCGGGCGCGGATGGCGACGCCTATCTGGACATCGCCGCCGGCCTGGCGGGTGACCTGGATCGGCTGGAAGCCCTGCGCCACAGCCTGCGCCCCCGCATGCAGGCCAGCCCGCTTTGCGATCCCTATCGGTTCGCGGGCCAAGTGGAAGCGGCCTATCGGCAGATGTGGCGGGATTGGGTGTAGGGCCTGTCCGGTTCAGAAGTGATCTTATTTTCCGCCTTCCCGGCGAAGGCCGGGACCCAGGGGCCAAGCGCCCGACCTATCGGCAGCGTTGATGGACATTGCGGAGAGGTTTGATCCCTGGGCCCCTGGGTCCCGGCGTTCGCCGGGAAGGCGGGTAAAATATTGATTCTATTAAAACCAGACAGCCTCTATCCCCCCCCCTCCAGACAAAAAAACGGGAGCGGCCGTGAGACCGCTCCCGCAGAGGAGGGAAGAGAAACCAACAGTCATTCTTCATGACCGTTGGAGGCCGGCGACCGCCCGACCGGCGCCTGAGGGCGCATGAAACTTGACTTACGACCCGAAATTGTACCGCATGGACGCCCCGAACACGCGGCCATTGGCGAAGTGCTGGCGTTCCACCGCGGTGGCATAGCCGGGTTCACCGACATAGCGGTTGGGGGCGGCGTTGGTCAGGTTGGATGCGTTCAAGGCGACGGACAGATCGTCCGCCACATTGAAGCTGACCGACGCGTCCAGCAGGCCATAGCCCTTGATATAGCGCCCGTCGATCGGGTTGGCCGACACGCCGAACAGGATCTGGTCCGACCGGTAGGTATAGACCAGGCGGGCCTGCATGAAGTCATCCTCATACATGCCGGTCAGCGAGTAATTGTATTTGGAGCTGAAGGGCTGGCGCGTGTTGGTGCGCACGCCGTTCAGGATCAGCGGGTTCTTCGTCTCCACATAGGTGAAGGACGTCGACGCCCCGAACCCGTGCAGGAATTCCGGCACGAAATCATAATCGAAGAAGGTCTGGCCGGCGATTTCCACGCCCTTGGCGCTGCCATTCTGGGCATTCACGGTACGGGTGATGCGGTACTGGCCGGTGGGGCAGTTGTTGGACACCACGCCCCTATAGGCAGGTGCGGTGGCAACCGTGATGCATTCCTCCACCCCGCTGAAGAAGCCCTTGATCTTCTTATAGAAGGGGTTCACCGCGACATAATTGGCGCGGCCGAAATAATGCTCCAGCGAGATGTCGAAACTGTCGGCCGTCTGCGGCTTCAGGGCGGCATTGCCCTGGCTGCCGATACCGGTATTCAGGTCGGCAACGATGGTGGGGTTCAGCGCGCCCACATCCGGCCGGGTCAGGCCCTTGCCATAGCCGGCGCGGACCAGCGTATCGTCGCTCAGATGGCCGGTGATGTTGAAGGCGGGCAGGACGTTGGTGTAATCGGTGCGCCGCTCGTTGGGGATGATGGTGGTGGCCCCACCGCCGGCCGGCACATTGGTGACCATGGCGCGGACGAACAGGTCGGTGCGCACGATACGCACACCGACATTGCCCTCGATGGCATCATCCAGGAAGGCGAAGTCGCCCTGGACATAGCCGCCCGTCGTCTCTTCCTTGAAATACCGCCGCTGAAGCAGGTTTTCCGCCAGCGCATCCTCCGGCAGGATGCCGGCCTGGGTGAAGCGGGACCGGACATTGTCGCCCAGCAGCGCGTCCGGGGTGAACACCACGAAGCCGCCGCGATAGCCGCCTTCGCCGTCCAGGAAGTCCTTCGGCGCGGTTTCCACCAGATCCTGCATCGACGCGGCACTGATGCCATTGCTGCGCGTGGCGTTGAGCGCCAGCCCGTCGGTGGTCAGCGGCCGGTTGGCGAAGCTGTAATTGCTGTAGCGGTCGGCCTGATAGGCATAGCGCAAGCCGCCCTTCAGGGCCTTCAGCGGGCTGTCCTCAAACGTATATTTGCCATCCACCTGGGCCGCCAGGCCATCATCGTCCCAGACCTGGTTGGTGCCGTTGGTGTAGGTGTTGTAGACCCAGTTGGCGGGATCACCCAGGTCGGGCCCGGACAGGTCGATCGTGTGCGGCGTGGCCACCAGATCGCGGGTAATGTCCCAGGCCAGACCGGAACGTGGCACCAGCTGCAAAGAGCGGTTATCCTGGTACTGATCGGCCTTCACATAGGACAGATCGACCGCCAGTTCGAACGCGTCGGTCGGGGTCCAGCTTGCGTTGCCAGCGATGACACCCGTCTCATACTTGCGATGCTCGTCACCACCGGTGGACACCAGACCGGACTGCAGGAAGGTGCCCGAGGCCAGCCGCGTGCCGGCCAGCAGCTCGTTGGCCCCGCCATTGGCATTGCGGTTGGCGAACGCCTCGTCCACCGTGAACGGCGTGGTCGCCAGATTGCGGACATAGCGGCTGTCGCTGGTCGCCAGGAACCGGTATTCCTGGTGATAGAGATAGGAATTGTAGAGGCCGGTGGCCGTGAACTCGAACTCCTCGTTCGGCTGCCACTGCACCGCCGCGTTGGCCCCCTTGCGGGTGCGGGTATATTGCTCGAAATTGACCGGCGTGGTCTGGGTGAGGGCGGAGATCAAGGTCTGGCGCTGCGCTTCCGGCAGGGCCAGCGGATTTGGCACATCGGCCAGATAGACCACGTCGGACCGGCCGGCATAGGCCGGGTTCAGGCCAAGCGCGGTATATTCGGCACTGTCGGCCCGCACGGCCCGGCGCAGCGACGTGCCGCCATTGCCGGGATTATTGTCGCCGCGATTGACGCTCTGCTGGTAATTGGCGGCCAGCAGGATGCCCAGGCGCCCGCCATTCTCAAGGTCGAACTGCTTGGCCACCAGACCGAACAGCTCCGGCCGCGCCTTTTCCGAAAAGTCGTTGTAGCGGCCGGCGACGGAAGCGGCGACGACCAGATCATCCCTGAAGTCCAACGGCTTGCGGGTCTTGATATTGACCAGGCCGCCGATGGCCCCCTCGATATGCTCGGCCGACGGGTTCTTGTAGACATCAAGGCCGGCCACGATGCCGGGAATGGCGCTTTCGATATTGAACTCGCGGCTGCCGGCGGTGAAATAGGCGCGACCATCGGCGCGCGCCGCCGTCTGGTTGGACAGGCCACGGATGGTCAGGCCGCTACCGGCCCCCACCGGCGACGCCGCCTCGCCCCCAAAGCGATAGGCCTGGACGCCCGGAATGCGGGTCAGGGTCTCGGCCACATTGGGGTCCGGCAGCTTGCCGATATCGTCGGCGGTGATGCTGTCCACCACCTCACCGGTATTCTTCTTGATCATGGCCGCGTTCGCCAGGCTGGCACGCAGGCCGGTCACCACGATCTCCTCCAGCTCCACCGCCGGTTGGGTATCGTTCACACCCGCATTCTGCGCCCAGGCGGGCAGCGTCAGGGCGGCGAGGGCCGACCCGATCAGCAGACGCGACAGCATTGTCTTTGAAACCGCACTCATTGAGACCTCCCTTGTCATTTCAGGCGGTCGAAGGCGGACTTTTCGGGTCACTGCCATACACCCGTAACCGGGTGCCGGACCCAATCCTCCCTGCGACCTTTTTTGCGCTCGTTGAAACCGGTATAGCGATTTCTGGTATCGTTAGCAATAACCATTTATCAGACCACGGTGATTTTGTACCGCATGTTGGGCTTCGTGATCATCCATCAGGCTGCATCGACCGTTTCCTACGGATTACGCCGCGCCGGCCTGTGCCCCAAGCCACTGATAACGATGCTAACGGATTGTCAGGCCATCCACCTTCACCCCGACATCGATGTCGGATGCCGTCAGCTTGCGGTCCCCCAGCATCACATTCTCGATCCGCACATTGCGGACGCCACCGCCATCGGGATGGCCGGCGATGACGGGCCGGTTGGTGCCAGTCCCCAGGAATCGCACATTGCGCAGGGTGACATTCTCGATCCCGCCGCCGGGCTCGTGGCTGTATTTGTCGTTGAACACCACGCGGAAATTGAAGGGCATGCCCTCCTCGATCCGCTCCACGCGGATATTCTCGAACAGCACGTCGCGGACCTTGTTGCCGTCGCCATTGGTGATGGCGAGTGCGCCTTGATAGTCCGGGTCATCCTCGTCATGTTCCAATATGTCGATATTGCGGAAGGTCAGGTTGGATATGGTCTCCCCCGCCCCCTTGGTGCCGTGCAGGCCGATATTGATCGGGTGGGCCACATCGGCCCACAGGATGGCGTTGGTGACCAGATAGTTGCGCGCGTCGCCCCTATGCTCCCACCGCCCGCCATAGATGGCGATGTTGTCGTCGGAATTGCGCATGAAGATGTCGTCGATGCGCACGTCCGAACAGCTCATGAAATCCAGGCCATCGGTCCAGCTGCCCATGCTGAAGGCCTTGAAATCCTTGATGGTGACGCCTGTCGACTGACCGCAGAACAATGAGTAGTGACCGGGATTGACCATGACCGGCCCGTCGATCTCCACATCCCTTGCGCGGATCAGGGCGATGCCCTCATCCTTGGCCTTGGTGATCAGGCCATTGCCGATGATGCGGACATTCTGCACATCGCGCAGGTCGATCCCGCCCTCCAGGATGGCGCCGGGCGCCAGATACACGTCGGTATCCGACGGAAAACGAAACCGGTCCGCCCCCTCCGGCGGCAGGTGGATGCCGGGGCCGAACACCAAGGCCCCCTCCGGCGGTGCCGGCCGGACCCGGCCTGCGAACAGATGCAGGTTGGACAGCCGGTCGCCGTCGAACTCCACCGAGATCTTACGTGGACCATCCAGGGTGAAGAAGGCCGTGTCACCATCCAGCCTGGCCGTCACCCCCGCCGATGCCGGGCGCACCTGCACCCGCCTGACATCACCGTTATTCCGGCGCACCGACACTTCCACCGGCCCGTCCATGTCGAACAGCACCATGGAGGCATCGCGCTTCTGGTCATTGTCGACCTTCACCCGATATTCATACAGGTCGCGCCATTGCCTCCCGGGCTGGCGCACGCGGACGGTGAAATCGTCATTGGCACTGGACCAGAAGGCCTTGCCGGCCGGCACCGGGTGGATCAACGGTTCCCCGGCCGACGCCGCCAGCGGCAGGGCCAAACACAAAGCGGTCAGGCAGGCTTTCATCATTCGCTCTCCGTCACGGGACCCGTCGATTCCCGTTCGCGCAGGGTGAAGGGCACGACATGGTGGCGTACAGCCGGATTGCCGCCGCTGCGCCGTTCGCGGATGAATTCGCTGAGGATTTCCACGGCGGTTGACGCCATCTCTGCGATCGGCTGATGCACCGTGGTCAGCTGCGGCCACAGCAGCGACGCGATGGGCGTATCGTCGAACCCGGCAATGGACAGATCGGCCGGGACCCGCAGGCCCAGGCCGAAGGCGGTGGCGGCGATGGCGGCGGCCATATCGTCATTGCTGGCGAACACCGCCGTCGGACGCGCTGCCGACGCCGACAGCAGCGCCCGCCCGGCATCCAGCCCCGAGCGATAGCTGAAATCCCCCTGCACCACCCGGCCGGGCCGCACCGGGTGCCCCGCCTGGGCCATGGCGGCCCGGAACCCCTCCTCCCGCCTGAGCGCCGGGGAATGGCGGGCATCGCCGCGCACAAAGGCGATATCGCGATGGCCCAGCGACAGCAGGTGCCGCGTCATGGTCCGCGCCCCCTCGAAATCATCGATCAGCACGGCCGACGAGTGGGAGCGCGGGTCGGCCGTGGCGAAGCTCAACGCCGGGATGTCCGCCTGCCACAACAAATCCAGCGCCTCCAGACTGTCACAGAGCGGCGGCGGCAGGGTCACCCCGTCCACCCCCATCGCGACCAGCTTGCGCACGGCATCCACAGGCGTGGGATGGGCCGCCACCGGTTCCACCAGCAGCTGGCAGCCATCGCGCCCACCTTGATGAAAGGCGCCCATCAGGAATTCGCCCAGGTTGGACGAACGCGGATTGTTGAACAGCACACCGATGCGCAACCCGCCCGACCGGGCAACGCGCGCCGCGACATTGGGTACATAGCTCAACTCACGGATCGCCGCTTCCACCTTCAGGCGCAGCGGTTCGCGCACCCTGGTACCGTTTACCACCCGGGACACGGTCATGGGCGACACGCCCGCATGTTCGGCCACGTCATGCACCGTCACGGCCGCCTTGCGGCGCGCCGGCTGCTCCGCCGTGGCACGGGAAGCGCCCCTTTCCTTGGTCGTCACCCTTCCCTCTCGATCTTTATTGGAAAGCCGGCCCGTTGGCGGCGCTGTGATGCATGTTCACGATAACAGTGGTCATCGGCACGACAACGCCGTGGGTTCAGGCTTGAACATGCCCTGATTATCAGATAACGATACCCAACAACAAGCTGCAAATGCCCGGCCCAACCATCACGAGGCCGGTGATAGGGAGAGGATGCGATGCCCACTGGTGCTCCCGGCGCCCGGCGGAACTACGTGCTGCTCAGCGCGTTCCTGTTCCTGTTCTTCTTCGCCCAGGCCGTCGCCATGTCCTTCCTGTCCATCTGGCTGAAGGGTCCGATGGGCCTGACAGGGGTGGAGGCTGGCACCGTCTTTTCCGCCAATTTCATCGCCGCCATGCTGTGCCAGCCGCTTTACGGCTATGTGCTGGACCGGGTGGGGCTGAAGCCGCGCGTGCCGCTGTTCATCGCCTTCATGGTGCTGCTGGCCGGGGTTTTCTTCCCCTTCGTCTACGCGCCATTGCTGCATGCCAATGTCGTGATCGGGGCGGCCGTGGGCGGGCTCTATCTGGGTCTGACCTTCGTGGCCGGGTCCTTCGCGCTGGAAAGCTTCGTGGACCGGGTGGGCCGACGCTACGGTTTCGAATATAGCCGCGCCCGGCTCTGGGGATCGCTGGGTTATGCCAGTGCCGCCGTTTTCTCGGGCCGGCTCTACAATATCGATCCGAACATCAATTTCTGGCTGGCCTCGTTGGCGGGCCTGCTGTTGATCCCCATCATCCTGGCCGCCCGCATCGAACCCGACGCCGCCGAGCAGGCCCGCGCCCAGACGCTGACCCCACGCCAGTCGCTGTCCGTCCTGGGCCAGCGCAAATTCTGGGGTTTCATGGTGCTGATCCTGGGCGTGACCAACCTGTATCTGGTCTATGATCAGCAGTTCCCCGTCTATTTCGCCTCCATGTTCGCCACGCCGGCGGAAGGCAACGTGATGTTCGGCTATCTGAACTCCGCGCAGATTTTTGTGGAGGCGGGGATGCTGCTGGTGGCGCCCTTCATCGTAATGCGGACCGGCGCCAAGAACGGGCTGCTGATTGCGGCGGCCATCATGATCGTGCGCATTGGCGGTTCCGCCCTGGTCGACACGCCGCTCGGCATCTCATCGATAAAGATGCTGCATTCGATCGAATTGCCGATCCTGGCCGTCTCCATCTTCCGCTACATCGCCTATCATTTCGACAGCCGCTTCGCCGCGACCGTCTATCTGGTGGGGGTCAGCTTCGGCCATTCGCTGGGGCTGGCCATCCTGTCGCCCATCGTCGGCGCCGGGTATGACCTGTTCGGCTTCAAACCCACCTATATGATGATCGCCGCCGGTGCGCTGGCCTTCTGGATCGCCTCCTGCTTCGCGCTCTCCCCCACCCCGCGCACCGACGCGCGGGGCCGGCCGCTGGACGAGGGTGAACAGGCCCCGGACGCCCAGCCCGCCGCCGCCAACTGAGCCCGCATCATGACCGCCATCAATCATGAACCCATCCGCGACCGCGCCCGGCTGGCCACCCTGGCCCTGCCGACGCCGGCCGACCTGGATCTGGCCATCGCCAATGTCCTGGCCCGCATCGACCGCGCCCTGCCGGACTTCACCGACCTTTTCCCCGCACCGTCCAGCGAGGGGCTGGTCTATCCCGCCATCGGCAATGTCGAATGGACCAACGGTTTCTGGACCGGCATGCTGTGGCTGGCATACGAGCTGACGGGCCGGGATCGTTACCGTCAGGCCGCCGAAACCCAGGTCCGCTCCTTCCTGGATCGGGCCGAGCGGCGGATCAATGTCGCCCACCATGATCTGGGTTTCCTCTACACCCCGGCCGCCTGCGCCGCCCACCGCCTGACCGGCGATACGCAGGCCCGCCGCGCCGGCTTGCTGGCGGCCGACCTGCTGCTGGAACGGTTCGATCCGGTGTCGGGCGTCATCCAGGCCTGGGGTGACCTGACCGACCCGGCAGAGGCCGGGCGGATGATCATCGACTGCAACCTGAACCTGCCGCTGCTCTATTGGGCCGCGCAACAGACAGGCGAGTGCAGATATCGCGACGCCGCCGAGCGTCACCTGACCAAGGCGGCCAAGTATCTGGTCCGTCCCGACGCCTCCACCTTCCACACCTTCCACATGGATACGGCCACCGGCGCCCCGCTGCGTGGCACCACCCACCAGGGCCATGGCGATGACAGCTGCTGGGCGCGTGGTCAGGCCTGGGGCATCTATGGCTTCGCGCTGGGCTATGCCCATTCCGGGCGGGAGCCCTTGGTGGGCCTGTCGGCCTCGCTGGCCAATTATTTCCTGAACCGGCTGCCCGACGACCTTGTCTGCCGCTGGGACCTGATCTTTACCGATGGCGACGCCCCGGCAGACACATCCGCCGCCGCCATCGCCGCCTGCGGTCTGCTGGAACTGGTGCGGCATCTGCCGGCCAGCGATCTTGACCGCGATCTCTATACGCGCGCCGCCTGGGGCATCGTGCATCGGCTGGATGCCGACCACCTCGCCCCGCTTTCGGGATCGAATGGCGTGCTTGCCCATGGGGTCTATCACATGCCCAAACGCATCGGCGTCAGCGAGTGCTGCATCTGGGGTGATTATTTCCATCTGGAGGCGCTGATGCGTCTGCGCCGTGTCTGGAGACCTTACTGGTGAGCAACCCAACCCGTCGCGGCATCCTGGCCGGTGCGGTCGCACTGCCCATCGCCACCAACGCCCCGTCCCTGGCCCAGCCGGCCGGCCACGACATCACCTCCCCCGACGGCCATCTGCGCCTGCGTCTGGACCCGTCCGGCCCGCGCTGGTCGGCGACATACCGGGGCAAGGTGATCCTGGCCCCCTCCTCTCTTGCCCTGCGTCTGGCCGATGGTCACCTGCTGGGTCCCGATGCCGGTTTCGTCACCGCCAGCCGCCGCGCCATCACCGGCACCTGGACACCGCCCTATGGCATCCGCAGCGAAAGCACCGAGGCCTGCAACGAACTGGTCCTCGAACTGCGGGATGCCGCCCGCAACATCCGCTTCGCCCTGGTGGCGCGGGCCTATGATGCCGGCATCGCCATCCGCTTCCGCCTGCTGGAAGCGCCGGGCAACAGCCTGACCCTGTCGGGTGAAGCCACCGAATTCCGCCTGCCCACCGATGCCGTGCTCTATGTCAGCCGGGATGAGGGCGAGTATCAGCGCACGGTGCAGAACCTGATCACACCGGTACCCCACCCCGACCTGACGGAAAGCTGTGATCAGGAGGTGCTGGCCGACACGCCCGTCACCGCCCTGCTGGCCGACGGCACCTGCCTGCTGATCAGTGAATCCGACCGGCTGCACTATCCGCGCACCATGCTGAAAAGCAGCAATTCCGGGATCGTTACGCACCTGATGCGTTTTCCCGGCCGCGCCACCGGATATTCCGGTCCCGGAACGACCCCGCAGGAGGACAGTTTCACCCTGCCCGTCCCGTTCGACACGCCCTGGCGCGTCATCATGGCCGGCCCGGATGCCAAAAGCCTGATCGAGCGTCAGGATCTGATCGCCACGCTGGCCACGCCCAACATCCTGGGCGATGTCAGCTGGATCAAGCCCGGCCGCGCCGTCCGCATCCGCGAATATACCACCCAGGCCGGCCTGGACACGGTGGATTTCGCCGCACGGCGCAAGCTGGATTTCGTGGAATGGGACGCCCACTGGTACGGCGACGGCACCGACCCCAGCGACGCCACCTATGCCATCCCCGCCATCGATATCCGCCGCGTCATCGACTATGCAAGGTCCAAGGGTCTGGGCATGATCCTCTATGTCGACCGGGTGCCGGCCATGCGGCAGCTGGACGCCATCGTCAAGACCTACCAAGCCTGGGGCGTGGCCGGCATCAAGTTCGGCTTCATCTGGGAAGGGCGCCAGTCGGACGTCGACTTCATCCATAATCTGGTGAAGGTCTGCGGCGAGCACCGGCTGCTGGTCAACCTGCACGACAATCTGCGCCCCGCCGGGCTGGAGCGCACCCTGCCCAACTATGTGGCGCTGGAGGGCGTGCGCGGCAACGAGCAGTTCCCCACATCACGCCACAACTGCACCCTTCCCTTCACCAGGGCGCTGTCCGGCCCCATCGACTATACGATCTGCTTCGCCAACCCGAAGAACCAGACCACCAACGCCCACCAGCTGGCACTGGCCGCGATCTATTACAATCCGCAGACCTTCCTTTACTGGTACGACAAGCCCGACAAATATGCCGGGCGCGACTGGCCGGAGCTGGTCTTCTTCGATGAATGCCCCACCACCTGGACCGATATCCGGGCTCTGTCGGGGACCATCGGCGACCATGCGGTGGTGGCGCGGCGGGCAAAGGATGGCCGCTGGTTCCTGGGCGCCATCACCAATGAGATGGGCCGCACCCTGACCATCGATCTGGGCTTCCTGGGCGATGGCAAATGGCAGGTCCGCCGTTTTGCCGATGGCCCGCCCGCCGCCCCCGTCAACCGCACCAAGGTCACGATCACCACCCAGATTGTGAAGGCCGGGGCCCAGCTGGAAATGGTACTCTCCCCCCATGGCGGGCAGGCCATGATCTTCGAAAGGGTATGAGGATGCTGGCGGCAACGGGCCGTCGCTGCCACAGGCAATCCCGCCCGCCTTGCCTTTATACCGTTTCCACGACCGTAAAGCCGGAGATGATGCGCCATGCGCCCCCATGCCATGCTCGCCGCCGCCCTGTATTTGATACCACTATCAGGTGCTGTGGCGGAGCAACCCGCTGTGACGGCGCATTCATCCATGCCGGCCGGCATCTGGCATCCCGACCAGGGCGACGGCACCTATATCAATCCCGTCCTGAACGGCGATTATTCCGATCCCGACGTGGTGCGGGTGGGGGATGATTATTATCTGACGGCATCCAGCTTCACCAACACCCCCGGCCTGCCCATCCTGCATTCCAGGGATCTGGTGAACTGGACCCTGATCGGCCACGCCCTGCCCCGCCTGGTGCCAGATGCCCATCATGCCACCCCGCGCCGGGGCGGCGGCGTCTGGGCGCCTGCCATCCGCCACCATGACGGTAAGTTCCATATCTATTATCCCGACCCGGATTTCGGCATCTTCCTGGTCACCGCCACCGATCCGAAAGGACCCTGGAGCGCGCCTGTCCTGGTGGACGATACCCGCGGCGCCATCGATCCCGCCCCCTTCTGGGATGAGGATGGCACGGCTTGGCTGGTCCATGCCTACGCCGCCTCGCGCGCCGGACAGGAGAAGAAGAACCGCATCGTGCTGAAGCGCCTGTCGCCCGACGGCACAAGCACCCTGGATGCGGGCATGGTGGTCGTGGATGGCAATGTTCTGCCCCCGGTCGCCACCTCCCAGGGGCCTAAGCCCTGGTTCACGACGGAGGGGCCGAAGCTCTACAAGCGCGGCGGTTATTACTACATCTTCGCCCCGTCCGGTTCGGTGAAGGGCGGCTGGCAGGGCGTGTTCCGGTCCAAATCCATCACCGGTCCCTATGAGGGGCGGTCGGTGATGGACCAGGGCGAAACGCCCTGGAACGGCCCGCACCAGGGCGCCTGGGTCACCACGCCCAAGGGCCAGGACTGGTTCCTGCATTTCCAGGATGCCGACAGCTATGGCCGTCGCGTACTGCTGCAACCCCTGCGCTGGGGCCGCGATGGCTGGCCGATCATCGGGGAGCGGCAGCAGAACAAGCCCTATGGCCAGCCCGTGACCCGCCACGCCAAGCCCGACCTGCCCCCCCAGCAAGCCGCCAACCCCGTGGTGAACGATGATTTCGCCGATGGTTATCATCTGGGCTGGCAATGGAGCGCCAATCCGGCCGACGATTGGGTGGACCGGTCGGTGAAGGGCAGGCTGCGCCTGAAATCCGCCTCCTCCCCGGCCAATCTGTGGGAGGCGGGCAACCTGCTGACCCAGAAACTGCCCGGCATGCGCTTTGCCGCCACCACCAACCTGACCCTGTCGCCGGCCCAGCTGGGGGAACGCGCCGGCCTGCTGGTCCTGGGCTATGATTATGCCTGGATCGGGCTGGAGAATACCGCCGACGGTTTGCGGCTGGTCCAGGTCACGCGGCTGAAGGCCGACCATGGCGGACGCGACGGGAAATTCCAGGCCAGTTCCGAAACCGTGCTGACAGCACCGGTGGCCGTCACCGGCCCCGTCCATGTCCGCGCCCGGTTCGAGCCGGTGATTGTGGCCGAACCCGAACCCAACTTCCCCCACGCCTGGCCTTCCATGCGGCGGTCCACCCATGCCAGGGTGCAGTTCAGCTACAGCCTGGACGGGGAGACCTTCACCAATATCGGCAAGCAGTTCCAGACCTTGCCGGGCCGCTGGGTCGGCACCCAGACGGGTTTGTTCGCCCAGGCGCCCGCCGGCACGCCTTCCTTCACGGGCACACGGGTGGGCTTTGCCGAATTCGGGGCCTTCACGGTGGGGGAATAGGACCGGCAACGGCCGCCGCGCGGCACGTGCCGCGCAAGCCAAGCCCACGGATGGCCGCGCCCGGACACGCGAGATCGCCGCAAACAGCCCGACCGCAGTAGCGAAATGGTTTTCCGCTACTGCTAACCATTCCTGGCTCCTGCACGTTCAGAAGGTTAGCATGACGGGATGGGATGCGACCGGCCGCCGCCGGTCGCATCCAGGGGGACCCTCGCTGCCCTTGTCCGGCGCCAACCTTCAACCGTCGGAGACGATATGGTCCGCATCCATCTGGGTTGTCAGCTCACCTATGATTTTCCGCAACCCACCGCCATGATCGTCATGCTGAACGTGCATTATTCGCGCGTGGCGCAGTTGGAGCGGCCGGACCACCTGATCACCAGCCCGGCCGTGCCCATCGAAAGCTATCGCGACAGCTTCGGCAACTGGTGCTGCCGGCTGATGGCGCCGGCCGGCCGCCTGACCCTGGGCACCGATACCGTCATCCGCGACGACGGCCTGGCCGACCCCGTGGTGCCCGACGCGATGCAGCATGCGGTACAGGACCTGCCGGCCGAGACACTGCTGTACCTGCTGCCCAGCCGCTATTGCGAGACCGACAATCTGTCGGCCGAAGCCTGGCGCCTGTTCGGACAGGCCCCCACCGGCTGGGGCCGGGTTCAGGCCATCTGCGACTTCGTGCACCGGCACATCCGGTTCGGGTACGAACATTCCCGGCCCACCCGCACGGCGGCCGAGGCCTATGCCGAGGGGCGGGGCGTGTGCCGCGACTATGCCCATCTGGCCGTCGCCTTCTGCCGCGCCATGAACATCCCCGCCCGCTACTGCACCGGCTATATCAGCGATATCGGCCAGCCTCCGCCCTATGCGGAGATGGATTTCGCCGCCTGGATGGAAGTTTACCTGGGCGGCCGCTGGCACGTATTCGACCCCCGCAACAACCAGCCCCGCATGGGCCGCATCCTGATCGCCACCGGCCGCGACGCCGCCGACGTGCCGCTGACCCACACGTTCGGGCCGAACACCTTGGCCGGGTTCCGGGTTTGGACGGCGCCGTTGGCGGGGTGATGGGGAAGTGGAGGGGATGGGCGGATTTTCGGGGAGGTCGCAGAGAAAGCGGCCTTTTCTGCTTGTCCATCAAACTTCGGTTTGACGGACAGGTCACCCCCCTTTAGGGCAAATCATGGAGGGCTAAAGCCAATCTGATTAACCTCCAACGCATCAAAGAACCAATTAGACAGAAGAAGATCTGATTCGACGTCGTGCAAAATCTCCAAAGCATCCATTGCACGATCAAAAATAGCTAAGCATAATTCGTCATCATTGTGCCTTGATCGATAAATTATTGCATCGGGCTTCTCGTGGTGATGATATAATGCTTTTGACCATGCCTGCGGTGCGTCATATGGAAGAATTGAGCTTACTGCAGAGGTTACACCTAAAATATGCTGACCGGTGCCGCGAAGCTGCACCGCTCTTAAATCTCTCGTGAGCCGTAAGCGCGCATATGCTTTGGATGCAACAAAGTTCTCTGATATTGATGTTTCGCCAATGTTTCGGAGTAAGCTTTCGGCGACGGCGCCCCAAGCATTACATGCAACATATAAAACACCGTAAGAGCCGTCAGGTGCATTAAAGCGACCTTTTATAGTCTTGTCAAAATATATGGGCCCATATCCTGCGGCATGGATGCGATGAAGTAGTCTCCCTGCCGAGAAGACTTCCAACGGAAGCCTTCGACCCGACAGATCGGCCGGCGGCAAGTGGAGGGGGGCCGCGGCAATCATCCGGCTAACTGTTCGCCGAAGGTTTGGGCCGCTTGAATAACTGGTTCTATCTGCCCCTCGTTTAGCAGGTCTATTGGCCGAGCTCCCCCAAGCCGACTGTGGGCATTCACGAGGAAATTAAGCTGTGCCCAGGGGTTTTGGTCGGGAAATACCGCCAAGACCATGTCTAATCCAGCTACTAATTGGCCATCGCAAAACTGCACTGTGGGAAATAGGAGTTTGCCGTCCTTCCCTTGGACTGCAATCAGGACCTTATCCTTTACTAAGTCTTCAATGGCTTCGAGAGACAGCGAAAGGCGAAAGGCTACTTGATCTGCTGGAATCCCTCCCCCCGCAGCCGCTAGATCGCGTTCTGCCATACGTAGACCACGTATCCGAGCTCGTTCTCGTGCAGTCTTTATTTCAGCCGGTCCCGCAGACACTGACAGCGCCCATGGCGCTATAGGGTGAGGAGCCGGATGCCGTTCTTCCGAAAAATACTCATACAGAACATGACGCTGATCTTCCGAAAGCCCGTAGCCGTCCAAGACGATCTCATCGATGATGCGAAGAAGATCCTGCAAAATATCGAGAGATGTTGCAGGCCACCCCTTAGCCTCTGCCGCGATGAGAGTATTAGAGTAAGTACGGACGGCTGCTGCCAGCTTCGCGTCGTCTACATGCTCTGGCAGAGGAAGCGCCTGAAGAAGTTTGATCGGAATATCCTGATCCGTTGTTCTTTCTGCAATGAAGGCATTCGCAACTGGACCATTCAAAATACCCACAAGGCTATCCAAAGATATTTTACCGGTGTTGATCCAAATTCCAAGAAACTGTTGAGATGCGACGAGACCACTGCTGTCCACCGCAGCAGTAAGCAGCCAGCGTCCTCGTGAGCGCCGCTTTGCATTGACCAAAATCTTAGACTTATGCCATGGGAAATCGACCCTATTCCTATAGTACTGAGCCTCTGGATCGACATTAAGCCAATCAAATTGAGGGGTCAGGCGAAATGGCTTTAACACTCCATTAAGTCGATGAACACCAGGCAGAAATCCTTCCTTACGCTCTTTTCTAATACCTTCGCCTTGATCATTCCATCTAAGTCCACGCCGAACCTCAGCCCATTCGCCGAGCTTTGGCCGATCGGCGAGCGCAGCCCACAACGTGTCGAGAGCCCCGATCCAGAGCTCATCGGTATCAATGATCCGGGCTGCCTGGCGCGTTGCGGTCCCTTCGCTGGTCCTACTAAAGTTGTCCTTGTCCTTCTTACTTACGACCACTGACCGAAGCCGGATACCTTTAGAGAATGCAGCGTTTCGAGGCTCTGTGGCAATCAGCACTGCGGACCCATAATCAGCTTCTAAGAAAACACCCTCTGGCAGGGATACAAGCTCCACTGCTTGATAAGCCTCCGCTATTTTTCTGCGAAGCTTTTCATAGTCAGATTTGTGAATAAAATTGTGTGGCAAGATAAAACCAAGCGCATTTGGCCTTTCTTCCAGCACCGTATTAAGTACAAAGCGCGGCTTGGAAAAACCGAAAAGAGGGGCGGTCTTGGGGTAAAATTGACGCTCTTCTACCGAAAAATCCTCGAAAGGCGGGTTGCATAGGATCACTGTAGCCCCACGCACGGCTTCGGCCAACGCTCCTGGCTGGAATAGGTCGCGGTTCGCGACTTTCCAACCATTCGCATTAGGATAGTCAGCAAGGATGAGCGACAGCTTAGCGACCTCACAGGCGAAGCTATCCCGTTCCGTCCCTGAAATTCGAGCAGTCAGGAAGTCGTGACGCTGCTTTGGCGTCCACTCTGCGGGTAAATAGTCCTGCAGATGCCGCAGAGCAGAAACCAAGAAGACACCAGCCCCAGCGAATGGCTCGTGAATGCGCAATTTTTCTAGATCAAAACGACTGATATCAATTCTTTCAAGTACATAGTCTGCAAGCCAGCGCGGCGTGCTATGTGTGCCAAATGTTTTTCTGGTATCAGTAGTGACAAGCGTATTCTCGTAAATGAAAGCCAAGCTATCGGCGGAAATATTTCGCAAACTAACTGCGCCAAGCAACCTATTCCAAGCGGCTGCAAGTCGTTCCTCGCCTATCACCATTTCTTCAGACGGAGATTTTTCCAGGTTATAATAGGCCTGAATCCCTTTCATTACAGAAATGACATCTCCCCTGTTCCAGCTTTGGGCACGTTCATGATCACGGTCTTGAAGAATCTTGGCGGCTAGCAACCTAAAGGTTGCTTGAAACACGGCACGCTCTCGTCCAGATTCTTTTCTGTCGTCCATGAGCAGACGCACGACGTCATCAAGCACTACGTTAAGCTTCGCCTGCACTTCTCGTTCGATAGCCGGTAAAAGACCTAAATCGACAAGATCAAATTGAATTTGCTGTTGCCGCGGTGATAGTGACTTTGCACGATGTATGGCTTGCGGGCTCCATTGGTCGGCTTTTCGTTCGAAGAGCCCATCCAAGTCCTCCACATTGACGCAGTCTAATAGAAGCGGATCACCACTCGTGGCAGCGCGCCAAACCCTAACAACATCATTGCTAATCGAGAAGAACAACGGTGCTCCAAGCGCACGCCTGCCCGCGACAGCGGATCGCGTGCCCGCATCACTCTCCTGTTCCCTCACGACTCCAAACGCAGCCGACTTAAATGACAATGGTTCTGTGGTGAAGGCAGCAAGAACTACGCTCGTGATGTCACCAGAGGGCGAAAGCACATCGGAAAACGCATATTCATGACGGATTGCTTCTTGGTTGTAACCCAACCGATGAAGCCCCCGCTCAATGGCTTCTAGCGCGCTCATCTTACGTTCACAGCCCTAAAGAGGGGTAGTTGCCGCGAAGGTTCTTGAGGGGAAAAGGTCTGTGCAAGGGCCTCAAGGTGTGAATCCAGGCAAACTTGCAGGAAATCCCCTGCTGGAGGTGAAGGCCCGAGGGCTTCTTGGAGTTCCCAGCGTCCCGATGCATAAATAACAACACGGTGTCCCCAAAGGGCAGGGAATGGCACGCCCCGGAGTTGCTCACTTAGCGCAGCGAACAGAGGCTGATGTGCCTGTAATTCCATACGGAAACTGTCACGAAATTGGATCGCAAGTCGGAGGATTAGCACCGTCTGCCAGGAGAATAAAGCTAAAGTACCCGGCCCAGCTGGCCGAACATCTGGCTGAATCAATCCTCGCCGACTGGTCCATTCCCGAAGCTGGTCAGCGGATAATCCGGTCAGTCTCTGGACATCTTTGGACTTGATCACCTGTCGACCCCGCCATCCGTCAGAGCGGGTGTTGTACCCACTTTCTCAGTGTGGGAACGGGTATCACACCCGCTTGGTTTCGTAAAGATTCAGATGGATAGGACGGAGTCATGCTCATAAATGTCCGGTTAGCCGAGGAACTCAAGAAGATTGCGCTTTGGCTCCACTTCGAAAGATGGAAGCATTGCCCGAACTGGATCGCCAAACCGTCCCTTGGCGGCAAACTCGAAATCTGTCCGAAAACATGCATTGGCAACGGCAATCCGGACAAGTTGTTTGCCGGACGGCTTTCTGGACACCCGGTTCGCCGCACCGGGCATCCATCGGAGCGGCGGAAAGACATTCCCCAGAACCGCCCTGCTGACTTTTCCATAAAGAATGTGCTATTCTTCCCCCATCAACACCACAATCACGTCCACACCCCAGCCACCGCAGAACCCGCGTCTGAAGCAAAGCCCTTGTGTATTCGGAGCAGGCTATCCACCCCCTCCGAAACACCCCGTTTTTATGTTGCACAATGTTTCACGGGGGCCGGTTCATTCGGAGCGGTGAACCTGCCGCCTCTGAAACATCGCCCTTTCAGCGTTGCATTCTGTTTCACAACGCCCGACCTTTCGGAGCAATCACCCTACCCGCTCCGAACGCCCTCCCGCCGATACCGCCATCCCCACCGGGGGCGCGGCATCGCACGGGAGGGGCTGCTGGTCACACTCCCACCTCTCCCGCCACCACGGCCCGCCGCCCGAACCGCTGCGACAGGCGGCCGATGCCCCGCTTGGCATCTTCCACCAGCATCAGCAACGCCGGCATCAGCAGCAGGACCAGCACCGTGGCCGTGCCGATGCCGAAGACGAAGGTGATGGCCATGGGCACCAGGAAGGCGGCCTGGAAATCCGTCTCGGTCAGAAGCGGCAGCAGGCCGAAGATGGTGGTCAGCGAGGTCAGCAGCACCTGGCGCAGCCGTTCGGCGGCGCCGTGCACCACGGCGCTTTCCACCGCCTCGCCCTCCTTGATGCGGTCATCGATGCTGCTGACCACCTGGATACTGTCATTCACCAGCACACCGGCCATGCCCATGATGGCGATATAGGACCAGATGGTCATGTCGGCGCCCATCACCCAATGGCCGAAGATGGTGCCGGCGATGGAGAAGGGGATGATCATCAGCACGGCGAAGGGCCGGGCGAAGCTGCCCATGATCCAGGCCAGGACGAGATAGATGGAGAGGAAGGAGACGCCCATGCCCATCATGAAATCCGACCAGAATTCCTCTTCCTGACGCGACCCGTCATTCTGGTCCTTCTTGACGCCGTACTTCTCCATGATGGCGGGCAGGTGGTTCTTCTCGATATCGCTGCGGATTTCGCCGCCATTGCCCTTCAGATGGTCGACCTCGGCGAAGATGGAGACGGTGCGGCGGCCCTTGGAACGCAGGATGCGCGACAGGCCCGGCCGTTCCGACAGTTCCACCACGTCAGCCAGCGGCACCTGCATGCCGGCCGGCGAGCGCAGTTTCAGGTTGGCCAGCAGCGCCTCCGTCTGGTCGCCATCGGGCAGGCGGACGCGCACCGTCACCTCCTCGTCGGCGCGTGCAAAGCGCATGGCGATGGCGCCGTCCATGGCGTCGCGCAGCTGGCGACCGACATTCTCGGTGGTGAAGCCCAGGGCCTCGCCGCGCGGCGTGACCTTGACCACCAGTTCCGGCTTGCCGGCCGGCAGGTTGTCGCGCGCGCCGCTGACGCCGCCATAGGTCATGATGATCTTCTTCAGCTCCTCCGACGCGGCCTTCAGCACATAGGGATCGTCATGGACCAGACGGAAGCCGAAGCCATCGCCGCCAAACCCGTCCTGCTCGGTGGAGAAGATCACCTGATCGATGCCGGGCTGCAGCTTCGTCTCCGCCTCCCACTTCTTCATGATGTCGGGCAGGCGCTGGTCGCGGTCGTCGGCCACGGAGAATTCAACGTTCATCGAGCCGATATAGTCGCCCACCTGTTCGGGCAAATTGTCGCCCGTGGTAACGCCCAGCTTGCCGAAGGTCATCTTCACCAGCTCGCCGCGCTTCAGACCATAGGCGGCCTCCACGCGGTACAGGGCCGCCTCCGCCTCGTCGATCTGCCGGGCCACCACCTCACGCGGGGTGCCGGGGCTGAACAGCAGGTTCAGCTGCGCCTGATGGCCCTCCGGCTGCGGGAAGAAGGCGAATTTGACATGGCCGCCGGCCTGCAACCCGATGGCCAGCGCCATGATGGTGACGGCCGCCGCGACGGTCAGGCCGCGATTATGCGTGGCCCAGGCGATGGCCTGGGTGAAGGGCCCGTCGCGAAAAGCGTTGAACTTCGCCTCGAACGCCACGCGCAGCCTGGACGGCGGCGACTTCCGCCCCTTCTCCAGCGCGTGGCGCATGTGGGAGGGGAGCATCAGGAAACAGCCCAGCAGCGAGGCGATGATGACGGCGATGGAAATGGCGGGCAGCGGCATCACATACTGCCCTGTCGTCCCGCTCATCATCAGCATGGGCCCGAAGGCGGCGATGGTGGTGATGGCGGCGGCGGTGACGGGCCAGAACATGCGCTGGGCGGCGCGTTCCACGGCTTTGGCCGGCTCCATCCCCTTGTCCACCAGGGTCTGGCCATATTCGGCCACCACGATGGCATCGTCACAGATGATGCCGGTCATCATGATCAGGGCAAACAGGCTCATCACATTGATGGATTGCCCGATCAGCACCATGATGGCGAAGGTGACCATGAAGCTGACCAGGATGTCGATGGCGATCCAGAAGGTCACCCAGGGCCGCAGGAACACCACCAGCACCGCCATGACCAGCACCATGCCGCCGACGGCATTATCCATCAGCATGCCGATACGGTCTTCCAGCGCGTCGGAATTGCGGTCATAGCTTTCGACCGTCACGCCGGGCGGCAGGGTCGGGCGCAGCTTTTCCAGATAGGCATCCACCCGTTCGGTGATGGCGATCAGGTTGCCGTTCTTGGAGGTCTGGAGCGACAGGTTGATGGCCGGATTGCCATTGCGCCGCCCGGTGACGCCCCGGTCGTCGAAGGCATCGCTGACCTGGGCCACCTGCCCCATGGTGACGCGGCGGCCATCGGCATCGGTGCGCAGGGTCAGGCCCGCCACGCCGGCGGCATCATCCTGCCGGCCCATGGACCGCATCTGCTTTTCGATATTGCCCGACAGGGTGCCCGACGGCACGTCGGTCGATGCCTGGGCCAGGCGCTGGGCCACGGCACCCAGGGTGGTGTCCAGCCGCTCCAGCTCCGCCGCCGGCACCTCCACCCAGATCTCCGCCCCGCGCAGGCCGGTCATATAGACCCGGTCCACGCCCTGGGCGGTCACCCCGTCACGCACCTGCTTGGCCAGGGCGCGCAGTGCCGGTTCCGGCAGCGGCCCGGAAATGGCCAGTTCCATCAGCTCATCGGTGATGGTGAAACGGTTGATGACCGGCCGCTCGGCACTCTGCGGCAGGGTGGTGATGTTGTTGATGGCGCTTTCGGTTTCCGACAGGGCCTTGGCCATGTCGGTGCCATGCTTGAAATTGATGAACAGCTCACCGATGCCCTCACGCGACCGGCCGGTGACCTCGTCCACCCCTTCCAGGAAGCGCACCTCGCGCTCCATGGCCTCGATGATGGACCGGTCGATATCATCGGCAGACGCCCCTTGCCAGACGGTACCGACATAGATGCCCGGCACCTCGAAGTCCGGTTCCATCTGCCGTTCCAGCTTGGCCAAGGCCCAGAAGCCGGCAATCATCATCATGATCATCAGGATATTGGCCGCCACCTTGTGGCGGATGAAGGTGCGGATCACGCCGGCGCTGCTCATTCGCTCTTCTCCCCGGCCGCGGCCTTGTCCTGGGTTTCCTTGGTCGCGACCTGGGCGGCGGGCGGATCTTCGCGCAGCGAGACCTTGAGGCCGGGCCCGATCTCCTGGAACCGTGTGGTCACCACCTTGGCCCCGTCGGCCAGCCCCTTGTCGATGAACACGGCATCACTGGTGCGGGCCGCGACATGCACCTTGGTGCTTTCCAGCCGGCCGTCGGCATTGGCGACATAGACCGTGTCATTGCCATGCACGGCGGTGACCGGCAAGCGGTGGACGCCGGCATAGGCACGGTCGGGCAGCCCCACCTCCACAAACGCGCCGGGGCGCAGCGGCTGGTCCAGGCTCTGTGCCTCCAGCCGCACGAAGATGGTCACGCCGCCGGTGGCTGTGTCGATCCGGTCGATGACGCGCTCCACCTTGGCCGGATAGGTCATGCGCTGTTCGCCCAGCTTCCAGGTCACCAAGGCGTTGCGTCCCACGACGCCGTCGCCATCGGCAGCCAGGCGGCCATAGGCCTCCGTCGACAGGGTCACGCGGGCCTCCAGCCCCTCGGTCCCCGACAGCAGGGCGACGCGGTCGCCGGCCGACACCCGCATCCCCATCTCCGCCGCCGTCTGGCCGACAAAGGCATCGAAGGGCGCGGTCAGCTTGGTGCGGGCCAGGTCGGTCTCCGCCCGGTCCAGGGCCGCCTTCAGCCGGTCGATCACCGCCTCCTGCTGGCGCACACGGGCGCTGCCGGCCTGGGACCCGTTCTCCATGGCGGCCAGGGTCTGGCGCTCTGCCGCCAGGGCGCCTTGCGTCTGCTCCAGCCGGGCGATGGAGATGGTGCCCTTGTCATACAAAGCCTGGGCGCGTTCCTGCTCGCGCTCCTTGATGCTCATCTGCAGGCGCGCCAGTTCGGCCCGCGACTTCTCCGCCGCCGCACTGGCGCGCAGCTCGTCCAGGCGGGCACGGGCCTCGGCCAGCTGGGCGCGGGTCTCGCGCACAGTCAGCTCATAATCCCAGGGATCGATCTCCAGCAAGACCTCACCCGCCTTGACCAGACCGCCATCGCGCAGTGCGGGAGAGACATTCTTCACCGTGCCGGCCACCAGCGGCCGCAGCTCCGCCGACCGGCCGGCGACCAGCGTGCCCATCAGGGTCATGTCCGGACGATGGTCGGCACGGGCGACGCTGACCGCATCCACGGCCCAGACTCGTTCCGGCCGGTCCTCCCGCGCCACGTCCGGCTTGCTGGCCACCATCAGGGTGAAGCCGCTGACACCCAGCAGCAACACGCCGCCAATGGCCAGAACCCGCTTGGTGCGCGGCCCCAGGGCCGACCATTTGGGAAGCCGCGCCCCCCGCAGCCGATCCGTCCAGCCGCGCAGCGCCCAGTGCCGCCCCATCTGCATCACCGCGACCTTTTCCATACCCGTCCCCCGTCTTCCGGCTTGCCGCCACTGCATCGCATCGGCGGGCCACACCTTCCCCGGTGCCGGTCCCGCCATTGCGGGGACCGATTGCAGCCGGCGTGCCAGCGCGTGGAATGGCGGAAATGCTGGGGATAGCGTCTGGGATGGCTGGAAAGCCAATGGTTGGGATCGTCACATTTTCGCTGCTTTGACGATTGATCGCGGATTTCGCCGCAGGGCAACCGGAGCGGGGCAGGCCGGATCACCCCTGCGCCCGCAGGCGCCCGCGTTCCCGTGCCGTCACCCGACGCAATGCTCAGCCCTGCCCCGCCGCGAAACGCCCATACCGGCCATCCATATAGACCAGCGGGTTGATGGGGCTGAGGTCGATCACCTCCAGCACCTCGCCGATGAACACGCCGTGGGTGCCATAGACGGTGTTCGCCACGTTGCGGCAGAAGAAGCTGGCCTGGGCATCGGCCAGATAGGCGTGACCCAAGGCGGATTGCCGCCAGTCACCGATCGCGAACCGCGCCTCCCCCTTCTCCTTGCCCGCACACAGGCTGGAAATGTCGGCCTGGTGGGCGCCCAGGATGTTGATGCAGAAATCCGCCCCCTGCGACAGGGGCTCGAACAGGCTGGCCGTCCTGTTCACGCAGATCAGCATGGAGGGCGGGTCCATGCTGAGTTCGCTGACCGCCGTCGCCGTCATGGCGTGGCGCTGGCCCTGATACTGGCAGGTGATGACCACCACAGCCTTGGCCAGACTGCGCAATCCCTTGCGTAAGGCGGCCGCGACCAGGGCCGGGTCATTGGCGGTGATGATATCAGTAGGCATCGATTTCCCTCAAGGCTGCGGCCGCCTCCCGCCAGCTGTCGGCACCGGCCGGCAACCCGGCATAGAGCGTAGCATGCAGAAGGATCTCGCGGATCTCCTCCTTGGTCACGCCATTGGCGATGGCGCCCTTCACATGGTTGCGCAGCTGGGCCGGACGCGTCTGCCCCACCAGGATGGCGATGGTCAGCATGGACCGGATCTTCAGCGACAGGGCCGGCCGGCTCCACACCTCGCCAAAGCAGATGCGGGTGACGGCATCCTGCAGGGGCATGGTGAAATCATCGGCATCGATATGGCTCTTCATGCCTTCAGGCCCGAAGATTTGTTCACGCAGCGCCCGGCCACGTTCGGCGGCTTCGGTATCGTGGGACGAACTCATGCTGTTTCCTCCTGATTATCGGGCCACAGAGAAGGCCCTATTGCTTTGGCCAAGGCTTTCATGACGCGTGCAGCGGCGGGCGACAGGGCCACCGCGCGCAGGAAGCCGTGGATCATGCCGGGTGCGGTCATCACCTCGGCCCGGACGCCCGCCGCCCGCAGAAGGTCAGCATATTCGTCCCCCTCCTCCCGGAGCGGGTCATGCTCCGCCCCGATCAGCAAAGCCGGCGGCAGCCCGGACAGGTCCGGTACCGACAAAGGCGGCGGGTGGAACGGTTCGCCATCCTGCGACTGCCGATAGAGCCGGACGAAATCCTCCACCCGTTGCGCGCTCAACAGCGGATCGCGCCCCCGCAGGTAGGAGGGCCGCCCCGGCGTCAGGGCGTAGGCACCATACATGAGCACTTGGCAGATGGGCCGGATGGACAGCCCGGCATCGCGGGCCATGATCGCCGTGACAGTGGCGAACAGGGCGCCGACACTGTCACCCGCCACCGCGATACGCCTGGGATCGACACCCAGCAGCGCCGCATGGGTGACGAACCATTGGAAGGCGGCGAAGCAATCCTCCTGCGCCGCGTGGTAGGAATTTTCCGGCAGCCGGCGGTACTGCACGCTGACCACGACGGCCCCCGTCTCCTCCGCCAATGCCTGGGCCACGATGTCGAAGGTCTCGATGCTGCCGAAAGCGAAGCCGCCGCCATGGAAATAGCAGATGCCCGGCCGTTCGACCGTGCGGCCCGGATGCAGGATGGTAACCGCGATCTCCCGCCCCGGCAGCACGATGAAGCTGGCATGTCGCCGCAGGCCCGGCACCGGTGGCCGGGCGAAGGCGTCGGCGCCCAGGTCGGAGGACAGGCGGGCGCCGGCCAGCGTCCCCCCCGCCGGGGATTGCGCCGCACGGAAGGCAGCCAGATAGGCCTCCATCCCCTCCGCCAGCAAAACCGGGACGTCCGTCATGGCGTCACCCCGCTCAGGCAAAGGCCTCGTACCTGACGTCAGGTGCCGCGACCGACAGCTCTGACAGGCGCGGCATGACCTCTTTGGCGAACAAAGACAGGTTCTCCACCGTCTCCACGTGACCCAGCGTACCGGCCTGACCCATCATCAGCAGGTTGCCGAACCCACCGACATCGGCATAGAAGCGGCTGATCTGCCCGAACACATCGTCGGGCGTGCCCACAAACATCAGGCCGGCATCGATATATTGCTCGATGGTCGGGTCGGACGGCAGCGGGCTGCCATCGCGCAAGCGCGGACGGATGGCGTTGGGGCCGGCCTTCAGCAGGCGGACATTGTCCTTCACCGATGTGAACCCCGCCGGATTGCGGAATTGCGGGTCCAGCCGGGCCGCCGTGGTAAAATAGGCCTTCATCTGTTCCGCCCGTGCGAACGCCGTCTTGCGGTCATGGGCGACGGAAACCAAGCCCAGATAGCCCAGCCGGTCTTCCGATGCCGGCCGGCCGTGCGCTTCCTGATAGGCCTTGCGGTAGGCATCGAACACCGACCGCGCCACGGCACCGGACAGGAAGGTGGCGCAGACATAACCCAATCTGGCCTGCTGTGCCGCACTGCTGCCGCTGGATGCCGTCATCCAGATAGGGGGCGTGGGCTGCTGGATGGGGCGGGGCCACAGGCTGACGGCGCGATAGTTGAAGAATTCCCCGTCCCAGGAGAAATTCTCACCCTGATTGCTCAGCGCTTCCTTGATCAGGTCATGCGCCTCCCAGAACCGGTCCATGAACCGGACCGGCTGGCGGTTGGACATGAACACCTCATAGGCGGCACCCTTGACCAGCCCCACCTCCAGACGACCGTTGGAGATGACGTCGGCCATGGCGATTTCTTCCGCCACCCGCACCGGATTGGCGCGGTTGCCGATGGGAATACCGAGCGCCAGCAGGCGGGCGTTGCGCGTCTGCCGCGCCAGGATGGCCAGTGTCGTCATGCAGGAGGTCGACATGCAGGTCGCCGCCGCATGATGCTCATTGATCATGATGTTGAAGCCCAGCTCATCCGCCAGGACATACTCATCAAGGTAGCGGTTGATCAGGCGGCCCGCCTCGACCGGATCACAATGGTTCTGGGCCAAAGTGATGCGCATCGGCCCCGGCACCTCGAAGGCGGGATGATAGGCCTGTTCGCTGAATTGCCAGACTTTCATGATGGGGGCTCCTCAAGCCGCTGCCGTAACGGCGCGCTGGGCGAAATTGTCGATGCTGCTCGCCGCTGCATCGGGACGATCGACATAGATGCGATGGCCGCAGCCGGTGATGGTCTCGAACCCGGCACCGGGGATCAGGGCGGCATAGTCGCGGCCATAATCCAGCGACGCGATGGCATCCTCCTCCCCCCACAGCACCAGGGTGGGGGTGGTGATGCGGTGCAGCCGGTGGCGCAGCTTGGGATTGCACATATAGGGCGACCAGCCGAACAGCATCGTCGCCTCGGCATTGCGCACCCGACGTTCCAGCACGTCGTCCGGCAAGGCGGACAGATCCAGCTTCGGCATCGGCGTCACCTGCGACTTCCGTTCCACCGTACCGCCATCCTGGACAAAGATGTCCACAACGCGGCGCGTCTTGCGGTCCGCCGTCTCAATCCCGAAGGGCGCCCCCAGCACGGACAGGGCGATACGCCCGCTATTCTTGACCAGCATCTCCGCCGCGACCCAGCCGCCGAACGAGAAGCCGGCAAGCACGACATCGCGCAGGTCCAGTTGATCAAGCAGGTCCAGATAGAAATAGCCCAGATCATCGACCGTGGAGAAAGACCGCGGCAGATCGGAACCGCCAAAACCGGGATGGGAGGGGGCATAGACCCGGTAGGCGGCGCAAAGCCGGTCGATCAACGGTGCCAGGGCCTCGACCCCATCCATGCCGTGCAGCAGCAGCAGGGGCCTGCCCTCGCCTTTCACCAGCATTTCCAGACGCACATCGCCCACTTGCAGGAACCGCGTTCCGGAGGGGGAGAGGGCGTCCGCCGCTTCGCTATTCATCCGCCATGACCTTTCTTGAACGCTTTTGCGCATGATTGACGTTGCCCAATTACTGGCCGGCGGAAGGCTTAACCGTCCAATTCTTTGTCTTGCAGAACCGATGCCGGCACGGTATCAATTGCCCATGGAACTTCGGCATCTCCGTTATTTTCAAGCAGTTGCACGCGAGGAGCACTTCGGTCGCGCCGCGCAGGCCATCCATATCGCCCAGCCGGCCCTGACACGGCAGGTCCGTGATCTGGAGGAGGAGCTGGGCGTGCAACTGTTCGAACGGCTGCCGCGCGGTGTGCGCCTGTCACCGGCGGGCCGGGCCTTCCTGGAAGATACCAACGCCATCCTGGAAAAGCTGCAGCGCTCCGTGGCGCGGGCCAAAAGCTATGCCACGGGTCAGGTCGGCTCCGTCCAGATCGGCTTTAGCGAGCTGGCGTCCCGCCACCCCGATATCCCGGCCAAGCTGCTTCAGTTCCGCCTGGACGAACCGCTGGTCGAACTGAACCTGCTGCCGATGAGTTCGATGAACCAGATCGACGGGCTACGCAACGGCACGGTGGATGTGGCCATCGTCTATGACATTCATCTGTCGGATGAAAGCCTGGGCCTGCTGGACAGCTGCGAACTGGGCAGCAGCGAGATCGTGCTGGCCTTGTACGAGGATCATCCCCTGGCCCAGCGCCCGATCCATATGAAGGATCTGGCCGATGAACGCTTCCTCTTCCCTGCCCGCAAGCCACAGCCGCGCTATTTCGACCGGCTGATGCAGGCCTGCCTGTCCCACGGTTTCTCGCCCAACATCGTGCAGGAAACGGCAACCGATAGCATCCTGTTGTCGCTTGTCGCCGTCGGCATGGGCATCGGCTTCACCCAGAAAACCGGCGGCACTCCGCGCCAGGGCGTGGTGTTGCGTGAGGTGGAGGATCTGGGCGTGTCCTTCCGTCTGCACCTCGCCTGGCGCAAATCCGACCCGTCACCGGCTGTCCTGCGCTTCGTCAACGCGATGCGGTAGACGCGCCCAACCGCAACTGCCGATACGCCGCCAGCAATTCCTGTTTGTCCATCACGCCCAGCTTGCAATAGGCGCGGCGACGATAGGTGATGATGCTGGACAGCGTCAGGCCGGTCTCTGTCCCGATTTCCCCCTGGGTCCGGCCCAGGATGAAGCCCGCCGCCACCTCCGCCTCCCGCGCGCTCAAGCCTGCGTTGGCAGACAGCAGGGTCTGCCGCACCAAGGCCGGCGTTTCATCGCCGGCCCGGCAGGCCGACAGTTCGACATGGCGGGACAGGGAAGCCATCAGCAGCGGTGCCAGATCCTCCAGCCGGGCGATATCGCCCGGCCGGAAGTCGCCGTCACTGGCGGCGCGATAGCCATTGGCGACCAGCGGATGCCGGCCGGCGGCCTGGATACTCAGCCGCTCCCCGATCCCGCCATCCTCGTAACAGGTGCGGCGGTAATCGGGATCGGCAATATCGCCGGCGCGGGTCCGCACCACGCTGACGCCATGGGCCGCGCGGCGCACGTCACTGTCGCGGCACCAGTACCGGCGGGAATAGGCGGTGGAGGCCGTGCGGGCAAAGTCCGGCGCGCCCCGGCACTCCCCCTCCGCGAACAGGGTGCGTGGCGCGCCCGCCCCCTGGAAGCTGAAGGCGGAGAACAGCCGCGCCCCGCACAGCGTTTCCAGGGCCGACAGGAACCGGGCCGGAAATTCCGGGGAACCGACCGTGGCCACCATGCCGGCCAGCATGCCGATATCGTCGCGCATCGCCATCTTCCTGTCCTCCCACCGGGGGGACGAAGCCAACCTTCATCCGCCCTAAGATACAATCAACCAAAGCAAGGGAGATCCGCCATGTCCACGCCGCCGCCGATCAAGGGCCTGTACCATTACGCCTATCCCTGCCGCGACGCGGAAGAGACAAGGCATTTCTACGAAGATATTCTCGGCCTGCCGCTGGTCAATTGCATGACCGCCGACCGGGTGCCCAGCACGGGCGAGGAAAAGCCCTACGCCCATATGTTCTTCGCCATGCGGGACGGATCCTACATCGCCTTCTTCGACCTGGGCGAAAACCAGATGCCGTTACCCTCGCCCAACACCCCCGGCTGGGTGCAGCATTTCGCGATGGAGACCGGGTCGGTGGACGACGTCCTGGCCATGCGCGACCGGCTGAAGGCGCATGGGGTGGAAGTCCTGGGCCTGGTCGATCACGAATTCGTGAAGTCGATCTACTTCTTCGATCCCAACGGGTTGCGGCTGGAAGTCACCACCCGCACCGAAGCCCCTGGCTATGTCGATGAGGCCGCCCGCACGGCACGCGCCGATCTGGACAAGTGGACGGCGGACAAGGCGGCGCGGCTGAAGGCGCGGGGTCCGTAAGCGCCCCATTGTCTCTTCACGTCGTCATTCATACCCTTTTCGCCTTCCCGGCGAAGGCCGGGACCCAGGGTCACAGGACCAAACCTCAACGCTGCTTCGATAAACGCGGCTGAAAGGTCGAGCACTTGGCCCCTGGGTCCCGGCCTTCGCCGGGAAGGCGGAAATAGGCGCTTTCCCCCTTCAAAACCCCTTCTTCCGGCTCCAGTCCAAGATCAGGCCCATGCAGGTCTCCAGATGTTCGGGCTGGCCGATATAGTAATGCGTGGCGCCGACGATCCGGTGATACTCCTTGTCCGGCGTGGCCAGCGCCGCATGGATCATCGGATTATGCGATGCCGGCACCGCATCGTCGGCCGTGTTTTCGATCTGCAGCACCGGCGTGCGGTGGATCTTGGCGGCATTCATTGGCCCCTTGGCGTTGGAGAGGTCATAGCTCCACTGGCTCAGCCATGACCGCAACGTGCAGAAGCGCGCCAGGCCCACCGGCCCGACATTCACCGTGCGCGGATCGCCCATATAGGACCATCCCGGCCGCCGCTCGCTGGGTTCGATCGTCGGGTCCAGCCAGCGCACGTCGCACATGGTGCGATGGACGACGAAAGCCCGTTCCTGTTCCGCCCCGCCCTTCGTGCGCAGCCGGTCCAGCTGTTCCTGACACCAGGACGTGATGCGGCGGTTGCGCGCCACCTGCCGTGCCCTGAACGCCGCAATGAAATCGGCACTGAACGGCGCCTTGTTGGGGCATTCCTCGGCATAGATGTCGAATTCGATATCGCGATGGTCAGGGTCCAGCTCATCAATCACCGACGGGTCCAGCCATTCGGTCAGCGTTTCCGCCCGCGACAGGTGGGCGGCGATGAAGATCACCCCATCGGCGGGCGACAGACCGGCCGTCGTCAGGTCCACCGCATCGCCGGCCGGCGTATGGGTGATGGTCGGTTTTTCCGCCTGCGCCTGATAGAACAGCGACAGCGACCCGCCGCCCGACCAGCCGACCAGCACCACCCGTTCATAGCCCAGCACCTCGCGCGCATGCGCGATCCAGCGGCCAAGGTCGATAGCCACCTTCTCCATGATCAGGGCGTTGTCATTGCGCGGATAGCGGCTGGCCGCGCACAGAACATGCAGCCCCCGGTCGGCCAATGCCATGGGCATGGGCAGAAGCTGAAGCGTCGAGGTCGGATGCATGAACACATAGACCGTCCGCGCCCGCTCCCCGGCCGGGCACAGCAACTGCCCCTCCAGATTGACCTTGCCCGAATTGCCCGCGAACCCATAGGTCTCGCTGAAGCCCCGAATGTCGGGGAAGCTCACCACCTGCGGCTGCCTGATCCAGGCCGTCGTCTGAGACATCTCATCCCTCTCCGATTTCTCTGCATCTTGCGGGTGCCGGACCCCCTTTGGGCGTTACAGCGGCACCGTCGTCACATCATGGCGGAACAGCCATTCGTAGCGTTCCGCGACCTTCTGTGGGTCCCATTCCCGGTCGACATAGGCCTGCGCGCCCTCGGCACTGGCCAGGGCCGGATTGTGGAAGCGTTCGGCATTGGACGCCGCCCCCTGCACTACCCGCGTCGTGCGGGCGATGCGCGCGCCCTGATAGGCCGTCAGGGCCCGGACATGATCATCGCCATAGGCCTCCAGCGCGCGGGCCAGGACATAGGCATCCTCGATCGCCATCGAGGCACCCGACGCCAGGAAGGGCAGCATCGGATGCGCCGCATCTCCCAGAAGCGTGACGCGGCCGGCGGTCCAGTTCTCCAGCGGCTTGCGCGACAGCAGCGCCCAGCGGAACGGTTGCGGAATGGCGTGGATATAGGTGTGCACATCCTCGTGCCAGCCGGGATAATCGGCCAGACAGGCTTCCACCGTCGACGGGCTGGACCAGGATTCCGTCTTCCAATCCTGGTTCTCCACCACGCTGGAGAAGTTCATCAGTTCCCCGCGCCGGATCGGATAATTGACGATATGGCCGCCCGGCCCGATCCAGTTGATGCCGACATCGCGCACCAGATGCGCCGGCAGCTTTTCCATGGGGATGACGCCGCGCCAGGCCACGATGCCGGTGAATGTGGCCTCCATCTCCCCGAACAGCTTCTGCCGGATGATGGAATGCACCCCGTCGGCGCCGATCAACAGGTCATGGCGCTGCGACGGCTTGCCCGCGAAAGACAGCATCACCCCGCCCGATCCTTGCTCCACATCCACACAGCGGGACGCCAGTTGGATCGCGTCGGGCTTCACCGCGCGGACGGCCGCCGCCAGCACGCTGTGCAGGTCGTTGCGGTGGATGGTGATGTAGGGGGCGCCATAGCGTTCCACCGATTGCGGCCCCAGGTCGAACAGCTTCCAGGTCTGGCCCGTGCTCCACAGCCGGATTTCCTTGCCCACCGGGCAGAAGGATTGCGCCAGCACCGGGTCCAAGATGCCCAGGGCATCGAACACGCGGGTGCCGTTGGCGCTGACCTGCAGCCCGGCCCCGACCTCCCGCAATTCCTCGGCCTGTTCATAGACAGTGACGTCGTACCCGCGCTGCAAAAGCGCCAGTGCGGCGGTCAATCCGCCCATCCCGGCCCCGACAATGGCTATCCGCATCTGATCCTCGCTACCGTCATTATAGTTTGATATTTCCGAACATCATTTGTCAATAACACAAGACTCAAATCCTGACCACAGCGCATTGCGCAGATGACGGAACCCCGCGCCTCTGTTACCCATGACGGGAAACCAGCGAGAATGAGATGCCGATACCGCCCGATGACACCCTGAACCAGAAGCGGCGTGTGCAGTCGATCGAGGTGGGGTTCCGCGTCATCCGCGTCCTGCAACAGGCGCATGAGCCCATGGCGCTGCGCGACATCGCCAAGGCGGCCGACATGCCGGCCAGCAAGGCGCATCTCTACCTGACCAGCTTCATGCGCGAAGGTCTGGTGGCGCAGAACCCGCAATCGGCGCGCTATGCCCTGGGCCCCTACGCCACCGAACTGGGCCTGTCGGCCATCCGTCAGCTGTCGGTGGTGGAGGCCGCGAATGGCGAGATGGCGGAACTGACGGCGCAGACGGGCTGTGCGACCTATCTTTCCGTCTTCACCGAATATGGCCCCGCCATCGTGTCCAAGGTGGATGGCAACCGCCAGGGCGCCTTCACCGTGCGGCTGGGCCATGTCCTGCCCATGGCCAGTTCCGCCACCGGCCTGATCTTTCTGGCCTTCCTGCCGCAGGCCCTGACCCACCTGTCAGCGGACAGCACAGCCGAAATGCCGGCCCCGGCCCTGCTGGCCGATGTGCGCGACAGGGGCTATGCGACCACCAGCGGCCTGATCAACGCCAACTTCGCCGCCATCTCTGCCCCGATCTTTGATTACAGCGACGGTCTGGCCGCAGCGCTGACCCTGCTGGGACCGGACAAATACCTGACGGGAACGCGCACCCAGTCCAGCATCGACCATGTGCTGGGCGCCGCCGGGCGCATTTCGGTGAAGATGGGCGGGCGGGCGTCCGCGCGGCGTTGAGGATGTTCCCTCGACATATTCTCGCCTTCCCGGCGAAGGCCGGGGAGGCGAGAATAGAACCGCCCTACAGCGCAATGGCGATCGACTTCACCTCCGTATAGGCCTCGATCCCCTCACGCCCGTTCTCCCGGCCCCAGCCGGACTGCTTGAACCCGCCGAACGGCAGGGCCGGGTCCAGGCCGCCGCCATTCACCCGCACCGTGCCGGCCTTGATCTTGCGGGCCAGCTTATGTGCGGCACTCAGGTTCTGGGTCCAGACGATGGCACCCAGGCCGTAATCGGTATCATTGGCCTGGGCGGCGATGGCGTCCAGGTCGCGGTCGCTGAACGACATGGCGCACAGCACGGGCCCGAATATCTCCTCCCGCACCACCGACATGGTCGGGTTGGTGCCGGTCAGCACCGTCGGCGGCACGAAATAGCCGGGGCCGGATGCGGCACTGCCCTGCCCGCTGATCTTCGCCCCGTCGCGTACTCCCGCCGCGATGTAACCCAGCACCCGGTCCCGCTGCTCCGCCGACACGACCGGCCCCATCTGGGTATCGGGGCCCAGGCCGGGACCGACGCGCAGCTTGGCCGCAAAGTCGGCCACCCCTTCCACCAGCGCATCGAACACGCTTTCATGCGCGAACAGGCGGGAGCCGGCGTTGCAGATCTGGCCGGCATTGGTGAAGATCGACCGTGCCGCCCCTTCGATGGCGCGGTTGATGTCGGCGTCGGGCATGACGATGACCGGCGTCTTGCCGCCCAACTCCAGAGTCACCCGCTTCATGTTGACCGTGGCGCCCTTGACGATCAGGCGGCCGACCTCGGTGGAACCAGTGAAGGTCACCTTATCCACACCCGCATGCGCCACCAGGGCCGCCCCCGCCGCCTCACCCAGGCCCGTCACCAGATTGAACACGCCCTTGGGGAAGCCGACTTCCTGTATCAGATGCGCCAGCCGGATCGCCGTCAGCGGCGTCTGTTCGGCGGGTTTCAGGATGATGGTGCAGCCGGCAGCCAGGGCCGGTGCGGTCTTGGCCACCGCCATGGCCAGCGGCGCGTTCCAGGGCACGATGGCCGCCACGACCCCCACCGGCTCCCGTACCGTATAGGCGTGCCAGGTGCCGGGGCCGGACAGGTTCACGCTCTCCCCGTTTAGCTTGGTGGTCCAGCCGGCATTATAGCGCAGCACCTCCACCGCGTGCGGCACGTCGAACATCCGGGCATCGCGCAGCGGCTTGCCATTGTTCAGCGTTTCCAGCAGCGCGAACTCATCGGCATGCGCCTCGATCGCGTCGGCCAGCCGCCACAGCAGACGGGCGCGTTCCGACGGCTTCATCATGGCCCAGGGACCGTCCAGCGCAGCGCGGGCCGCACGCACGGCCAGATCGACATCCGCCTCCCCGCCGGCCGCCGCATGGCCGATGCGCGAGCCGTCGCCGGGGTTGAAGGTCTCGAACGAGGCGCCCGACCGTGGCGCCATCCAGGTGCCGTCGATGAACAGGCCATGTTCCCTGCCCGCGAATTGTCGGGCCTCCTCCAGGGCGAGTTGGTCCTTTGCGATATCCGGCATGTGTCACCGTCTGGCTATGATGGGTGGAATGGTTGCGGCGCATGCGCCCGTGCGGACGCCGCAGGGGGCGTCTCTTCGTTTGCTATTGTTGAACATCTTCCGTTATTGTGCAACAGCTCCTTTCGAGATTGTGAGGGACCTTGTCGCAGGAATTCGACCATATTATCGTCGGCGCCGGGTCGGCGGGATGCGTGCTGGCCAACCGCCTCAGTGCCGATGGCGGCCGCAGCGTGCTGCTGATCGAGGCCGGCGGGTCCGACGCCAGCCCGTTCCATGCCATGCCGCTGGGCTTCATGGCCGCCATGGCCGATCCTGCCAAGGATTGGGGCTATGCCACGGAACCGGAACCACATCTGGACGGCCGCCGCGTGCCCCTGCCGCGCGGCCGGGTGCTGGGCGGCTGTTCCACCACCAACGGCATGATTTATATGCGCGGCCATGCCGGCGATTATGATGAATGGCGCGATCTGGGCTGTCCCGGCTGGGGCTATGACGATGTCCTGCCCTATTTCCGCAAGATGGAGACGAGCTGGCGAGGTGCCGGCCCCTATCATGGCGGCGACGGCCCCCTGACCGTCAGCCCGGTGCGCCATCCCTGGCTGCGGATCGACCAGATCCTGGAATCGGCCGCCGCCGCCAGCTTTCCCCTGAGCGACGATCTCAGCGGCGACCGGCAGGAGGGCTTCGCACTCAGCGAGGTGACCGTCGACCGGCGCGGACGGCGCGCCAGTGCCGCCCGCGCCTATCTGCGCCCGGCCCTGAAGCGCCCCAACCTGCACCTGATCACCCATACCCAGGTGACGCGCATCCTGTTCGACGGCAGCCGCGCCGTGGGTGTGGAATATCGGCGTGACGGCGTCCTGCAACAGGTGCGGGCCGCCCGCGACGTGATCCTGTCGGGTGGGGCCTATAATTCCCCGCAGCTGCTGATGCTGTCGGGCATCGGGCCTGCCGCCCACCTGCGCGAGCAGGGGATCGAGGTACGAGTGGACAGCCCCGGCGTTGGCGGCAACCTGTCCGAACATCCCATGGTCTATGCGGAATTCGCCACAAGCGGCGACACGTTCCTGCGGCAATTGCGCCTGGACCGCGCGGCCCTGTCGGTGCTGCGCTGGGCCTTGCTGGGCAACGGCCCTTTCGCCTCGCAGGTGACCAGCGCTGCGGCATTGATCCGGACACTGCCGGAACTGACCCGACCGGATATCCAGCTGATGGTGATGCCCGTGCGCCTGGACGCCAAGATCTGGGTCCCCGGCATCGGCAAGCGGCTGGCCGACATGTTCTCCGTGATGGTGATCCAGCTGCATCCGGAAAGCCGCGGAAGGGTGACGCTGCGCTCCGCTGACCCGGCCGACAAGGTGCGGGTACAGCTGAACCTGCTGTCGCATGAACGTGACTATGCCGAACTGCGCCGGGGCATCCGGGCGCTGCGCACCCTGTTCGCCGCCGGCCCGCTGGCCGACATGGCAGCAAGGGAAACGAAACCGGGTGCGGATCGCGACAGCGACGCCGACCTTGATGCCTTCATCCGCGCCAACCTGCGCATCACCCAGCACCCGGTGGGCACCTGCCGTATGGGCAGCGGTGATGATGCGGTCGTTGACCCGCAGTTGCGCGTCATCGGGGTGGAGAACCTCCGCGTCGTCGACGCCTCGATCATGCCCACCGTTCCCGGCGGCAACACCAACGCCCCGGTGATCATGGTGGCGGAGAAGGCAGCGGATTTGATCCGGGAGACGTAGGCACCCGCTTTCTCTCCATTCTCAACCGTCATCCCGGCGAACGCCGGGACCCAGGGCCATGGGATCAAACCTATACGCTGCTTGGATCAAAGCTGCCGAGAGGGCGGGCGTGTGGCCCCGGGGTCCCGGCTTGCGCCGGGATGACGAAGAGGTCCACAAAATCCCCCATAGAAAGAACGCCGGAGCGGTCACCCGCTCCGGCGTCAGTTGCTGGGGGAAGAGGAACATCACATCCGGGCGCGCAGGCCGAACACCCAGTAACGGCCGCGATTGTCGAAGAAGGGCGAGTTGGCGATGGTCGGCTGCACGATACCGTTGGGTGTGATCGGCGGCGCCTCATTCGTCAGGTTTTCCACCGACCCGTACAGGGTCAGATTTTCCGTCAGGTCATAGGCGACGTTGGCGTCGAAATAGCTGATGCCGTCGATATTGTTGTCGGCGATGTCCAGCCGGGTCGTGTTGAACCGCGTATCGATCTTGCCGCCGGAGACATAGCGGTACGCCAGGCCCAGCTTCCAGGCATCAACCGTATAGTTGGCGCTGAGATTGACGCGCCATTCCGGCACGCCTTGCGGCGGCGGGGAAATACCGGCCAGGCCGACATAATCGTCCGTCCGACCGTTGGCGGTGGTGCTCAGCTTGTCGGCGTGGTTGGCCAGCAGGCGAAGCTGCATGGTGCCGCCGGCATCGGCCAGATCCAGCGGGAAGGAATAGACCGCTTCAAAGTCCTGGCCCGCCACTTCCTGCGAATTGGCGTTGAAGGGGATGATGTTGATGCGGGTGATGATGCCGTTGGTGCGGATGATGCTGGGACAGAACTGAGCCTGCCCACGGAAACAGAAATTGGCGATATCCTGCCCCGCGATGACCGAGATCGCATCCTTGACCTTGATATTGTAATAGTCGAGCGAAGCGCGGAAACCGCTCAGCCATTCCGGCTGCACCACGATGCCCACCGAATAGGTGTCGGCCTTTTCCGGCAGCAGGTCCGGATTGCCGCCGGTGATCAGCGTCGTCTGGCGCGCGATATTGTCGTTCGGGTCGATGATCGAATTGATCACCTGATTGCCCTTGGAGAACAGCTCGAAATTGTTCGGGGCCCGGATATCGCGCGAGATCGTACCCCGGAAGCGCAGGTCGGGAATGGGCTCGTAATTGCCGCCGACCTTCCAGCTCCAGACGCCGCCGCTGGTCGAATAATCCGTGTAGCGGGCCGCTGCGTTCAGATCCAGCTTGTTGGCGAAGGCCGCACCATCGGCCAGCGGCACCGCGACCTCGGTGTAGGCTTCCTTCACATTGTACTTGCCGCTGAACGGCTGGGCATTGATGGAGCGCCAGCGGCTGGCGGCGGAATCCGCGTCCGACGTCTGGGTAGTCTTCTCCGTCCGGTATTCGGCACCGGCCGCGATGGAAACCGGCCCTGCCCAGGTGGAGAAGGGAGAGCCGGAGATATTGGCGGCATAAACCTGCTGCTCCATCTCGGCATAGGTGGTGGAGGTACCGTGGTAATAGGACAGTGCCTGCTGGCTGATGGACCCGGCACCAAACGGGTTGATCGGCACGCAGTTGCGGATATCCCCGAACGGGTCCTGCGTCGCCGTCGGGTTCGGGTTGTTCAGCAGCACGCGGCAGGTGGCCTGGCCCGTGGCCGGGTTGATGACGCTGTCGATGCCATAGGTCCAGCGCTGCGCGATGCGGTTGTTATAGGCGGCCTGGTCATAGGTATTGCGACCCAACTGTCCGGTGACGCTCCAGGCCCAGGTACCGCCCAGGCTGCCTTCCGCCCCGAAACTGGCACGCCGCGCCTTGGTCGTCGTCTCGAAGATGGAATTGCCATCCTCCACATTATAGCGGCCGAACGGGATGCTGGTCAGGCCCAGCGACGCCATCGCCGCCTTGACGGAACTGTGCAGAAAGGCATTGTCGTTGCGGATGGTCAGGGTGCCGGTATCCGGGTTGGGCACCAGATCGGACTTGGCGTGCACCTCTGAATAGAGCATGTCGGCAAACAGGCTGACATCCTCGGTCAGCTCGAAATCCACACGGCCATAAGCGCTCTTGCGCTCGATCTTTGGCAGCAGGTTGCCGCCATCCACCGCCTGATCGCCATTGCCGCCACCCTGCATATAGGTGGCACCGATATTGGTACCATATTCGAACGGCATGGGCACGCCATTGGGTCCGAACTGCACGCCGGTACCGGGCGCGAAGCCCAGCCGGGCGGCCAGGTTGCGGGCCAGCGTGTTGCTGGTGCCCTGCAACCCAACCACGCCGCCCGGCGTCATTTGCGAAAAGACGCCGTTATTGACGATCAGCAGGCGCGGCTGGCCGTTGGTGGCCGTATAGGCGGGGTTGGTCAGCTGCACCGTGTGGTCGTCACCCCAGGGGCGGCTAGCCTGGCTGGTCTGGCCGCCATTATGCATATAGTCGCCAGCGAGCGATGCATGCAGTTTGCCGTCCAGGAAGCCGTGGCCCACGGCGAAATTCACGGTGGGACGGCGGAAATCGCCATAATCGGAGACACCATAGGAGACATCGGCTTTCGCCCCCTCGAACTGTTTGTCGAGGATGAAGTTCACCACGCCGGCCACGGCATCGGAACCATAGGCGGCGGAGGCACCGCCCGTGACGATCTCCACGCTTTTGATCAGGGCAACGGGGATGATGTTGGTGTCGATGGTGCCAGCCGGATCGGTCACGCCGACACGGTTGCCATTCATCAGCACCAGCGTGCGCTGGGTGCCCAGGCCCCGCAGATCGGCGTTCGACGCCCCGATCGGCTCACTCGACTTGCCGATATTCTGGTTGACCTTCAGCTGCGGCACTTCCTGCAAAAGGTCGGAAACGGTGGTGATCGCCTTGTCTTCCAGTTCCGCAGCCCCGACCGACGTCAGCGGCGTCGGCGCGGTGAAGCCGGAAATGCGCGTCCCGGTGACGACGATCTCCTCCAGCTCCAGTTCCTGGGCGACACCCGTCTGCGGTATCAGCAATCCGATACCAAGGGCGATCAGGCTGACAGAACCAAAGGTCGACGCATGCTTAAGGGAACCGCGATGCAGCTCTTGGAACATCTGTTTCTCCCTGGCCGACTGGTGGTCAATCGGCATTCATATTGTTTGTTAATTTCATATTCAGTTCTACGATGACGAAAGTCCAATGCCACTCTTGGCAAGATCAATACCGCTTCGGCATCAAACTCTGACCTGCCGGAACGGTTCGCCCAGGATCATTCGTCAGAAGAAGCAAAGCCGCAGGGCTGCGTCGGAGATGCGGCGGCGCGTGGCGGCATCGGGGACCAGTTCATGGAACAGGGAAATGGTATCGGCATAGGATACGGCCCCCTCCTTGCCCACGAACGGCGCATCGCTGCCCCAGAGCAGGCGGTCGCCACCCGCCTCCGACAGCAGCCTTGCCGCCGCCGCCCGACGCAGGGCCGGGTCCAACCGGAACCCCGCAGAGATCTTCACCCAGGTCCGACCGGCCGCCACGGCGCGCAGGATGGCCTTGAACCCCTCCCCCTCCATGCCGGCGGGGGCACGCAGCAGGCCGAAATGATCGACCACGACATGGATGCCGTGCGCCATCAGGACCGGCAGCACGACCGCCTGCTGATCAGCACTGGCGTTCAGCTCGACATGCATGCCGCAATCGGCCAGGCGGTTCAGAAATTTGGCATAGCGGAAGCTGGCCAGGTCCGGCGGGGCGGCATCCGCCTTCCACTGCATGCGCACACCGACCACGCCCTGGTCGGCCAGGGATCGGATGGTGGCGGCGTCGGTCTCCGGCTCAAGCATGACCGTGGCGCGCAGGCGCCTGTACCGGGCCAGAGATTCCAGCGTGTAGTCGTTATAGTCGCCATAAAGGCTGGCGGCCGTTATGATGCCGAAGGGTATGCCGTGCCGGTCCAGGTCGGCCACGAAGGTCTCGGCGGTGTATTCGTAATCCGGACGGATCCAGGCATCCTCCCGGAACGGCATGCGCCGGGTCATGATATGGGCATGCGCATCAACGATAGGCGGTTCTGCCGACATCTTGCTACAGCACTCCCCGCTGAAACAGGCCGCGAGCCGTGGCGCGCAGGTAGAAGCGGCGCTCCTCCGGGTTCAGCAGAAAGGCCGAGGCGCGCGCCTGCGCCGCCATGCTTTCATAATTGTCGGGCGTGTTGCCCACGTCAGAGCCCCACATGATATGGTCGGCCCCCATGATGTCCGCCGCCCGCCGGACAAAGGCCGAATGATCGACCCCGGCCTTGTCGAACATCTGGAAATTGATGGTCGTCAGCTTGAAATAGACGTTGCGGAACCGACGCATCGCCACCAGTTCCGGCACCAGCCCCATCGACCCCGGCTCCCCCCCGCCCGGCCAGCCGAAATGGTCCAGCGCGATGCGCAGTCGCGGGAAGAGGCAGGCCAGACCGGCGATGCGCTCCAAAGCCGCCGCCGACGGCACGCCCGGCGCATACATCACCACCATGGTCAGGCCGTGACGGTCGGCCGCCTGCCAACTTTTCAGCGCGGCCTCACTGTCCAGCCACGGATAATTGCCCGCCGCATCCGGGGACCCGAACAGGCGCAGCCCCACGATCCCATGATCGGCCACCATCCGGTCGATCTTGGCCGGGCTTTCCGGGTCCTGGGCATCCAGCATGACGACGGCTGAGAAATGGCTTGGATAGGCGTCCGCCATATCCAGCAGATAGCGGTTATCCTTCTTGTAGATCGTGTTGTACTGCACGGCGGTGCCGCCGATGATGCCGGTCGCCTCCCACCGTTGCAGCAGCCGCTCCCCCGTCATCGGGTCGGCTTCGATGCGCCGGCGAAGGTTGTCCTCCCCCTCCCTGGCGTTGCGCGTATCCATGGGATAGCGCGCCTCATCGGTGGTGAAGACATGCGCGTGGGAATCGTAGAGCGGTTCCCGGCTGGTTGCCTGACCCATGCTGTCCCCCTTACACCGACGCGGCCTGGGGCGCGGGCTTGATCGTCCTGCCCAGCACCAGCAGTGCCACGGCGGGGATCACGCTCAACGCCGCGAAGAACACGAAGGTGGCCCCCCGCCCGATATCGGCACCCAGCAGCAAACCCCCGATGAACGGGCCGATGACGGCGCCGGCCCGACCGACACCCACCACGAACCCGACACCGAAGCTGCGCAGATGCAGTGGATATTGCGCGATGGTGGTCAAGAACACGCCCGTATAGGAACCGACCGTGAAGAAGGTCAGCGCACAGGCCAGCGCAATCATCACCGGCGCTCCTGCATGCACATTGCCGAACAGCACCAGCACACAGCCCATGACCAGGAAGAAGATGGCGGTCAGCCGCCCTTCACCCACCCGCTTGGCCAGCATGCCGACCACGATATGGCCGACCGACCCGCAGATGCCCTGCGCCACACCGGCAAAGCTCGCCTGCGTCGGCGTCAGCCCGGCATCCACCAGGACCGTCGGCTTCCAGTTCAGCAGGAAATAGCCGACGACGGCATAGACGAAGGACGCCGTCCACATCAGGAGTGACAGCCGCCGCACGTCACTGGACAGCAGCGCCATCGCCCGGTTCTCCTTGCGCGCGGCACGCGGCGGCGGGGGCGGCAGTTCCGACAAGGTGGGCTGACCCAAGCCGGTCAGGATCTTGTTCAGGCGCGGCAAGGCGTTGCGCGGCCGCGCCGACAGAAGATAGGCGGGCGATTCCCACATGAATATCGCCAGGATCGCCAGCAGCACGATATTGATGCCAGCCCCCACCACGAACACCGACCGCCAGCCGAACGGCTCCAGCAGCAGCCCGGTGACGGCACCGCTGATGGTCATGCCGATGCTGAAGCCGGTATGCAGCAGCGACAGCATCAGATTGCGGCGATCATCATTGGCGAATTCGGAGACCAGCACATTCAGGCTGACCACCAGCATGCCCAGCCCGACACCCATCAGGAATTTCAGGAAGGTCAGCATCTCCATGGAATGGGCCATGGCCGACAGGGCGTGGGAAATGGTGATGCCGGCCAGCGCCGCGAAGGTCACGCCGCGCCGCCCCACCCGCTCGGCAATGGGTGCGGCCGCAAACGCACCGAACGCCAGCCCCAGGGACCCCATGGAGAACAGGATACCCAGCGCCGTGCGCGGCGCGCCCCATTCGGCCGTGAATAGCGGCGCCGTATAGGCCGCCGACATCATGTCATAGCCTTCGGTGATGTTGATCAGGCAGCACAAGGCGATGATCACATATTGCCGCGTGCGCATCGGCATCTTGGCGATGACGTCCAAGGGACTGGCCGGCATGCTCGTTTCTCCCTGAATTCCGACTTGTCGTCGTTATGGTAGGCTGTTCACTCGGCCGCGGCGGACCGTGCCTGCCGTGGCTCGTCCAGCCCGACCAGGCGGGCGGCGTTGGTGCTGATCATCTTGCGGATGTCCTCGTCGGAATAACCCAGCTCGATGCACATGCCGATGACATGGCGGAAGCCTTCGACGGGGCTGGGATTGCCGACCTGCCCTAGGTCGGACCCGATGATGGTGCTGTCCACACCCCCGGCCTTGATCACCACATCCAGGCTTTCCAGCGTGTAATGCTTGCCCTGCACACCCGCCCACATGCAGCAGGAATGTTCCAGGAACGCGCCCATGGCAGCCAGTTCCTTCATATCGGCCGCGTTGCAGTCGATCAGGAAGGTCGGGTGATTGACCATCAGCCGCTTCACACCCCGCTTCTTCGCCTCGGCGAACAGCGGCCATATCTCGCTGATATGCAGATGACCAGCCGACAGGATGGCGTCGTAATCGGCGATCTGGTCCAGGATGATCTTGACCTCATCCAGCAGCGCACCGCGATTATCCACGACACTCAGCGCCGTCGGCTCCAGCATCCGCTCCTTCGTCGGCAGGAACTGGCGGCGGTGCGAATGGCGGATATGGTTGGCGGCGGAGAATGTGGGCATCCAGACCAGCCGCGCCCCCAGCTTGAACCCATGCTCCACCGCATAAGGGTTAAGCCCGCCCGAGGTATTGTTCAGCGGCACGCCGGTCAGCAGCTCGATCTTCGGCTTCATCGTCTCCTTCAGAAGCTCGGCCACCGGCGTGACGGAATAATAGTGGTCCTTGAACAGGATCGCGCGCAGGCCGGCGGCCTCCGCCTCATGAATGGCCTGCACATGGTTCAGGCTGCGGGGCATGACCGAGGGGCCGCTATGGCAATGCAGGTCAATCGCGCCGATCAGCAGATCATCAATCCGGCGATCCGTCATCTTTTCCTCCATATCGAATGGCGCCGCCTTGGGGCGGTTCTTGGACGTTGGTCAAAGCTCCGGGGCCGGATAATCGGCCGCGTTCAGCACCCAGCCTTCCCGCGCGGAGAAGTCCTTGCGCGGCGGGCAGAAGACATCCAGCAGCCGGTTGAGGCCGTCCGCCACCCCTTGCGAGGTGTGGATGGCCGGCGGCGGGATCACCGCGACCGAGGGGCTGGCGCAGAATTCATGCTGGTCATCCAGCCAGTGCGCGCTGTTGCCCGTCCAGGGCCAGCGCAGGTGGTGGATGAAATCGCCAGCGGTGGCGATGGAATATTGCTCGAAATCATCATGATGATGGGGCGACAGATCGGCCGGATCACGGGGGCCGGGCCGGCCGCTGGTCAGGTTCACCATGATCGTGGAGCAACGATAGAGCCGCCCGAACCGCCCCTGCTGCGCCGGCACGTCGCCGGAATAGACCCGGATACGGAAACCCCCGACCGGGTCGGGCCAGGCCTGGAATTCCGGGACATTGGGGTCGTGCGTGGCATAATCGCCGGCGTTGGAGCATTGGGCTGCCAAGTCCGCCGACCGCACCGTGATCAGCCGATAGAGATCGCCCTCCCCCAGCACCTTCACGACGCTGTCGCCGGGCGGGACAAAGGCCACGCAGGGGCCATGTGCCATCTCCGTCTGGCCGTCGGCGCTGATCTCCACCGACAGGCCCGCATCGGGCAGCACGACGGCATATTCGTCCAGTTGGGCCACCCGCGACAATACAGCACCAGCAGACACACGGCTGTAGGCAACGATCAGGTTCTGGCCCCGCGCCAGCCAGGTACGGGCCAGCGGGCCCTCCTCAGCCGGGGTTTCTGCGTAGAATCGCCCATAGGATGCGGGTTTGAAGGGGGTTGCGGCGGGCTTCACCGCCAAAGGCGCCAATGCAGCCCGCAAGTCGTTCTTTCCGTACACGCCGCCTCCCGGACACTAATTCTTGCTATTCCGGCATTTGCCGATTGGGCCAGTAGGAAGGGAATGCAGGCTTGCGTCTAATTCTTTTTGGTCGGCCGATTGATGCCGCCACGGCATCGGTTTCCCGGCCAACCGCTCCGATACCGCATCGTTATCGGACAAGGCCCTAATCAGCATTTGATTCCCACTGGCCGATTGCATTGGATGGAGGAGCGGCAGGCGTCCCAGGACAAGAGCGACGCCGCCCATCGGGAGGTGCTTGTGATCAACAGCCTAATCAAGCGACGCCTGGAGAATGACGAGCCGGTCTTCGGCACCTTCGTCAAGTTCGCCTCGGCAAATCTTGTCGAGATGATCGGACTTTCCGGTTTCGACTTCATCATCATCGACAGCGAGCATGCCAATCTCACCCATGGTGAGATTGAGGAGCTGGTTCGCGCCGCCCAGTTGGTGGGCATGGCCGCCATCGTCCGCACCGCCGATGCGGGCGAAGCCAATATCCTGCACGCACTGGACAGCGGCGCCAGCGGCATCCAGGTCCCGTCGCTGTCATCCGCGGAGGAAGCGCGCGCCGTGGTCCGCCGCGCCAAATATCATCCCATCGGCGAACGCGGCTGGGCGCCAGGCTGCCGCGCCGGCGACTATGCCTTCACCCCGCCCAAGACTTATATCGAGCGCGCCAACCGCGACACGACCGTGGCCGTCCATGTCGAAAATGCCCGCATGGCCGCCGATATCGAGGCGCTGTGCCAGGTGGATCATCTGGACGTGGCCTTCATCGGCACCGGCGATCTCAGCCAGTCGCTGGGTTATCCCGGCGAGGCGGAGCATCCGGAGGTGCAGAAGGTCGTGGACCGGGTGATCGATGCCTGCAAAAGCGCCGGCAAGCATTTCGGCATGGTGGCCAGCAATCCCGACGCCCTGAAACAGGCGGTCGAGCGGGGGTCCCGCTACATTGCCTGGCAGTCCGACATGGTCATGTACAAGAACGCGCTGAAAAGTGCGGCGGACCGGTTCGCCCCCTTCCGCGCCAACAGACAAGAGGTCTGAAGTGCCGACATCCGATGTGCAAACGGGGGCATCCGCTTCCCGTATCGATCTCGCACGCCTGCTGCGTCCCCGCTCCATCGCCGTTGCCGGCGCATCGCCGGACCCGGCATCGGTGGGCGGCGTCATCCTGAAGAATATCGCCGGCTCCGGCTTCACGGGCCCCCTGCACCTGGTCAGCCCGACACGGGCGGAGATTAATGGCATCCCCTGCCTGCCTTCGATCCAGGCCCTGCCGCAGGGCGTGGATGTCGCCGTGCTGAACGTGCCGCGCAAAGCGGTGAAGGAAGCCATTGAGGCCTGCATCGAACGCGGTGTGGGCGGCGCCGTCGTTTTCGCCGCCGGCTTCCGCGAGGCAGGCGAACAAGGCGCGCAGGAGCAGGAGGAAATCGCCCGCCTCTGCCGCGAGGGCGGCCTGGCCCTGCTGGGCCCCAACTGCATGGGCTTTGCCAATTATATCAGCGGCGCAGCCCTCAGCTTTGAATCGCTGACCTTCCAGCCGGCGGCGGCCGGCCCGCATATGGGGGTGATCGCGCAGAGCGGGGCTATGGCGTCCAACATCCGTTCCGCCCTGCTGGCGCGCGGTATCCGCATCTCGCATGTTGTGTCCACCGGCAATGAGGCCGTGGTCCGGGTCGACCATGTCATCCGCCATCTGGTGGAGGAAGGGGCGAACCTGATCGCCGTCTATGTCGAACAGATCCGCGATCCCGCCGCCTTTCTGGCCGCCGCCCGCATGGCGCGGCTGGCGGGACGGCCCATCGTGATGGTGCATCCCGGGTCCAGCGCGTCGGGTCGTGCCGCCGCCCAGTCCCATACCGGGGCGATGCTGGGCGACTACGCCACCATGCGGACGGCGGCGGAGGATGAAGGTGTGGTCCTGGTGGAAACCATGGACGAACTGTTCGACACCACCGCCATCCTCTACCGTTTCCCGGTCCCCAGCCAGGGGGCCATGGGCATCGTCACCAATTCCGGCGCCGTCCGCGGCCTCAGCCTGGATTTCTGTGAAAAGGTGGGACTGGAGGTTGCGGCGCTCAGTGATGAAACACTGGAGGCGTTCCGCCAGATGCTGCCCCCGCAATGCGAGGCGTCGAACCCGCTGGATGTCGGCATCGCCGGCTTCTCCGACGCGTCGGTCTTTGCCAACACCACCAATGCCATGCTGGCCGATGCGTCCGTCGGCTCCGTCCTGCTGGCGTTGGCCGGTGGCGGTCCCTGGCAGCAGCGGGCCAAGGCGGAAGTGATCGCACCCCTGGCCCGCACGGCACCCAAGCCCGTGGCCGTCGCCATCATCGGGGACGAGGCGCCGCTGGACCCCGGCTGCGTCACGCCGCTGCGTGATACCGATACACCTTTGTTCCGCTCTCCCGACCGCGCGCTGCGCGCCTTCCGGGCGGTACGGACCTATGCCGACGCCCTGGCCCGCATCGGCACCCGCACCAGCCCGCCCCTGCCGGGTCCGAAACTGCCGCGCCGGGGTCCGCTGCCGGAATATGAGGGCAAGGCCCTGCTATCGGAATATGGCATCCGCGTGCCCAAGGGCGTGCTGGTCTTCCGCGACGTGGATTCTGCCGCGCAGCTGGCGGCCAGTTTCGGCTATCCCGTGGCCATGAAGCTCCAGGCCGCCAGCCTGACCCATAAAAGCGATGTCGGCGGCGTCATCCTGAACATCAAGGACGAGGCGTCGCTGCGCGCCGGCTGGCAGCGTCTGATGGACAGTGCGCAACTTCATATTCCTGAAGGCGGCCTGGACGGTATCCTGATCGAAAAGATGGCGCAGCCCGGCCTGGAACTGGTTCTGGGTGGCCGCAACGATCCGGAATGGGGATCGTTCATCGTCTTCGGCCTGGGCGGCGTCTGGGTGGAAGCCTTGGACGCCGTGGAGATGTTGCCGGCCCATGCCGGCCGCGCCCAGATCCTGGAACGGCTGCACCAGATGCGCGGAGCCAGGCTGCTAGGCCCCTTCCGGGGACAGCCGGCCCGTGATGTGGAGGCGGTGGCCGATGCCATCCTGGCCCTGGGCGCCATCCTGCGCGCCCATCCTGAAATCAGGGAAGTCGATGTCAATCCTATGACGGTTTTCGCCAGGGGCGAAGGGGTCATGGCGCTTGACGCATTGTTCATCACCGAATGAAAAGGACATCGGACGTGACGACAACCGAAGCCATTGAACGGCCCATCCCCGGCGGCAACGACGTGCTGGTCGAATTCGAGGACGGCATCGCCTGGGTACAGCTGAACCGTCCCGCCAAGCGCAACGCTATGAGCGTCGGTCTGGCCCAGGAAATGAACGAGGTGCTGGACGCGCTGGAAACCGACCCGCGCTGCGGCGTCCTGGTCCTGACCGGCGTGGGCGAGGCGTTTTCCGCCGGCATGGACCTGAAGGATTTCTTCCGCGCTACCGACGGGCTGGGTGATATCGAACGCCACCGCGCCTATCGCTCCACCCGCGCCTGGCAATGGCGCAACCTGATGCATTATGCCAAGCCGACCATCGCCATGGTCAATGGCTGGTGCTTCGGCGGCGCCTTCACGCCGCTGATCTCTTGCGATCTGGCCATCGCCGATGAAAAAGCGGTCTTCGGCCTGTCAGAGATCAATTGGGGCGTCATCCCCGGTGGTGCTGTGTCCAAAGCTATCGCCACGGTCATGGGCGACCGTCAGGCGCTCTATTATGTGATGACGGGGGAACAGTTCGATGGTGCGAAGGCCGCCGCCATGGGTCTGGTGAATGAGGCGGTGCCCAAGGACCAGCTGCGCGCCCGCACCACGGAGATCGCCCGCACGCTGCTGGGCAAGAACCCGACCGTGCTGCGTCAGGCCAAGCTGGCCTATAAGTACGCCCGCGAGATGAACTGGGAACAGGCGTCGGAATATCTGACGGCCAAGGTCGACCAGACCAATTTCGTCGATACCGAGAAGGGCAAGGAACAGGGGCTGAAGCAGTTCCTGGACGAAAAGACTTTCCGCCCCGGCATGGGCGCCTACAATCGTCCCGAATAAGGCGGAGGATTTCGATGAAACGCCCGAGCGCCAAGAAGGGCAACGAGCTGAAAGCCGTGGTCCCCACCCTGGTGGAACTGACCGACCGGGTGCTGTACGAGGATGTGTGGGAGCGCCCCGGCCTGTCCAAGCGCGACCGCAGCCTTGTCACCATCGCCGCCCTGATTTCGATGTACCGGCCCGAACAGCTGCCGGCGCATCTGGGTCTGGCGCTGGATAACGGCCTGACTAAGGAAGAGATCGGCGAGGCCATCGCCCATCTCGCCTTCTACGCCTCCTGGCCGTCCGCCATCTCCGCCAGCCGCAAGTTCCTGGAGGTGGTGGAGGAACGGGAGGCGAAGGCGAAGGGGGAATGAGGGTTCGCCTTCTATCTGCCTTTACCCATTCTACCGTCATTCCCGCGAAAGCGGGGATACAGCGAAACTCTTGGGTACCACCATTGCCACTTTCTCCACCGTCACCCCGGCGAAAGCCAGGGCCCAATTCGTAGAGCAAGGCGCTTGTCACTTGGGCCCCGGCTTTCGCCGGGGTGACGGTGGATACTGTTCCACGGGACAGCGCTAACTGTTCCCACATCGCAAACACGGGTGCGCCCCATGACAAACTTCCTGCTGTCCATCGGCGGCGAGGCCGTGCCTGCTGCGGCCTGCTTCCCCGTCATCGACCCCGCCACGGGCGAAGCCTTCGCCACGGCGCCCGATGCCAGCGAGGCGCAACTGGACATTGCCGTTGCGGCGGCCCGAAACGCCTTCGCCGGCTGGCGGCACCTGGATGCCGGCAGCCGTGCCGCTGCCATGGGCGGTTTTGCCGACGCCATCCGGGCTGACACAGAACCGCTGGCAGCACTGCTGACCCGCGAACAGGGCAAACCCCTTTCAGTGGCAAGGCGGGAGGTGGCTTTCGCCGCCGACCGGATCGCGGGCGTGGCAGCACTGGATATCGGTGGTGGGTACCTGCGCGAGGGGCCGCTGGGTCCTGTGCGGCTGGATTATGTGCCCATGGGGGTGGTGGGCGTGATCGCGCCCTGGAACGCCCCCCTGATCCTGGCCATGCAGATGGTGGCGCAGGCGCTCGCCGCCGGCAATGCCGTGGTGGTCAAGCCGTCGCCCTTCACGCCCCTGTCCACCCTGCGCCTGGGTGAACTGGCGACCCGCACCCTGCCGCCCGGTCTGGTCAACACTCTGTCGGGCGGCAATGATCTGGGCCAGTGGATGACCCAGCATCCCGGCATCGACAAGATCGCCTTTGTCGGCTCCACCGCCACCGGTAAGAAGGTGATGGCGTCGGCGGCATCCAGCCTGAAACGCGTGTCGCTGGAACTGGGCGGCAATGACGCCGCCATCGTGCTGGATGATGTGGATGTGGCGGAGATCGCGCCGCGCCTGTTCGCCAGTGCCTTCATCAATAGCGGCCAGATCTGCATGGCGGTGAAGCGTGTTCTGGTCCAGGCCCCCATCGCCGACGCCCTGGCCGAAGCGCTTGCGGCGGAGGCCCGCAAGGCCCGCGTCGGCGGCGGCTTCGAACCGGATGTCGAATTCGGCCCCGTGCAGAACCGCCCGCAGTTCGATAAGGTGCTGGCCATCATCGACGACGCCCGCGCCCGGGGCGGGCACATCCTGGCCGGCGGCCACGCCCTGGACCGCCCCGGCTATTTCATCGCCCCCACCATCGTCACCGGCCTGCGCGAAGGATCGCGGCTGGTGGATGAGGAACAATTCGGCCCCGTCCTGCCCATCCTGTCCTTCACGGATGAGGAGGAGGCGGTGATGCGCGCCAATGCCACCCGCTTCGGCCTGGGTGCCTCGGTGTGGAGCGGCGACCCGGCCCGTGCCGAAACCGTGGCCAACCGGCTGGAGGCCGGCACCGTCTGGATCAATGGCCATGGCGGTGCCGCGCCCGACCTGCCCTTCGGTGGCTTCAAGGAATCCGGGATCGGCCGCGGCATGGGCCTGGCCGGCCTGCGCTCCTACGCCGAAATCCGGGTGCTGCATGGGGCTGGGGTTTAACGCGCCTTGGTCATCGCCGCGATGCGTTCGAAGGCTGCGACCTGCTGATCGGTGTCCAGCACCTGTTCCAGCCCCATCTCGCGGGCGCGCTGCAGCCGGTCGCGGCCGCGTTCCAGCAGGTCGGCGTCGAACACATCGCCGCGCCGGCGCAGGATCTTGCGCGTGCGGTGCGGCAGCTTTTCCAGCGCCAGAGCGGTACGGGCACAGTGAAACCGGCGGCAGACCGATGGCCGCTTTTCATGGATCGAACAGCCCGTGGCCATCAGATAGGTACAGTGGCCGGTGATGGGATCGCGCTTCAGCGCGGCCATGGTCCGGCCGGGATAAAGGGCCGAGGCGATCGGTTCCCAGCGATAGAAGGACAGGTCGTCCCCCGCCTCGGGATGCAGGATCACCTGATCGTTCTTGCAGCATTGAATACAGCCATCGCACGGGATGGCGTTCTGATCCGCCGGCATGATGCACCCAGATCGTTTGTCTATGCTGGAATTGATTAGATCATGTCACATCTCATGCGGCGGATCGAGAGACCATCACCATCAGCAACGAGGATCGTCGATGCAGGACCTCTCCCAACACGTGGCCATCGTGACCGGCGCCAGTTCCGGCATCGGTGAGGCCGTCGCCCGCCGGCTGGCCGCAGCCGGCATGAAGGTGGCCCTGGTCGCCCGCAGCCGCGACAAGCTGGCCAGCATCGTCGCGGAAATCCAGGCGGCCGGCGGCTCGGCATGCGTTCACGCCGCCGACGTAACGCGCGAGGACCAGGTGGACGGTCTGTTCAACGCCGTGCAGCAAGAGTTTGGCCCCCCCGACCTGCTGGTCAGCAATGCCGGCATCGCCGACAAGACCCCGCTGGAGGATTTGAGCCTGGCGCGCTGGCAGGAAGTACTGGACATCAACCTCACCGCCGCCTTCCTGTGCTGCCGTGCCGCCGTGCGGATGATGAAGCAGCGGCGCCGGGGCCGCATCCTTCTGGTCGGCAGCATCTCCGCCCTGGTGCCGCGCGAACATACGGCGGCCTATACGACGACCAAGTTCGCCCTGGACGGCCTGACCCGCTCCATCGCGCTGGACGGGCGCGACCATGGCATCACGGCTTGCATCATCCATCCCGGTTCCACCATCACCAATTTCGTGCCGGGCCTGGAGCGGATGAGCGCCGAACAATCAATGCGCCCCGAACAGGTGGCCGAACTCGTCCATTGCATCGCCGCGATGCCGCCGGAGGTGAATGTGCTGGAAAGCGTGATCCTGCCCATCGGACAGCCGTTTTTAGGACGGGGGTAGACAGCGAAAAGCCCGCCAATCCGTTCGGGTTGGCGGGCATTTTAGTAAGTGCCCTTCCTCAGAACTTGAACCGCGCCCCCACCGCATAGGTGCGGCCGATACGATCATAGAAGACCGAGGAGGCGTAGCTGGGGGCCGTCACCGCACCGGGGGTCATGGGGGGGGCCTTGTTGAACAGATTGTCGATGGCGCCATAGATATCCACGGCATCGGTTACGCTGATCTTGCCGTTGATATCGACATAGGTGCGCGACGGAATGCTGTTATCGGCGATATCCACGCCCTCAACATAGGCGACATTCAGCTTGCCGCCATCAATATAGCGCACCACCGCTCCCAGCGCATAGTCGTCGGCCACATAATCGACCGACAGCGTACCGCGCCATTTCGGGATACCGCCCGCCGGGCCCAGCGTGCCGGTGCTGCCCACGGTACCGGCGAAATCGGTGGTGATGCCATTGCTGCTGACCGTCAGTTCATCGACATAGGTGGCAAGGCCACGCACCGACACCTTGGCCTCGTCCAGGTCGAAACTGTAGGCCGCCTCGATATCGAAGCCCTTGGCCGTCGACCGCGCCGCGTTCAGCAGCGTCGCCTCCACCCGGGTGATGACATTATTGGCATCGAAAGTGATGGCGCTGCACAGACTGTCCTGCTTCTGCTTCAGACAGCCATCGACGATCTGCTGACCGGTCAGCGCCGTGATCGCATCCTCGATCTTGAAAGAGAAATAGTCGAAGGACGTGCGGAAGCCCGGCAGCCATTCCGGCTGGAAGACGACGCCGCCGGTAAAGGCCTTGCTGCGCTCCGGCCGCAGGTTGGGATTGCCGCCCGTCAGTTGCGGCGTCGACAGGGCGACATTGGTGTTCGGATTGATGATGGTATTGATAAGCTGGTTCTGGCCGGAGAACAGTTCGTTGATATTGGCGGCGCGGATATCGCGCGACAAGGTGGCCCGCAGGCGGATATCGTCGATCGGCTGGTAATTGGCCCCGACCTTCCAGGTCTCCACCCGGCCGCTGGTGGAATAATCGGTGACACGGCCGGCCAGGTTCAGGTCCAGCAACCGGGCGAAGGGACTGTCATTCAGCAGGGGCACAACGACTTCCGCATAGCCCTCCTTGACGTTCAGGGAGCCGCGCAGCGCCTGCGGGTTCACCGTCTTCCAACCGGAACGCTTGGAGACATCGTCATTGGTGGCTCGCACCGCTTCCCGCCGATATTCGATGCCGACGGCCACCGACACGTCGCCGGCCCAGGTCGCGAACGGTGAGCCCTCGACATTGGCGACATAGACATCCTGTTCCTGATGGGCATCCAGGATGGCGACCCCGCCGATATAATCCAACGCCGCCTGCGACATGGACCCGGCACCGAACAGGTTGATGGGCACGCAGGCGCGGATGTCGCCATACGGGTCCTGGGCCGCCGTCGGGTTGGGATTGTTCAGCAGGGCGCGGCAGATCGGCTGGCCCGTGGCCGGGTTGATGACGCTGTCCACGCCCAGGGTGAAGCGGGCATTGTTGCGGTTGTTGCCATCCTCGCGGTAATAGCGCACCCGGCTGAACTGCGCCGAGGCATCCCAGCGCCAGCCATCGCCGAACGTGCCGTTCACGCCCAGGCCATACCGCTGGACCTCGTTCTCCACGGTGTTGAAGAACGCCCCCTCTTCCCCGCCCACGCGGCCGATGGAGAAGCGGGCCAGATTGTTGGCGACCAGGATGTTGCGGATCTGGGTGGGCAGGAAGGCATTGTCCCGCTGGATGGGGATATTGCCATTGTCGGTGGCCGTCGTGCCGTCGGAATAGATGTCGGCGCGGGAATAGAGCGCATCGGCGTAGAAGGTCAGATCCTCCGTCGCATCGAAGCTGAGCTTGGCGAAGCCGGTCCCGCGCTCGATCTCCGGGGAGATGTTGGCGGTGTCGGCCAGGCTGGCCCCATCGCCGCCCGACATGAAGGTGCCGCCGACATAGGTACCGCGATTGAACGGCAGCACCGTGCCGCCCGGCCCGAACTGAAGATTGCGCAGGGGCGCAATGCTATTGGACGCGGTCACACCGCCGAAGGTCATCTGGGAGAAGCGGGCATCCGGTGCGACCACGAGGCGGGTCTGGCCGGGCGTGCCCGGATAGGCCGGGTTGGTCAGCACGGCGTAATCATCCCGACCCCAGGGGCGCGAGGATTGGGCCAGTTGCCCGTCATCCTTGAAGTAATCGCCGGAGACGACGAGATGGAAATTGCCGAAGGCCTTGCCTACGGCAACCGATGCCGCCGGCTTGTGGTGATCATCATATTTGGACTGGCTGTACTGGGCGGAACCCTTCACCCCCTCGAACCGGTCATCCAGGAAGATATTGACCACGCCCGACACCGCGTCCGACCCGTAGGCCGCCGAGGCACCACCCGTGACGATCTCCAGTCGCTTGATCAATGCGGCCGGGATGACATTGACGTCGATGCCGCCGGTGGGATCGGTCGCGGCGAAGCGACGGCCATCAACCAGGATCAGGGTCCGGTTCGGGCCCAGCCCGCGCAGGTCGAAATTGCTGGCGCCGATGGGCTGGCTCGACTGGCCGCTATTCTGCGCCGGCTTCAGGGTCGGCGTATCGAACATGATGTCGGCCAGATTGCGGATGGCCCGTGTTTCCAGCTCCGCCTCACCGATGGAGGTCACCGGCGTGGGGGCGGCGAAGCCGCTGATGCGCGTGCCGGTGACGATGATTTCGAACAGTTCGATCTCTTCAGCCGGGGTTTCCTGCGCGATCACGCCGTTCGTGGTCAGCAGGCCCGCCGACAGGGCTGCCACCGCCGTTGCCAACCGCCGGCGTCCGTGACCGGACGTAATTAGAGTCTTCTGATTATCCCGCATTCTGCCCTCCCGTTCACATCGCGAACCTTTTGCGGACCGCGCTTTTGCAGCACCTTCACATGAAGGGCGTGGGGGGCGTCCAATCGTTTAAATCGACAGGATCGATACTCTTGCGGCATCATAACGAACTTGATTATACAATAACGAACATAAATCATCATTGGCAGGAGGAAATATGCGGTTGATCCGAACCCTGGGACTGGCCACCCTGCTCCTGGCTGGCAGCATGGCAAGTGCGGGAGAACCGCTGAAGGTGGTGGGCCGTCACGACGTGATGGAGGTTGGGCCCGTGCTCTACGCCATCCAGCAGGCCGGCCCCGACATTGCGGTTTTCGCCAGTGGCGGCGTCGACAATCTGTTCAAAGCGGCAGGATCGGCCCCCGCCGGTGGCTTCGACCATGCGCCGGGCCGCGCCGATCTGGCCGCACAGGCGGAAACCCAGGCGCTGCGCGCATCCGTCGCCAATCCCGACCTGCGCATCATCCTGACAGTGACGGAGGGCCTGTACCGGATCGTCGCCCGCCGGTCGGCCGGTATTGCGAAGGCAGAGGATTTGCGGGCCAAACGCATCGGCGTGTTCGAGCGGACGTCGGCCGCCTATTTCCTGGACCGGCTGCTGGCCCGTGCCGGCATCGGCATGCATGAGGTGACGCTGGTCCCCCTGCGTCCGCGCGAGATGGAACCGGCCCTGGCGGCGCGCACGGTGGATGCGGTGGCCATCTGGGAGCCGGAGAGTGAGCGCAGCCTGCTGGCTTTGGGCGATGATGGGGTCAGCCTGTCGGACCCCACCGTCTATCGTGAGCTGTACAATCTCAATACCACGGCCCAGGCCCTGGCCGATCCCGTCCGCCGGGCACAGATCGTGGATTTCGTGCGCCGGCTGATTACTGCCGCGCAGGTTTCTGCACAGGAACCGGCGAATATCTGGCCGCTGGTCGCCACCTCCAGCGGCTATCCCCACGATCTGGTCGCCGCCGCCTGGCACCACCACCGTTTTCCAGCATCCCTGCCCGACGATTTGCTGGACGTGATGGTGGCGGAGGAGAAATGGCTGGCGGCCCAGGCCAACCGCCCTGCCCGCGACCGTGCGCAGCTGGAAACGCTGATCGACAGGTCGGTGCTGCGCGAGGCGAAGGCACCCTGAGGCCGGCCCCCGGGGTGCCACATCATCAGGAGAAGAAGGTGCCGCCATTGATGTCGATGCAGGCGCCATTCACGAACCCGGCTTCGTCCGACAGCAGATAGGCGGTCAGATCCGCCACCTCCTCCGCCACGCCCTCGCGCCGCAGGGGGGTGGCGCCCGCCACCGCCTTGCGCACCTCCGCCTTGGTGAACGTATCGTGGAAGCTGGTGCTGATCATGCCGGGGCAGACGGCGTTGACGCGGATGCCCGTCGGGCCCAGTTCCTTGGCCATGGCGCGGGTGAAGGTCATCACTGCCCCCTTGGCCGTGGCATAGGCGGATGCGCCGAAGCCGCCGCCATCGCGGCCGGCCTGGGAGGAGAAGTTGACGATTGCGCCCCCCTGCTTCATCAGCGGCACCACGGCCTTGGTGGCCAGAAAGGCGGATTTGACGTTCAGGTCCATGACATGGCTGAAGAAATCGTCATCCATGTCGGCCAGCACCTTACGCGCCACCATACCGCCGGTGACATTGACCAGCAGGTCGATCTGTTCACCAAAGGCTTGCGTAGCCGCCGTCACCAGGGCCGCGACATCTTCCTGCCTAGTCATGTCGGCCCGGTGCGCGATGGCCCGGCCACCCGCCGCTTCGATGGCACGCACCGTCTCTGCCGCACTGTCGGTACCGTTGCAGTAATTCACCACCACGGCGGCACCTTCTGCCGCCAGCCGCAGCGAGACCGCGCGGCCGATATCGCGGCCGCCGCCGGTGACGATGGCGACCTTGTCCTTGAGCTTCATGCTCCTGCTCCTTGCTTCGATGACGGGGATGCGTCCGGCGTCACGGGCGTGAGGCGCCCGCCCAGCAGCCAGACGGAAAGAATGGAAAGCGGCACCAGCGACGCGCCCAGCGCGAAGATCGGCGCATAGGATTGGGCGGTCATCGCGGGCACCAGCCAGGTGGTGATCAGCACGCCGGCCACCGCCGCCGTGCCGGAAATCCCGGCCAGCGTGCCGACGGAACGGCCGGCGAACAGGTCGCTGGGCAGGGTCTGGATATTGCCGATGGCCGTCTGGAACCCGAACAGGATGACGGCGATCAGCAGCACGGCGGCCAGCGGCGTGGCGGCACTGGCCGTCAGCAGCAGCGACGGCAGCATGATCACCCCGCCCAGCGTGATCACCGTGCGCCGCACCCGGCCCACCGCCCAACCCCGGCGCAGCAGCCTTCCCGCCAGCCAGCCACCGAACAGGCTGCCCAGCATGGCACCGACATAGGGCACCCAGGCGAACAGGCCGATCTGCTTGATATCAAAGCCGAAGGTTTCGGCCAGATAGATGGGCAGCCAGGAAACGAACAGCCACCAGACCGGATCGATGAAGAACCGGCAGAGGATCACCGCCCAGCTTTCACGGTGGCGCAGGATTTGCCCCCAGGTCGGGGCATAATCGCTGCCGGCTGCCGTACCTGCCGACTGTCGGCCGGACAGGATATGTTCCTGCTCCGCCGCAGTGATCCAGGGATGGCTTTCGGGTCCGGCGCGATAGACCAGCAGCCAGGGCACCAGCCAGGCAAAGCCCAGCACGCCCACCAGCAGGAAGGTCGCCTGCCAGCCGATAGCCAGATAGAGGATGGCGATCAGCGGGGCCGACACGATGGAACCCAGCGAGGCGCCAGCATTGAACAGGCCCTGGGCAAAGGCGCGTTCGCGCACCGGGAACCATTCGGCATTGGCCTTGGCGGCGCCCGGCCAGGCACCCGCCTCCGACACGCCCAGCAGGGCGCGGAAAAGGCTGAAGGTCAGAACGGAACTGGCGGCGGCATGCAGGGCGATGGCCACCGACCAGACGGCAATGGACAGGGCAAAGCCGATGCGCGTGCCGATCCGGTCGAACAGCCGCCCGAACAGCGACTGGCCCAGGGCGTAGAAGATCATGAAGATGGTAACCAGCAGGGCGTAATCTTCCTTGGTCGCCCCGATCTGCGGTGCAATCTCCGGCCACATCACGGCCAGCGCATTGCGGTCGATATAGTTCACGACGGTCGCCACGCCGATCAGGACGATGATCAGCCATCTGAGATTGGGCAATTTCACGGCTTGACCTCCCCGTTCTTGGCGTTCTCGTCGACCCTTGCAAACGGCCCCTGCCAGCGGATCGTGCGGCCCTCCACCGCCACCTCGTGCCAGGTCTCCCTGGCGGGATCGGCGGACACGGCCAAGCGCAGGCGGGCGCCGGTGGCGAGCGTCAGGGTGATGACATCACCCGTCGCCCCTTCCACATGGCTCAGGCCGGTGATGCGGGTGCGGCCGCGCAGGGTGAATTCGGCAGCACCATTATATTCCCCGTGCGGTTCCAGCACGCCGACGAAGCTGGCCTCCTTGGCATTGTCCAACCGCTGGATCAGGATCGGTTCGCGGCGTAGGTTGAAGTTGGGATCGTTGGCCCCGCTTTCGGCCAGAATGGCGGTCGCACCCGCCTGCGGCAGGAAGCGCCAGGTATAGAACCGGTCGCCCAGCAGCCAGGTCAGGGTCGCGTTACCGGCCTCCGGCTTGCCCGTCGCATCCACCCAGACATGCTGGTACCCGGCCGCCTTGCCCAGCACGGGGCGGGTATCGATGTTGGAGGCCAGGGGGAATCCCACATCCATGATGTGGCCGCGGTAATGCAGCGGCAGGTCCAGCTTGACCGGATGATCCGACGCCACCTTCAGCAGGTCGATCACCACCGGCTTGTCCAGGTCCGCATGGCCCAGCAGCGCCATTGTGCGGGTGAAGGCGACACCTTGATAGGCCCCCTCCATGCGGGCCGACACGATGCGCATGTCATCATCGGCGTGGAAGAACAGCGGCGTGGGCGCCAGCGGCTGGGCGCGTTTCAGGTCGGCGTCGAAATGGCTGGTCTCATCCACCACCAGGGTATTGTGGGCGATGGTCTGCTTGGCCCAGCTTTTATTCTCCGGCAGATAGACGCCACCGGCCTTGCTCTCGATATTCAGGAACCGGGCGGCACCGTAGTCGGCCACCACCTCCGCGCCATTATCGTAAAAGATCCAGGACAGCTTGTCGAAATGACCATGGCCCATGCCCTGGGCGGTGTTCTTGGCCACCAGCGCCTGATGTTTCGGCCCAGTGCCGGCGCGCAGGATGGCCAGGCTGCCATGGCTGCCATCCGGCCCGTCGCCCAGGTTCTGGGAGGTGAAGGCGAAGGGTGTGGCCTTGCCGGCGGCCACCGCGGCCGACAGGGCGGCGCCATCGGGCGTCAGCACAGCCTTTCCCTGCATCTGCGACACCGATAGGAAGCCGGTGTCGCCCGTGCGGGCATAGGCGATGGCCACCGCCTGATACAGTTCCTCCGTCGCCAGCCCCTTATCCTTCATCGCATCGTTCAGCGGGAAGAACAGACCGCCATAGGTCAGGTTGACGGTGGTCCGCACCGCCTTCAGCAGCACGCCGTCGCGGCGCTGGAAGATGCCGCGCTGCGGCTCGTTCTGCTCAATGGCGCGGGCGAAGCCGATGAAGGGCAGCAGCGCATAGCGCTGATAGTACGGCCCTTCCTCGTAATAGCCGTCGGGCGAGAACAGCTGGTCCACCTGTTTCAGGAACCCCGCCTTGCCCGATTTGTCCAGGCCCAGCAGCGCCTTGTCCACCAGATCGCGGTCACGCAGGACGTAACCTGTCATGCCCACCGCCGCGACGGCCCAGGTGGCATGGTTATGGATCAGGTTGAAGTTTCTGGGCGACCCTTCGGACAGGAACCGGGCCATGGGCCGGAACACCTTATCCTCAATGATCTTGCGGTCCTTCTCCGCCATCGCGGCGCGCACCGCGTCATAACCCTGGACGGCATAGAACAGCCAGTTGCTGTCATTCAGCGTCTGCCAGAACAGCCGGCCCGGTATCTCCCCCCGTCCCGCCGGATGCGGGCCCAGACCGGGATAGACCTTCGCGTAAGCCAGCAGCATGTCGCGGCTGAATTCCACATAGGCCTTGTCACCGGTGATGGCGTACAGCGCGCCGGCATCGTACAGCGCCCGGAAATTGCGCTTATGCTGTTCATGGGTATAGCCGCCGCCGGGATCCTTGGGCAGGGGCACCTGGATGCCGACCTGGCGCACGGCTTCCACCGTGGCCAGGGCGCGGGTAAATTCGGCGGCGAACAGCGGGTTCTGGCGGGCGTCGCGCATGGCCTGCCGCCCGGCCTCGTCCACCAGGACGGGGGCCGTATCGGCCAGTGCCGTCGGCGCCACGGCCATGACCGCAAGGGCGGCCAGGGCAAACGGATGGCGATGATACATATCTTTTTCCTCCCATCAGGGCCTTTGGCCTATGGCGCTGGCGTGCCCTTGAATTCATTGTCCTGGATGGTGACCACAGGCTCCCCCACCGTGCGGGTGAGCTTGATCGCACCGCTGTCGGTGAAGCGGTTGCCGGTGATGCGGATGGCCTGCACGCCATGCAGGCGCAGCGACGGGTTGTCGGTGCCAGAACCGGCCTTGGTGAGATTGTTGTCGGTAAAGTCCAGCTTCGGGCCGAAGGTGCTTTCATCCTTGCCGCCGCGATAGAGCGAGAGGACCCCGCCCTTCACATTGCTGAACTCCGACCGTGCTATTTCCACCCGTTCGGCATTGTACAGGCCCAGATCGTCGGTCTCCGCATCCAGCTTCAACGCCGTGCCGGAAATGTCCTGAAAGCTCGAACCCTCCACCCGGATCAGGCCGGCCAATGAGCCCTTGCCCGCCGCCACGACATGGAAGGCATTGTTGACGTCCAGACCGGTGAAACGGCTGTCCTCCAACCGCAGCTCATAATTGCGGCCCAGGCCATCGGCAGTGCGGATCACGGCATTGCCGGCGGCATCGGGCGCATCGGCCCCGCTAATGGTGACACCGGTCAGGCGCAGGGACCCGCCCTCCTCGATCCGGAACAGGGTGGGGCGGGAGAAGCGGATGTCACCGGCCCCGCGCAGCCACAGCGGCCTGGACACGGGCAACACCTCCTCCACCCGGTAAAGCCCGGCGGAAAGGGACAGGATGTCGCCAGCACCCGCATTGGCGAAGGCGGCGGACAGGGTGCCGTCGCCCGGCGCCACATCCAGGGTGCGGCCGGTGCCGAACCCGGCCTGCGCCACATGCTTGGGATACCAGGGCACACCGACATCGTCCTTCGCCACCGGTTTCAGGTCGCGGCGCACGCCGATATCGGCCAGGGCCGGATCGGTCGGGTACAGCAGCCCATTCTCCGCCCGGCGCAGCTCCACCGCCCGGCGGGTGATGGCCGCCAATGCCGGCCTCTTCACCGGCGTCTGGACATTGCCGTCGAACGCGATGCCCGACACATCATCCAGAACCCGGAAAATCTCTTCCGGGCCGCCGGTGATCAGGTTGTCGGCGAAGCGGCTTTGCGTGGGTGGGGCGGAACGTTCCTTGTCCGCCCCGGCGCCCAGTTCGATGGACGCCGCGTCGATGATGCTGTTGTTCGTGATCTGGGCATTGACCACCGGGTCATAGCGGTTGATCGGCCCGTCGGGCACGCCGTTCAGCACGGCCACGGCGCTGGCGAAGCTCTTGCCCGCCAAGCCTTCCATGTAATTGTTGCGGACGATCTGGTCGCGGTTGATGACGCGGATGCCGCCGGTATGCGGCTTGGCGTTGCCGAAGAAGACATTGTCCTCCACAACATTGCCGTTGCCATGGCGCAGCGTCAGGGCGCCGGCCGATTCCATGAAGACATTGCCGCGATAGACATTGCCGCCCGACTTGCTGGAGATGATCTCCACCTCCCCGTCGCAGCGTTCGAAGTAATTATATTCGACCACCGTATGGCTATCGCTGCGCGACTGGTGGCTGGTGCCGACGCGGATCGTCTCCCCACCGTTGGAACCCAGGCTGGGCCGGGGACCGAAATAATTGTGGTCGATGTGGTGGCGGTTATCCAGGCCATATTGCGGGTCGCGGATCACCACCAGCGTCGCGCCCTGATTGGTCTTGCCGACGATATGATTGTGGTCGAAGCGGTTGTCGCTGCCATAGAGCGCCACCCAATGGTCGCTCTCCTGCCGGGCCGGGCGGTTATAGGCATCGATCACGGTTTCGGTGACCCGCGATTGGCTGGCCGCCGCCCCCTTCTCCCCCCGAAACGCGATCACCTCTCCCGTCGGCGTATGGCCATCGCGGAACACCAGCCCTGTGACCACCAGATGCGATCCTGCCAGCCGCAGGTTGGACTTGCCCGACAAGATCACCTTGCCGGGCGTCTGTGCGGCCAGCGTGATCGGCGCCCCTTCGGTCCCTTGCGCGAAGAAATCGATGCGGAAATCCCGCCAGACCCCGTCGGCCAGCACCAGCCGGTCGCCCGGTTTGGCCGTCGCCAGCAGGGCCTGGAACTGCGCCGGATCATGGGCCAGCAGGGTGCGACCCTGGGTGACCGCCGCCTTGGCCGGCCCCGCCGCATGCGGGGCGCAGGCCGGCAGGACCAGCAGCAAAGGCAGGGCGATGGACAGGCGCAGCAGGGATCGAAGGGATCGGGACATTCTGACCTCGCATCGGATTGGTCGGCATTCAGACCAATTTAGACCAATCTGTCAACCTGTTTAACGGACCAAATTGCAGGGCCAGCTAGCCGGCCCACCAACCCGGCCCACCGGTATGACGGCCAAGCCCCCGCCCTTTCGCGGGTTTGCCCGCCCCATACCAGTCACGCACAGCGTCCTGACAACCGGACCAGCCAATTGGTCCGTGAATATTCCGACCAACTGGCATGGAAATCTGGTTGACATGCTGGTCGGGTCGATTTAGGGGTTCACCTTAATAAGAACCTGTGACCAAGACAGTGATGAGGGAGGAACGCGTGGCAAAGCGAATGAACAATTGCGCCGGCATTGTGCGCATGGGCCTGTTCTGCGGCGTGGCATTGGCGGCAGTGGCCGCCGCCGCCCAGGGCCAGACGGCAGCGCCCGCCGCCGGTGAGACGGTGTTGGAAGAAATCATCGTCACCGGTGTGCGGGCCGCGATCCAAAGCTCCATCGAACAGAAGCGCGAAGCCTCCGTCGTGTCCGACGTGCTGTCATCGGATGATATCGGCGATATCCCGGCCCTGTCGGTGGGTGAAGCCATTGAGAACATTACCGGTGCCGCCACCCACCGCGAAAAGGGCGGCGCCTCGGAAATCGCCGTGCGCGGCCTGGGGCCCTTCCTGGGCGCCACCACCTTCAACGGGCGCGAGGCCAGCAACGGCTCCGGCGACCGGTCGGTGAATTTCTCCATGTTCCCGTCGGAACTGATCAACGGTATCGCCATCTATAAATCGCAGCAGGCCGATTTCGTGGAAGGCGGCGTGTCGGGCATCATCGACATGCAGACCATGAAGCCGCTGACCTTCGGCAAACAGCGCATCCAGGTGGAAGGGCGCGGCATCTACCAGTCCTATGACAAGCGGCTTGAGGACAAGAATGGCCTGGGCTGGCGCGGCACCGGCACCTATGTCGACCAGTATGATCTGGGCAATGCCGGCGAACTGGGCATTGCGTTCGGTGTGCAGAAGGGCAAGAGCAACAATCCCGAAGAGCTATACACAGCCAGTTCCACCTGGGTCGCCTGCAATGGCAGCCTGACCAGTGCGGCCACGGCCAATTGCCCGGAAGTCACCCCGGCCAGCTATGCCTCGGGCGCCACGGCGGCGGGTACACCCTTCTATCTGGCGCCGGGCAGCCGCACCTTCGCGCAGATCAGCGAACATGATGACCGCGAAGCCTATATGGGCTCCATCCAATGGCGGCCGCGCGACTGGCTGGATATCAATCTCGACTATCAGAACTCGGTCTATAAGTTCTGGGAAGATCGGCAGCAGCTGAACTTCTCCGAAACGCTGCGCGGCATCACCAACCGCACCGTCGACAGCATGGGCAATTTGCTGGCCTATTCCGGCAACTCCACGCTGGAATCCACGCCGATGGAGCGCTACCAGGTCGAGAAATATGATGGCGGCGGCATCAATGTCGCTGTCAACCTGACTGATGCCCTGACGGTTACCGCCGATTACGGCTGGTCAGACACCTACCGGTCGCGTCTGGACCGGGAAGTGCGGATGCGCTCCAACGCTACCGACATCAATGGTGCCGCCATTGCCGGCGTGATCAATGGTCAGCGCGTGCCCTACACCTACGATGCCAGCAATGGCTGGCTTCCGACCATCGGGGTTGGCGGTGGATATGACGTGACCCGTCACGCCAATTTCAGCGCCGCCGCCCGCGTGCGCCGGACGGAACAGATCCGTTGGGACCAGATCGACGCCGGCAAGCTGGACGCCACCTATACGCTGAATGACGGGCCGATCACGGCGGTGAAGGCCGGCGGACGTTATAGTGAGCATGCGTTCCGCGACGTGCCGCAGGACCGCAAGGAATATAACATCACCGATGCGGCTGCGATCGCCGCCGCCAATCGGGCCTGTCAAATCGCCTTCCCGCAGAAGGATTTCATGAAGGATGCCAAGGGCACGCCCATCTCCTCCTGGGCGGCCTTCGATGCCTCTTGCCTGATGAATTCCCTGATCGGTACGGCCGATCCGGGCCGCAGTGATGATCAGCGTGCCATCGGCAATCGCGACATGGTGGAGAAGGCCACAGCCTTCTATGGCATGGCGGAATATGAGACCCAGTTGGGCGACCTTCCGGTCAGCGGCAATATCGGCCTGCGCTATGTCCATACAGAGGTGAATTCGATTGGTCTGCGCGGCGGCTTCAATGTGGTCAGCAATCCGGATGGCAGCATCCGCCTGGTCTCCAACGGCCAGTTCGAAAGTCTGACCTTCACGGGCAAGAACGACACCTGGTTGCCCAGTTTCAATGCCGCCTTCGATGTGGCGGAGGATTTCCGTATCCGTCTGGGCCTGTTCCGCGCCATGTCGCGGCCCGACCCGGAAGATCTGGGGGCCGGCCGCACCTTCACCCTGGAAAGCGGCACCAGCTTCACCTCTGTCGAACAGGCCATCCGGTCGATCACGGCCGCCGGCAACCCGGCCATCAAGCCGCTTTTGTCCTGGAACGCCGATCTGTCCTTTGAATATTACCTGAACCGCGACAGCCTGTTCAGCGCCGCCGTGTATTACAAGAAGTTCCAGGGCGGCTTCACGAACCGCGTCGTGAATGAACAATATAATATCGGCGGCCGCGACATCACCGTGCCGGTCATCCTGACCGAAACCAGCGACACGAAAAGCCGCATCTACGGACTGGAACTGTCGGGCAGCTACCGCTTCTCCGACCTGCCTTACCCGTTCGACGGGTTGGGTGCGAAGGCCAGCTACAACTATGCCAACAGCAATTACGAGAACGAGGATCTGCGTCTGGGCGACCAGTATGATCCGGTCACCGGCCGCACCATCCCCGGCATCATCGACCCGGTCAACATCTTCGGCCTGTCCAAGCATGTCGTCTCCGGCTCCGTCTATTACGAGCTGGGGCCGGTGGAGCTGCAGGGCATCTACAAATACCGTTCGCCCTATTTCCAGCAATTCGTGGGGGCGGCGGCACAGAACCGTATCGTGCGCGGGGCCGGCGTCATCGATTTCCGCGCCACCTGGCGCGTCGATGATCACCTGAGCCTGTCGTTCGAAGGGTCCAACATCAACAATGCCGAGCGGGTGGAGGATATGCCCATCACCGGCGGCGTGCGCGAGGTGCATCTCTACGGTTCGCGTTACTATCTGGGTGCGCGTTATCGCTTCTGATCTGTGGGTGATGGGACGGCGGCAGCCTTTGCCGCCGTCCCGCCCTTGTGATATTGACACTCCAGACCAGTGACAGGGATCAGGACCGAACCAAAGTGAAGCAGCGTCTATACCAGACCGTCACCAAGGCCATCATGGACCTGATCGAAAGCGGGGAATTCCCCGTGGGCAGCCGCCTGCCCGGCGAACGGGAGTTGAGCGAGCGCTTCAATGTCAGCCGCGTCACCATCCGCGAGGCGGAAATCGCCCTGGAGGCGCTGGGCTATATCACCGTCAGGATCGGCTCCGGCGCCTATGTGCAAAAGCCCAGGGGCGAGGCCGGGGCCCAGTTGCCCGACGTGTCCGCGTTTGAGCTGACCGCCGCCCGCGCCGTGCTGGAGGCGGAGGCCGCAGCATTGGCCGCCGCCAACATGACGGAAGAAGGGCTGGCCAAGCTGGACCAGATCGTCCGCAAGATGGCCGCCGTGAAGCATGGCGACATCGAAACCGGCGACGCCCTGGACCGGCAGTTCCACCTGACCATCGCCCAGCTGGGCGGCAATCCCGTGGTGGAACATACCGTGCAGAATCTCTGGCGCATGCGCACCGAACTGCCGCGCGTGCGCGAAATCTATGAAAGCGTGTGCGTGTCGGACGCCCAGGCCCGCACGGATGAGCATGCCGCCATCCTGGAAGCCCTGCGCCGCCGCGACCCCGCCGCGTCACGCGCCGCCATGCGCGAGCATTTCCATCGCCTGTTCGAAGCCATGCTGACCGCGGCCGAGAAGCGGGAGCTGGAGGAGATCAAGCGCCGGACCAGCCAGGACCGCCAGCGCTTCCTGCTGACCACCCAGATCTGACCGGGCCACCGTCTCCCGGCAAGCGAACGCTGAATATCCCCTCACCCCGCCTTCGCAGCGGGCACACTTTCATCCGCCGGCAGGCTGTCGGGATGGGGATACCGCCCCATGGTCAGCAGCAGGGCCGCCCCCGCCAGCAACGCCACCGATCCATAGATTAGCCCCAGATCATAGCTGCCGGTCGTGACGAAGATACGGCCGAAGGTGAAAGGCCCGAAGCCCGCACCCAGCGCGAAGAACCCGTACATGGTGCCATAGATGGCGCCATAGGCGCGCATGCCGTAATAGCGGCTGACCAGGAAGGCCAGGATGTCATATTCCACGCCGGCCGCAAAGCCGATCAGCAGCACGGCGGCCATGGATGATGCGGGCGTCACCCCATCCCCGGTCAGCAGCAGGCAGGCCCCCGCCGGCAAGGCCAGCAGCACGAACGCCACGCCCGGCGCCCAGAACCGGTCGATCAGCCAGCCGCCGATCAGGCGCCCGGCAATGACCGACGGGCCTATAAGGCTGGCGATCTGCACCGCCTGCTGCACATCCATTCCCTTGGTGCCCAGAATCTTCTCCAGGTTCGGAATGGGACCGCCCACGGCGAAGGAGATGGGCACGAAGGCGATAGCCAGCACCCAGAACCGGTAGGTGCGCAGCGCCTGGCGCAGAGTGAAACCGCGATGGGCACGCTTCACCGGTGCGCCCTTGGCACCCGCATCCGTGACATCGCGGAACAGGAAGAACGCTGTGGGCAGCGACAGCAACAGCGGCAGCAGCGCCAGCCCGACATAGGCCAGGCGCCAGCCCACCTCCCCGATCAGGAAATTGGCATACAGCTTGGCGAATGCCCCGAACAGGCCCGTGCCCAGCAGCGACAGGCCCAGCGCCAGCCCGCGGTTGGCGTTGAACCAGTTATTGACCGCCCGCGTCCAGGTGATGGGCAGCGTGCCCGAACCAAGCGCCGCCAGCAGCATCCAGTTGATATAGAACAGGGTCAGCGACCCGTTGGACAGCGCGAAGCCGGCCAGCGTCAGCCCGAACAGGGCCACGGAGGTCAGTACCACCCGACGCACGCCGAACCGGTCGGCCGCCATTCCGGCCAGTGGCCCCATGACCATGGCGCCCAGGGTCATGATGACCAGGGCGAACATGATCTGGTCCACGCCCCAGCCGAATTCCGCCGACAGCGGCGCCACGAAGACGCCGGTCGTATAGAAGGGAATGGGCGACAGCCCCGTCCCGATCCCCAGCGCGGAGGCGGCGACGACCTTCCACCCCTGCCTGAACTCCGACCGATCGACCGACATCTGCGCCCCCGGGTCTAAATGATATAATAATATATCATTGATATAATTCCATGCGGATCGGCAATCGCGAAAGCACGCCGCGCCGGAATATTCCGGCGTCTGTCCACCCGGCGGACAGGGAATATGTCATCTGCGACCACCAGACAGACGGGCGCGGGACAGGCGATATCAAAACCATGGTGGCGATGTCGGTGTGATGGCGCCCTTGTGCATCGGCCCCGACTTGCCGATAAGAATCAGAGTACCTGATCCACGCCCATTACCGGCCCGAACGGCGCGCCGAAGGATAATCCCGACATGTCCGACAAAGTCATCCTGCGCCGCGATGAGAACGGCATCGGCCGCCTGATCCTGAACCAGCCCGCCAGGCGCAATGCTCTGTCGCAGGAGATGTGGGAACTGGTGCCCGTGCGCCTGACCGAGGCCGCAAGCGATCCCGCCATCCGCGTGCTGGTGGTGCAGGGCCAGGGCGGGACCTTCGCCGCCGGGGCCGATATCTCCGAATTCGAAGCCGCCTATGCCACCCGTGACAGCACCGCCGCCTATGCCGGCGCCATCGCCGGGGCCATGGATGGCCTGGCCGATTTCGTGAAGCCGACCATCGCCCTGATCCAGGGCGCCTGCGTGGGCGGCGGGCTGGGACTGGCGCTGGCCTGCGACCTGCGCTTCGCCGCATCCGATGCCCGCATGGGCATCACGCCGGGCAAGCTGGGTCTGGTCTATCCGCTGGGCGACACCAGACGCCTGGTCCAGGCCGTCGGCCCCAGCCACGCCAAGGATCTGCTGTTCACCGGCCGTCTGCTGGGGGCCGACGAAGCGCTGTCCATGGGTCTGGTCAACCGGGTGACGGCCCCGGACGCGGTGGAGGCCGCCGTCCTGGCCTATGCCGCCCAGATCACCCAAGCCAGCCAATATTCCGCCCGTGCCACCAAGCGCATGATCAACCGCGTCCTGGGCGGACAGGTGACCGATACGCCGGAAACGGTGGCGGAATTCCTGGATGCGATCGAAGGCGAGGATTTCATCGAAGGCCGCGACGCCTTCCGTCAGAAGCGCAAGGCCACCTTCACATTTGGGTGAGGCTATTCGCCCCGCTCCCGGTTGAAACTCATGGAATAGACGAAACGGTCAGCGGGATGCGCGCTCTCGCTGGCCAGAAACAGCGCGCCCCTGGCATCGTGATAGGTGCGCCGGGTGCGCAGTGCCGCCGTCCCCGGCTCGCAATTGCACAAAGGGGCCAGTTTCGCATCCAGGATCATGGCCTTGATCTGCTGGTCGATGCGGGTTGCGGAAATGCCGAACAGCGCCTCAATCGCGTCGGCAATGGTGCGGTGGGTCTCGATCTCCGCCTGGCTGGGCGCACAATCGGCGCGGATCAGCACGCGGGTGATGCCCACGATGGTCGTCCCATCCCAGCGCTGGCCGCGCAGTTCCAGCCAGCCGGAAGGGTCCAGCCCCATCCCCGCCACCATGCCGTCGGCCGGGGCCGGCTCATAGGCCAGGATGGTCAACCGCGCCTCGCGCGCATATTGCAGAAGGTCCTGGAACCCGCCCAGCGGCTGCACGAACAAGGGCGGCTCGGTCTGGGCCGTGACCACCGTGCCCGCCCGCCGCCGCCGCGTCACCAGCCCCGCTTCCGTCAACAGGCGCAGCGCGTCGCGGGCCGTATGGCGGGAGATCGTGTGGATGGCGCACAATTCCTGCTCCGTCGGCAGCAGGTCACCCACCTTATAGGTGCCATTGGCGATGGCCGCCCGCAGCAACTGCGCGATCTGCTGATAAAGGGGGGCGGCGGCCAAAACGCGGTTCCTCATCGACTTTGCGATGCCGATCAAGCCCATGCCCCGACATCGCCGTCAACCTTCCGCACCCCCCGGAACACCACCTGGTGGATGGCCGCCATGAAACTCGGCCCCCGGCGTGGGCGGCATGGTAGAGGCAATTATGTCCGGACATAAGGGACACCATGACGACGCTGATCGCCCAGTTCGCCGACCATCTTTCCCGCCCGGTGCCGACTTTGATGCGGCGGCGTGCCACCCTGCACCTGCTCGACTGGGCGGGCTGCGCGGTGATCGGGGCGACGGTACCGGTGGTCGATGCGCTTGCCGGGGTGTTCCTGGATGGGGTCGGCGGGCCTTGCAGCCTGATCGGCCGCGATGGCGGGGCCGGCGCGGAAGCGGCGGCGCGCTATAACGGCGCGCTCGGCAACATTTATGAGATGGATGATGTCGACAAGCGGGCCCGGCTGCATCCCGGCCCCGTCATCATCCCCGCCGCCCTGGCGCTGGCCCAGGCTACGGGTGCCAGTTCCACCACCCTACTGGACGCCATCGTGCGCGGGTATGAGGCGGTGATCCGCCTGGGCCGGGCGCTGGGCGACGGGCATTACCGCGTCTGGCATTCCACGGCCAGTGCGGGCACAATCGGTGCCGCGGCGGCATGCGCCAGCCTGCTGGGCCTAGACCGCGCCGGCCTGGCCCATGCCATGGCCCTGGCCGCCACCCGCACCGGCGGGCTGTGGGAGACGCGCAACGATCCCCAATCCAACGCCAAGCAGATCCACAATGCCCAGGCGGCGGGTGACGGGCTGCTGGCCGCGCGTATGGCCGCCGCCGGACTGCGTGGCCCCGCCTTCATCCTGGAGGGCAGGGAAGGGCTGTTTGCCGCCACGGCCCCGGGTGCCACCCCAGCATCCCTGCTGGCCGGCACCAGCCCCGCCGGCTGGTGCATCGCCGATGTCAGCCTAAAGCCCTGGCCCGCCTGCCGCCATGCCCACCCGGTCATCGACGCTGCCCTGGCCCTGCTGGCCAAGGCGGGGCGGCAGCGGCTGCAGGCGCATGAGGTGGCGGGCATCGCCATCCAGACCTATGGCGACGCCCTGCGCTTCTGCGACCGGCCCGCCCCGCGCAGCGTGATCGAGGCCAAATTCTCCCTCCAGCATGCCGTGGCCGTGACCTTGCTGGGCGGACCGCCCACGTTGGAAGCCTTCGACCCGCCGATGATCGCCGACCCCGACGTCGCCACCCTGCGGACGCGCACCAAGGTCACGGTTGGCGAACCCTATGTCGGGGCCTATCCGAACCGTTTCGGGGGCCGTTTGGTCGTCAACCTGACGAATGGCGCATTGCTGGTCCATGAGCAGCCGGACGCCCTGGGCGACCCGGAAAATCCGCTGCCCATCGACCGCGTGATCGACAAGGCCCGCAGCCTGATGCAGGCGGCAGGCATGGAAGCGACGTCCATCGGCATTCTGGTAACGGAATGCCTGGAACTGGCCGAAGGCCGCCCCCTTCCGACTATGTGGCCGGGAAGTTTGAGAGGGACAGGGGCATGAATGCATCGGAGATCCTGGCGCGCCACGCGCTGTCGGTGGAATGGCCGGACCTGCCGGAACCGGCCCGCAATGCCGTGCGTATCTTCCTGCTGGATACGCTGGGGGTGGGCATCGCCGGTGCCAAGGCGCCGTTCGCGGCGGAGATCGGCACCGTGGCCAAGGGCTGGGGCGGCGGCGGGCCGGCGCCCGTGCTGGGCCGGGCCGTCACCTTGTCGGCGCCACAGGCTGCCTTCCTCAACGCTTTTCAGATCCATGCCCAGGAATTTGACTGCGTGCATGAGGCGGCGGTGGTGCATCCGCTGGCCACAATCCTGGCCGCCTTGATGGCCGATACCGCCAGCCAGCCCCTGCCCGTGACCGGTGCAGATTTCGGCGCGGCCCTGGCCGCTGGCGTCGATATTGCCACCACCCTGGGGCTGGCGTCCAAATCGCCGCTGAAATTCTTCCGCCCGGCCACGGCCGGTATCTTCGGCTGCGTTGCCGCCATGGCGCGACTGCGCCGGCTGGATGTGGAAATAACGCAAAGCGCCTTCGGCCATGCCCTGGCCTTCGCGTCTGGCACCATGCAGGCGCATGTGGAGGGCAAGCCCGGCCTGCCCCTGCAGGTGGCGCATGCCGCCCAGGCCAGCCTGATGGCCATCGATCTGGCACTGGCCGGCGTTCCAGGCACCGATGGCAGCATCGACGGCCCCTTCGGCTATCTGTCGCTGTTCGAGACCGACAGCGATCTCGCCAGCCTGCTGCCCCGGCTGGGCCACGACTGGCGCATCGCGGAGGTCAGCCACAAGCCCTTCCCCACCGGTCGCGCCGCCCATGGCGCCATCGTGGCGTTGCAGACCCTGATGCGCGACCATGGCGTCACGGCCGCCAACCTGGAAAGCCTGACCTACACCGCCCCGCCCTTGATCCACCGGTTGGTGGGACGGCCCCTGCCAGCCTATCCGGCGGCACTGACGGCCAATTACGCCCGGCTCTGCTTCGCCTGGCTGGGGGCCGTGGTGCTGACCCGTGGCACAGTCGGTCTGGCCGATTTCGCACCTGGCCGTTTGTCCGACCCGGCTCTGCATGCGCTGGGATCGCGCATTCGGGTGGTCGCCGACGCCAATCCCGATCCCGCGGCCTTCACGCCTGCGCTGGCGCAGGCGGTGCTGACCGACGGCCGCGTGGTGCCGGCCCGTGTCGACAGCCAGTTGGGCAGCCCCGCCAACCCCCTCAGCCGCGAACAGCATCTTCGCAAGTTCCGCGCCTGCCTGGAGTTCGCAGGCAGCACCGAGCTTGCCGACCCGTTGATCACCGCCATCGACACACTTGAACACCAGACCGATATGGCCCGCCTGCTGCGCAGTGCTGCCGGCCTGCCGGACTGAACGAGACCAGCGGTCGAAGTACGGCGGCGACCGCCGCCGCGCGGCACATGCCGCGAAAGCCAAGCCCCCCGGATGGGGGCGCCGGCGAATGAGGGACGCAATAGCGGGAGACAGGGACCCATGGACGGGCACAGGACCTATTTCAACGCCGTGGACTGGGATGCCTTGCAGAAGGATCATCCCATCGGTGACGATTTCGTGCGCTTCGCCACGAAGACCAGCCGGGATGAACTGACGGCGCACCAGAACCGCCTGTTCCTGCGCTGCGTGGCCCGTGCCTGGGCCACCCCGTTCTATCAGCGCCTGTGGGGCAAGGCCGGGATTGAGGTGGGCGACATCCGCTCCATCGCCGACTTGGCCACCCTGCCGATGTTCGACAAGTCGGACATCATGGCCAGCCTGGAGGTTGCCCCGCCGTTTGGCGATTTCTCCGCCTTTTCCAGCTATCCGCCCGGTGAACGCCCGCCCGTCGTGTTCCACACCACCAGCGGCACGACCGGCAAGCCCCAGGTACTGCTGTTTGGCGCCAAGGGGCGGGAGGCACAGAACCTGCTGCTGGGCCGTCTCTACCGGTTCCAGGGCATGCGCCCCGACGATGTGGTCCATTCCGTCTATGGCCATGGCATGATCAATGGCGGCCATTATGTGCGCGAAAGCGTGCTGCACTGGACCTCGTCGATCTTCATGTCGGCCGGCACGGGCGTGGAAACCCGTTCCGCCCAGCAGGTGCAACTGATGAAGGAGTTCGGGGCGACGGTGATTGTCGGCTTCTCCGACTACATCAAGAAACTGGCCGAGGTGGCGTGCGAGCAGGGCATCGATCCCGTCCGCGACCTGAATATCCGCATGATCTCCGGCCACCTGGGCAAGGAGGACAAGGCGGGCCTGTCGGCAGCTTGGGGCGGGGCGGAATGTTTCGACTGGTATGGCGTGGGCGACACGGGCTGCATCGCCGGTGAAGGGCCGGACCGTGACGGGCTGTACGTCATGGAGGATGCGCAGTATCTGGAGGTTTGCGACATCGATACCGGTGCCGCCGTGCCCGACGGTGGGCTGGGCGACATGGTCGTCACCTGCCTTTACAAGGACGATATCCACCCGATCATCCGCTTCAACACCCATGACGTGACGCAGGTCCGCACGGGCGCGTCCAGCATCGGCGTCGGGTTCAAGCGGATCGAGGGTTTCCTGGGCCGGTCGGACAATATGGTGAAGATCCGCGGCATCAACATCTTCCCCCAGGCCATCGGCCCGATGCTGAATGGCGTGGCCGGCATCACCGGTGAATATATCTGCAAGGCGGTGCGTGACGCGGCCGGCCGGGACACGTTCATCGTGATCGCCGAGACCAATGCCGGCGGCGATGACCGCCAGGACGTGGCGGAGCGCAGCCGCGCGGTGCTGAAGGAAAAGATCGGCATCGAGGTGGCGGTGGAACTGGTGGATCACCGCGCCACCGCCCCCCTGACCCAGATCGACGTGCGGCAGAAGCCCATCCGCCTGATCGACGAGCGGTTCAAATGACCGACGCCCGCCAGCAGCACCCGATCATCGCCGCCGGCGTGACCGGTCTGCCGGATGTGTACCGGCGCGGCGATATCGACCCCCTGGCCGTGACGCGCTTCTATCTGGAGCGCATTGCGGCACTGGACGGACATGTGCAGGCCTATAATCAGGTGCTGGCGGAACCTGCCCTGGCCGATGCCGCCGCCGCCGCGGTCCGCTGGCAATCGGGGAAACCCCTGTCGGAAATCGACGGCGCCCCCATCGCCGTAAAAGCCAACATCGCTGTGGCCGGTGCCTTCTGGCATGCCGGCATCGGCGCCTACCGTACCCGCATCGCGCAACAGGACGCCGACTGCGTCGCCCGGCTGCGGGCGGCCGGCGCCATCATCCTGGGCGTCGCCAATATGCATGAGGGCGCCCTGGGGGCGAGCACTGACAATGTCTGGTTCGGGCGCACGCAGAATCCCCTGCGCGACGGCTACACGGCCGGCGGGTCCAGCGGCGGATCGGCAGCGGCCGTGGCAGCGGGCATGGCAGCGGCAGCGCTGGGGTCCGACACAATGGGATCGGTGCGCATCCCCAGCGCCTATTGCGGGCTGGCCGGGTACAAGCCGGCCCGCCATGCCATCAGCCTGGACGGCGTCATCCCGCTCTCCACCAGTCTGGATCATGTCGGCGTCCATGGCTGGAGCGTCAGCGACTGCGCCCTGGTGGCGGCCCATGCCGGTGCCGGACATGTGACATCCCCCAAACTGGACGGGCTGCGGCTGGCCATACCGGACTGGCGTGGCCGGGTGGAAGCTCCCGGCCATATTTGGAAGGCACGCGACGAGGCGGCGGCCTTGCTGCTGCTGAACGGCATGCGGCGCGTGAATGCCGACCTGGACGATTACCAGCCCGGCCAGGCCCGCCGCCTGGGCCTGCTGGTGTCGGAGGTGGAGGGGTTGAACGCGCATGAGCCACAACTGGCCCATGGCGAGGACGGGTTCTCGCCCGAATTCCTGGGCCTGTTGCGCTGGGGCGGGCGACAGCCGGCTACGAAGGTGGCAGCCGCCTATCAGGGGCTGGATGCAATCCGGTGCGCGGGTGCTGCTTGGCTGGAACAGGTGGACGCCGTGCTGCTGCCCACCGCCCCGCAAGCGGCCTTCGCCTTCGACCGGCCCGTGCCCGCCAATCAGGCAGACTTCACCGCCCTGGCCGATTTCATCGGCTGTCCTGCTGTCGCCGTGCCGTTCGGCCGGTCGCCGGACGGACTGCCTTTGTCGGTGCAGGTGATGGGAAAGGACGCGTCCATCGTGCTGGGTGTGGCGATGGCGCTTGGGTGACCACTGCGGCGATCGGCCGCCGAAAGGTTGCTGGCCTGTCCACGTGATGGATAAGTCCGGACAATATCTTGAGCGGTTTGCACCCTGAACCCATCATCGGATTAACTAAAAATATCCAGAACTCCGGCAGGCATGTGAAGCAATCAATCGGGTGGAACGAGAAATTCCACCCGCCGGCGGAGCTATGGGCGCGACACGCGAACAATCAAACCGCGTGACATCACTGTGGGATACTTTCAGAACTGGGAGACGATAATGAAGGAAGTCAAGTCCGCCGGCCAGCAGGGCACGTCCCGCCTGGCCCTGATGATTGCGATGGGCATGGCCATCTCGGCCGGCACCGCCCTCGCGCAGGAAGCACCGAAATCCAGCGATGCGCCGTTGGAGCTTGAGGAAATCATCGTCACCGCCCGCAAGCGGTCCGAAAACATCCTGAAGACGCCGGTATCCGTCACCGCCGTGACGTCGGAAGAGGTTGAACAGCGCGGCATCACGTCCGTCCAGAACCTGTCGGAGCAGACGCCCGGCTTCAACATCAACAATAACAGTTCCGGCCGCGGCGACCGGTCGTTCCAGCAGCTGATCCTGCGCGGTTTCACGCCCGCCACGACCGACAGCACCCCCGTCGCCACCTTCATCGACGGCGTTCCCGTCTCCTCCCCCACCGCGGTGATGAGCGTGTCGAACCCGGAGCGGATCGAACTGCTGCGCGGGCCGCAATCGGCCTATTTCGGCCGCAACACCTTTGCCGGCGCGCTGAATGTCGTAAACAAGGAGCCGGGCAACGATTACGGCGGCAGCGTGACCGCCATGGCCGGCTCTCACAAATCCCGGCGCGTGCAGGCCGAACTGGAAGGCCCTATCGTCGAGGACAAGCTGTCCTTCCGCATCGCCGGCGATTACAACGCCAAGGACGGCACGTACAAGAACGCCGCCAACCTGTCCCAGACCCTGGGCGACCAGTCGTCGCGCAACGCCAATCTGCTGCTGATGGCGACACCGACCGAAAACCTGACCATCAAGGCGTTCGGCATCCTCTCCCATGATAAGGACGGCCCCGCCGCCCTGGGCCTGATCAGCGCGCGCGCCGTCACCGACAGCACCGGCCGCGTCGTCGTGCCGGCGCAGCAGAACTGCACCCTGGGCGGGTTCAACCCGTTCATGTGCGGCACGGTCCCGTCGCTGCCCGCCACCACACCGGCCGGCAATTACAATGTCGACAGCTTCGTGCGCAACGCGCTGGCCGTCACCATCAACCGCCTGATCGACCAGGATAACAGCGTTGACAGCTATGGCTTGGTCCGCAATTACCGCCATGCCCATCTGGTCGTCGATTACGACATCCCCGACACGAATTTCACCGTCAGCTCCCTGACGGGCTATAACCATGAGGAATGGGGCTCGCTGTCGGATATCGGCAATTATGACAGTTCCGGCATCGCCAACCCGGCCTATACCGCCACCAACGGCCTGCGCTCCTATTTCAGCTCGGCCTATCTGGTGGAGAATATTTCCAAGGACTTCTCCCAGGAATTGCGCACCAGCTACGATGATGGTGAGGCGCTGCGCTTCGTCGCCGGCCTGTCCTATCTCAGCGCCAATGGCCGCCGCACGGTCGATACGCTGGACAACATGATCCTGAACAGGCAGGTCACGCCGTCCGGCAAGACGGAAACCAAGACCTATGGCGGCTTCTTCGGCGTCACCTATGACATCACCGACAAGCTGACGGCCAGCGTGGAAGGCCGCTATCAGATCGACAAGCTGTACGCCTATATCTCGCCCCTGGCCGATGTGGTGCTGACCGACCCGACCTTCGTGCCGGTCGGCACCTATAAGGCCGGCTCCAAGCTGGGCCAGCAGGAGTATAAGAACTTCCTGCCCCGTCTGATCGCGCAGTACCAGTGGACCGACGAGGTCATGACTTATGCGTCGGTGGCCAAGGGCGTCAACCCGGCCTCGCTGAATGCCGGCGTGGTCACCTATACCGGCCAGACGGCGACCATCGCCAAGACGCTGGGCATCGACCTGTTCGTGAAGCCGGAAAAGGTTACGACCTATGAGGTGGGCATCAAGGGCACGGCGGTGGACAACCGCCTGCGCTATGCGCTGGCCGCCTATTACTCGCAGTGGCGTGACCAGCTGAACCAGGTCATCCAGACCTTTGTGACCCCGACCGGCGGCTTCGGCAGCGTGTTCGGCACCATCAACAGCGGCAATTCCGACATGAAGGGCCTGGAATTCGACGGCAGCTTCCGCCTGACCAACATGGTCACGCTGAATGCCGCCGGTGCCCTGAACGACAGCAAGATCAAGGATTACAACGCGCCCCTGGTCACCTTCCTGGTCGGCACCTCCGACTTCTCCGGCAATGAACTGCCGTCGACGTCCAAATATTCGGCCTCGGGCGGCATCCTGTTGAACGGCTATGTCGCGTCCTGGGACGATGCCAGCTGGTTCGCCCGCCTGGACTATAACTACAAGTCCGGTGTCTGGTCCGATGTGGGCAATGTCCTGAAGACCAAGGAAACCCATGTGTTCAACGCCCGCGCCGGCGTGACCGTGGGGGCGGTGTCGGTGGATGTGTTCGCCAACAACCTGTTCGATACCCGTCGCTACACCACGGTGAACAACAACATCCTGTTCACGCCGGCCCCGTCCTTCACCTATTCCACGGTGAATGTCGGCCTGCGCGAAGGCCGGACCCTGGGCGTCCAGGCGAAGTACAAGTTCTGATTCTTTGCCATGCCCCGGGGGACAACGCTGCCCCGGGGCATCCGCCTTTCAGGAGCGAATATGCGTCCGTTCATTCTTCCGGCCCTGACGGCCCTGCCCTTGATCCTGGGCGCCATCTCCGCCAATGCCGCCCCCAATACCGCCCCTTGCGAGGAGCGGAGCTTCATGCAGCCGCCGCTGGAATATCAGTCAGTGGAGGTGCTGCCCGACGGCCGTGTCACCTTCCGCCTGTGCGCCAAGGATGCGCGCCAGGTCGTGGCCCTGCCGCAGGAAATGAACAGCGTTCCCACCGGCATGGATGGCAAGCCGCCGGGCCTGCCCATGACCAAGGATGGGGCAGGCTATTGGGTGGCCACCACCGAAGGCGCGGTCGATCCCGGCGTCTATACCTATAATTTCAAGGTTGACGGGTTGCGCATCGCCGACCCGCGCGGCACTCGCTTCGCCGAGGCGTTTGGCGGCGTGCAGTCGATCTTCCAGTTGTCGGGTGCCGCCACGGCCAACCAGTTCTATAAGGCCGAGGTGCCGCACGGCTTGGTGTCGGTGGTGGAATATCCGTCGGCCAGCCTGGGCGGCCTCACGCGCCGTGCCCATGTCTACACCCCGCCGGGGTACGAGGCCGGGGGCAAGGACCGGTACCCGGTGCTCTATCTGATCCATGGCTACAGCGACAGCGATGATGCCTGGACCATGAAGGGCAATGCCAACTACATCCTGGACAACCTGATCGCAGCCGGCAAGGCCAAGCCGATGATCATCGCCATGCCCCAGGGTCATACCCCGGCCCGTGACGGCGTGCAGGGAATGGAGAATACCGATTTCGGCAACGACCTGCACAAGGATCTGATCCCCTATATCGACAGGCATTTCCGCACCAGGGCGGCAGTGAAGACCCGCGCCATGGTCGGCCTGTCGATGGGGGGTGCGCACACGATCATGTTCGGCCTGCCGCGTCCGGACGTGTTCGGTTCCATCGGCGTGTTCTCCATCGGCATGATGGGCGAGGAGCAGACGGCCAGATACCGCAAGGCCAACGAGGCCGCCTTGAAGGCCCGCGCCAAGGATGGCGGCCTGGTCTTCTATGCCATCGGCAAGGAGGATTTCGTCATCACCATGGCGCCCCCCTTCCGCAAGATCCTGGATGATCACGGCATCAAATACACCAATGTCGAAACCGGCGGTGGCCACACCTGGATCAATTGGCGGGCCTATCTGGAACAGATCGCGCCGCTGCTGTTCAACTGACGCTTCGCCACACCCGACCAACGGCTCACGGCCCTCCCCGCAGCGTATCGGGGAGGGCCGTTTTTCTTTGCACCGGGCGGGAAGTAGCGGCCGGACAGCGGGAACCGCTGATCGTTTGAGCCCTTGATCATCTCTTCCGCCTTCCCGGCGAAGGCCGGGAAGGCGGGTTTTACTGCGCATCCATTCTGATGCCGGTTACGGCTTCAGGGTCCGCCCGGACAGCTTGGCTTGACCGGACAGGGCCAGGTTTTCGGCCGATGCTCCCACCCTCACCTCATACGTCCCGCCGGCGATGCGCCATTGGCGCCCGGCCGCGTCGAAGCTGGCCAGCAGGCGCGGATCGGCCTTCACGGTCACGGTCCGGCTTTCACCGGGCTTCAGGTCCACCTTGTCGAACCCGATCAGGCGCTGCAGCTTCTGGCCACCCGCGCCGGTCAGATAGACCTGCGGCGCATCCTTGCCAGCCAGCTTGCCGGTATTCGTCACCTGGAAGCTGATGGTCAGCGTATCGCCACCCTTCACCCGCAGCTTGTCATAGGAAAAGCTGGTATAGGACAGGCCATGGCCGAACGGGAACAGCGGCTTCATGCCGAGCGCGGCGAAACGGCGATAGCCGATATCGGCCCCTTCTTCATAGACCACGTCGAACTGCTGCTTCTTGGGCAGGCCCCAGCCCGGCAGGTCGCGGCGCGGATACTGGTCCAGGCTGGAGGGGAAGGTCACGGGCAGACGGCCAGACGGGTTGGTCTTGCCGGTCAGGATGTCGGCAATGGCCTCGCCCCCCTTCTGCCCGCTGTACCAGGCCGCCACCACCGCCCCCGTCTTGTCCAGCCAGGGCATCAGCACCGGCCCACCGGTCTGCAGCACGACGATATTGTTGGGATTGGCCGCCGTCACCGCCCGGATCAACTCGTCCTGGCCCTGCGGCAGCGACAGGTCGTAGGCATCCACCGCCTCCGCCATCCATTGCGTGGCAAAGACGATGGCAATGTCGGCGCCCTTGGCCGCCGCCGCCGCTTCGGCCGGATAGCGGCCATCGGCGAAGCTGATCGTGGCGTCTGGCAGGGCGGCGCGCAGCGCCTTCAACGGAGAGGAGGCGTGGAATACCTGTCGCCCCCACATGGCCATCGGGCCGTCGCCGCCGATGGGCACGACACGGGCATTGCCACCGATGCCCGTCACCTGCGACGATCCGGCGCCCGACAGCACGCCGGCATCGGCCTGGCCGCCGATGACCACGATCTTCTTCTTCGTCCCCGCCAGCGGCAGGACGCCCTTGTTGGCCAGCAGCACGATGCCTTCATCGGCCACGCTCTTGGCGATGGCGGCATGGGCGGCGGCGTCGATTGCCGGCTTCACCGGCTCGGCCTCGAACAGGCCGGCCACGAACATCGACCGCAGGATGCGCCGCGACATGTCGGACAGGCGTGCGGCCGGGATGGTGCCGGCCGCGGCTGCCTGCTTCAGCGGTTCCCCGAACCAGACCTGTTGGTCCAGCTGCTCACCCGACTGCTGGTCCAGGCCCTTGGCGGCATAGTCGGTGGCGTGCACGGCCCCCCAGTCCGACATGACCCAACCCTTATAGCCCCAGTCCCCCTTCAGCACCTTGTTCAGCAGATGGTCGCTGCCGCAGGAAGGGGCGCCGTTCACCAGATTATAGGCGCACATGACGGAGCCGGGCTGCCCCCGCTCGATGGCGATCTGGAAGGCCAGCAGGTCGCTTTCGCGATGCGCCGCTTCGTCGATGATGGAGTTGGCCCAGTGGCGGTTGGTCTCCTGGCCGTTCAGGCTGAAATGCTTGACGGTAGAGATGATGTTCTGCGACTGGATGCCCCGGATGCTCTCGCCCGCCAGGGTGCCGGCCAGCAGCGGGTCCTCGCCCAGATATTCGAAGTTGCGGCCGTTGCGCGGATCGCGGGCCAGATTGACGCCGCCGGCCAGCAGCACATTGAAGCCCCTGGCCGCCGCCTCCCTGCCGATCATCGCCCCGCCGTCATAGGCCAGCTTGGGATTGAAGCTGGCGGCCAGCGCCAGGCTGGCCGGCAGGGCCGTGGCCACGTCGCCAGGCCGCACGTCACCGGGGTTGGTGATGCCCAGGCTGGCATCCGTCTCCTTCAGCGCCGGGATGCCCAGGCGCGGCACGCCGGGGATGAAGCCGGCCCCGCCGACAGAGCCGGCCGGAATGGGCGGACCGCCGGGAAAGCTCAGCGCCATGGGGCCGTGCAGCAGGCCGATCCGCTCATCCGGCGTCAGTTCCGCATCCAGCAGCCGGGCACGTTCATCGGGCGACAGCGACGGGTTGCGCCAGCCTTCCGCTGCCTGAACGGAAATGGCGGAACAGGCCAGGCTGGCGGCCAGGGCGGACATAAGCACCCGGTTCTTCGACATGAAGCACATCCCCTCGGATTTAATTTTGGATGGCTCAACCATTCGCAGGTTGAAGTATTCAAACGTGATCACGAAAGGAAAGAGGTGCCACCCTGCACCGGGCCGCTGTCCGCCAGATGGTCGCTTGGGTAATTGGATATTGGTTCGGACAAACATATCCTCGCCAAACCAAGTTCCACCCAGCGGATAAACCGCAAAACGGTTCTGACCCTTTGCGTTTTCCTGCCCACAATTACCTCCCAGAACAACAACGCCTGCAACGGCGGTTCATGATCGAACCTGGGAGTCAGGGTATGCATATCGAGAACTTAGGCCCGGCGCAGCCGGGTGCGCGTGACTGGCTGCGCAAGCCGCGTCACCAGTTGCTGATCGATGGCGAATGGGTGGACCCGGCCGCCGGCCGTTACCTGCCCACCATCAACCCGGCCACGGGCGCGGTGCTGGGGCAGATCGCCGCGGCCGATGAAGGCGATGTGGACCGCGCCGTCGCCGCCGCCCGCCGGGCGTTTGACGATGGCGCCTGGCGCGGCATGGTACCGGCGGCCCGCGCCCGCCTGCTTTGGCGCATCGCCGACCTGATCGACGCCCATATCGATGAGCTGTCGGAGCTGGAAACGCTGGACCAGGGCAAGGCGCTCTCTGTCGGGCGCTGGGCCGAGATCCCGATGGCGGCCGAGCAGTTCCGTTTCTTCGCGGGCCTGTGCACCAAGGTGTCGGGCGACACCATCCCGTCCAGCATCAATTACCAGCCGGCCGGCAAGCGCATCCAGGCCTATACCACCAAGGAACCGGTGGGCGTGGTGGCCGCCATCACGCCCTGGAATTCGCCGCTGATCATGCATGCCATGAAGCTGGCCCCGGCCCTGGCCGCCGGCTGCACCTTGGTGCTGAAGCCGGCGGAGGAAACCTCCCTGACCGCGTTGCGTCTGGCGGAGCTGCTGATGGAGGCCGGGGTGCCGGCCGGTGTAGTCAATGTCGTGACCGGCCTGGGGTCGGTGGTGGGGGCGGCCCTGGCCGCGCACAGGCAAGTCGACAAGGTGGCCTTCACCGGTTCCACCCAGACCGGCCGCGCCATCCTGGACGGGGCACGGGGCAATCTGAAGAAGGTGACGCTGGAGCTGGGCGGCAAGTCGCCGGTGGTGATCATGCCCGACGCCGAACTCCCGGCCGCCATCCAGGGCGCGGCCAACGCCATCTTCTTCAATGGCGGTCAGGTCTGTGTGGCCGGTTCCCGCCTCTATGCCCATCGCTCCATCGTCGATCAGGTGGTCAAGGGCGTGGCCGACATCGCCCGCAGCATCCGCCTGGGCCATGGCCTGGACCCGGAGACCCAGATGGGTCCGCTGGTCAGCAAGCGCCAGGCCGACCGGGTGAAGGCCTATATCGATCAGGCCGTGGCCGAGGGCGCCACCCTGGTGACGGGCGGCGGACAGAAGGGCCCAGCCGGCACCTTCATCGAACCCACCATCATCACCGGTGCCGATCCCAAATCCGCCATCGTCTGTGAAGAAGTGTTCGGCCCCGTCGTCGTGGTCGCCCCCTTCGATGACGTGGCCGAGGTCGTGGCCGCCGCCAACGATACCGAATTCGGTCTGGCCGCCAGCGTCTGGACGCAGGACCTGTCGGCGGCATCGCGCCTGTCGGCCGATATCCGCGCCGGCACGGTGTGGGTGAACTGCCATTCCTTCTGGGATGTGGCCCTGCCCATCGGCGGGTTCAAGCAATCGGGCTGGGGTCGCGAAAGCGGCGTCGGCGCCATCGATAACTATCTGGAAGTGAAAACCGTTTGCATGGTCGTCTGACCAGCCGGTATTGCACCTCCATCGATCAAGGAATTCAGACATGCCCGGCTATCACCGCCGTACCCTTCTGCTCGCCTCGCTTCTGGCCGGCAGCACCGCCCTTCCCGCCCTGGCGCAATCTGCCGGCGACAGCCTGATGCTGGACGAGATCATCGTCACCGCCCAGCGCCGCGAACAATCGCTGCAGACCACGCCCGTCGCCGTCACCACCCTGACGGCCGACGCCCTGGCCGATCAGCAGATCGGCAGTGCCGAGGACCTGTCCTCCATCGTGCCCGGCCTGACCCTGATGCCCGTCACCGCCAGCCGCTCCACCCTGCAGGTGGGGTTGCGCGGCGGGTCGGAACAGTCGGGCGGGCTGGTCACGTCGGAATCCGCCGTCGCCTTCTATGTCGATGATGTCTATCGCGGCCGGCTGGCCGGGTCCAACCTGGAACTGGCCGATATCCAGCGGATCGAGGTGCTGCGCGGGCCGCAGGGCACGCTCTATGGCCGCAATTCCTTCTCCGGCGCCATCAAGGTGGTGACCCGCACGCCGGGGGAGGATGAATGGGCCGAAATGCAGGCCGGCATCGGCTCCTACAACGACTATCACGCGTCCGCCTCCTGGGGCGGCGACCTGATCGAGGATGCGCTGGGGGCCTCCCTCTCCGTCCTCACCCGTGACCAGGACGGCTATGTTTATAACGAGGCGCTGGATAAGGATGTGTTCGGGCAGGAAAACCTGGCCCTGCGCGGCAAGCTGCATTTCTATGGGCGCGAAGGGTTGAAGGCCACCTTGTCGGTGACCCGCACCCAGGACCGCAATGACGGCCCCGCCAACCTGATCCCCGTCACCTTCCCCGGCACCTATCCGACGCTGGCGGCCAATGCCGTATCGTTGAAGGATGCCATTCCCCGCGCCGGATCGCGCTTCGTCAGCCAGTCCACGGCCGAACCCGACGGCTATACCGACCAGACGGCGGTGTCGCTGGACGTTACCGCCGAATGGGGCGACATGACGGTGCGCTCCATCTCCGCCTTTGTCGGCACCGATGACGGGTTCGTGTTCGACCTGTCGGGTGGCATCCGCAATCCTGACGGCAGCTTCCGCCCCAACGGCCTGGTCCGTGACGGGCAGAGCCAGACCGACCAGTACAGCCAGGAGATCCAGTTCCAGGGCGACGCCTTGGACGGCAAGCTCACCTGGATCACCGGGCTTTATTATTTCCGCGAGGAAAGCCTGCAGGTGCTGAACGACCAGTTGGTGCTGGGCCAGTTCTTCACCATGCCCGTCCTGCCCCAGACCATCGACAGCACCACCGACAGCTATGCCGCCTTCGCCCAGGGCACATATCAGGTGGATGAGAACCTGTCCGTCACCGGCGGCCTGCGCTATACCAAGGACAAGAAGAAGCTGGATGGCAGCATCCAGAACTACCTGCCCTTTGCGCCGGGACCTGCCATCACCCTGGTGCCCGTGGTCCGCAGCCCGTCCTTCAGTTCCTGGTCGCCCAAGATCGGGGCCGATTACAAGATCAATGACGATATCTTCGCCTATGCCACCGTGTCCAAGGGGTTCAAGGCCGGCGGCTTCAACGGTCTGGCCGTGGCCAGCCCCGTGGTGTTTGGCACGGTCTATGACCCGCAGACGGTCTGGGCCTATGAGGGCGGGTTGAAGGTGACGGGCCTGGATGGCCGGCTGCGCGCCAACCTGTCAGTCTATCGCAACGACCTGTATGATTTGCAGCAGACCGAACAGGTGGCCGCCGGCTCCTACGCCATCCGCAATATCGGCAATGCGCGGGTTGATGGCGCGGAACTGGAGCTGACGCTGAAGGCCGCACCGGGGCTGGACCTGTTCGCCAATCTGGGCCTGATGGATGACAAATACAAATCCAAGAACCCGCTGTCGGACAGCGCCACGGCCGGCGCCAAGCACCTGCCGCTCGTCTCCCCCTGGAGCATCCAGACCGGCTTCACCTATGAAACGCCTGGGTTCTGGCAGGACGCGGTCCGCCTGCGCCTTTCGGGCAGCTATCAGTACCAGGATGATTACTATTCCACCGTCGCCAATCTGGTGAAGACGGAGACGGTGGGCCTAGTCAACGCCTCGGTGGCCTTGCTGTCGGGCGATGATCGCTGGAGCCTGACGCTCGCGGCCAAGAACCTGACGGATGAGGAGTATTTCACCACGGCGCCCAGCAACGCCGCGGTGGCGATTGCCGAGCCGCGGATGTGGACACTGACGGCGGGGTACAAGTTCTGAGGTCTGTTGTCCGAGGAACAAGGTTCACGGCCCCCTTCTCGCGATGGCGGGGAGGGGGATTTTTGTTTTCACAGTGCCGGCATGCTATGAAGTATCCTTGTTGACGACGGGTATAACCGAGGCAGCCATGGTCACGACGGTCACCAGCAAGGGTCAGGTCACCATCCCCAAGCCGCTGCGCGACCGGCTGGGCATCGGGCCGGGCAGTGCCGTCGATTTTGAACTGGCACCGGATGGGCGTGTCACCCTGGTCAAGGTCGACCATGCCCACCCTGCCCGCCGGTTCGCCGCCCTGCGTGGCCGCGCCGGGGCGGGTCCGAGTACCGAGGAGATCATGGCCCTGACCCGTGGTGAGGGGTGAGCCTTGACCCTGGTCGATACCAACATCCTGTTGGATATCGTCACCGACGATCCCATCTGGGCCGAATGCCGATCTGTTCATCGGCGCCCACGCCGCCATCGCCTCCCTCCCCCTGCTGACCAGCGACATCCGACGGTATCGGACATATTTCCCAAGCGTCGCGTTGATCACGCCGGAGGGGTGATCGGAGTGGATGGGTCGCCTGCTCCGAATGCGGACACCTCTGTGCAACATCGTGCAACATAAAATGCGCTGCGTTTCAGAGCCGGCGGTGGGCCTGCTCCGAATGGGTGACATGGGGGTGGCGTTGATGACGACCTTATACCACAGGCAGACGCAGAAGTCAGCTTATGTGAGGGTGGCCAAGGCTCTCAGGGCGATGGCCGATATGCTGCCCGTGCCGACGCTTGCGTCGATGCGGATATTGATGTAGTTAAGCATCAAGTATGATGTGAGGTTTTCGATGCGGACCACAGTTTCGGTTGAGGATGCGCTCTATAAGCAGGCGCTGGAATATGCCGATCCGGAGGTGTCCAGTGCGTCGGACCTCGTGCGCGAGGCGATCAAGGTCTATGTGCGGGTGCAGTCTGCCAAGCGCTTGGCAGCCCTGGGTGGTACCGTTCCCACCATGCAGGACATTCCCCGGCGCGGGGAGCCCGCCGCCCCATGAACGTGCTGATCGACACATCGGTTTGGGTGGACCATTTTAGAAATGGAAACCCTGCCTTGGTCGAGCTGATGCAGGCGGACCTGGCACTCATTCATCCAATGGTGACGGCCGAGTTGGCCTGTGGGACGCCGCCACAACCACGCGCGAGCACCTTGCGCAGCATCGACATGCTGCGACCATGCAAGCAAGCCACGCTTCGCGAAGTGATCGATTTCATCGAACGCGAGCGCCTCTACGGCCGGGGATGCGGGTTGGTCGATATGTGCCTGTTGGCCTCGACATTGATCACCCCCAGCGCCAAACTGTGGACACGCGACAAACGCCTGGCGGAAATTGCCAGGGAGTTCGGCGCGGGTTTCCAACCGGTAGGGCATTAGGCCCTGTTGGCAAAGGTGAACAGCTCCGGCAACGCTGCGTGAAGCCGTGGCCGGAGAGCGTTCGGGCAGCAAGGCGCCGCATTTCGGCTGTCCCCGGCATTCTAGCGCGACCCCGGTTTCTGCCGTTCATTGGTCACACATGAACACCCACAGTTTCCATGCACATTGCAGACTGGCGGTGGCGTCGATTAACTTTATCTTTCCAAAATGCCATTTTCTAGGCTAGCGCAGCCGCGAGCCCGCCAAAATGCCCGATCAGGGTCGCCCTGATTGACTCATCATCACTAACCAGCTTACGAACGGCAGCTTCGTACTGGCTCCGGCTTTTAAACTGAAGAGCGGTCACGACAGCCTCCAGCGCCCTCGTTTCGCGAATTGGATAGCGTCGCACGATCTTCTCAACATCGTTGGCGGCAATCCAGGATTCCAATTGCGCTTTTTCAGCTTGGTACATCGTCTGTGTGTCGACAGTGATATTGACGTTGTCGCCCCTTTGAATTGCCTTCCAGTCAGGCACTTGCATGCTAATCTTATCTTTAACAGCCTGCTCCGTCATCCGCGCGGCTAGCCTGTCAACCTCGGAGGCAATCGCCGCAACCAGATTCGCGCTGGCGGTTTGAATCATATGCGCGGGCTCGCCTCCGACAACGGTACATTGCCGCTGGGCGACGGCGGCAATGATTGCCGGGCTGTAATAGAGGGATTCGACCGAGTATACGGAGAGTGGGTAAATCCCTTTTGCTATGAAAGAAGAACGCTGAGTCGACGAAATCTGATCTTGATCCACTATGCCGAATGCCTGTACCCAAGTTACCGCCTCGGCGTCGCTCACACTGACGACGGCATGTTCAACATCTCGGCAGCTCTGACGCGGGAAAATAGATACACCGGGGAACAGCAACTCATAGAGCGGTTTGTCAAGGCTGGCAGACGTACCTTCAATAAATAGCATCTTTCGGCGTGAACCGATGATAGCCTCCTTGGTAGCATCATCGACCTCAACACCCGGTTCAAGCACATCAAGGTCCCATGCAGCGACATCATCGCCTATTGATGTGGAATCGCGAACCAAAACGGTTCTGGCAGTCGGCATGCCAATTGGCAGACTGAGTTCATGGGTAGAAACAACAAAAATGCAGTCTGGACGTTTTCCGAAAAGCCGCAAAAGCAGTGGCGTCACGATCGATGCGTGGAGGTGACGTTCAGGCTCATCGACAAGTATTAGAGCGCCTTTTTTTGCGGTTAGAACCGTTCCTGCGATTAGCAATGCGGCTCGCTCGCCGTCTGACAACTGTGCTATGCTGTACGGCAGTCCTCCATTTTTTCTGGCAAAAATAGCGCTATTTTCTCCAATTTCTAATTTAATCGGAATGCCCGATCCAGCAAATAACTCAGTGATTTCGGCAAGTGGCTGGGGTTCCGCTGCGAGCTTGACAGCCTCTGCCTCGTTGCCAGATCGATATGCGTCTGCGAGTTGGCGTGAGAGCTTGTTGTCCAACTCAATAAGGTCGGCAATCACCAACCCCGATCGAACAGCGGCATTGTACTCCTTCCAACGTGCGTCGGGCTGATTATCCTGCCCTCTATTGTTACGTTCAGTTCTAATCTTATCTTGTGGTGAGAATGGAACCGCATTACTTGCCATCCACGTTTGGCGGTGTGCGGAAATACGAACGGCTTTGTCGTGATTGCGGCGGAATAGTATGGATATAAGGCCGGATTTACCAGCGCCGTTTGGTCCGACGACGAACAGCGGAGCAGACGATGACACTGGGAGTTGCAATTCAGACCCATTAATCAGGGGTATCGTCGTGTTGAAGGGGAATAGTGCAATCTTCGAAGTGTTTGTCACGTCTTTATCTCTTGAATAAATGAAATGCTGTGCGAAATTATAGCAAATCTGCTTGAGCTTGGAATAGGTTTTTCGAACAGCGGATCAGCGCTGGCGAGATTAGCGCTCAAGCGCGAGACGCCCAGAGGCATATCCGCTTTAGCTTGTCGCGATTTTGAAACCAGCCCGTCCGCTTCCGGCCCCAAACACGACATCCCAAATGCAAAAGCCGGGCACCCCTCCGCACCCCGGCTTCCCTGCCCTCAAACCAAACCGCCGTCCCCCTCACCCCGGCATATGCCCTGCACTGTTGGCCAGGTACCACCGCGCCAGTTCCTCGCGCGTCGGCCACCACACGCCGTCCAGGCCCTTGGCATATTCCAGGAACTCCCGCAGCCCGCGGATGCGATACCCCCGCCCCGTGACATGCGGGTGCAGGCCGACATTCATCAGACGGGCGGTCTTCTCCCCTTCCTTCAGCAGCACCGACAATTCCTCGATCAGCGTATCCCTGAACGCATCGGTGGTCAGGTTGCGGCGGGTCAGCAGGGTGAAGTCGTTGATCTCGTTGGAATAGGGGACGGAGACCAGGGGGCCGTTTTCCGTCTGTAATGGATAGGGCTGGTCGTCATTCATCAGGTCGCAATAGAACAGGAAGCCCTGTTCGGCCAGGATGCCGGCGGTGTTCAACGTGCCGCGCAGGGAGGAGGAGAGCCAGCCCAGCGGGCGGCGTCCGACATGGCGCTCATACATCTCGATGGAGCGCAGGATGATGTCGCGCTCTTTGGCGGGGTGCTTGGCGAAATTGGTCAGCAGCTCGCCCTGTTCGTAATTATGGGCCAGCAGTTCCCAGCCGCGCTCCAGACAGGCATCGACCATCGCCTTGCGGCGTTCGAAGGTGACGGCGTTGGTGGTGCAGCTGGCCTTCACGCCCAGCTCGTCGAACAGGTCATAGAGGCGCCAGATGCCGACGCGCTGGCCATATTCGCGCCAGGTATAGTTGGGGAAGTCGGGCGTGTCGCCGGGCAGCACGTCGGGCAGGATGGCGGGACCGCCGGCATAATAGGGCTTGTCCGTATCCTTGGTCAGATCCCAGGTTTCCAGGTTGAAGGTCAGGATCAGCGCCACCTTCTTACCGTCGGGCCAGCGCAGGGGGCCGCGCTTGGGCAGCGGCACGTAATCATAGTGGAGCATCTCAGAATTCCTCCAGCAGGCGGCCGAAGCCGTAGACCTTGTCCTGGATGCCGTTGGCGCGCAGGGCATGCCAGTATGTGGCGGTATTGATGGCGATCACCGGCTTGCCCAGCCACATCTCGGCCGCCGCCGCCAGCTTCACCATCGACAGGTTGGTGCCGACCTGCAGGATGGCATCGACATCGTCGCCGTCCAGCTGGCGCAGCACGTCGCGCAAGGTGGGCGTGCCGACCCGCGCGATGGAGGTCCAGGAGGGGCATTGCAGCGGCACGTCGCGCACCGTCTCATACCCGTAATCGGACAGGAAGTGGCGCACATGCGCGTTCGCCACCGGGTAATAGGGGGAGACGAAGGCCACCTTCTTGACCCCGCCATAGGCGGCGATGGCGGCGGCCAGAGATTCCGATCCGGTGGAAAGATACAGGCCGCTGACCTCCCGGATCTGGCGGCGGAACCGGGCCGCCCCCTCCGCCCCGCCATAGAAGGTGATGGCCGACATGCCCATGACCAGATAGTCCGGGTCCGCCGTCATCACCGATTTCACGGCATCCACCGTATTGTCGGCGATGGCCTGGGTGCCGGCCAGGAAGGACTCGTTGCTGATGGCCTGGGCGTTGGAGACGATGATGCGGCTGTAATGGTTGGTCACGCCGGCCGGGCGCATATCATCGAAATCGGGCTGCACGGTGGTGTTGGTGCTGGGCCCCAGCACGCCGAACAATTTGCGCCAGCCCCGGCTGTCCTTGGCTTCATCCTGCATTGGTCCATGTCCCTTCAGGAGGTCGGAGTTTGTTCACTCGATCGCCGCAGCGTCGGCCAGGCTCTGGAACATGGCCTGGCGCAACAGGAACTGGCGGCGCTGTTCGGGGTCGTTGCGGATGGCGAGCAGCTCGTCGCGGCGCTTTTCCTGGGCGCTGCCCTGGCCTTCCTTCATCATCTCCATGGTCTGGATGGTCTGGGCCTGGACGAAGCTGCGCGCGGCACCCCGGCGCTGGCGGCTGAACTGCTCCAGCGAGGCCTCGTCCGCGCGGCCGCTGGTGATGATGGCGGCCAGACGCCGGCACAGGTTAAAGGCATCATGGATGCCGCTGTTCATGCCGAAGCCGCCCAGCGGGTTGTTCAGATGCGCGCTGTCCCCCACCAGGAAGGCGCGGCCCTGGCGGAAGCTTTCCGCCACGCGCTGATGCATGCGATAGATGGTGCGGTGATAGGTCTTGATGCCGGTCTTGCCGATCAGACGCTGGAACACGCGGTCGCGGTTTTCGTCCGACACCAGCTGCGCGTCCGAACTGTCGGCCGTGGCCGGCAGCAGGATGCGCCAGACCGACGGCACGCGCAGCAGCACCAGCCATTCGTCGGGATCGGCGACATAATTCACATGCGCCAGATTGGGGAAGTAATCCTCCAGCGGTTCCGCCGTGGACAGGCACAGGAACTTTTCGGGATAGGTGAAACCCTCGAACCCGATGCCCAGCCATTTGCGCACGGCGGAATTCGCACCATCGGCGCCGATCACGTAATCGGCGCGCACCTTCTCAATGGCGAACGGCGTCTCGAACGCCACATCGACACCGGTATCATCCTGGCTCAAGGAAACCAGGCGGCTGTTGAACCGGATCTCGGCCTTGGGATGGGCTTCCAGCTTTTCCGCCAGGGCGCGGGCCAGATGATATTGCTCGCATTGCAGGCGATAGGGATAGCGGGTCGTGCCCTCCAACTCCCCCAAATCGAACTCCACCACCGCACCGGTGCGGCGATCGCGGTAATGGTAGAGCGGCGCCTTCAGGCCCTTGTCCAGAAGGACGGGCGTGATCTCCAGCTCGTCCAGCATTTCCAGCGTGGGCGGGTGGAAGGTGGAGGCGCGCAAATCCTGCGCGCAATCGGCCCCGGCCTCCAGCACCAGCACATCGATGCCCTGGCGGGCCAGATAATAGGCCGCAACCGTGCCGACAGGGCCGGCACCGGCGATCACCACCTGCGTGCGGATCATGATTATCCCTTTCTCATTATCAGGGGGATGTCAGTTGGTGGCCCGGCGCAGATACGCGATCAGGGCATCACGGTCGGCCTTGTCGGGAAGCCCGATGAAGGCCATGGTCGTGCCCTTGATCAGCGCGGTCGGATGCGTCAGCCAGACATCCAGAGTCTTTTCATCCCAGACGACGCCGCTGTCACGCAGGGCCGGGGAATATTTGAAGGTTTCGACATGCCCGGCCGGCTTGCCCCAGAACCCGTTCAGGTTGGGGCCGACCTTGTTGGGCTTGCCCGCCGCCACCTCGTGACAGGTGCGGCAGCGCAGATAAAGGCGCTCCCCCCTGTCCGGGGCGGTCTGCGCCATGGCGGACTGGACACAGGCCGTCATCATCGCGATCAGAATGGCTGGAATGATGGCGCGTGCCGCGATACGGCGATAGCACCTGCCCACAAGAATCATGGTCGAACCGCCTCCAGACATGGGACCGATTATTTGCAACCACACCTGTCAAGGCGGGTGGCCCGTATGCTTGTATTTGGGACCACACCGGATCGGCGGTCGATATGGCCGTCCCTATCTGGCCACCCAGTGGATAAGTTGGCCATCGCACCTGTCGCCGGCCGAATGATGCACATACCGTCACCATGCGACCTGCGGTTCCCCGCATCGCGAGCACTAGAGTTCCCGAAAACTGACCGCGGATCCGCTTCGACGTTTCCGCGGTCTTTTTCCATGAACAAGGGGATGAGCTGAGGATGCGGCGCGCTTCGATCTGGCTGACCATGCTTTTGTCCGGCACCATTTCCGGCACCGCCCTGGCGGCGGACACGGATCGCGACGCGATCTATCGCGACCGTCTGGCGATCCTGAGCAGCAGCACCGGCTCACTTGAAGCGCTCTATCAGCCGCGTGAGAAGGTGGCGGGGGCGGCGGCGACGCTGCCCATGGCGACGCCCGGACAGACCAGCATCAAGGCGGACGCCCTGGCCGCCGCGCGCGCCTATGCCGCCGACAGCGCCGCCCAGGCCTTCATCGTCTGGCATGATGGCAGCATCCAGGACGAGGCCTATTTCAACGGCGCGAATGCCGACACACCCCTGGCATCGAAATCCCTGTCCAAGCCGATGACAGCCATGATCATCGGCCGCGCCATCCAGATGGAGCTGGTGAAATCGCTGGACCAAAGCGTGTCGGATTTCATCACCGAATGGAAGGGCACGCCCAAGCAGGCGATGCTGATCCGCCATCTACTGGACATGCGCACCGGATTTCTGGAACAGGGCTTCAGCCCCGATCCGGCCAGCCCGTGGAACCTGGCCTATCTGGCCGTGGACCATGACGCCTATATCGTCAAAGAATACCCGTTCACGCACAAGCCGGGCGAGCGCTATGGCTATTCCAACGCTACGTCGGAGCTGATCGCCCTGGTGATCGAACGGGCGACGGGAAGGCGCTATGCGGAATTCGTGGGCACGGAACTGCTGACCCCCATCGGCGCGCCGGGCGGCGAGGTCTGGATCAACCGGCCGGGCGGGCTGGCCCATTCCGGCTGCTGCATGATGCTGCCGGCGCGGGCCTGGCTGCAGATGGCACGGCTGCTGCTGGATGATGGCATGGCGGGAGGCCGGCGCCTGCTGCCGAAGGGGTATGTGCAGCAGATGGCCACCGGCACGGCGCAGAACCCGCATTATGGCCTGGGCCTGTGGGTGGCCGGGCCGTACCGGGAACGCCGCGGCTTCGGCGCGCCGGGGGCGGCGGGTCCGCAGGTGCTGCACAGCGAACCTTACATGGACAAGGATCTGTTCATGTTCGACGGCAATGGCAACCAGACCGTCCAGATTTCCCATGCCGCCGGCCTGATCGTCCTGCGCATGGGGCCGACCCCGCCCAAGGGCGTGGACTGGGACAATAGCCGTCTGCCCAACCTGCTGCTGGGCGGGTTGAAGAAGCCGGTGTCGCTGGTGGCACAGACACGGTGACCCCTATTTCTGGTTCTGCGCCGCCGCCTGGGTCAGTTCCGTACTGATCGTGTCGGCGGTGCCCTTCAGATCGTCCAGATAGCGGTCCAGGGCCGCCTCCACCTTCATGGCGGTGGCGAAGAAGATCATGGTCATCGCCGCCTTGAAATGCTCGCCCAGGAAGATGGGCACGGCGATGGACGCCGTCTTGCCCGGTGTCAGATTATGGTGGTTGCGGCCCTGCATGGCGTAACCTTGCGTGCGGATGCGCTCCACATTCAAGGCGGCGCGGGCGGCCTTCAGATATTCGGGGTCCACCTCCTGCGACACCTTCATCCAGCGCAACAGGGTTTCCCGCTCCTCATCCGGCGTATAGGCCATGGAGAGCTTGCCCGACGCGCTGTCCAGCACCGGCAGGGTGAAGCCCGGATAATAGCGCTCGAAGGTCAGGGCGGTGTTGGCGTGCGTGCTGTCGCGCAGCATCATGTTGCGGCCAACACGCGACGCGATGGAGATGGGCCAGCCGATGCGCCGGGTCAGCGACACGATATGCGGCCGCGCAATCTCCACCAGCCGGTCATCATCCTGGAACCCATAGGCCAGCGACTGGACGAGTGCTGTCGGGCGATAACGCTTGCGGTCCGGCTCCTGCTCCACCAGCCCTTCATAGACCAGGGTCTGCACCAGACGGCAGGCGGTGGGATAGGGCACCTCTGCCGACCGGGCGATTTCCATCATGGTCAGGGAGCCCTGGCGGTTGATGGCCTTCAAGGCCGCGATCGCCCGCGTGATGGCCCGGATCGGCACCCCCTTCTCCATCGCTCCCTCCCCCTGTTTGTGACAGTTGGATGGTGCCCGGATTGCGGGGTGCCGGTCGCAGGTCGGATCGATGACTATCCGCCTGCCGGACAGATTGCCGTTCCCTCAGGCGCCGGGCGCCGCCATCCGGCGGCTTGGCTTGCGCGGGCATGGGCCCGCGGGCGCTCAATGCGCCAACCAATCTGCGATGAGTTTCACTCATCGCAGATTGGCATTACCGCGCCCACTTCTTGTCAAAGGCCCAGACCGCCTCGAACCCGATCAGGGAGCAAAACTCCTTGAAATCGAACAGGGGCACATCGGGCGACAGGCTGGTGCCCGTCTGTTTCAGGTTCAGCAGCGCGCTTTCCATGGCCGCCGCCGCCGCCAGGCTGGTCATGGCCGGGAAGATCGACAGGGCATAGCCCAGCCCTTCCAGCGTGGCTGCGTCGCGGATGGGGGTCAGGCCGCCGTCGGCCATGTTGGCCATCATCGGCCGGTCCAGCGCTGCGGTGACGGTGCGTGCCTCCTCATCGCTGGTCAGCGCCTCGGGGAACAGGATGTCGGCGCCGGCCTCGGCATAGAGTTTCATGCGATGGAGCACGCCTTCCAGCCCCTCGCTCTGCCGCGCGTCGGTGCGGGCGATGATCAGGAAATTCTCATCCCGCCGTGCCTCCACGGCCACGCGGATCTTGTCGGCCATCTCCGCCGCCGGGATGACGCGCTTGCCCGGCGTATGGCCGCACTTCTTGGGGAACTCCTGGTCCTCGATCTGGATGGCGGTGACGCCCGCCTGCTCATAGGCCTGGACCGTGTGATGCACGTTCAGCAGCCCACCGAAGCCGGTATCGGCATCGGCGATGACCGCAGCGTTGGACGTGCGCACCAGCGTCGCCATGCGGTCGACCATCTGCGTCACCGATGCGATGCCGGCATCGGGCAAGCCATAGGCCGACGCGACGGTCCAATAGCCGCTGCCATAGACGACATCGAAGCCGACCTTGTTAGCGATGACGGCGCCGATCATGTCCTGGATACCGGGGGCGGTGACGAACTGACGCGCGGCCAGCTTCTGGCGCAGGATGGGGTTGGCCATGATGTTCCTGTCGAAAATGGTTAGCGGAAAAGCCACGGGAAATGTCGCCGCCGGCCAGCCTCATACCGGTCGATGGCGTCGCCGCGTGTGTTGAGGATGGTCATCACCTCGTCCCAGCCGTTCAGCAGCGCGTCGCGCTGCTTCGCGTCGATGGTGATGGCGATGGTGGAGCCGTCGGGACGGGTCAGCGTCTGCGCCGCCAGGTCCACCTGCAGAATGGCTCCGGCCTGGGCGTCGGCCAGCAGCATTGCGTGCGTGGCCGCATCCACCGTCACCGGCAGCATGCCGTTGCGATAGCAATTGCCCCGGAAAATCTCCCCGAAGCTGGGCGCGATGATACAGCTGATGCCCTGGTCCAGCAGCGCCCAGGGCGCCTGTTCGCGGCTTGAGCCGCAGCCGAAATTCGGACCCGCCACCAGGATGCCGGCATGGCGCCAGGGATCGCGGTTCAGCACGAAATCCGCCACCGGGCTGCCCTTCGCGTCGAAGCGGCGGTCATGGAAGGCATAATTCCCCAGCCCCTTCTTCGCCGTGATGGTCAGGAAGCGGGCGGGATAGATGATGTCGGTGTCGATATCGGCCTCTTCCAGGGGGGCCGCGACGGCGCTAAGGCGAATGAAGGGCTGCATGGATCAAGCCTCCCCCAGATAATCGCGCGGGTCGGCGATATGGCCGGCGATGGCCGACGCCGCCGCCATGGCGGGACCCATCAGATGAGTGCGGGCCCCCTGGCCCTGGCGGCCCTCGAAATTGCGGTTGGACGTGCTGGCGCAGCGCGCGGCCGGCGGCAGCCGGTCATCATTCATGGCCACGCACAGGGAACAGCCGGGCTCCCGCCATTCAAACCCGGCATCACGGAAGATGATGTCCAGCCCCTCCGCCTCCGCCTGGCGCTTCACCGCCTGCGACCCCGGCACGGCCAGGGCCTGCACACCATCGGCGATGTGCCGGCCGCGCAGCACGCGGGCGGCGATGCGCAGATCCTCAATCCTTCCATTGGTGCAGGACCCGATGAAGACATGGGTGATGGCGATGTCGCGCAGCGCCATGCCCGGTGTCAGGCCCATATAGGCAAGGGCTTTCGCCATCTTCGCCGATGCGTCGGCATCCGATGTTCCGGCCGGATCGGGCACATGGCCGGTAATGTCGGCCACCTGATCGGGGCTGGTGCCCCAGCTCACCTGCGGCACCAGACGGCCGGCATCGACATCGATCTCCCGGTCGAACACCGCGCCATCGTCACTGACCAGCGTGCGCCAATAGGCGATGGCGGCATCCCAGTCCGCTGCCTTCGGGGCCATCGGCCGCCCCATCAGCCAGGCGAAGGTCACCGCGTCGGGCGCCACCAGCCCGGTACGCGACCCTGCCTCGATGCTCATGTTGCACAGGGTCATGCGGCCTTCCATCGACAGGGCACGCACGGCAGGGCCGGCATATTCGATGGCATGGCCGACGCCGCCATTGCTGCCCAGCTTTCCCACCACGGCCAGGATGATATCCTTGGCCCCCACACCGGGCGGCAGTTCGCCCCGCACATTGACGCGCAGGGTCTTGGACCGGTTCATCCGCAGGGTCTGGGTGGCCATCACGCTTTCGCATTCACCCGACCCGATGCCAAAGGCCAAGGTGCCGAAGGCGCCATGCGTGGCCGTGTGGCTATCACCGCAGACCAGGGTCAGGCCCGGCAGAGTAAAGCCTTGTTCCGGACCCGTAACATGAACGATCCCCTGGCGCGGATCGTCCAGACCGATCATATCGATCCCGAAATCACTGGCGTTGCGGGCCAGCAGCTCCACCTGGGCGCGGGCCTGCGGGTCGGCAATGGGCCGGTCGCGATGGCGGGTGGGTACGGAATGGTCGCTCACCGCCAGATGGGCGCCGGGATTGCGCACGGGCAGCCCCTTTTCCCGCAGGCCGGCGAAGGCCTGCGGGCTGCTGACCTCATGCAGCAGGACGCGATCGATATAGAGCAGGCTGACGCCATCCCCTTCATCGGCCACCACATGACTGTCCCAAAGCTTGTCGTAAAGGGTGGACGGCATCGCCCCTGTCCCCAGCTGTGATCCTTGATCCTGGCGGGAACACACCATGCCGGACCGCCCGACGCCATGTGCGCCGGCCTTCGTGACCGCCTTGCGGACAATCATGCGGCCCGACCACGCCGCCCTGGTTCGGGGCGGATAGGCTGGGCCGCAGATCAAACCGCAGCTGATGGGGACAAGGGCAATGCCGGACGGTGTTTCACACGGGGACAATCTGGACAGCGGCTTGAAAGCCGCCCTGATCGCCATCACCGGCAACGATGGCGTGACCGACGATGCCGTCGCCCGCCGGCTGCACAGCGGCGACATCTGGTCGGAAAGTGCCGAACCCGTTGCCCTGATCGTGGCACCTGACAACCTGGATCAATTGTCGCGCGTCCTGGCGCTTCTGCACCGGCACCATGTTCCGGTCGCCCCGCGCGGTGCGGGCATGAGCTACACCAGCGGCTATATCCCCACCATGTCGGGCACCGTGTCGCTGGACATGCGACGCATGAACCGGGTCATCGATCTGCGCCCCGACGACATGGTGGTGACGGTGGAGGCCGGCTGCACCTGGATCGACCTGAATAACGCGCTGGCTCCACACGGGCTTCGCACGCCCTTCTTCGGGCCGATGTCGGGCCTGGTCAGCACCATCGGCGGCGGCGTCTCGCAACTGAACGCCATGCTGGGCGCCGGCCATTATGGCACGACCAGCGAAAGCGTGGTGGCGATGACCATGGTGCTGGCCAATGGCTCCGTGCTGCGCACCGGTGCGCGGGGAGAAGATGGCGACAGCCCCTTCTACCGCCATTTCGGGCCGGACCTGACGGGCCTGTTCTGCGGCGACTGCGGCGCCTTCGGCGTGAAGGCCCACATCACCCTGCGCCTGATCCAGGCGCCCAGGCATGAGGATTATGCCAGCTTCGAATTCCCCACCGGCGGCGACCTGATGCGGGCCATGGCGGCCCTGGCGCGGGCCGGGGTGGCGGCGGAGATGTGCGCCTTCGATCCCGGCCTGACCCGGGTGCGCATGCAGCGCGCATCGATGACCAGCGACGTCAAGGCGCTGGGCGCCGTCATCACCCGGCAGAAGAACCCGCTGCGCGGTCTGTGGGAGGCGGTGCGCGTGGCCAAGGCCGGGCGCAGCTTCGCCAGCCTGGACAGTTTCCCTCTGCATATGAATGCCGAGGGACGGTCGGCCGAGGGCGTGGCCCATGACATGTCCACCGCCCGGCGCATTGCGGCCGAGCACCGGGGGCGCGAGGTCGCCAACACCGTCGCCAAGGTCATCCGCGCCCTGCCCTTCCCGCCGCTGAACAGCGCCCTGGGGCCGGGCGGCGAGCGCTGGATCCCCATCCATGGCCAGATCGCCCTGTCCCAGGCGCCGGCACTTTACGCCGCCCTGGAAGAAGTGTTCGCCGGCATGGCCGCGGACTTCGCCAGGCACGACATCAAAACCGGCTATCTGTTCACCTCGCTGTCGACCAATGCGCTGATCCTGGAACCGGTGATCTATTGGCCGGAAAAGCGCTTGCCCGTGCATTACCAGGCGCTGGAGCCGGTGCACATGGCCCGCCTGCCCGAACATGCGGACAATGCAGAGGCGACGGCTGTCGTGGTGGAAGCGCGCAAGCGCCTGATCGCCACCTTCAAGCGCTTCGGCTGCAGCCATTTCCAGGTCGGCCGTTCCTATCCCTATCGCGACAGCCGGGATGCGGCCAGCCGCGCCCTGCTGGATGCGCTGAAGGACGCCGTGGACCCAGCCCGCCTGCTGAACCCCGGCGTGCTGGGCTTCGCCAAGGACAAGCCATGAGTACGACATACAAGGCCCTGCGCCTGACCCGCTTCGCCCGGAGCTTCCGCGACGCCATCGAAGCGGTGGAATTGCCGCTGGCAGCACCCGGCCCCGGCGAGATCCGGGTGCGCAACCATTGGTGCGGTGTCAACGGCATCTTTGATACTCAGATCGCCCGCAATGCCGTGGATTACATCCGCATCCCGCTTCCGACCTGGACGGGGGTGGAGGCCATCGGGCTGGTGGAGGCGGTGGGCGACGGGGTGATGGGCTTCAAGCCCGGTGACGCGGCCGCCACCAACCGCTTCACCGGCGGCTATCGCGAGGCCAACACCGCCCCGGCCGGCCAGTTCATCCCCGTGCCCGCGCCCGACCGCGACTATCTGGCCCTGGCATCGACCGGCGTGTCGGCCCTGCTGGCGCTGGAACATGTCGGCGGGCTGAAGGACGGGGAAACGGTCGCCATCTCCGCCGCCGCCGGCGGGCTGGGCCATCTGCTGGTGCAACTGGCCAGGCTGCGCGGCGCCTGTGTCGTCGCCGTCTGCGGTGGAGAGGAAAAGGGCGCCTTCGTCCGCTCCCTGGGGGCGACGCGCGTCATCGATTATCGGCGCGAGGATGTAGCCGCGGTGCTGTCGGCGGAGTTCCCCGACGCGCTCGACCTGGCCATCGACACGGTCAGCGGCCCAATCTTCGATGCCTTCGTGGACAATGTCGCCCCCCTGGGCCGCGTCGTCGTGGCCGGGGCCGCCCAGGACCTGGATGGCAAGCCGGAAATCGTCACGGCGCCGCGCATTTCCAACAAGCTCTATTACAAGGGCGCGTCGGTGCGGGGCTTCATGAACGGGCGTCTGACCGACCTGTGGCCAGAAGCCCGCGAACGGCTGTTCAAATTGCACGCCGACGGCAAGATCAAGGTCACGTTCGACGCGCGCGGCCATGCCGGCCTGATGAATGTGCCGGATGCCGTCGAACATCTTCTGTCAGGCAGGTCGATGGGCAAGGTCGTCGTCGATCTGCGCCCCCACACGTCTTAAAACAAGGGAACTTTAGAAAATGAGCAACAATGTCGCCGACCTGCGCCGTGACATGCCCCTGCTAGCCCGTAACGAAGGGGTGTGGGAGGGCTGGTACCGTTATTACAGCGCGCAGACCGGCAAGCTGATCGATCAGCACCGCTCCCGCCTGATCTGCCGGCTGAAGGAGGATGGGGAATACCCGTACCACCAGACCAACCATTATTTCTGGGAAGACGGCAAGACCGAGGTGCGCGACTTCCCAGCCTCCTACGCCGATGGCCGCATCTGGTGGGACAATGACCTGATCAAGGGTTGGGCCGCCGCCATGAAGCCGGACGATTTCGACCGGTCCACCTGCCTGCACTGGACCCGCAAGGGCGATGACGACCTGTATCTCTATGAGATGATCCAGATCTCCGATTGCGGCCAGTTCCGCTCGCGCACTTGGCATTGGTACAAGGGCGGCAAGTGCTTCCAGCGCACGCTGATCGACGAGACGTTCGTGACCCGCGACTGGAAGAACTTCACCGGCACTGCCGCGCCGAACAACTGATATCGGGCGTCCCGTGGCATTCGATTACGCCATACCGGTGATCGTCGCCGGCGGCGGCGCGGCGGGAGCCGTCGCCGCCCTGGCCGCCCGTGAGGCCGGGGCCGATGTCCTGCTGCTGGAGCAGGATGCCGCGCCCTATGGCACGACCTCGATGTCCCAGGGCCTTCTCTGCGCCGCCGGCACAGCGGCGCAGAGAAGGCTTGGCATTGATGATGATGGCGACCGGCTGTTCGCCGATATCATTGACAAGACCAGGGGCTGCACCGATCCCGCCCTGGCCCGCGCCATCGCCCACGGGTCGGGCCCGGCGCTGGACTGGCTGGTCGATACGCACGGCCTTCCCTATACGCTGGATATGCGCTTCAAGCCCGCCTTCGGGCATAGCCGGCTGCGGGTCCATGGCTGGCCCGGCCGCAGCGGCGGGGACCTGTTGCAATTCCTGCACCGGCGCCTGGAAGAGGCCGGGGTCGATGTCCTGTGCCGCGCCCAGCTGGCCGAGCTGGTCGCCGGTCCCGCCGGAACCGTGCAAGGGGTGGTGATCGAGCGGCCGGATGGCGGGCGCGATGCCATCGGCTGCGACGCGCTGATCCTGGCCACCGGCGGCTTCGCCGGCAATCCCGACATGGTCGGCACCCATATTCCCGACGCTGCCGGGGCCCATTACCATGGGCATGAGGGCAGCGACGGGCTGGGCATCCGCCTGGGGGCCGGCATTGGCGGCCACCTGGCCGACATGGGCGCCTATCAGGGCTATGGCATGCTGACCGACCCGCATGGCATCACCCTGCCGCCCGGCTTCATCCTGGAGGGCGGGCTGCTGGTCAATGCCGATGGCGACCGGTTCGCGGATGAGATGGCGGACATCTCCGCCATCCTCCACCCGGTCCTGGCCCAACCCGGCGGCCGCGCCTGGGTGATCTTCGATGAACGGATCGAGCAGGCCTGCGCCCATATCCCAGAAAGCGCGCAGTTGCGCGACCTGAATGCGGCGCGTGCCGGCGGCAGCGTCGGTGAATTGGCAAGCGCGATCGGTGCCGATGCGGCAAGGCTGGGCACCGCCCTGGCCGATGCCTGGACCGCCTATCGCGGCGGCCTGCCCGACAGCATGGGACGCGCCTGGCCAGACGCTCCACCACAGGCACCGTTGCGCGCCCTGCGCCTGCGCGGCGCGCTTTATCACACCCAGGGCGGGTTGCGCACCGACGGGGACGGGCGGGTGCTGGATGAAGGCGGTGTGCGGCTGCCCAACCTGTTCGCCTGCGGCGGGGCGGCCCGGTCAGTCTCCGGCCCATCCTGCTGGGGCTATCTGCCGGCCATGGGCATCTGCGCTGCCGTCACGCTGGGGCGGCTGGCCGGCATGGCCGCCGCCCGCATGGCACTCACCTCATTCCCAACTTGATGTTTGGGAATTGCCTGGTCCTTGGCATGATCGGCCACGACCACGAAAGAATGGACAAGGGGAAACACCATCATGCGTATCACCGCCGCCATCCTGGATCAGATCGGCCTGCCCGGCCCCTATGCCGACAGCCGGCCGCTGCGCCTGGCAGAGGTGGAACTGGCGCCGCCGAAGCCCGGTGAACTGCTGGTGCGGATCGATGCGGCCGGCCTGTGCCATTCCGACCTGTCGGTGATCAATGGCGACCGTCCCCGCCCCATGCCGATGGCCCTGGGGCACGAGGCGGCCGCCACGGTGATCGAGGCCGGCGACCCGGCCAGCGAGTTCAAGCCGGGCGACCGTATCGTCCTGGCCTTCCTGCCGGCCTGCGGGCAATGCGCCTGCTGCGGGTCGGGGGAAGGTTACCTATGCCAGCCGGGGGCGACGGCCAATGGCGAAGGCCGGTTGCTGCGCGGTGGGCGGCGGATCATGGAACTGCCGGGCAAAGAGGTGAACCACCATCTGGGCGTGTCGGCCTTTGCCACCCATGCCGTGGTGGACCAGCGTTCCGCCGTGAAGATCCCGTCCGACATCGCACCGGAAATCGCCGCCCTGTTCGGCTGCGCCGTGCTGACCGGGGTTGGCGCCGTGATGAATACGGCCGCCGTGAAGCCGGGTGAAAGCGTCGTCGTCTACGGTCTGGGCGGCGTCGGCCTGTCGGCACTGCTGGGCGCGGTCGCCGCCGGGGCCAACCCGGTGATCGCCGTCGATCCGATTGAGGAGAAGCGCAAACTGGCGCTGGAACTGGGTGCGGCGGCCGCCGTGGCCCCGGCCGATGCGGCCCAGGCCATCGCCGACCTGACGGGTGGCGGGGCCGATGTCGCCATCGAGACGGCGGGCAAGGCCGCCGTGCTGGCCGCCGCCTATAAATCCACCCGCCGCGGCGGGCGCACGGTCACCGTCGGCCTGCCCAACCCGGCGGAGATGCTGAGCTTTCCGGCCGTGTCGCTGGTGGCCGAGGGCAAGACGCTGATGGGCTCCTATATGGGCTCCTCCATCCCGTCGCGCGACGTGCCGCGCTATATCGGCCTGTGGCGGGCCGGGCGGCTGCCCGTGCACCGGCTGCTGTCGGGCACCGCCCCCTTGTCGGAGATCAACCGGCTGATGGATGAGCTGGCGGCGGGCCGGGTGATCCGGCAGGTGGTGCTGCCCTAAGGAAAAGGGGGCTTCGCGGCCCCCTTTTTCAGGCGCGCCTACAGGCCCAGGGCGCCGGGATTCATGATCCCCTGCCCGTCCAGCCGCACCTTGACAGCACCCAGCAGGTCCCTGGCGGCGGGGTTCATCGCTGCCGTCACCGGATAGAGCCGTCCCACCTGCAGATGCGCGGCGCCGTGCTTGGCGTAAAGCGCCACGCACTCCGCCTTCAACTGCCGCATCAACGCCGCGCCTTCCGGGTTGGCGGGATATCGGGGCAGGCTGTTGGCCGCCGACGGTTCCAGGATGCGGTCATGGAAGGCCGCCCGCTCATCCTCCCAATAAAATGCCAGCTCATAGAGGAAGCCATGGGTGGCAATGGTGGAGAACATGGCGGCGGCCAGGATCCTGTGCTGCGCCATCGCCACCGCGTGGCGGGCGTATAGCGCCTCCAGGTCGGCGCGGAAGGCGGGGACGCGGCTGAAGGGCAGGATGCCATGGACGGGGACCCAGCGCTCCCCCTTCGGTCCCAGAATATGGTTCAGCGGCGGGAACGGATATGCGCGCACCAGGGTCGGCATGGAGTTCTCGATCTCCTTGCCGAACGGCTCCGCCGCCGCCCTGATCCGGCGCAGCACCGACCGTTCCTCATCCCGGTCGAAAGCGTCGATCGTGTAATGGGCGGAATAATTGATCCCGTCCAGGAAGCCGCGCCCCGCGACAACGATCTTGGCCATCTGCACCAGGGATTCGATGGGGCCACGCCCCGCCCGCCCCACGGCCAGCAGCATCTTCAGGTCGGATTTCAGATCGCCCATGCCCAGCCGCTGCTTTTGCAGGAACGGGTCCAGGCCGAACGCCTCCGACGCCACGCCCTCGCGCGCCACGGCGGCCATGGCACCCAGCATCTGGTCAAAGGTCTGGAAGCCGAAGGAAATGCCGGTATGGATCGGCCGGCGGCGGACAAGGCGCAGGGCCACCGCCGTCTTGATGCCGAAGGCGCCCGCATCGCCACCGAACAGGCCCGTCAGGTCCGGCCCATAATGGCGGAAGAAGGGCACGCCATTGGCCTGTGCCCAGGAACCAGTGCGCAGGACCGACCCATCGGCCAGCGCCACCTCCAGCCCTAGCAGGCTGTCCACCGCCGTACCATGGACGCCGGTGCCATAGGTGACGGCGTTCTGCGACAGGGTCCCGCCCAGGGTGGCGCGGATGCCGGAAAACGGCCCCCAGAAGGCGGTGCGCAGGCCCAGGGGGGCCAGCGCCGCATCCAGTGCCGCCCAGGTCACGCCCGCTTCCGCCACGACATACATGTCATTGGCATTGATCTCGACAATCCGGTCCAGGGCGCTGGTATCGACCAGCACGGCGCCGGGCGTGCTGGAGAGATAGCCGCTGGAATAGGACATGCCGCCGCCGCGCGGCACCACCGCGACACCCGATGAATGCAGCAGCTTCAGCGCGTCGCTCAACGCCTCCCGCATCACTGGACGGATCACGGCCAGCAAGGGGGCGCCGATGGAATGCACATCCTGGGCGAAGAAGGACAGGCTGTCAGCATCCGTCAGAACCGCACCGTCCCCCAACATGGCGCGCAGACGCGGCAGAAGGTCCGTGGCGGGGGTGGCAATGTCCGGCATGATATCGGTTTCCCTGGCAAATGCGTCTGTGGACACCACAGTGCCAGGATCACGACGGATGAGTCGGGGCGGCAATGCGCCCTGACCGGACAGCGGACAGGATCAGTCCTCGAACCGCTCCGGATAGCGGCCCAGCAGGCCGATCAGCGTCGCGCCCACGCCGAAACCGATGGCACAGGCGATCAGGCCCACCGTATAGGACCCCGTGGCATCATAAAGCCGGCCCACCCCCATCGGCCCCAGCCCGGCGCCCAACGCGAAGAAACCCAGCTGCCAGCCATAAATCTCGCCATAGGCGCGCAGGCCGAAATAGCGGCTGGCCAGATAGGCGACCAGATCGACCTCCGCCCCCGCCGCCAGACCGATCAGTACGACCGCCACCAGCGCCAGGGACAGGCTCCCCCCCGCCAGCATCAGCAGGAAACAGGCCGCCCCCGCCACGGCCAGGATGCCGAAGGCCACGGCCGGCGCATAGAACCGGTCGACCAGCACCCCGATGCCCAGGCGGCCGGCAATGATGGCAAAGCCCAGCAGGCTGGCGGCCCAGACCGCACTGGCCCGTTCCATCCCGCCGCCTGACAGGATGGACACCAGATGCACGATCAGGGCCGATACCGCAAAGGATGCGAACAGGAACCCCACACCCAGCATCCAGAACTGCCGTGACCGGCGCGCGGCAGCGGCACTCATGCCCTGCCGGACAACCGGGGCGGCACTCGCCTGTTTTGCCCCGCCCACCTCATGAAACAGCAGCCAGACCAGCGGCAGGCCGATGACCAGGACCAGGGCCGCCTGTCCCATATAGGCGGTGCGCCAGCCATGGTCGGCGATCAGCCATTGCGTATAGGGCGGGGCCAGGATGGCAACCACACCGGTGCCCGTCAGGGTCAGGCCCAGCGCCATGCCGCGCGCCTTGTCGAACCCGGCATTGACGGCGCGGGTCCAGACGATGGGCAGCGTGCCGGCCCCCAGCACCATGGCGATGCCGAAGGCCAGATAGAAGCTCCAGAGTTCAGCACCGATCAGGCTCAACCCACCCAGACCGGCGGCCAGCCCCACCAGAGACACCAGCCCGACCGCGCGCCCGCCGAACCGGTCGGCCAGTCGGCCCACGACCGGACCCAGCAACAAGGTGGTCAGGGTGGTCAGGAGGGTGGCGCTGGCCAGCGAGGTGCGCGACCAGCCGAATTCCTGGGTCAACGGGCCGATAAAAATGCCCAGCGTATAGAAGGTCAGACCCGTGATGCCCAGGCCCACACCCGCCGCCGCCGCCAGGATCAATGACCAGCCGCGGCGGAATTCCTCAATCTTGCCCATGGATATCCGCCTTCACGCGTTGCTGTCAGTGACGACCGTAGCGGCCATAAAGGGCGGCCGCGACCAGATTGAATAGACCCGGCAGCACCCCGAAAGCCAGCATCACACCAGTCAGGGCACGCGGTTCCTGCGGCAGGCCCGCCATGGACCGCGCCACGTCGAAACCAAAGCCCGATAGGACCAGACCGACCAGCAGCGTGCCGCCCAGGGTGAAGCCGATCTTGTCCACCGCCACCCAGGCGGCGGAATAGAGCCCGGCATTAGCCCGATCCTCGCCTGCGATGTCCGACATCATGGAAAAGCTGAGCAGGGCCCAACCGGAATTGAACAAAGCGGCCACCACGCAGAACACATAGGCGACCGGGATGCCGGACCCGGCATTCTGCGACCAGGCGATATAGGTGACGCCGTAGCCGATGGCCGACAGCACATAGACCGGCTTCTTGCCCATCCGCCTGGCCAAAGCCACCCATAGGGGCTGGGCCACGATGATGCCGGCACAGACGGCCACGATCAGCCCGCCGATCAGCTGCAGCGCCGCCGCCCCCTGCCCCATATTGTAAGTCAGGAAATACAGCATGGAGGCATAGGCCATGCCCGACCCGATCAGTTGCAGCAGGTTGGAGGCCAGCAGAACCGAGAAGCGCGGGGCCGCCAGCACCGCGATGGCACCCGAGCACGTCATGCGCGTACCCGTCGCCACCACCGGCGCCCGGCCCGCCTGCCGTGCCGCACGGCCCGCGCCGAAAAAGGCGATCAGCAGGGAAATGGGGCAGATCACGGCCAGGACACGGGCCATGCCCTCATATCCCGGCTGCCCGCCGCCCAGATACTGTACCACGGCGGGCGCCACCGCCCCGCCGATCAGGACGCCGGCGGCGGTGAACACCAACCGCCAGGCCATCAGCACGGTGCGCTGATGCGGGTCGTCGGACAATTCACCGGCAATGGCCAGATAGGGGACGGAGAAGCTGGCAAAGACCGCCATATACAGGCTGAACGCGGCGGCCACATAGGCGACGCGGCCCATCTCCGACAGGTCGGCCGGCACATGGAACAGCAGCAGGAACGCCATGGGCGAGCCGACCACGCCCGCCAGCAGCCACCAGCGGCGATGGAACCGATGCTTCCAGCGGTCGGACAGGATGCCGACAAGCATATCGCAGCCCACACCCCAGACCAGCTTGGGCACGAAGATCGCCACCCCGGCCAGGGCCGGCTCGATCCCCAGCACTGTGGTCATAAAGAACAGCAGCAGCAGCGACGGCACGTCGCGGAACACCTGCCCCGCCACCTGTCCGGCGCCATACCCGACCTGGGACAAAAGGCCCAGACGGCCGGCTTGTTGCGGAGACGCATCGGTCGCGGCGGCGGTCATGGGCGGGCTTTCAGGTGGGAGGATATGAATTTGTGGAAGCCCCCTCTCCCGCCTTCCCGGTGACAAGCCGGGACCCAGGGGCCACAGGAACAAACCTTTCGACCGCGCCGATAACGCAGCTTAGAGGTCGGGCGCTTGGCCCCTGGGTCCCGGCTTTCGCCGGGAAGGCGGACATAAATCTATCGTCGCGAACCGATCACTTCGGCGGCATCGGCGGCAGCGTCCGCGGTGCCGGCGGCTGCGGCGGGGTCCAGCCGGTGGGCACGGGCGCCGGCGTCTGGAAACGGGCATAGTTCTCGATGCTGGACAGCGACGGACCATAATCCTCCGTCGGGGCGGCCAGCCATTTCGGGTCCATGGCGCGGGCGACTTCGCGGATGTCGGCCGGAATGTCGTTCACGCTGTCATAGGCACCGAAGGAGCAGAAATAGGAAATATGGCCCGGCGCCTGGCCCATCAGCATCCAGGGCAGCCACGGCGTGATGCGCGACCAGGAACCGACCGCCTTCACATGGGTCAGCTTGGGGTTCTCCAGATCCTTGCGCTTGATCACATAGGTGAACAGTTCCGACACGCGGTTGAAGGCGCCGGAGGATTCGCGCACCCACTTATCGGGCTGCAGGGCGTTCGGGTAGAACAGGTGGATGTCGGTGGTCAGGATCACTGTGTCATCCGGGCCATGGCGCCAGTCCAGCAGGAACGGCTCCGGCGGCGGCTTGTCCTTGTTCAGCCCCCCATAGCTGGGCGGCTGCGGCCGGAACTCGCTGATCGTGTAATTATAGGGATCATTGGCGATGGGAACGACGCGCACATCCTCGTTCGTATACGGATTGTGCCAGGTCTTCAGGATTTCCCCGGTCTTGGCATCGCGGTAAAAGCCGATCTCGCGCAGCATGCGGCGATAGGAGCCGTCTTCCAGGCGCTTGGTCCGCACGAAGCTGAACCCCTCCAGCACGAACAGCGTGCGCACCGGCTCATTATCCCGAACGCCATAGACGTTGCCCCGGAACCAGCCGATCTTCTCCTTGGTCGGGTCGATGTCAGCGTCCAGGCGCACGTATGAGTCCCGGTTCCATTTCGGGTCCTTGAAATCGATCTTGGTCTGGAACGCCGGCACCGCCGCGCGTGCCGCCGCCGCACCGATGCCCACGGCACCCACCGTTGCCGCCGCGGCGGCCAGGCCCAGGCTTTGACGCCGCGTCAAATCAGGTCCGCTCATGATCCCAGTTCTCCCGTTGTTCATGTGGGCAGGATACGGCACGCCATGGCGCGCCGTCGCCCAAGGTCTGCATCAACTCTGACGCGGAAGAATTCGGCCTGGGAACGATCATCCAAAACCATATCCATCAGGCGGACACACCCACCGGGGCCTTTGCGTTTCGACCGCCCGGAACCCTTCAATCAGGGCAGACCCCAAGCAACCATCACCGAACAGGGAGCGGTCATGCTTAACACGTTCCAGCAACAACCCCATCCGGCACTGCCCAGCCAGACGCATGACGAGGCGGCGCGCCAGGAATTCACCAAGAGCTTCAAGGGCTTCATCCAGCAGAAGCTGCTGCCCGGCCTCACCCCCATCTATCGCAACCGGGTGGCGCCGAAGTTCGAGCAGGAACATGGCCGCAGCCCCGCCGACCGCCGCGACATCCGCGCCGGCATGGTGCGTGACCCCTATTTCCAGCAATATGCCTCGGCCAACCGCATCGCCCAGGAATTGTTGTGGGAAGCCACCAACCTGTCGGTGGACCGCGAACTGCCGGACCTGATCGAGAAGGCCGCCGAACTGTCGGCCAAGACCAAGGCCGTGCTGGACATCCCGAAAGGCTTCGTGGTGCCGCGCTATATCACCGCGCTGGATATCCATTGCATGCCCGGCGGCTATGCCACCGAAGTGGCGAAGAACGACATCTCCGTCGGCGCACTGTATGACCGCGGCGTCTATCTGTACGCCATGGGCTATATGGGGCCGCTGAACGACGATATGGGCCGGTCAGTCTGCAACTACCTGAAGCGCCGCATGCCGGACTTCAAGCCAAAGCGCATCCTGGACATGGGCTGCACCGTGGGTCATGCCACCCTGCCCTACAAGGAACTGTTCCCCGACGCAGAGGTCTGGGGCATTGATGTCGGCGGGCCTTGCGTGCGCTATGCCCATGCCCGCGCCGCCGGCCTGGGGCTGGAGGTCAACTTCGCGCAGATGAATGCGGAGGAAACCCGTTTCCCCGACGGGCATTTCGATCTGGTGGTCAGCCATATCCTGCTGCACGAAACCTCGGCCAAGGCCATGCCGCGCATCTTCAAGGAATGCCATCGGCTGCTGGCGCCGGGCGGATTGATGATCCATGCCGACCTGCCGCCCTTCGACCTGATGGACCCGTTCACCCAGTTCATCCTGGACAACGAGACCTGGTACAATAACGAGCCCTTCTGGGGCGCCATGCGCGAGATGGACCAGTTCGATCTGGCGGAAAAGGCCGGGTTCGACCGGGCCGAGGCCAGGTTCGACACCGCCCCCATGGCCGTCATGGAATTCGCCGCCGGCGATGCCGCCGGATACAGCCAGGACGCCGCCAGTGCGGTGGCCGAACGCGAATTCACCGCCGGCGAATATGCGCCGGGTGGCGGCTGGGAAGTGTTCATCGCCACCAAGCAGAAAACCGCCGCCGCCAAGGATGCCGCCTGATGACCAGCACCGCCGAACGTCCCCATGTCGTCAAGGATGCCAAGGGCAAGCGCCCCACCTTTCAGGACACGCCCGGCCAGGATCAGGCCATGGCCATGATCATGGTGCTGGCCAATGAGGTGGCCGTGCTGCATGACCGGCTGGACAGTGTGGAACGCTATGCAGCCACCAAGGGCCTGGATCTGGCCGCCGGGATCGAAACGCTGGTGCTGGACCAGGGTGCGCTGGAAGCGCGCGAGGCCTGGCGCCAGGATTTCCTGGAACGGCTGTTCTATCTGATGCGCAAGGAAGCGCGCGAGGCGGCCGACGCCGACACCAAGGAGCGCTTCAACCGCACGATCGCCGAGATCGCGGAAGCCTGACCCCCTCCGCCTCCCCCTGTTTCTCCCAAACTCTGCCACCCCTTGGAAACGGGGGGTGGCGATCTTGTCTTTGAATGCCGGCGCCGGACGCGATGCATATCAATCTCGACATCCAGACGCTGCGCCGCAGCCTTGACGCCGCCGCCGGCATTCCCGAGGTGGTGATGATGATCCCGGCCTATTACCGGCTCTATATGCTGCTGCGCGGCGAATTGCTGGCCAATGTCGCCGGCGGCCCGGTGCCGACCACGCAGAAGGGTCTGGCGGCGCATTACGGCGTCTGCCGGGGCACGGCCAGTGCCGCACTCGCCCTGCTGAACCGCGACGGGCTGGTCAAGCCCGCGCGGCGGGGACGGCCCCGGTCACTTGAGCGTTAGGCGGGCCGGGCCCGTCTCCGACAGGCGGCTCTTCAGGCTGGCCAGGGCCGCCTTGTCGCCGCCGGCATGGGCGCGCATGAACAGCACTGACAGGTCGGCGGCGATGGAAAGCTGGCCGGCCTGCACCGGTCCCGGCAGTTCCGGCCGGCAGATGCCGCCGCCGAAATAATGGTCCACCCCGTCCAGCACCAGGGCGTAGCGGTCACCGCCGGATGCGGCCTCGTCATAGGGCAGCAGATGGCTTTTCCAGTCGCCGCCGGGACCCGGCGGCACATCCTTGTCGCCGGTCTGGATCAGGGCCGGCACCGCCAGCGGCGCGTAATCGCCGGGATTGATGAAGCCCATGCCGGCACCGGGCGGGGAGAAGGCCAGGACGGCCCTGGCACGCGGATCGCGCAGCGGCGTCTGCACCGGCGGCGGCACGGCGATGGCCGACCCGCCCAGACAGAGCGCCACCAGCCCGCCATAGGAATGGCCGGCAGCGATATAGGGGCCGCCCAGATGGTCGGCTAAGGCCCGCACATCCTCGATCCGGGCCGGCCAGCTGGCCATGCCCTGGAAATTCGCACGGTCGGGGTGATCGGTGCTGTCCACATGCAGCGGGGCATGGACACTGTAGCCGGCCTTCGTCCAGGCATCGACCAGCGGCTGATATTTCCACGGCGCCGACAGGGCCCCGTGGGAGAACAGGATGCGGCCCTGTTCCCTGCCCTGTGCTTTCCACACATTGACGGCGACAGCGCGGCCGGTGGGGGTTTTGAGGGTCAGGTTGGGGGGTGTAGCCAGGGCCGGCAGCGCCGCCGTAGCGGCCATGGACAGCAGCAGCGAACGACGGGACAGCAAGGCCATGGGGGGCTCCGTTGGGGGGAATGTTGGAAGACTTAACCGTAACTTATAAACCGCCTTCCCGGCGAAAGCCGGGACCCAGGGGCCACTCGATCGAACCTTGAAGCTGCTTTGAGCAAAGACGCCGATAGGTCGAGCACTTGGCCCCTGGGTCCCGGCTTTCGCCGGGAAGGCGGGAGAGAGCGGGGAGGGTTTTGACCTCACGCCGCCCAGTGCCGCAGCTTCACCGGCGGCTTGGGCGCCGGCAGGCCGGTCTCGGCTAGGCTGTTGGCGCGCAGCGTGTCGATGTCGGGGCCGTAATTGAAGACCGACGTCACCGGTCCCCGCTCCGCCCGCATCCGCGTCCGCAGCGCCTCGGTGGCGGCTGCATCGACCTTGCCGTCAACCAGCACGACACCGTAACGCTTGGCACCGTCAACCGTGACCAGTCCGCGCTCCAGCTCCAGCTCCAGCAAGGTCGGCTCCCGCAGCAGCGGGTCGCCCCAGCCGCCGCCGCCCCAGGTGATGAAATGCAGTTGGTCACCGGCCTCGATGGTCAGGTTTTCCTGCTTGTTGCCCACCACCATCCGGGTGCCGTCAGGCTTTTCCAGGATCTTGCGGGCACGCGCACCCGGTTCGCCGCCATTCACGCCCCAGGGCATGGTGAACCAGCGATCATCATGGATGGCGATGGTGCCCGACGCCAGGAAGCGGTAGGTCATGATGATGCCGTTGCCGCCACGATGCAGGCCCGCACCGCCACTGTCGGCCACCGTCTCATACCGTTCGATGACCAGCGGGAAATACCGCTCCAGGAACTCGTTCGGCACATTGGTGAAGCCGGGGAACAGCGAATGCCCGTCCGGCCCGTCGCCCAGCGGGCGGCCCGGAATGCCACCGAACCCGATCTGGAAAAGCTGGAACCAGCGGCCCTTGGCGTCATAGCCGGAATAGAACAGGTGCGGGGAGGAGGAGAAGCCGGCGGCATTGAGGAATTCCGGCGTCTTCTGGCCCAGCAACCCGCCCATGATATCGAACAGCCGGCCCAGCGCATGGGTGCGGCCCGACAGGGCGGCCGGGAATTTCGGCTTCAGCAGCGAGCCTTCGGGGATCTTCACCCGGATCAGGTCGTAATAGCCGTCATTGAACAGCACCTGCGGGTCGAAGACCATGATCAGGTAGATGCCGAAGAACATCTTCAGCATGTTTTCATTCAGGAAGAAATTGATCGAGGCCGGGCTCTGCGGGTCGGTACCGTCGAAATCCAGCACCACGATGTCACCTTCGCGATGCATGGTGCAGCGGATCTTGTAAGGGCCGTAGCCCATGCCGTCATCGCAGATATAATCCTCGAAGCTGACCTTTTCTTCGCTGATGGAGCTGGCGATCAGCTGCTTCATGGCGCGGTAGTTACGGGCCAGCAATTCGTCCGTCGCGGCGGCGAAGACATCGTCGCCGAAGCGCTCGCACATTTCCACCACACGCCGGGCGGCCACGCGGCAGGACGCGATCAGGGCGTTCAGATCGGCGGTGCACCAGTCCGGCTTGCGCGTCTGGGCCATGATCAGCTTGATCACATCCGCGTTATAGACGCCCTTGGAATAGATCTTCACGGGCGGGATACGCACCCCTTCCTCAAAGATCGAGGTGGCGTCGATGGGCATCGAGCCCACGACCTTGCCGCCAATGTCCGACTGGTGACCAAACATGGAAGTATAGGCGACAAGACGGCCATCCTTGAACACCGGCAGAAGGACCAGCCAGTCATTGAGATGGCTGATGGCGCCGCCGACCGAGTAGGGGTCGGACAGCATGATCATGTCGCCTTCCTCGACGGTGCCCTCAAACCCTTCCAGGAAGGGGCCGATATAGGAACCGAACTGACCCACGATCATCTGACCGGTGCGGTCGGCGATCAGGGGGAAGGCGTCGCCCTGTTCACGGATGCCCGGCGACATGGCGGTGCGCACCAGCGTCGCATCCATCTCGATACGGGCGTTGCGCAGGGCATTTTCGATGACCTCAAGGGTCACCGGGTCGACGCTGACCTTGTTGAAGGGGGCGTTGTTGGTCTGGATGATAGTCGCGGCCATGGATCAGACTCCCCTTCAGCGCGGGTTGATCAGGATATTGCCGACGCGATCAACCAGGCCGTCACAGCCGGCCTCGATCAGCGTCGTGCTGTCCATTTCGATGACGATGGCGGGACCCGGGATCAGGTCACCGGCCTTCAGCTTGGCACGATCATAGATGATTGCGGGCACCATCTTGCCGTCCATCCACAGCTCATGATCGCGGATCTTGGCTGCCGACGGGTCGCCATTGCCCTTGGGCAGCTCTGCCGCCGGCAGGTCCAGGACCGGACCCAGGGCAACCGCCCGCAGGTTCACCAGCTCATGCGGCGAGGGCATGTTGAAGGTGAACAGGCGGTGATGCTCGTCATCAAAGCGCCTGGTCACCCCGGCCAGACCGTCACGGCGCAGGGTTTCCGGATCGATTGACAGCGGCACCTCAAAGGCCTGGCCTTCATAGCGCACGTCAATCTCGAACAGGCTGGTGATGTCCGCGTCCTGGATGCCCTCTGCCTTCAGCTCATCCCGCGTCTGGGCGGCCATGGATTCCAGCAGGGCGATCACCTCCCCCTCCTCCGTCTCATCAAAGCGGCGGGAGAAGGAACGGGCGGTTTCGGTGCGCATGCGCGTGGTCGCATCACCAAGCGCACACAGCACGCCGGGGGAGACGGGCGACACGGCGGGCCAGGAGCCCATCAGCCGGGCCACGGCGTTGACATGCAGCGGGCCGGCACCACCAAAGCCCATCAGGGCGAAATCGCGCGGATCATAGCCCTGCTGGACGGAGATCATGCGCAGCGCGCCGAACATGTTCTCATTCACGATATCGATGATGCCGCGCGCGGCGGCATAAAGATCGATGCCCAGCGTGTCGGCGATGGTCTGCACCGCCTTCTTCGCCCCTTCCCGGTCCAGCTTGAAGGTGCCGCCCAGCAGCGCCTCCGGCAGGTAACCCAGCACGACATTGGCGTCGGTCACGGTGGGCAGGGTGCCGCCCTTGCCATAGGCCACGGGACCGGGCACGGCACCGGCCGATTGTGGGCCGACGCGCAGGGCCTTGGTCAGTTCCGGCACATAGGCGATGGAACCGCCGCCGGCCCCCACCGTCTTCACATCCAGCGACGAGGCGCGCACCGCCAGATGCCCGACCTCGGTCGTGCGCACCCGGCGCGGGTCGAGATTTTCGATCAGGGCCACGTCGGTCGATGTACCGCCCACATCCAGGGTCAGGATGTTACGGATGCCGGAATTGGCGCCTACCCACAGGGCGCCCGTCACGCCACCGGCCGGACCCGACATCAGCAGCGACACCGGGTGCTCTTCCGACTTCTCCGATGACATCAGGCCGCCATCGGAGCGCAGCAGCGACAGCGACCCGACAAAGCCAGCCGATTTCAGCTTTTCCCGCAGATTGCGGACATAGCGACCGACGATGGGACGGACGGAGGCATTGGCGACGGTGGTCAGCGTGCGCTCATATTCCTGCATCTCCGGCAGCACCTGATGGGAGAGCGAGACGGACACGCCGGGCAGAATCTCCGCCGCCAGTTCGCCCACGCGCTTCTCATGCGTGCCGTTCAGATAGGCGTTGATCAGGGAAACGGTGACCGCCTCCACGCCCTTCTCCTTCAGCTTCAACAGGGCGGCGCGAATATCCGCCTCGTCGATGGGCCGCAGTTCACGCCCCTGCGCATCCATCCGGCCCTTGATCTCGACCGTGTTTTCCAGCCGGGCCAGCGGCTCCGGCTTCGGCCAGACGATCCAGCCGGCCAAGCCGCCCGGCACGAAGGAGCGCGCGATCTGCATGATCTGACGATACCCTTCCGTCACGATCAGCCCGACCTTGGCGCCCTTGCCTTCCAGCACGGCATTGGTGGCGACAGTGGTACCGTGCAGGAAAAACTCCACGTCGGCCGGCGTGATCCCCGCCTTTTCGCAGATGGCGGTAACGCCATTCAGGATGCCGACGGAACTGTCGGCCGGGGTCGACGGCGTCTTGTGCCGCCAGAAGGCACCCGTCGTATCATTGAACAGCAGCAGGTCGGTGAAGGTACCCCCCACATCGACGCCCAAGCGGTAACCCATCGCATCCCCCTGTTTTGGAAGCGGTATAATCTCCGTGTCAGCAGTACCGGAACCGTGGCCCGCCACCATCGGCGGACCCTTGTTTGACCGCTGTGCGGATGGGCGCGCCGCCCGACTCCCTTTCTTACCAATGCAAAACGGCCCGCCTGTGGGGGCGGGCCGTCGCTTGGCGGATATCAGGAAGGGTCAGGGTGCAGCAGACCCCGTCTCACGCTTCAGGATGGTGATCAGCGCCTTCTGGACGTCCGGGTCCGTGATGTTGCCGGACGACACGACCATGGAGGTGCCGGGGGCAAAGGCATCGGGATCGGTCAGGAATTTTGCCAGGCTCTCATCCGTCCATACCTCACCCGCCTTGCCATGGGCGGCCAGGCTGTCGCCGTAGGGGAAGTTGGGCACGGTGGCGATCTTCTGCCCCATGATGCCATAGAGGTTGGGGCCGACCATATGCGCCCCGCCCTTGTTCATGGTGTGGCAGAAGGTGCACCATTTGAACGTCTCCGCCCGGACCTTGCGTTCAAAGTCGGTTTCGGGTGGCAATTGCTCAATAACCAGGGGCGCCTCGTGCGAGGAGACATGGGCTGCCGCTTCCACCCGCTGTCCCTGCGCAAAGGGGGAGACGCGGAACAGCATGTGGGGGCCGTACATGCCGACCACCACGATGGCGATGGCCGCCACCGCCGCCGGCACCACACCGCGCACAGCGTCCGGATTGGACACTGTCGTCACCCGGCCCCGGCGCACCAGACGGGACAGGCCCCAAATGGCGACGCAGATGCCAAGGAAGATGGCGACGGCACCCGGCCCCCGCTCATACGACTTGAAGGTCGACAGCGCGAAGACCGAGGAGGAGAAGCTGAGCAGCACGAACAGGCCGAAGCCCGGCGGAAAGGATCCCAGCAGGCCACGCCCGTGGCGGAACAGGAACCAGACAGCCGTCAGCAGTGCTGCCAGCTTCAGCACTAGCAGGCTGGTGCTGACCCCGGAATGGAAATAGCCCGTGAACAGCCAGACCTCGCGGCTTTCACCCAGCAGCGCCGGAATCGGGATGGGGCCCAGATGCAGGTCCATCCCATGGCTCCACACCACCAGCACACCCAGCAGCGGGGCTGCGAAGAACATAAGGTAGGTGGCGTTGACCAGCGCCATGACCCAGGCCTTGGCACGCGGCGGCAGCGGCACCTGCGGCCCCGGCGCCCGCCCCTTCAGCCATTGCCACAGGCGCAGCGCGGCATAGAGAAACAGCGCCGTACCCAGGAGGTAATGCCAACCGCGCAACTGTTCGCGGATCGGGGCCGCCTTGTCCGACCGCAGCAGGATCATCGTCAGCAGGTCATGCACCAGGACCAGCAACGGCAGGCCATAGGCCAGGATGACATCGAGTGGCTTTTTATGCTCTTGCCGTTCCATAGTCCCGTGCTCCCTGCCCGATTTTCGGGGGTTTGTTGCCAGATTTTGGCATGATCTTCTTCGCCTCCCCGGCTTTCGCCGGGAAGGCTGAAAAATGCTTCGGACTGAACCAGACAGACCTTAAATCTTTTCCATCAGCTCGAAGGCCGCCGCCTCACCCGTTTCCATGGCGCTTTCCATGCCATGTTCCAGGCGGCGCAGATGTTCGCCGGCGAAATAGATCTTGCCGAAAGGCTTGCCCATATCGGCGGCGAAGCGCTTCACCTGGCCGGGCGCATAGAAATGCTTGTTGCCGCCCACAAACTTGTTGCGGCCCCAGCTATAGCCCAGGACATATTCCAAGGCTCCGGCCATGGAGGGACGGACACGGGTCAGGTCGTTGATCACCAGTTGCGCCTGCTGGGCCACGTCGCGGTCGTCCCAGCGGGTGGCGCCGTCGCCATTGACCCAGACGATCATCTGGTTGATGACGCCCGTCTCCGGGTCCTTCAGGGCGAAGGCGCGCTCGAACGCTTCGGTCGACCAGACCGACGGCGGCAGCCCGTCCTTTTCCCAATAGGGCTTGGTGATCTTGAAATGGAACTGGGTGGTGGCGGAATAGCGCGCACCGGCCACGGCATCGGCCTGCACCGCCGGCAGGCCCGGCGTGAAACGGATGCGGTTCAGGGCGCTGAAGGGTGCCGCCATGACCAGGAAGCGGCCGGTGATCACCTCGCCATTGGCCAGCTTCACCTCCACCTTGGCGCCGGACTGGTCCACCGCGACCACGGGGCTTTCCAGCCGCACTGGGTTCTTCAGCGTCGCCGCCATGGCCTTGGGCAGCGTGTCGGAGCCGCCGACGATATAGCTGCGCTCCATGTTGTTGACGCCATATTGCGGCTTGTTGGGATCCTGATAGCCTTCGACCTTGGCCCGCGCCATGTCGCGGAAGATCGACAGGGCCGACACGCTTTCCAGTGACGAGCCGTTCAGGTCGAAATCGGCCAGGCGGATCGCCGCCTCCGACACGCCCTTGGACCGCAGGAACTCCGCCGCCGAGACGTCATAGGCCATGTTAGCCTGTTCCAGCCAGGCGTTGGTCTCCTGGAACGGCAGATGCTCGAACATCATCTTGTTCTGCATGACGTAGGGAAGGATGTCGCGTTCCTTGCCGCGCGTCATGTTCTGCGGCGCCTTCGACCAGTCGGCCGGCAGCACCGTCGCACCATCGACATGCAGGACGAAATCGGTGGGCTTCAGGCCCTTGGTGGTCAGGCCGACATTCAGGCGACCGCAGACATCACGGACGCGACCATAAAGTGCCCCCACCTCGCTGCCGCCCAGTTCGGACTGGTAGCCCTCGGCCCGGCCCGTGCGCAGACGTCCGCCGACCCGGTCGGATGCCTCCAGCACCTGGACGCTCAGCCCCTGGCTTTCCAGGATCATGGCGGCGTTCAGGCCGGCCAGACCGGCGCCCACCACCACGACATCGACATTCTTCGGCCCGGCGGCCCAGCCGCGCGAAGCAACGATCAAGGGGGCTGCGGCCAGCATGCCGCCCATCACGGCGCGACGGGTAAAGATGGTCATGAACAGGGATCCTCCAGACTTTGGAAAGGAACTTCCCCCAGCCGTTCGGCTGGGGGAAGGCACTGGGCAGATCAGAACCGGGCGGTGGCCGTGACGCCGAAGCGGCGGCCCTCACCATGATAGATCTCCATGATGCGCTGCGTACCGATGGAATAGTTGCGCGGCTGCTGGAGAACGTTGGCGTTGTAATCCTCGTCCGTCAGGTTGGTGACCCAGGCGGCGATGGAATAATCCTCGCTGTCCAGCGACAGGCGCAGGTTGGTCAATGTACGCTCACCAAAGCTGGTGACATTCAGGCTGTTGGTATAGGTCGGGCCGACATAGTTGACATCGACGCGGCCGGACAGGGTCCAGTCGGATGAGACCGGCACGTCGGCAGTGGCATGGACATTGTACTGCAGCTTCACCGAACGGGCCGGGCGGTTGCCCTCGATGGAGGCCTGCAGGCCGCGGCCCGCTGCGGTGATCAGTTCGCAGACCGTGGATGGATTGCCGCACTGCAGCGAATAGGCTGGATCATACGCGCCGTCATTATACTTCGGATCGGAATAGGTGACCGACCCGCCGACGGAGACGATGTCGGTGGCCTTGAATTCCGTCTGCACCTCGAAGCCGTTGGTCTTCATGCCGCCGACATTGGTGATGATCGCCTGCGTCACCACCGGGTTGGTGGAGAAGGTGGAGATCTGCAGGTTCGTCCAATCGACCTTATAGACCGACGCATTCAGCATCAGCCGGCGGTCGAACAGCCAGGATTTCACACCGGCCTCATAGGTCCAGTTCTCTTCCTCCTCGAAGGTCAGTTCATTGGCGGCCAGACCGCCGACGGCGTTGAAGCCGCCCGAACGGACGCCCTTGGCGGCGGACGCGAACAGGAACACATCCTCGGTCGCCTTGTAATCGACCGTGAAGCGCGGCGTGAAGCTCTTGAACTGGTTCGACAGCGGCTGCGCACCCGGGCACGGGCCGAAGGCGCCGAAGAAGGTGATGATGCAACGGTCGGTCTTGCGGTCGATATTGTATCGACCCTCGGCCGACACGCGCAGACCGTCGACCACTTCATACCCCAGCGAGCCGAAGACCGACCGGGTGATGTTCTGACGGTAGTTCAAGCTGGACAGGACGGTGCTGGCGGAGCTGTCCGGAACCAGCGACAGGTTGGACAGGGTCGCCATCGGGCCGGTGCCGGCCGCCAAGCCCGGCAGAACCTGGACCAGACGGTCGTTGGGGCCCAGGCCGACGGCGCTGGTGCTTGCCGCAGCCCGCGCCTCGACATTGGACTGGAAGAACAGGGTGCCGGCCAGCCACTGGAACCGCTCCCCGTCCGGGGACTGGATGCGCAGTTCCTGGCTCTTGGTCACGACATGATCGCCGCTGACCAGGACGGAGTTGCCGTTGACGGTGCGGGTATAGCTGCCATTGACAGGACCGCAGGTGCTTCCCAGCGTGCAGACGCCGTAGAGCGCGCCATTGCCATAAAGGTCGCTGTCGCCCCAGGCGGAATTGCGGGAGGACGTGACGCCGGTAACGGAGACCACCGAGAAGGCGTCGAACTCATATTCCAGTTCCAGCGCTGCCTGACGGGCGCGGGCAAAACTGTCGGGAATGCTGGCGGTGGCGTCGACCGGACGGTCGGTCGGCAGCGTGCCGCAATAAAGGAAGAAGGCCTGCGTCTGGGCGTTGAAACCACCGCAATTATGGCTGGTGATCGGGTTCGCCGACAGACCCGGCATCTCCATCGTCGACTTGGACGCGAAGCCGGTCAGCGTCGCGGTGAAATTCTCCGTCGGCGTGAAGACCAGGGCGCCGGACACGCCGCGCTTCTCATAGCCGCCCAGCTTGTCGGTCGGGTCCGATGCATTGTCGAACTCCCCGCCATAGGTGGAATAGGCGGCAGCGATATGGGCAGAAAGCTTGTCCTCGATGATCGGCTTGGACAGCGAGACCTTGCCCCGGTAATCCTTGTTGTTGCCGACAGTGACAGTAGCCTGGCCCTTGCTGTCATTGCCCGGACGGGCGGTGACGATGCCGACGGCGCCGGCGAAGGTGGAACGGCCGTACAGCGCGCTCTGCGGACCCTTCACGACATCCAGCTGGGCGATATCCACGACGCCCAGGATGTCGGCCGTGTTGCGGCTGGTCTGATAGATGCCGTCGATGAAGATGCCGACATTGGCCTCGACATTCAGGTCGGTGGAGGAGTTGGCAGGCGCCAGGCCGCGCACATAGACATTGTTGAAGGCGCCGCCGGCCATGTTGGAGACGGTGATGCCCGGCGTGGTGTTGCCAAGGTCGGTCAGGCTGCTGATATTGCGCTCGGCCAGATCGTCAGCGGTCAGGGCCTGGATGGCGATGGGGACGGTCTGCACATCCTCCTTGCGCTTACGAGCCGTGACGATGATCTCTTCCAGCATCAGCTCGCCCTGGGCAGCCAGGGCTGCGGGAACGATGGCGGAAGCAGCGAACGCACTGACCATCGCGGACGTGGTCAGGGCGAGGAACTTGGAACGGTACATGAAGCCCCCTTGTTCTTTACGGTCATTTGAATTGGCTATTTTTCCGGCGCCAAGTTCCCGCTTTTTGGCGGCTGTTCTTTTTTCGGTGGTCACCGCGGTCTTTATTTTGGACCTGCGGGGCCAATTCCCGATCAGCCTGCTAGCCGGAATTTGCCAGCCGGGTCAGCTAATTCCTTTGCCGAACTTTCCTCAACCTCCCCGGCCGCACTGTCCACCTGTCGGATAGCGTGGCGCTGTCCATAGGGTGGTTGCGGCAGCCAAGCCGCACCCGGGCCTGAGGCAAATGACTGATAGGATGGCAAATCCAATCATCCGGGGGCCGAAATGAAGCGCGTCCTGTCCTGCCTGCTATCCCTGGGCCTGTTGGCCTCCACAGCCCTGGCAGCCGATCCACCACCGCCTTTTGCCAGCCAGGCCCCGGCGCCGGCCCCTGATTACGGTCGCATGGATAGTTGGGCGGCGACGGCCTGGAAGCCGGGAGCCAGCACCGCCCTGCCCGGTGGCAAGGGCACATTGGCCACGATGCCGGAAGTGGATGTCTTCTATATCCATCCCACCACCGACCGTTCCACCAGCCGCTGGAACCAGGACCTGGCCGATGGTGCGGTGAATGACTGGACCGATGCCAGCGTCATCGCCCGACAAGCGGGTGTGTTCAACGGCTGCTGCCGCCTCTACGCCCCGCGCTACCGCCAGGCGACGCGGCTGGCCTTCACCAATATGGCGGGCGACGGACAGAAGGCGTTCGACCTGGCCTATACCGACGTGCTGCGGGCCTTCGACCTGTATCTGAAGCGCGACAATGCCGGCCGGCCCTTCATCCTGGCCGGCCACAGCCAGGGGGCGTCGCATCTGATGCGGCTGCTGAAAGACCGGATCGATGCCTCGTCCCTGCAGGGCCGGATGGTGGCCGCCTATGTGGTGGGCGTGAACCTCTCGGAAGGCGATTTCCCCCGCACCTACAAGACCCTGACGATCTGCGCCAAGCCGGCGGACACTGGCTGCGTCATCGCCTGGAACGCCGTGACGCCGCAGACCGATCTGGCCCTGATGGGCAAAGCCAATGCCCAGCGCTTTGTCGGGCTCTATGGCGACGTACCGGGCCAGGCGCCGGTCTGTGTCAACCCGCTGACCTTCGACCGCGACCGGCCGGCGGCACCCAAGGATCAGAGCCTGGGTGCGGTTCCCGGTGATCCCGGAGAGCGCCCGGTATTGGCCACTGTGGCCAAGTCCGTCGCCGCGCGCTGCGACAGGGGGTTCCTGGTGGTGGATGCCGACCCGGCGCTGGGCCTGAAGCCGCTGCCCGGCGGGATTTTGCACTACCATGATTATGGGCTGTTCTATGCCGACATCCAGGCGAATGTGACGGTGCGGATCAACGCCTTCCTGAAGAAATGAGACAACGTGACGGCGCCGCTTACAGCCGCGCCGTCACCGCTTTGGTCTCCAGATACGCATCCAGCCCCTCGCGCCCGAACTCCCGCCCCCAGCCGGACTGTTTGTAGCCGCCGAACGGGATGTTGGTGGCAATCGCGCCGTGGCAGTTGATCGACACTTGGCCGGACCGGATGCGCGACACCAGCTTGTGGGCGGTGGACAGGCTGCGCGTCCACACGCTGCCCGACAGGCCATAGACACTGTCATTGGCCAGGGCGGCGATCTCTTCCACATCCTGGGTCTCGAACCGATGCACGGCCATCACCGGCCCGAAAATCTCCTCCCGGAAGATGGCCATGTCGGTGCGGATATCGGTCAGGATGGTGGGCGGCACGAAATGGCCGGGACGGTCCAGCTTTCCCCCGCCGGTGACCAGCGTCGCCCCGTCATTCAACGCCCGGTCGACATGACCCAGGACACGCGACCCATGGGCGCTGCTGATCAGGGGTCCGAAATTGTTGGCGGGATCCAGGCCATGGCCCAGGGTGAAGAAGCCGGTGAAGGCCTTCATCCGCGCCACCAGTTCGTCATGGATGGATGCATGGGCGAAGATGCGGGTGCCGGCCATGCAGTTCTGACCCTGCAAAAAGAAGGTGGCCATGGACACGCCCGGCCCCGCCAGCTCCAGATCGGCATCGGGCATGACCACGACCGGCGACTTGCCGCCCAGTTCCAGCGAGACCTTCTTCAGATTGCCGGTGGCTGCCTGCACGATCTTGCGGCCGACCTCCGTCGATCCGGTAAAGCTGATCTTGTCGACTTGGCGATGCGCGGACAGCGCCGCCCCCGCCGTCTCACCCGGACCATTGACGATATTGACCACGCCGTCGGGGAACCCCGCCTCCTGGATCAGCCGGCCCAGCGCCAGGGCCGACAGCGGCGTCTCCTCCGCCGGCTTCACCACCACTGTGCAGCCGGCGGCCAGCGCCGGGGCCAGCTTCAGGGTCAGGGTGGACACGGGCACGTTCCACGGCACAATCAGCCCGACCACACCCACCGGTTCGCGCAGCGTATAGGTCAGCGCCTCGGCTTGCGCTGTCACATGCGGCGGCGAGGTGGTGGTCACGCCTTCGATGCGCAGGATGGCACTGGCGTAATACTCGAACATCTCGACGCAGTTGGAGACGGTCAGGCCGGCGATGAAGCGCGGCATGCCATTGTCCAGGATCTCCAGTTCCGTGAACATCGCCGCGTCGCGTTCCAGCAGGCGGGCCAGCCGCACCAGCAGCCCCGCCCGCTCCCGCGCCGCCAGCCGCGACCAAGGGCCAGTGAAGGCACGGTGGGCGGCCGCCACGGCCAGGTCGATATCCGCCGCCCCGCCCGATGCCACGGCGGCCAGATGCAGCTGCGTAGCCGGATCGTGACTGTCCAGGGTGGCGCCGGACAGCGAGGGCCGCCAGTGCCCGCCGATCAGCAGCCCGTGGCGTTCAGACAGGAATTCCCGCGTGGCGGCGGAGACGGAATGGCCGTCGAACGGCGTGGCTTCACGGTGCATATCGATCCGGGAGTGTCAGACGGAGACGGTGCGGCAATCATATTCCAGCAAGCCCAGCGTATCCTCGTTGCGCAGCCCTTCCAACCCGAACAGTTCGGTGTTGGTGGCCTGCAAACGGTCGGCGTTGGCGTTGCTTTCCTGCTGGATGAAGGTGGCCCGTTCGTGACGAGCCGCGACATAGCGCTTCAGGGCCTCACCGGCACTGCCGCTGTCGGCCAGGGCGCGCGACAGGACGATGGCATCCTCAATGGCGCAGGCCGCCCCCTGACCCATGAAGGGCGTCATGGCATGGGCGGCGTCGCCCAGCAGCGCCACCTTGTCCTCGATGATCCAGGTGGAGAGCGGCTTGCGGGCATTGATGGCCCATTTATAGAGCCTGCCTTCCGGTGCGGCGGCGATCATCGCCTGCACTTCCGGCGCCCAGCCCTGGAAAGTGGTTTTCAGGTCCGACCGTTCGGCCGGAATGGTCCAGCCATCCTGGGTCCAGCCATCCTGGCGGGCGAAGAACACCATGTTCAGGATCTGCGACCCGCGCACCGGATAGCGCACGACCATGCGGCCGGGCCCGATATGCATGCCGGGCCATTGCGCCAGGTCAGCCAGCGCCGGGCTGACCGGGGCCAGTGCGCGCCAGACAACATGGCCGGTGAAATGCGCCGCTTCCGGTTCGAACAGACGGCGGACCACGGATTTCAGGCCGTCGGCGCCGATCACCAGATCGCCGTCGATCCGGCGCCCGTCCTGCAGCACGGCGGTCGTACCCTCCACGGCCACCACCCCGGCATCGGTCAGCAGCGTGCCGCCGGCTGCTGTCGCCGCATCCACCAGGATGGCGTGCAGATCGGCACGGTGGATATAGACATAGGGCGCGCCGTAACGGGCGCGCATGTCGGAACGGTCAATGGCGCTGATCAGGCGCCCATCCTGCCAATGCTGGATGCGCTGACGGGCCGGTTCCACGCCGGCGGCGGCGATGCGCTCCGCCAGGTCCAGATGCACATAGCCCTTCATGGCGTTGGGCGACAGGGTCACCCCGGCCCCGACCTCCGCAAAAGCGGGGGCGGCCTCCAGCAGCGTGACGGCGAAACCCTGGCGCAGCAGCGCAATGGCCGCCGTGAACCCGCCGATGCCGCCGCCGACCACCGTTATTCTTGCTTTGCTCATGGGCATTGAAGCCTTCGATTCGCTGACCGCCGACCCCATCATCGGCGCCGAACCGATTAGGCGATGCGAAAGTACCGCAGCGATAGGCAGCGGCTTTGGCCTGTCCACACGGCGGACGTGCCGATAGCGGATGAAAATGTAAGCCCAGCGGGCATTTGTCGGGATTTTATCCGGCCAGCGGATAATCGTGTCCGAACACCACCCCCGAAAAACCCAACAAATCCGCCAAAGCGCCATCCGATCCGTCGGGCCTTATCCGACAGGTGGACATACGACCATATTCTTCGGTTACAGTTTTAGTTCACCGTCATGATCACTTGGTCGGTGGATGATTGGCGCGTCAGGAGGTTCGGGTATGGACAAGATCAAGCCGGTTCGGGCAATGCTGCGGGTGCTGGATGTTCTGCAGGTGTTGAACAGCCGCAACGGCGTGACGGTGACGGACGTGGCCAATGCCATCGACCTGCCGCGCACCACGGCCTACCGGGTGCTGGAGACGCTGTGTTCGGCCGGCTATGCCGTCCGCGACGGCTCGGACGACCGCTACCGCCTGACGGTGCTGGTGCGCGGCCTGTCGGACGGGTACGACGATGAGGCCTGGATCGGGGAGGTGGCGCAGCCGCTGCTGGGCCAGCTGGGCCAGAAGCTGGTCTGGCCGGTGTCAATCAGCACCAACCAGGGCAGCAACATGCTGGTCCGCTATACCACCGACAAGCAGAGCCCGCTGGCGCTGGAACGCTATAATGCCGGCGTGCGGGTACCGATCCTGAACTCTGCCGCCGGCCGCACCTATCTGGCCTTCAGCCCCGCCCCGCAACGCGCCGCCCTGCTGGACATCGCGCTCGGTTCCGGGGCGGAGATGGAAGGGGCAGGCCGGCAGCGCGACATGATCGAGAAGATGCTGGGCAATGTCCGCAAGGCCGGCTACGCCATCAATATCCGGCAATATCGCGGGGAATCGACGGCCGCCGTGCCGGTCTTCCATGGCAGCACCATGCTGGGCTGCGTCGGCATGCGCTTCATGGACAAGGCGGTGACGGAGGCGGTGTTCGCCAACCGCTATCTGCCCGACCTGAAGGAAGCCGCGCGCGAGATCGGTGAGGCCTATGGGGAATGGAAGGGTGCGGCCCCGCCGGAACCGCTGGACCAGCTGCCCACCCGCCGCTGGGACTGGACCCTGGAGCGCCGCGTCGAACATTGATCGCTGCACTGATCGCAAAAGAAAACGGGCGCGGCCATGTGGCCGCGCCCGCTTCATTTCAGCCGCTCCAGCTCAGTGCTTGGCGACCTTGGTCGCCGGGGCGCCCTTCAACTGGTCGGCCCCGGTCCAGATGCGGCCGCCGATGGCGGTACCGATGGCGACCACCGTCGGCACCACTTCCACCCGCTCATACAGGCCGCTGCGGAAATAGGGATCGCCGATCATCAGCGCATCCACATCAGCCCGGCCCGATGCCGTCAGCAGGAACATCGACCCCAGATAGCCCTTGCCGTCCGCCGTGCGCATCGGCCCCGCGCTGACATAGCGGGTCCAGTTGGCCTCCATATGGGCCAAATGGCCTTCCATGAATTCATCGCGCAGCGCCAGCGCCCGGGCTGTGTCGGCGATGTCATAGGCCAGGACCAGAAAGGTCGGGCTGTCGATGCGGGGAACGGTGGGGGGAGGATTGCTGTTCATCACGTACCTCACAGATCCAAAACCATCTTGCCGAAATTGCCACCCGCCATCAGGCGGATCAGGGCGTCGGGGGCGGCTGCCAGGCCGGCCACCCGTTCCTCGCGCACGATCACCTGGCCGTCGCGGACCAGCGGCGCCACGCGGCGGCGGAAATTGGCCAGCTCGGGCCAATGGTCATAGACGACCAGCCCTTCCATGGTGGCGCGGAACTTGATCAGCGGCACCAGATTGGGGCCGGGCAGCGGGGTTGCCGCCGTGTATTGTTCCATCATGCCGACCAGCACGATGCGAGCATTCATGGCCAGCTGGCCCATCGCCCCTTCCAGGATGCGCCCACCCACCCCGTCATAATAGCAGTCGATGCCCGCCGGACAGGCCGCGGCCAGCGCCGCCACCCAGTCGTGATCACGATGGTCGATGCACGCATCGAAGCCCAGGGTTTCCCTGGCGAAGGCGCATTTCTGCGGACCGCCGGCGATGCCGACAACGCGGGCCCCCATGCGCTTGGCCAACTGTCCGGCCGTGGCGCCCACGGGACCGGTGGCGGCGGAGACCACGAACGTATCGCCGGGGATCGGCTTCAGGACGCGCACCGTGCCGGCCCAGGCCGTCAGGCCCGGCATGCCCAGCACACCCAGCAGCGCGGTGGACGCCACGCCGTCGGGCAGGTCGATCTTCTGCGCCGCCAGGCTGAGCGGACCCTGCGCCATGCCGGGCTTCGCCGCATCGGCCACGGTGAAATTCTGCCAGCCCGCCCGGCACAGCACCCGGTCGCCGACGGACAGATTGTCGGCCCGGCTTTCCACCACGGTACCCAACGCCTCGCCCGGAACCACACCGCCCACCGGCACACCGCCCGACATGTGCCGGCCGCGCAGCGTACTCGCGATATAGGGGTCCAGCGAGACATGGTCGACGGAGATCAACACCTGTCCCGGACCGGGGGCGGGCATCGCCGCCTCTTCCAACCGGAAATCGTCGGGCACAGGCGACGCCCCCGCGGGGCGAGCCAGCACAATGCGCTGCAACATGGGGAAGGTCCCTGGTTGTTGGATGAAACAAGACGCTTGTAATTGATATAATGATATATCAATAATTCATTTGAGCCCGATCCCAATTCCTTTTCAGGTAGAGGAACCTTCCATGGCCACGCGCATCATCGCCCTGTTCAACCTGAAACCCGGCATCGACCGCGCGACCTATGAGGAATGGGCCCGCACCACGGACCTTCCCACCGTCAATGCATTGCCGTCGATCACGGAGTTCGCGGTGTTCCGCACAGTGGTCACGATGGGCAGCGAGGTGCCCCCGCCCTATCAGTATATCGAGGTGATCGACGTCGCCGACATGGAGCAGTTCGGCCGGGATATCGCCGCTGAAACCATGCAGAAGATCGCCGCCCAGTTCCAGGACATGGCCGACGTCACCTTCATCCTGACCGACAAGCTGGGCTGATGGGGGCGGGCATGGCTGACACCAAGCGTTTTACCGGCAAGGTCGCCATCGTCACCGGCTCCGGCCGGCGCAAGGGGCTGGGCGAGGCCATCGCCCGCCGGCTGGCGGCCGAAGGTGCGTCGGTGGTGCTGTCGGATATCGGCAAATCGGCCGACGCCGCCACGCCCGAGAACATGATCGGCGGCCTGTCGGAAATGCAGGCCCTGGCCGCCGAGATCGCCGCCGACACCGGAACACGGGTCGAAACCTTCCCCTGCGACGTGCGCAATCTGGCGCAGATGCGCGCCATGGCGGCATTTGCGGTGGAGAAACTGGGCGGACTTGATTTCTGGGTCAACAATGCCGGCATCGGCTACATCATGAAACCGTTGCTGGAACTTGAGGCGACCGAGTGGCAGGCCGTCATTGATGTCAACCTGACCGGCTGCTTCAACGGCATCAAGGCGGCGGCGGAAGTGATGGTGCATGCTGCCAAGGGCGGACGCATCGTCAATATCGCCAGCCAGGCGGCCAAATCGGGCTTCCCGTTCGCCGCCGGCTATTGCGCGTCCAAGCATGGCCTGGTCGGGCTGGTCCGCTCCACGGCGATCGAGCTGGGCGCGCACGGGATCACTGTCAACAATGTCTGCCCCAACCATGTCACCACCGGCCTGGGCGCCTGGCAGAATGAATATTTCAGCCAGAAGCTGGGCTTGTCCCTGGAGGATTACCTGGAGGGGATGAAAGGCCGCATCCCGATGGGCCGCCCCGGCCTGCCCGACGATACGGCGGGTGCCGTCGCCTTCCTGTGCTCCGACGATGCAAGCTACATCACCGCGGAAAGCATGAACGTGTCGGGCGGCGAGGAGCCGCATTGAGGGGCAGTTCCCCTCCCCCTTCCCAAACCACAGAGGTTCCTATGCCGGCACCCGCCGATTTCACCTGGCCCAACGGGGCCAAGCTGGCCCTGTCCATCGTCGTCAATGTCGAGGAAGGGGCGGAACAGAATATCCGGGACGGCGACAAGGGGCCGGAGCCGGTGGACGAGCTGTCGGTGCATGTGGCCAAGCCCATCCGCATCCATGGCAATGAGAGCAATTACCAGTACGGCATCAAGGCCGGCGCCCCCCGCGTCATGCGCCTGCTGAAGGAGTATGGCGTGGAAGCCACCTTCACCGCAGCCGCCGTCGCGCTGGAGCGGGCCCCCCATCTGGCGGCAGAGATCGTGGCGCAGGGGCATGAGGTCTGCTGCCACGGCCACCGCTGGACCCATCAGTTCTGGATGAAGGAAGACCGGGAGCGGCAATTCATCTGCGATGGCTGGCAATCCATCGAAAAGACCACGGGCACTCGGCCCATCGGCTGGCTGTCGCGCTATCTGCATACCGAGGCCACCCGCCGCATCCTGGCGGAGGAGGGCTATGCCTATCACATGGATGATTATTCGGACGATTTCCCGTTCTGGGACCATGTCCCGCTGTCCGACGGCACGACCAGGCCCATGGTCATCATGCCCTATGCCATCGACAGCAACGACATGAAGTTCTGGCTGGCCCCCTCGCTGACGCCACGCGACTGGATGCAGTACGCCATCGACAGTTTCGACTGGCTGTACAAGGAGGCGCAGACCGAGGGTGCCCGGATGATGAGCCTGGGCCTGCACCTGCGCATCATCGGCCGGCCGGGGCGCATCGGTGCGTTCCAGGGCTTTCTCGATCATGTGAAGCGGCACCCGGATGTCTGGGTCACCAGCCGCGCCAAGATCGCCCAGGCCTTCGCGGCGGCGGTGCCGCCGACGGCCGGGTAGTCCCCTCCCCTCCTCCATCCAAGAAGGTCAGGACCATGCGTAAACTGCTTCTGTGCGGTGCCTTTTGTGCGCTTCTGTCCATGCCAGCCCAGGCCGGCAAGCCGGTCACGGCAGCGGTGGGCAAGGGATGGAGCCAGGAGGACACGCTGCCCAAACAGCCCGTTGCCTTCCCCGGTGGCGTCGTCGCCCTGCCGGACCTGACCTATGCGACCATCCTCGGCTATCGCCCGCTGAAGCTGGATATCTATCACAAGCCAGGTGCGAAGAACCGGCCGTTGCTGGTCTATATCCATGGCGGCGGCTGGGCCATGGGCAATTCGCGCGGGCTGGCGGCCTTTGCCGATTTCCCCGCCGTGCTGGCCGATCTGGCGGCGCGCGGCTATGCGGTGGCCGCCGTCAATTACCGGCTGAAGTCGGAAGCCACCTTCCCGGCGCAGAGTCAGGATGTGGATGCGGCCATCCGCTGGCTGCGCGCCAATGCCGCCGCCTATGGCATCGACCCGACCCGTATCGGCGTGTTCGGCGACAGCGCCGGCGGCCATCTGGCGGCCATGGCGGCGGTGGATTGCGACCGGTCGGCGCCGCTGGAAAAGGGCGATTGCGTACAGGCCGCCGTGCCCTGGTACGGCATCTATGATTTCACCGTTACCGACAAGCCGCGCCCGCCGGAAGATTTCAAGCCGATCTATGATTTCCTGGGCTGCAAGGATGCCGCCGATTGCGCCGACGAGATCAAGGCCGTCGGCCCCATCACCTATGTCGATGCCAAGACCCCGCCGTTCCTGCTGCTGCATGGGGAGTTGGACGCCGCCGTGCCGGTGATCCAGGCCAAGGTCATGCTGGATAAGCTGACATCGGTGGGTGCCACGGCGCGCATGGTGGTCTATCCCGGCGTCAACCATGGCTGGATGGCCCAGGATGCCGACCTGATGCGCAGCACCCATATCAAGGCGCTGCAGGACACGGTCGATTTCTTCGACGCGACGCTGAAACCCTGACCCCATCCTCCTGGTGGTCAGACCGCAACGCGTTTGATGACAAGCACCCTGCCATCCCGATTATGTCCGGACATAATTTAGCATCGGGATTGATCATGGCTGAGCGGTCATTGCTGTTCGTGCCGGGAGCGCGACCGGAAAGGTTCGGCAAGGCGCTGGCCGCGGGGGCGGACATCACCTGTATCGATCTGGAGGATTCGGTTCCGCCCGAGGGCAAGGATGCGGCGCGTGCCGCCGCCATCGCCTTCATCGCCGACCAGGGTTCACCCGATCATCTGTGGCTGCGCATCAATCCGGTGCGCAGCCAGGCTGGCCTGGCCGATTTGCTGGCGGTGCTGGCGATGGCCAGCGCACCGGCCGCCCTGATGCTGCCCAAGCTGACAGACCCGGCCGACCTGTCCCTTGTGGATGAAGTGCTGGGAGAGCGATCAGCGGCAATGGTGCCGCTGATCGAAACGGCGGCCGGCCTGCGCAACGCGGCGGCCATCGCCGGGTCCAAGCGCGTGCGCGCGTTGCTGTTCGGGGCGGTCGATTTCTCGGCGGAACTGGGCTGCGCGCTGGAGTGGGAGCCGCTGCTGTTCGCGCGTTCCACGCTGGTTGCCGCGGCGGCGGAGGGCGGGGTCGGCCTGTTTGACGTGCCCGCCATCGATGTGTCCGACATTGACGGGCTGCGGTCATCCACGGCGCGGGCCAGGGCGCTGGGCTTCACGGGCCGGGCCTGCATCCACCCGACCCAGGTGGCCGTGGTGAATGAGGTCTTTACCCCTACAGCGGCAGAGATCGCCCACGCCCACCGCGTGGTGGACGCCTTTGAACAAGCCGGCGGTGGCGTGGCCCTGCTGGATGGCAAGTTGATCGAGATACCCGTGGTGCGGGCAGCGCGGCGCGTGCTGGCCGCTGCCGCCGGATGAGATAAGGACCCAAGAAGATGGTGCAGAACTGGAAGGAAGTCGGCCCCAACCGCTATCGCGAGACGTTTGGCCGTTACTTCGAGGATTTCAATGTCGGCGATGTCTATGAACACCGCCCTGGCAAGACCGTCACCGAATATGACAATCACCTGTTCACGCTGCTGACGCTGAACACGCACCCGATGCATTTCGACACGGAGTTCGCCAAGGCATCGGAGTTCAAGCAGAACCTGGTGGTCAGCCCCTACACCCTGGCCCTGCTGATCGGGATGAGCGTGACGGATGTGAGCCAGAAGGCCATCGCCAATCTGGGCATGGACGAGGTGAAGTTCAGCGCGCCCGTGTTCCACGGCGACACGCTGTATGGCGAAAGCGAAGTGCTGGCCAAGCGCGTGTCTTCAACGCGGCCCAACCAAGGCATCGTCACCATCCGCACCATCGGCAAGAACCAGAACGGCGTCACCGTCTGTTCGTTCAAGCGCAACATGCTGATCCCCTTCCGTGGCCATGCCGTGGAAGACCGGGTCGAAACCTACTGATCGAAAGCGGGAGCCGATATCATGAGCACGCCCCATCCCGGCATCCACGCCGACGATGAAGCCGCCATCCTGGACAGCATCGAACGCTGGCTGGCCCGCGAGGTTCGCCCGGTAGCGGAAAAGCTGGAACATGACGACATCTACCCGACCCAGCTGGTCGCGCAGATGAAGGAACTGGGCCTGTTCGGCGCCACCATCAGCCCGGAATATGGCGGGCTGGGGCTGCCGGCCTCCACCTATACCCGTATCGTCAGCCTGATCGCCGAGACCTGGATGTCGCTGACCGGCATCTTCAACAGCCATATCATGATGGCGACCGTGGTGGAGAAGTTCGGGACGCAAGCCCAGAAGGAATATTGGCTGCCGAAATTCTGCGCCGGTGACATCCGCGGCGGTCTGGGCCTGACGGAGGCCGATGCCGGCACCGACCTGCAGGCCATCCGCACCCGTGCGGCCCGCACCGATCGCGGCACCTATATCATCAACGGCACCAAGACCTGGATTTCCAACGGGATCGAGGGTGGGGCCGTGGCCCTGCTGGTCAAGACCGACCCCGACGCGCAGCCGCGCCACAAGGGCATGACAATGTTGATCGCGCCCAAGGTCGATCCCGACAACGGCAAGCGGTACGAAGGCTTCCGCACCGGCAAGAAGCTGGAGAAGATGGGCTATAAGGGTATCGATAGTGCCGAGCTGATCTTTGAGGATTATGAGCTGGATGCCGAACGGCATCTGGTCGGCGGGGTTGAGGGCAAGGGTTTTCTGATGGCGGTGGGCGGCCTGGAACTGGGCCGTATCAATGTCGCGTCGCGCGCCGTCGGCATCGCGCGGCGGGCCTTGAAGGAAAGCGTGGCCTATGCCCAGACGCGAAAGACCTTCGGCAAGCCGATCGGCGAGCATCAGGCCATCCAGCTGAAGCTGGGCGAGATGGCCACCAAGGTGCGGGCATCCGAACTGCTGGTCCAGGATGCGGCTGCGGCTTACGACCGGGGCGACCGCTGCGACATGGAAGCCGGTATGGCCAAGTATTTCGCGTCGGAAACGGGGGTCGAGGTCACGCTGGAAGCCATGCGCATCTTTGGCGGCTACGGCTATTCCAAGGAATACCCGATCGAGCGCCTGTACCGCGACGCGCCCCTGATGTGCATCGGCGAAGGCACCAACGAGATGCAGCGCATCATCATCGCCAAGCAGATGATTGCGCGTCATCCGGTGTGATGAGCCACCTTGATTGAAAATTGTCCGCCTTCCCGGCGACAAGCCGGGATGACGGGAGGTGTTTGCCGCTAACGTTTCCCCAACGGAGCCCCGCCCATGACAGGCCCCCTTTCCGGTATCCGCGTCATCGCGGTGGAGCAATATGGCGCCGGGCCGTATGGCAGCATGCTGCTGGCCGATCTGGGCGCCACGGTGATCAAGGTGGAAAATGCCGCCACAGGTGGGGATGTATCCCGCGCGACGGGGCCACATTTCCTGGGGGAACAGGACAGCCAGTTCTTCCAGACCTTCTCCAAGGGCAAGCAGTCGGCCAGCATCGACCTGAAGACCGCCGAAGGGCGCACCGCCTTCCACGCGTTGCTGAAGAATGCCGACGCCCTGATCAACAATCTGCGCGGCGATCAGCCGGGCAAGCTGGGCCTGACCTATGCGGCGGTGAAGGATATCAACCCGCGTCTGGTCTGTGCGCACCTGTCGGCCTATGGGCGGGGTAACAGCCGGGAGACATGGCCCGGATATGATTATCTGATGCAGGCTGAGGCCGGGTTCATGGGCCTGTCGGGGGAGCCGGATGCCCCGCCGACGCGGCTGGGCGTGTCCATGGTCGATTTCATGACCGGCACCATGATGGCGTTCGGCACGGTGTCGGCCATCCTGGGTGCCAAGGCGACGGGCATCGGCTGCGACGTGGATGTGGCGCTGTTCGACACGGCGCTGCACCAGCTCTCCTACCCCGCTACATGGTATCTGAACGCCGGCGATCAGGTGACGCGCCTGCCGCGCGGCGCGCATCCCTCCATCGCGCCCAGCCAGTCGTTCCGCACCAAGGATGGCTGGGCCATGCTGATGTGCCAGACCCCGAAATTCTGGGAGGAATTCTGCCGCCGCACGGGTCGGGCCGACCTTCTGGACCGTCCGGAGTTCAAGGACATCCCCGCCCGCCGCGTGAACCGGCAGCTTCTGTCGGACACGCTGGACGATCTCCTGTCCACGAAGACGACGGCGGACTGGCTGTCGATCCTGGGCGGGCATGTGCCCTTCGCGCCGATCACCAATCTGGATCAGGCGCTCGACAATCCGTTCGTGGCGGAGATCGGCATGGTGGAGGATGTGGAGCATCCCGACGCCAAGGACGGGACCTTGCGCCTGCTCTCATCCCCGATCCGCATCAACGGCGAACGGCACAGGGGCCGCCGCGCACCCAAGCTGGGGGAGAGGACGTAATGAAGCTGCACGGGATCAAGGTTCTGGACCTGTCGGCCTTCCTGCCGGGTCCGCACATGACCATGATGATGGCCGACCATGGCGCCGACGTGATCATGGTCGAACCCGCCAATGGCACGGGTGAGCCGACGCGGGAGATCGGGCAGAAGACGAAGGACGGCGTCACCGTCTGGTTCCGCAATATCGGGCGCGGCAAACGGTCGGTGGCGCTGAACCTGAAGGACCCGGCCGACCACGCCCTGTTCATGGAACTGGCCCGCGACGCCGATGTGGTAGTGGAGGCGTTCCGCCCCGGCGTGGTGAAGCGGCTGGGCGTGGATTACGATGCCATCCGTGCCGTCAATCCGGGCGTGGTCTATTGCTCCATCTCCGCCTTCGGGCAGACCGGCACCTATGCGCAGCGCCCCGCCCATGACATGACGGTACAGGCCCTGGCCGGGCTGGTGGATCTGAACCGGGGTCTGACCGATAACAAGCCCGCCAGCCCCAACATGCCGGTGGCCGATATGGCCGCCAGCCTGATGGCCCTGTCGGGCGTGCTGATGGCGCTGCTGCGCCGCGCGACGACGGGCAAGGGCGATTATCTCGACCTGTCCATGTTCGACGCGGCACTCGCCTGGACGCCCAACGTCACCGGCCCGGTCTTCGCGGAGGACCGTGATCCGCCGGTGAAGGAGATGCGCAGCTTCGGCGGCTCCGCCATGTACCATATCTATGAGACGGCGGATGGCGGCTTCATCGTGCTGGGCGGGTCGGAGGTGAAGTTCGCCGACAACCTGCTGACGGCCCTGGGCTGGCCGGAACTGCTGGACTATGCCAGGAAGCCACCGGGGCCGGAACAGGCACCGCTGCGGGATTTCTTCAAGGGCATCTTCGCCACCCGCACATTGGCGCAATGGCAGGATTTCCTGCGCGGGGTCGATTGCTGCTGGGCACCGGTGCGCAGCCTGAAGGAGGCGTTCGACGATCCGTTCGTGGTCGAACGCGGCATGGTGCTGACAGATGGCGAGGGGCACCGCCATATCGGGATGCCGATCCGGTTCCAGACGGAGCCCGGATCGCCGCGTTTCGACCTGCCGACATTCGGGGAAAAGTCCGCCCGCTGGCGGTGAGAGGTGCAGTTTATCGGATGGAGTTGAAACCGCTCCTCCCCCGTCATCCCAGTAACAAGCCCATGTGCGCTAAGATAGAAATGTGCATCACCGTAGAAGCCCCTCCAACCGCCTCCCCGGCGAAGGCCGGGGCCCAGGGTCACGAGCCCGACGTTGAAGCGGCGTTGATCAACACCGCGTAGAGGTTTTCCTTGTGGCTCCTGGGCCCCGGCCTGCGCCGGGGAGGCGGTAGAGAGAGCGGAATTGGTCTACTCAATCTCTTAACTTAGCGCCTATGGCCTTGTCACCGGGGTGACGGAGAGATGGTTGGATTGAGGTTCTACCTCGCCGCCGCCCAGGCCCGGTCCAGCACCGGTGCCGCCTTCAGCCAGTACCACGCCTCCCGTTGCAGCCGTTCCGCATCCGGCAGCACCCCATCGCCGGGCGGGAACAGGTGGCTGTCGCGCGCCTGCTGCCACGCCGCCAGGAGGTAACCCCCACCTTCCGTCGCCGCCAAGGCCGGCGGTGGTTCGATCAGGCCGGGATGCAGGCACAGGTCCGTTACCAGCCCCGGATGACGCTGCCCCAGGGCCAAGGCGACCCGCGCGCCATAGCCCCAGCCCTCCACCCTGCCGCCGGTCCAGCCGCGCGCGGTCAGCAGTCCGGCAATGGCCTCGGCCATGGCGGCAAGATCGCCCGGATCAGCAACGGGCGCGCTGTCGCCCATGCCGGGCAGGTCCGGTGCCAGCCAGGCGCCCCCTTCCGGCGGCAGCAGCAGCGTGCCGGACCCGCCCAGATCGTGCAGGCGCAACAGCGGCGCGCCTGTGCCGCCCGCCACCCAGGCGATGCCATCCGTCACGCCCCGCGCCGCGAAGGCGGGCGGTGGTGGGGCGTCCCCGCCGGGCAGGTGGCGACACAGGAAATCCGTGATGACGCCCCAGGCGGCAGACCGGCTTTCCGCCGTCCCCGCCGCCACGCCCACCGGCAGGGGTGGCAGCTTGGCCAGATAGCGGAACAGCGGGTCATCCTGCGCCGCGAACAGCAGCGACGGCACTGTCAGCGCCACCATGTCAGCCGCCGGGCGATAGGACAGGGCCGCCGCGTAACCGGTACGATAGCTGTCGCCCGCCCGCAGGAATTCCATCACCTGCTCATGGATGCGGGCCAGATCGGGCTTGGGCCGGTGCAGCCGGGCCGATGGTTCACGCCGGTACCAGGGGAAGAAGATGCCCTGGTCGCGGATGCGGTGCCAGGCCCAGGCCAGGTGCCCGCCATCCCATTGCGGATGGAAGGGCGGCAGATAATGGGCCAGCAAATCCACCCGCTCCGCTTCCTCCATCAGCATGAACCCGTCCACGACCAGACCCGTGACGCGATGGGGATATAATGCTGCGAAGCGGTTGGCGATGCAGGCGCCGGTGTGCAGGCCATAAAGCGTCACCTTTTCCAGACCCAGCGCGTCCAGCAGCCGGTCCACGCCTTGCGCGAACCGGTCCACCGTGGCCGGCCCCGGCGGCAGCGGGTCGGACAGGCCGAAACCCGGATTGTCGGGCGCGATCACCGTGGCAAACGGCGCCATCGCCCGCATCAGGGGCAGCAGTTCGGCACTGTCGCGCGGCGACTGGTGCAGGGCCAGCAGCACCGGCCCCTTCCCCGCCCGCCGGTAATGGACCAGCCGTCCGTCCAGCTTGATGAAATGCCGTTCGATCCTGGTCATTCCCGCCCCCCGATCCTGTCGCGACAATCGTGGAGCGGTGGCAGGCGGTTGGTCCAGATGCGGCTGGTCCGCGTCCGCGTGGTGGAGATCGGCCATCGGATAGGGAGCGCGGCGGTGAAGCGGGCACTAAGCTGGGCGTCCGGGACAGCAGAAGGATGAAGACCATGGACGGTTCAGGAAAGCCCGCGGCCGCCCCCATTGCAGCCTATGACGGCCCGCCCGATTACCGGGCCGTGGGCCGCCATGGCATCTTCCCGCAATTGTCGCATGACGAGGTTGAGCGGTTCAATTTCCTGGCCCATATGAACCGCCATCTGGCCAGCCGGGTGATGCCCGGCGTGAAAACCGCATTCGACGCGCGGGTGGCACCCGGCAAAAGCTTCACCGACCGCCATCAGGTGCGCCGCGCCCTGGTCAAGGACCCGTACTGGCAGCTCTGGTCGGCGCTGCGCCGCAACACCATGGAGATGCGCCAGCAGGCCGGCCGCTGGGTGACCCTGCGCCAGCGCGAGGAGCTGGCAGCGCGTGCGGCAGCATTGACCGACGGTGATCCGCGCCTGACCCTTGACCCGTCGCTGACGCTGCCGCGCTATGTGGCGGCCATCGACCATCATTGCATGCCCGGCAGCTATCACACCGAATATGGCCCCGGCGACGTGGCCAATGCCGCCAATTATGATTGTGGCCTGTTCGCCACCACCGGCGGCATGCTGGGCCAATGGTCGGATGGCGGCGGCCAGGCCGTGGCCCGCTGGGTGAAACGCAACCTGCCGGACTTCCACCCCAAGCGCATCATCGACCTGGGATGTGGCCTGGGACACAGCGTCCTGCCCATCGCCCAGGCCTTCCCGGATGCGGAGGTCGTGGCCGTGGATGTCGGCGCGCCCATGCTGCGCTATGGTCTGGCGCGGGCCAAAAGCCTGGGGGTGGACAATATCCGCTTCGTCCAGGCCAGCGTGGAAAGCCTGCCGCAATTCGCCGATGGCAGTTTCGACTGGGTGCAGACCACCATGTTCCTGCATGAGACCAGCTATGGCTCCATGCAGCGCATCTTCAAGGAAACGCACCGGCTGCTGGCGCCGGGCGGTATCGTGCTGCATGTCGAACAGCCGCAATATGGCCCGGACATGCCGCTGTTCGAACAGGCGATGCGCGACTGGGACGCGTTCTACAATGCCGAGCCCTTCTGGACCAAGATGCATGAGGCGGACCTGGACACCTGGATGGTGCAGGCCGGCTTCCCGCGCGACAGCCTGATCCATGCCGGCGTGACGGCGGTGGTGGACAAGACCATCTTCCCCGACGCCGCCGAGGATACGGGTGAGGATTACGGCCGCAAGGCGGCCTGGCATCTGGTGGGTGCCCGCAAGGAGGGGATGTGATGTCGATCCAGCAGGCCTTGGCCGGTTCATCGGCCAAACCCACGGGCAAGCGCCCGCGTTTCCTGGAAAGCTGGGAGGCGGAACGCGCCATGGCCATCGCCATGTCGCTGGCCGGCGAGCTGGTGGTCACCCGCCAGCGCCTGGACACGCTGGAACGGTTGCTGGCCGCCAAGGGGCTGGTGACCCGCACGGAGATTGACGGATTCAGTCCGACCAAGGCGGAGGCGGCGGAACGCGGCCTGTGGAACCAGGAATTCCTGGCCCGCGTGCTGCGCGTCGTGCAGCAGGAGGCCGAAGCCATCGCCGCCAGCGATGACAGCAGCGAGAATATCGCCGAGGAACTGGCCCGATGAAGCTGTTGCGCGCCGCCACCCTGACGGTCGCGGATCCCGAGGCCAGTGCCGCCCGCTATGGGCAATGGCTGGATTACACCATCGTCGAGCGTGGGGGCCTGTCCGCCGACCTGGCTGCCGCCTGGGGATGTCCGGCCAGTGCCGGCCGGGCCTATGTGATCGCACGGCCGGCCAGCGGGGCGGATATCTTCCTGCGTTTCGTGGCCGGCGATCCGGTCCCCGACTACCGGCCGCTGCGCACCCATGGCTGGGCCGCCCTGGAAATCTGCGTGCAGGATGTGATGGCGGTGAATGAACGGATGCTGGTCAGCCCGTTCGACATCATCGGCCCGCCGCGCCGGAATGACGGGTTGCCCACCATCCACCCGATGCAGGTGAAGGGACCGGATGGGGAGATCGTCTTTCTGACCCAGATCAACAGCAACCTGCCCGCCTTCGACCTGCCACGGGCCGCCAGTCCGATCGACAGGCTGTTCATCCTGGTCCTGGCCTGTTCCGACATGGAAACCAGCATCGCCTGGTTCGAGACGACACTGGGCCTGCCGCTGGGGGAGCGGCTGGACATCCCCTATACGATGCTGTCGGCGGCCTTCGACATGCCGGCGGATCAGCGTCACCGGATCAGCACCATCGTGCATGGCCGCGACATTTTCCTGGAACTGGACCAATATCCCCCGGCCGCCACCCCGCGCCCGGCCCATGCGGGCCAGTTGCCGCCGGGCATCGCCATCTGCACCCTGTCACACCCCGACCTTGCCACGGTCCAGGGCGACTGGATCACCCCGCCCGTGCGCCGCGATGGGCCGGTCTATGGCGGCCACCTGACCGGCACGCTGCGCGCACCGGACGGGACGTTGGTGGAACTGGTGCAACTGGGCTAATTCTGGGTCAGGCCGGCATCGACCATGAAATTGGCCCCGGTGCAGCCGGCACTTTCATCCGATGCCAGGAACAGGGCCATGGCCGCCACATGATCGGCCGTCAGCCGGAATTTCAGGGCCTGCAGGTCGATGAATTGCTGGTTCAGTTCCGGCGTCAGCCACAGGGCGGCCTGCCGGTCGGTCAGGATCGCCCCCGGCACGATGCAGTTCACCCGCACGCCGCCCGGCCCATATTCGCGTGACAGGGTGCGGGTCAGACCGTTGATGGCGGCCTTGGACGTGGTGTAGCTGACCATGCCCGGCCGCCCGCGCATCCAGGAGATGCTGCCCAGCATGATGATCGACCCGGTGCCCCGCGCCAGCATGGCCGGCGCCACGGCCTGGGCGGCGAAGAACTGATGATCCAGGTTGAGCGCCAGCATGCGCCGCCAGCTTTCCGGCTCCACGCTATCCACCGGCTGCCGGTCATCCTTGCCGGCATTGTTGACCAGCACGCCGATGCCACCGCTCGCCTGTTCGATATCGGCGATGGCGGCGCGCAGGGCGGCGATATCGGTGATGTCGCAGGCCACGAAGCGGGCACCGGTGTGCGCCGCCATGGCCGCCCCCGCCGCTTCATCGATATCGATGAAGCTGACTTGTGCGCCCTGGGCGGCAAACGCCGCCACCATGGCCGCGCCGATGCCCGATGCGCCGCCGGTGATCAGGACGGAACGTCCCTCCAGGCTATGGTACCGCACGCTCATGGCATTCTCTCCGGGTCACAAGGGGTATGGGGCAGGCCGGCGACATCCACGGGCATGGCGAACAGGGCACCATCCTGAGGACTATCAAAGCCGGTCCCGACGCTGGTCACATACAGCGTCCTGCGGTCCGCCCCGCCGAAACAGGGCATGGTGGGACAGCGGGCCGGGATCGGATATTCCGCCATCAGCCGTCCGTCGGGGTCGTAGCGCTGCACCCGCCCGCCGGCATAAAGCGCGGTCCAATAGCAGCCATCCATATCCACCGCCGCCCCGTCCGGCCGTCCCCTGTCCGGCGCGTCGGGGTCCAGCTGTGCGAACAGACGCCTGTTGGCCACCTGTCCGCTGGCCGCATCATAATCATAGGCATGCACAGCAAAGCGCGGCGTGTCGGCATGATAGAGCGTGCGCCCGTCGGGGGAGAAGGCCAGGCCATTGGAGGTCAGCAACCCGCCGAACAGAAGGCGCAATCCCCCCTTTTCCAGCCGGTACAGCCCGCCGCGCGATCCGGACTTGGGCTCGTCGATGGTGCCGATCACCAGATGGCCGGCAGGATCGACGCGGCCATCATTGAAGCGGGTATCGACGGGATCGGTGGGGTTGGCGGCCAGCATCGGCCCAACCGTGCCATCGCCATCGACCCGAAAGATGCCGGTGCGCATGCCCACGACATAACCGCCACCGGCCAGGGGCACCGCACAGCCGGGATGTTCGGGCAGGTCCAGGCTGGACAGCCCGCCATCGGCGGGACGGTAACGGTGCAGCTTCTTGCCCATGATATCGACGAAGGACAGGCTATCCCCATCCCAGACCGGGCTTTCGCCCAGCGCCGTGCGCAACGGCAAGACGGGTGTAAACTCACTCATGCTAAAGGCTCCGCATGGATGCATACCGTGCCGGACAGGGACGTGCCCGGCGCCAGGATGGCCATCGCCGGCAGTTCCGGCTGGTTCAGGGCGTTGGCGCCATGGGTGACGGGCTCCACGGCGAAAAAGTCGCGACCGGCCGGCGTATAAACACGCAAGCTTCCGAAAATCCGGTCAGCGCGCAGGCTGACCAGCAGGCCCGGCGCCGATCCGGTGACATGGGCGATGCCGGCCCAGCCGGGAAAGTCGCCATCGACGACAGCTTCGTCCAGCATTCGCCCATGACGGAAATCCGGCTCCAGCGGCATGACCACCCGTTCCGGCAGCCCATCAGCACCACTGCGCCAATAGGACAGGGCGGAGAAGCGCAACATGGTGCCGGCGTCACGCGGGAAGAACGGGTGCAGCCCCATGCCGGCCGGTGCCATGCCGGGACTGTCATTGGTCAGCTGCAACCCGATCCCCAGCCCGGCGTCGGTCAGCCGGTATTCCATATGCGCCGTGAAGGCATAGGGCCAGTCCTGCTCGCCCGCATCCGCCGGCCGGTGCGTCAGGCGCAGACGGACATGGTCGTCGCCCTGCTGCTCCACATGCCATTGCCGCTGCCAGCCCAGCCCATGCAGGGGATGGGCGATGTCCGGCGTGTTGCGGCGCAGCTGGTGCCAGCGCATCGCGAACAGGAACCGTCCATCGGCGATACGGTTGGCATAGGGCAGCATCGGATAGCAGGCGGTCTGCCGAACTGTCGCGCCGACCGGGCTGGGTCGCAGGATGGGCACGCCGTCGCGTGTCAGCGACAGCAGCGCACCGCCGATGGCGGGTGCGACCTCCGCCCGCATCAAACCCGCCGACAGGCTGACGATGCCCGCCATGGTCAGTAGGGACCGGTCACGACCGGCACCGTCGGCGCCTGACCGCGCAGCGCCGCCTGCCATTCCACCGCCCGGCCGGTCATCATGGCGATGTCGGATGCCACGGCGGCGAAGCTGTAGCCGTAATCGATGAAGCGCCTGACCATCTCCGGGTTCGGCCCAACGATGCCGATGGGCTTGCCCGCTTGCCTTGCCCGTTGGGCGGCTTCGGCGATCTTGGCCTGCACACTCTCGTTCCCCACCTGCCCGATCAGGCCCATGGCGGCCGACAAATCGCCCGGCCCCAGGAACAGGGCATCCACGCCGGGGACGGCGGCGATCTCGCCGGCCCGCGCCACGGCCCCCGGCGTTTCCAATTGCAGGATCACCGCCACCTCATCATTGGCGCGGCGAAGATAATCCGGCTCACGCCCATAATGCGACCCGCGATGCACCGCCGCCACGCCGCGCACCCCATCCGGCGGATAACGGGTATAGGACACGGCGGCCCGCGCTTCTTCCGCATTCTCGATGAAGGGCAGCATCAGGGTGCGGGCACCGGCATCCATGACACGCTTGACCAGCACCTGATCGCTCCAGGCCAGGCGCACGATCGCCTGTGCCGGGGTGCATTCGATGGCGCGCAGGATATTGGCCAGGTCCGGCATCTCGATGGAGACATGCTCCATGTCCACCACCAGGAAGTCGAAACCGCAATAACCCATGGCCTCGGCTGTGCTGGGCGCGCCCGACATCAGCCAGCTGCCGGTCAGCAGCGCGGATGTATCGGCCAACCGCCGCTTCAGCGGGTTCAAGGGGGGATGCATGATAGCGTTTCCTTAATAGATCGGCGGTTCCGGCACCTTGGCGGTACCGGCCAGAAAGTCGAAATCGCAGCCCTTGGGCGCCTGGGTGACATGGGCGCGGTAAAGGGCGGCGTAGGATCGGTCATAGGGATTGGGCGGCGGCGTCCAGGCGGCCCGGCGGCGGGCCAACTCACCTTCGTCCACCAGCATATCCAGGGTGCCGGCCACGGCGTCCAGGCGGATCAGGTCACCGGTCTGCACCAGCGCCAGGGGCCCGCCCACCGCCGCCTCCGGTGCGGCATGCACGATGCAGGCGCCGTAATGGGTGCCCGACATGCGGGCATCGGAAATGCGCACCATGTCGCGCACCCCCTGGGCCAGCAGCTTTTTCGGAATGGGCAGGTTGCCCCATTCCGGCATGCCGGGCGCGCCCACCGGCCCGCCATTGCGCAGAATGATGACGCTGTCGGCATCGATATCCAGGTCCGGATCATCGATGGCCGCCAGCATCTGGGCGTTGCCGTCGAAGACGATGGCCCGGCCGGTATGGTGCAGCAGGCGCGGATCGGCGGCGGATGATTTCATCACCGCCCCGTCGGGACAGAGGTTGCCGCGCAGCAGCGCCAGGGTGGCGCCGCGTTCCAGCGGTACGACGGGGTTGAACGTATCGCGGATGATATCGTCATCGTAACATTCCGTATCCGAAATCTCCTGCCCCAGCGTCCGGCCGGTCACGGTCAGGCAATCGAGTTTCAGATGATCGCGCAGCTTCCACAGCAACGCCTTCATCCCGCCGGCGAAGAAGAAATCCTCCATCAGCGCATTGCCCGATGGGAACAGGTTGGCGCAGACCGGAATGCATCTGGCGGCATCGGCCAGATCGTCCAGCGACAACGCCACCCCCGCACGGCCGGCCATGGCGATCATATGGATGGCGGCATTGGTCGATCCGCCCAGCGCCATATAGACGGTGACACCGTTCATGAAGGCATCGCGGGTCAGGATCTTGGCGGGCGTCAGATCCTCCGCCACCATCGCGACGATGCGTTCACCGCACAGCGAGGCCATGCGGCGATGCCCGCTATCCACGGCCGGGATCGACGAGGCGCCGGGCAATGTCATGCCCATGGCATCGGCGATGCCGGTCATGGTCGATGCCGTGCCCATGGTATTGCAGGTGCCGATGGACCGCGTCATCCGCGATTCCAGGTCCAGCCAGTCGACCGGCGTGATGTTTCCGGCCCGGAGTTCATCCCAGTATTTCTTGGTATGCGTGCCCGCCCCGGTCTTGGTGCCGCGCCATTGCCCGTTGGCCATGGGGCCGGCGGGGCAGTAAATGGCCGGCAGCCCGGCGCTGATCGCGCCCATCAGCAGCCCTGGCGTGGACTTGTCGCACCCGCCCAGCAGCACCGCCCCGTCGATGGGGTGGGATCGCAGCAGCTCCTCCACCTCCATCGCCAGGAAATTGCGATAGAGCATGGTGGTGGGCTTCACCATCACCTCCCCCACGCTCAAGGCCGGCAGTTCCACCGGATAGCCACCGGCCAGCAAGACCCCGCGCTTCACGGCGTCCGCCACATCGCGCAGATGGATGTGGCAAGGGCTCATCTCGCTCCAGGTGTTCACGATGGCGATCACCGGGCGGTCCATGAACTCTTCCCGCCGCAGCCCCATCTGCTGCGTCCGCTGCCGGTGCGCAAAGCCGCGCATGTCGGATGACGCAAACCAGCGGGCACTGCGCAGGGGGCGTTTCGGGTCGGATGGCGGGTTGCTCATATCACCAGCTCTTATATAAGACCGCTGACATCAGGGGCGCTTTGATGGGCAAAGTCAACGCAAAAATCGGCAGAATACAGCCATTCCTGAAAATCATCAAAAACCCATCTTGCCAAGCCGATCTCATTGTGGGCTTATGTGTCTTATATAAGACTTCAGACTTGCAACGAAGGAAGGGAGGCACCAAGTGGGCGCACCACATCTTCTGGTCCATGACCGGGCCGACAATGTCGGCGTCGTCGTCGTGGAAGGGCTGACGGCCGGCACCGACATGCTGTGCGTCGTGACCCAGGACAACAGCGAGTTCCGTACAGTCGTGAACCAGGATGTCCAGATCGGGCACAAGGTGGCGCTACGCGATTTCGCGGTCGGCGACACCGTCGTCAAATATGGCGAGGATATCGGCAAGGTGGTGCAGCCCATCGCCAAGGGTGCCCATGTCCATACCCACAATCTGAAAACCAAGCGCTGGTAAGGAAACCCGGATCATGAATTACGCTGATCTCAAGATCTGGGGCTACCGCCGCGAAAATGGCCGCGTCGGTGTGCGCAACCATGTCGCCATCCTGCCGCTGGACGACATCTCCAACGCGGCATGCGAGGCGGTGGCCGCCCATATCCAGGGCACCATCGCCCTGCCCCATTCCTATGGCCGCCTGCAATTCGGCGCCGATCTGGACCTGCATTTCCGCACCATCATCGGCACCGGCGCCAACCCGAACGTCGCGGCCTGCGTCGTGATCGGGATTGAGGAAGGCTGGACCCAGAAGGTGGTGGACGGCATCGCCGCCACGGGCAAGCCGGTTGCCGGCTTCTGGATCGAGGGCAATGGCGACATTGCCACCGTTGCGTCCGCCAGCCGCAAGGCCAAGGAGTTCTCGCAATGGGCGTCGGAGCTGGTCCGGACCGAGTGTCCCTTGTCGGAAGTCTGGGTCGCCGCCAAGTGCGGGGAAAGCGACACGACCACCGGTCTGGCGTCGTGCCCCACCGTCGGCAACATGTACGACAAGATGGTGGAACTGGGCCTCTATGGCTGCTTCGGCGAGACGTCGGAGCTGACCGGGGCCGAGCATCTGGCCGCCGCCCGCGCCGCCAGCCCGGAAGTCGCTGCCAAGTTCATGAAGACCTGGCAATCCTATCAGGATGACGTGATCGAGGCGCACAAGACCTCCGACCTGTCCGACAGCCAGCCGACCAAGGGCAATATCGCCGGTGGCCTGACGACGATCGAGGAAAAGGCCCTGGGCAACCTGGAGAAGATCGGCAAGAAGACCAGCTATATCGACGTGCTGGAACCGGCCGAGGCGCCGGCCAAGGGACCGGGTCTCTATTTCATGGACACCTCATCGGCCGCCGCCGAGTGCTGCACCCTGCAGGCCGCCGCCGGCTATGTCGTCCATTGCTTCCCCACCGGCCAGGGCAATGTCATCGGCAACCCGATCATGCCGGTCATCAAGATCACCGGCAACCCGCGCACGGTCCGGTTGATGAGCGAGCATGTGGACGTGGACGTGTCCGGCATCGTGCGCCGTGATATGACCATCGATCAGGCGGGCGACGCCCTGATCGACATGATCGCCCGCACGTCCAACGGTCGCCTGACAGCGGCCGAGGCGCTGGGGCATCGGGAGTTCGTCATGACCAAGCTGTACCGGTCGGCATGAGCACGATCACGCTCAGCCTGGAAGAGGCCCACCGTCTGGCCGCAGGCGCGCTGGTCAAGGCCGGCGTCGCCCCGGCCAGTGCGGCGGCAACGGCGTCCGCGCTGGTGGCGGCGGAGGTGGATGGGCAGGCCGGGCACGGCCTTTCCCGTGTTCCCTCCTACACGCTGCACGCGCGGGTCGGGAAGGTGGATGGCAATGCCGTGCCGGTGGCCGTCGCGGCGGGGGAGGCCGGGGTGCGCATTGATGCGGGCCATGGGTTCGCCTATCCCGCCGTCGATCTGGCCATCGAACGGCTAGTGCCGCTGGTGGCGAAGACCGGCGTTGCCGCGGCCGCCATCCACCGGTCCCACCATTTCGGCCAGGCCGGGCGGCATGTGGAGCGGCTGGCCGACCATGGGCTGGTCGCCATCGCCTTTGCCAACACACCCGCCGCCATGGCCCTGCCCGACGGCCGGCGGTCGCTGATGGGCACCAACCCCATCGCCTTTGCCGCCCCAATGCCCGGCCGAGCACCCCTGGTCATCGACATGGCCTTGTCGGTGGCCGCCCGCGGCAAGATCATGGCGGCCAGCAAGGCCGGCAAGCCGATCCCCGAAGGCTGGGCCCTGGACGGCGATGGCAATCCGACCACCGACGCCAAGGCCGCGCTGGCCGGATCGCTGCTGCCCATCGGCGGGGCCAAGGGGGCGGCGCTGGCCCTGATGATCGAGGTGATCTGTGCGGCCCTGGTCGGCGGCAATTTCGGCTGGAACGCCAGCGGCTTCTTCGATGGCGATGGCGGTCCGCCCGATCTGGGCCAGTTGCTGATCGTGCTGGACCCCGCGCGGTTCGGCGGCGGGGGCTATGCCGGGCACATGGCGCAGATGCTGCTGACCGTAGAGGGCCAGGCCCCGGCCCGCCTGCCGGGCGACCGCAGGCTGGCGCTGCGGGCCAAGGCAGCCGCGGAAGGGGTGACGATCCCGGCGGCCCTGCATGCGGAGATTTTGGGGCTGGTATAGCTCGACACTGCACTTCCTTTCCCGCCTTCCCGGCGAAAGCCGGGACCCAGGGGCCACAAGATCAGACCTCAACACTGCGTTGAACAAAGCGGCTGCAAGGTCGGGCGCTGGGTCCCGGCTTTCGCCGGGAAGGCGATTGAGAAGAAGGTGAATGTGCATCTTGACATCCAAATGAGAGCCACCCATGCCCGACATCGTCATCACCGAATTCATGGACGAGGATGCCATCGCCAATGTGTTGGCGGGCCGCGACGTGCTGTATGATCCCCGGCTGGTGGACCAGCCCGACCGGCTGGCCACAGCATTGGCCGATGCAAGCGCCCTCATCGTCCGCAACCGCACCCAGGTGCGCCAAGCGCTGCTGGACAAGGCGCCCAAGCTGAAGGTCGTGGGCCGCCTGGGCGTGGGGCTGGACAATATCGACATGGCGGCGTGCGCCGCCCGCAATGTCAAGGTGCGGCCCGCCACGGGGGCCAACGATCTGGCGGTGGCCGAATATGTGATCACCGCCGCCCTGATGCTGCTGCGCAAATCCTGGTTCGCGTCGGCCCGCGTGGCGGCCGGTGAATGGCCGCGCACCGACCTGATGGGGCGAGAGGGGGCGGGCAAGCGGCTGGGCCTGATCGGCTATGGCGCCATCGCCCGGCTGACGGCACAGAAGGCCCGCGCGCTGGGCTTCTCCATCGCCGCCTATGATCCGCATTTGCCCGAACGCCACCCGGCCTGGGTGCAGGTGGAACGGCAGTCGCTGGAAACCCTGCTGGAAACGGCCAACGTGGTCAGCCTGCACGTGCCCCTGACCCCGTCCACCACCAACATCATCGACACCGCCGCCATCGCCCGCATGAAGAAGGGGTCTATCCTGATCAACGCCGCCCGCGGCGGTGTGGTGGATGAGGAGGCCTTGTGCGCTGCCCTGGTCGAAGGCCGGCTGGGCGGTGCCGCCCTGGATGTATTCGCCACCGAACCGGTGACGGCCGCGTCGGGCGCGATGTTCCAGGGCGTGCCCAACCTGATCCTCACCCCGCATATTGCCGGCGTCACGGACGAGAGCAATGCGCGGGTCAGCGAGGTGACGGCCCGCGCCGTGCTGGAGGAACTGGGCGCATGAGTGAAGCCATCGCCGCGCCATCGATGAGGGACAGGATGCAACAGGCCCGCACAATGGTGCCCGGCCTGATCGCCACCATCGTCGTGGCGCTGGCGGCGACATACCTGTCCGACCATTACAATGCGCCCTCGATGGTCTTCGCCCTGCTGCTGGGCATGGCGCTGAACACCCTGCCGGGGGAACCGCGCTATGCGCCCGGCATCACGCTGTCGGCCCGCACCCTGCTGCGCATCTCCGTGGCGCTGCTGGGCCTGCGCATCACCTTTGCGCAAGTGGGGGAGCTGGGTTGGTCCACGGCGGCCATGGTGGTCTGTGCCGTGCCGCTGACCATCGGTTTCGGCTGGGTCCTGTCAAAGCTGACGGGGGTCGGCGGACGGTTCGGGGTGCTGTCGGGCGGAGCGGTGGGCATCTGCGGAGCGTCCGCCGCCATGGCCATCGCCGCCGCCTGGCCCCGCCGGGACAGCGAGCGCGACACCGTCGTGGTCATCGCCTGCATCACCAGCCTATCGACCATGGCCATGCTGGCCTATCCGGCCATCGGTGGCTGGCTGGGGCTGGACGCGGCGGCGGCGGGACGGTTCTTCGGCGGATCGATCCATGACGTGGCGCAGGTGGTGGGTGCGGGCTACAGCCAGTCGCCGCAGGCCGGCGACACGGCGACGGTGGTGAAGCTGATGCGGGTGGCCATGCTGCTGCCCGTGGTGGTCGCCATCACCCTGCTGGCCGCCCGGCGGCGTACGGCGGCGGATGGCGATGCCAAGGTCACCCCCCTGCCCGGCTTCCTGATCGGCTTCGTCGTGCTGGCCTTCCTGAATGGCATGGGCTGGGTACCGGTGCCGGTGACGGGTGTCCTGACGGAACTGTCACGCTGGCTGCTGCTGATTTCCGTGGCCGCCCTCGGCATGAAGACCTCGGCCAAGGACATCATGGAGGTGGGGCGCACGGCCATCATCCTGGTGGTGGCCGAAACCGCCTTCATCGCGCTGTTCGTATTGGGTTGGATCGAACTGATGGGGTAACCCCAACTTGAATTCCCCCGTCATCCCGGCGAAAGCCGGGACCCAGGGGCCACTGGCTCGGACCTCGACGCTGCGTCGATCAACGCCGCCGATAAGGTCGGGCGCTTGGCCCCTGGGTCCCGTCTTGGCGCCGGGATGACGGAAAAGGGGGAGAAAAAAATAGGGAGGAGCAGTTGTGCAGACGAATAGCGCCGGGGCGAAGGCCGCCCCGCAAATGCCACCGCCCGTCACCGACGGCTATCGCCGCTACGCGCTGTGGGTGCTGCTGGTCATCTATATCCTGAACTTCCTGGACCGGCAGATCGTCGCCATCCTGGCCGAACCGATCAGGAACGAGTTGCACCTAGCCGACTGGCAGCTGGGCGTGATGACCGGCCTGGCCTTCGCCCTGTTCTACACGGTGCTGGGCATCCCCATCGCGCGGGTGGCCGAACGCGGCAACCGACCGCTGATCATCGCCGCCGCGGTGGGCACCTGGAGCGGCTTCACCATGCTGTGCGGCATGGCGCAGAATTTCGTCCAGCTGGTGGCATGCCGCGTCGGGGTCGGCGTGGGCGAGGCCGGCTGCACCCCGCCCGCCCATTCGCTGATCAGCGACTATACTCCACGGGAAAGGCGGGCATCGGCCCTGGCCTTCTATTCGCTGGGCACGCCCTTGGGCGGCCTGTTCGGCATGGTGCTGGGTGGGCTGATCGGTGATGCCTGGGGCTGGCGCATGGCCTTCCTGGTGGCGGGTGCGCCCGGCGTGCTGATGGCCATCGTCGCCGCCTTGACCTTGCGGGAGCCGCGCCGGCAGATGCTGACCGCCGATCTGGCGGCCCGACGCGCGGCGGCCCCCAGCCTGCGCGAGGCGCTGGTGGAACTGAAGGGCAAGCGCGCCTTCTGGCTGATCGCCTTCGGCGCCGCCATCAAGGCCTTCATCGGCTATGGTGCCGCCAGTTTCCTGGGCCCCTTCTTCTTCCGCAACCATGCCGCCCCGCTGGCGGAGATGGCGGACGCCTTCGGGCTGGGCGTGGCCGGGTTCCTGGGCGTGGCGCTGGGCCTGATCCTGGGCCTGACCGGGGCGGTGGGCACCTGGCTGGGCGGGTTCCTGGCCGACAAGCATGGGGCCAAGGATCTGCGCGCCTATATGTCCATCCCGGCCGTGTCCACGGCGCTGGGCATCCCCTTTTACATGGTCGGGCTGACGGTGCAGGACACGACCCTGGCCCTGGCCATGCTGGCTTTTCCGCCGGTGCTGAACACGCTGTGGTACGGGCCGGGCTATGCCGCCGTGCAGGGGCTGGTGCGCCCGCAGACCCGCGCCACGGCCACGGCCGTGCTGCTGCTGATCATCAATCTGGTGGGGCTGGGCCTGGGGCCGCTGGGCGTGGGCGTCGTGTCGGACCTGTTGAGCGGGCCGTTCGGCCTTGGGCGGGCGGAGGGGGTGCGCTGGTCGCTGGTGATCTTCACCCTGTTCGGCTTCCTGGCTTCCACCCTATTCTGGATGGCGCGCAAGACGCTGCGGGAAGAAACGGTGAGTTAGGGGAGCACGACATGGTTGACCATATCCTGGCCATCGACCAGGGCACGACCGGGACCACGGTCATCGTTTTTGACCGCGAAACCCATATCGCAGGCCGCGCCTATGCCGAGTTCACCCAGCATTACCCGCAGGCCGGCTGGGTGGAACATGACGCGGCGGAGATCTGGCGGGTTACCCTGGACACGGCATCGCGCGCCCTGAAGGCCGCCGGCCTCTCCCCCCGCGACCTGAAAGCCATCGGCATCACCAACCAGCGCGAAACGGTGCTGGCCTGGAACCGGCATACGGGCGAGCCCGCCCACCGCGCCATCGTCTGGCAGGACCGGCGCACCGCCCCCTTCTGTGATGAACTCCGCTCCCGCACAGGTGTGACGGAGAGGGTCCGGGCGAAAACCGGTCTGGTGATCGATCCCTATTTCTCCGCCACCAAGCTGCGCTGGCTGCTGGAAAACGTGCCCGGCCTGCGCGCGGGCGCGGAGAAGGGCGACATCCTGTTCGGCACCATTGATACATGGCTGATCTGGAACCTGACAGGTGGCACCGCCCATGTCACCGACCCGTCCAACGCCGCCCGTACCCAGCTGTTCGATATCCATGCCGGTGCCTGGGATGATGAACTGCTGGCCCTGATGGAGGTGCCGGCCAGGGGGCTGCCGGAAGTGCGCTCGTCTTCCGCCATCCTGGGCCACACGACCGAAGGCGGGTTCCTGGGCACGGCCGGCATTCCCATCGCCGGCGTGGCGGGGGACCAGCAGGCGGCCCTGTTCGGCCAGGCCTGTCATGGGCCGGGATTGGCCAAGAACACCTATGGCACCGGCTCCTTCCTCTTGATGCATACCGGGGCCAGCACCCTGCGCGATCCCGGTCCGCTCTTGTCCACCGTCGCCTGGCGCATCGGCGACCAGCCGTTGGAATATGCACTCGAAGGCGCGATCTTCGTGACCGGTGCGGCGGTGCAATGGCTGCGTGACGGGCTGGGCCTGATCGCGGCGGCGGCGGAGACCGAAGCCTTGGCCCGGTCCATCCCGGATAATGACGGGGTCTATTTCGTCCCCGCATTGACCGGCCTGGGCGCCCCGCACTGGGACCCCTATGCGCGCGGCCTGATCGCCGGGCTGACGCGCGGCACCGGCCGGGCGCATCTGGCACGCGCCGCGCTGGAGGCCATGGCCTATCAGACCCGCGATGTGGTCCGCGCCATCGAGGCGCAGACCGGCATCGCCCTGACCGAGCTGCGCGCCGATGGCGGGGCCGTGGGCAATGGCTTCCTGATGCAGTTCCAGGCCGACCTGCTGGGCGTGCCGGTGGAAGTGCCGCGCGTGTCGGAGACAACGGCACTGGGTGCCGCCTATCTGGCCGGCCTGGCCACCGGCGTCTGGCAGGACCGTGATGAGATCCGCGCCACCTGGAAACTGGCAAGCCGGTTCGAACCGGGGATGCAGCCGGCAGCGCGTGATAGGCTCTATGATCGATGGACCAAGGCGCTGGAGAAATCACGCGGATGGGCGGCATGAGCATGGGACTGGATCGCGCGGCCGGACTGGCGCTTCTGGCACGGAATATCGAATGGGACATCGTCATCATCGGCGGCGGCGCCACGGGCCTGGGCACGGCCCTGGATGCGGCGGCGCGCGGCTATCGCACCCTGTTGCTGGAAGGCCATGATTTCGCCAAGGGCACCTCGTCACGCGCCACCAAGCTGGTGCATGGCGGCGTGCGCTATCTGGCGCAGGGCAATATCCATCTGGTCCGCCATGCCCTGCATGAGCGCGGGCGGCTGCTGGCCAACGCGCCGCAGGTGACGCGGCGTCAGGGCTTCGTCGTGCCCTGCTATCGCTGGTGGGACATGGCGTTCTATGGCATCGGCCTGTTCGCCTATGATCTGCTGGCCGGAAAGCTGGGGCTGGGCCGGTCGCGCCTGCTGTCGCGCGCAGACGTACTGCGGCGCCTGCCCACGGTCCGGGACGAGAATTTGCGCGGCGGCATCCTTTATTATGATGGCCAGTTCGATGACAGCCGCCTGGCCATCACCATCGCCGCCAGTGCCGCCGACCATGGCGCCACCCTGCTGAACTATACCCGCGTCACCGGCCTGCTGAAACAGGACGGCCGGATCGCCGGCGTCACCGCCCGCGACATGGAGACGGGCACGGATTACCAGATCAAGGCCAAGGCCGTCGTCAATGCCGCCGGCATCTTCATGGATGAAATCCGCCACATGGACCGGCCCGACCTGGCCGAAGGTCTGGCGTTGAGCCAAGGCGTGCATCTGGTGCTGGACGCATCGTTCCTGGCCGGTGACGACGCCATCCTGATCCCCAAGACGGCGGACGGGCGGGTGCTGTTCGTGCTGCCCTGGCTGGGCCGCACAATCGTGGGCACCACCGACACGCCGATCCCGACCGCCAGCCTGGAACCGCACGCGCTGGAAAGCGAGATCGAATTCCTCTTATCCCATGCCGCCCACTACCTGAAGCGGGCACCGGCCCGGTCCGACGTGCTGTCGGTGTTCACCGGCATCCGGCCGCTGGTCAAGGTGAAGGGCGCGTCCGGCACGTCGGCCGTGCCGCGCGACCATGTGCTGATGGTGTCGGACAGCGGGCTGGTCACCATCACCGGCGGCAAATGGACGACGTACCGCGAGATGGCGGAACAGACGGTGGACGCCGCCGCGCGCACTGGCGGCCTGACCCCCGTCCCCTGCCCCACGGCGCATCTGCACCTGCATGGCTGGAAGGAACGCAGCGGGATGACCGACCCGCTTTTCCCCTATGGTGCCGACGCGCCCCTGGTGCGGGCCGTCCTGGCCGAACAGCCCGGCTGGGACGCACCGATGCATCCCGACCTGCCCTATTTCCTGGGGGAAGCCGCCTATGCCGCCCGCCACCTGATGGCCCGCACGGTGGAGGATGTGCTGTCGCGGCGCACACGGTCCCTGCTGCTGGATGCACGTGCCGCGGCTGAAGCGGCGCCCGCCGTGGCAGCGGTGTTGGCAGCGGAGTTGGGCCGGGATGCGGCCTGGGTAGAGGCGCAGGTTGCGAAGTTCCGGGCGTTGGCGGCGGCATCCGTGCTCTGACGGATCAGCTCAACGTCACCGCATAGGACAGGTCGCGGGCATGGACGCGGCTGATGCGCCATTCCACCTTGCGGTCCTGCAGCGACAGGGCCACGCGGTCGATGCACAGGATGGGGGCACCAGCCGGGGCAGCCAGCAGGCGCTGGTCATCCGCCGTGGCGATCTCCGCCCGCAATTCCTCGCTGGTGGAGATGATGTTGATGCCGAAATCCGTCTGGTACAGCGAATAGAGCGTGTTGGGCAGCGGCATCCGTTCCTCGATCTTGGGGAACAGGGCCGAGGGCAGGATGATCGTTTCCCGCACCGTGGGCTTGCCATCGATCAGGCGGACGCGGCTGATTTCCACCACCTTGGTGCCCTTGGCCAGATCCAGCTTCTGCTGGTCGGCGACGCGGGCGGCGCGCACCTTAACGCTCTGCTCCCCCATGCCGGGCGTCACCCGCTCGCCACCCGGCCGCACCATGCGGAAGAAGCGGAACAGGGAGCGTTCCTGGGTATTCTCCGCGATGAAGGTGCCCTTGCCCTGGTGGCGGACCAGCAGCTTTTCCGCCGTCAGCGCATCCAGCACCTTGCGCATGGTGCCCTGGCTGACGCCCAGCTCGCGGGCCAGGGCATGCTCGCTGGGAATGGCCTCCCCCGGCCGCCACACGCCTTCGGCCACCTTGGCGACGATGATGTCGTAGACCTGCCGGTAGAGGGGGCGGTAACCTGGAACGTCCATGCGGCGCAAGCATCCTGCGGAGAGAGACCAAGACTTATATAAGATAAAACAGTTCCGGTCAGGATCGGCAAGGGTTTTGCCCTGTACATCCGTTCAGTAAAAGAAATTCGCAGGTCAGGGCGCGCCCCCGGCTCGACCTGACCTGCACTGCGTTTATCCCAGCCCGCCGATGCAGGCGTACTTCAAGGTCGTGTAATCGTCGATACCGTGGCGGGAGCCCTCCACGCCCACACCCGACTCCTTGTGCCCGCCGAACGGCGCCACTTCCGTGGTGATCAGCCCTTCATTGATGCCGACCAGCCCGTAATCCAGCCCCTCCATCATCCGGAACGCCCGGCCCAGATCACGGGTATAGACATAGGATGCTAGGCCATACTCGGTGTCGTTGGCCATGCGCAGGGCCTCTTCCTCCGTCTGGAACCGGAATACTGGCGCCAGCGGGGCGAAGGTCTCGTCCCTGGCCACCAGCATGTCGGGCGTCGCCCCGGCGATCAGGGTGGGCTGGAAGAAGCTGCCGCCCCGCGCATGCCGCGCCCCGCCGGTGATGACCCGCCCGCCCTTGGCGACGGCGTCGGCGATATGTTCCTCGATCTTGGCCACCCCGCCCATGTCGATCAACGGACCCTGGACCACGCCATCCTCGAGCCCGTCACCGACCTTCATGGCGTTCACGGCCGCCGCCATCCGTTCCACGAAGGCGTCGTGGATGCCGGCCTGCACCAGCATGCGGTTGGCGCAGACGCAGGTCTGGCCGGTATTGCGGAACTTGGCCAGCATGGCCCCGGAAACCGCCGCCTCCAGATCGGCATCGTCAAACACGATGAAGGGGGCATTGCCGCCCAGCTCCATCGATACCCGCTTCATATGGGCCATGGCCTGTGCCGCCAGCGCCTTGCCCACCCTGGTGGACCCCGTGAAGGTGATCTTTCGCAGCAACGGATTCTCGCACATCTCCGCCGCGATGTCGGCCGCCGAACCGGTGACGATGTTCAGCACGCCGGGCGGGAAGCCCACCTGTTCGGCCAGCACACCCAGCGCCAGGGCGGAATAGGGGGTCTGGCTGGCCGGTTTCACCACCATGGTGCAGCCGGCGGCCAATGCCGCCCCCAGCTTGCGGGCGATCATGCTGTTGGGGAAGTTCCAGGGCGTGATGGCCCCAACCACCCCCACCGGTTCCCTTAACGCCAGCAGGCGGCGGTTCTTCCAGGGCGAGGGGATGACATCGCCATAGACCCGCCGCGCCTCTTCCGCAAACCAGCGGATATAGGCGGCACCCAGTCCCACCTCCCCCACCGCCTCGGCCAGCGGCTTGCCCATTTCCAGGGTCAGCAGCCGGCCCAGTTCGGCCTTGTTGGCCAGGATGGCGTCATGCAGCTTCATCATCAGGTTGGCGCGGTCGGCCGCCGTCCAGGTGCGCCAATCCTGAAAGGCGCGGTGCGCGGCCGCGATCGCGGCCCTGGTCTCCGCCCGGCCCCCGCGCGGTATTGATCCCAGCACATCACCTGTTGAGGGATTGGAAACAGCGATGCTGCCCCCATCCATGGCATCCTGCCAACGGCCATCGATCAGGCATTGCTGGCGCAGCAGCGGGTGGGAAAACAGCATGGTCGGGGTTCCTTCCTGTCTGGCAGGCGCTTGGGCGCCGCATTTTCGGGCTGGACGAGTATCTATTCCAACTCTTATATAAGATACAACTCTTGTCTTACCCAAGACCATGCGGTAGGAATGAGGCAACCCCGCCGACAAGGGGAGCCGACAATTGAACAGGGAGGGAAATGACATGCAGCGTGCAAAGCATCTGACGCGTCTGGCGGCCGGCACGGCCCTGGCCTTGGTGGGCCTGTCCGGCACGGCGATGGCCCAGGAAATCCTGCTGGAGGAGATCATCGTCACCGCGCAGAAGCGGGTGCAGAACCTGCAGGACGTGCCGGTGGCCATCAGCGTGGTAACCGGCGACCAGTTGGAACAGGCCAATGTCAATTCGGCCGAACAGCTGTTCCAGCGTGTGCCCACCATCACCTTCCGCAAGGGCAACACCAACAAGGACAGCGCCATCTCCATCCGTGGCGTCGGCACTATTTCCTTCGCGTCGGGCGTGGAACCGTCGGTTTCCACCGTCATCGACGGCGTAGTCTATGCCCGCGCCGGTCAGCAGACGGCCGATTTCCTGGATCTGGAACGGGTGGAAGTGCTGCGCGGCCCCCAAGGGTCGATCTTCGGCAAGAACGCGTCGGCCGGCGTGGTCAACATCACCACCCGCTCCCCCGCCGCCACGCCCAAGGGCTTTGCCGAGGCATCCTATTACGAGGGCAATGAATACCGGCTGAAGGCCGGCGTCTCCGGCCCGCTGTCGGACACGCTGTCGGGCCTGGTCACGGGTTTCTTCAGCCATTTCGATGGAAACGGCAAGAACGTGTTCAATGGCCATGATGTCAACGGCTATGAGCGCTATGGTGCCCGCATGAAGCTGGAGCTGGAAGCGACGGAGAATGTCACTTTCACCGCCATCGCCGATTATGCCAAGGGCAATGACAATGGCTATGCCGACAGTATCGGCACAGTGTTCGCCGGCGCTTATCAGGATCAGATTTTCAAGCCGTCGCTGGCCCCGCTGACGCCGGGTGCCAAGAACAAGGATATCGACAACGATCTGGACCCCAAGACGCGGGACAAGAATTCCGGCGTCTCGCTTCAGGCCGATATCGACCTGGGCGCTGCCGCCATCACCTCCATCACCGCCTATCGCCACTGGTACAATTACCAGCAGCGTGACGGTGATTTCCGTTCCGACGCGCCGCTGTATGTCGCCACCGGCGCGGCAGCCAGCGATGTCCGCTCCCACGACCGGGGCGATCTCAGCTTTGATCAGTTCACGCAGGAACTGCGCGTCGCCTCCACGGGCCAGAACTTCATCGATTACGTGGCGGGTCTCTACTATTACACCACAAAGGAAGTGGACTTCTTCAACCGCACCGTCACCGCCTGTACCGCCACCACGCTGGCGGCGGTGAACGGGCTGTTGCCCTGCCGGGCCGGTGCGTCGACCTTCACCACCAATGAAGGCAACGCCGATTTCACCACCAAGCTGAAGAACTATGCCGCCTTCGGTCAGGCGACCGTGAATTTCACCGATGATTTCCGCGCCATCCTGGGTGGGCGCTATACGGAGGACAAGGTGTCCTTCGATTTCGAACGCCGCTCCACCTCCACCGCCGCCTTCCCCGGCGTACGCCCCTTCTTCGCCGCCACCGGCTCCACCAAGCAGGACGGTGTGTCGGGCAATGCCGGTATCCAATATGATTTCGCCGACGACATCATCGGCTATGCGACCTATACCCGCGGCTATAAGGGCCCGGCGCTGAACGTGTTCTTCAATATGGTGGCCACCGACACGCTGCCCATTTCGGAGGAAACGTCCAACGCCTATGAGGCCGGCCTGAAGACCCGGTTCCCCGAGGCAGGCCTGATGCTGAACCTGGCCGCCTTCAAGACCATCTATGACGGGTACCAGGCCAACAATCTGGAACTGGTGGCGGGCCAGGTGGTGACGCGCCTGACCAATGCCGGTTCGGTGTCCACCCGCGGGCTGGAGGCCGACTTCACCTGGGCCGCGACCCGCGACCTGGAATTCAATGGCGGCGTCTCCTACACCAAGGCCCGCATCGACAAGTTCAAGTGCCCGACCACCAACCCGACCTGCGCCGATGCCATCAATGGCAAGCGCCTGCCGTTTTCCGCCAAATGGAAAGGGTCGGTCACCGCCGACTGGCGCCTGCCGGTGGAACTGCCCAATGGCGACCTGAACCTGTCCAACAGCGTCCAGTTCACCTCCAAGCAGGGCTTCGACATCAACCAGAACCCCAACGCGGTCCAGAACGGCTATGCCACCTGGGACGCGGTACTGGCCTGGAATTCGGACGACGACAAATACCGCGTCTCGCTGATCGCCAAGAACATCACCGACAAGCAGTACGTGATCCTGCGTATTCCCAACGGCACCGCCTTCATGCGTCAGATCACCCCCCGCGATGCCGAGCGCTATTTCGGCGCCTCCGTCCGGGTCGGTTTCTGACCCGGATCCATCCCGCAACCTGCCTTCTCCGCCCCCGGCGCGCCATGCGCCGGGGTTTTTTTCATGGGGCTGGCTTTGTCACAGGGCGGGGCGCTTTTGTGCCGCCCCCTTGCCGCAATCCGGCCGCGATGCCGGATCAGCCTGTCCATGACGGACCTTCATGGGTCCGGGCAGTGGATCGGAAAAGCCGATGAAAAAGACGCTAACCCTTGCCGCCCTGGCCGCGGCCCTCCTGTCCCTGGCGCCGATGAGCGAGGCGCTGGCCGACCGGGACCACCGGCGCGGGCGTGATCATGATCATCGCCACCATCATCATTATTACCATGATCGCGACCGTGGCCGCCCCTACTACCATCACCATTATTACCGCCCGCCACCCCCGCCGGTGCATTACTACTATTATGCACCTCCGCCGCGGCCGCCGGCGGCGATCATCTATCGCGACACGCCATACGGCAACTCGCTGCAGCTGAATGTCGAACTGGGCCGCCGCCGCTGATGCGGCGGCGTTCCCGGCGGGTGCGGGTCAGTCCGCCATGCGGACTGCCCGCAACCTGAGCGCCTTCTTGTCGATCTTGCCCGTGGCGCCCAACGGCATGGCATCCACGAACATCACGTCATCGGGGATCTGCCATTTCGACAGGCGACCCTGGAAATGCGCCAGGAATTCCGCCGCCGTCGCTTCCACCTCCGGCTTCAGTTGCACCACCAGCAGCGGCCGCTCGTCCCATTTCGGGTCGGGTACGGCGATGGCGGCGCAGAGTGCCGCCTTGGGGTGGCTGGACGCGATATTCTCGATCTCCAGCGAGGAAATCCATTCCCCGCCGGACTTGATCACATCCTTGGCACGGTCGGCGATGCGCATATAGCCATAGCCGTCGATATCGGCGATGTCGCCCGTGTCGAACCAGCCATCCTCATCCAGCACCGTCCCGCCATCGCCCTGCAAATACCCGCCGGCCACCACCGGCCCGCGCACCAGCAACCTTCCCATCTGTTGCCCATCATGCGGCAGATAGGCGCCAGCCTGGCCGCGCAAGGCCAGATCGATGCCCAGCAGCGGCCGGCCCTGGCGGATGCGATAGGGCATCTGCGCATCGAAATCCGTTCCCGCCAATTCGGGCACCAGCTTGAAATGCGTGCCGATGGGCGAGGTTTCGGTCATGCCCCAGGCATGGCGCGCCTCCACCCCGTAATCATGCAGCCGGCGCAGCACCGCGTCGGGACAGGCGGCCCCACCGATGATCACCCGCTGCAACGGCCCGAAATCGCCGCCATGGCGTTCAAGATGCTGGATGATCGCCTGCCAGATGGTAGGCACGGCGGCGGCGAACGTCACCCCCTGCCCATGGATCAGGTCCAGCAGTGATACCGGGTCCAGCCGCGCCCCCGGCAGTACCAGTTTGCACCCCACGGCTGCCGTAGACAGCGGGATGCCCCAGGCATTGGCGTGGTACATGGGCACGATGGGCAGGGCCACGTCGCGCACCGACAGGCCCATGACATCGGGCTGCAACGTCATCCACATATGGATCATGGTGGACCGGTGGGAATAGAGCACGCCCTTGGGATTGCCCGTCGTGCCGGACGTGTAGCAAAGGGCCGCCGCCTGCCGCTCGTCAAAATCACCCCAGGGAATTCCGTCATCCACATGCGCCGCGACCCATTCCTCATAGGCGATGGCGTGCGGCAGCAAGGCGCGGTCCACATCCCGCTGCCCGCACAGCAGCACCACCTGCGCCACGGTCGGGCAATCGGGCAGCAATTCCGCGACCAGCGGCGCGAAGACCGGATCGGCCAGGATCACCCGGTCCCCGGCATGGTTGATGATGAAGCGGATCTGATCCTTGAACAGGCGCGGGTTCAGGGTGTGGCAGACGGCGCCCATCCCCATGATGGCGAACCAGGCCTCCAGATGCCGGTCGCTATTCCAGGCCAGGGTCGCCACCCGGTCGCCCAGGCCGATCCCCAGCCCGCGCAGCGCACTGGTCAGGCGCCGGGCCCGGTCGCGCAAGGCAGCATAGTCCGTGACGGCTAACGCGCCGTCCGCCGATGCCTCCACCCGCCGCGTCACAACGGGCCGGGCCCCGTCCCAGCGCGCGGCATGGTCGATGATACGGTTCACGGTCAGCGGCCAGTCCTGCATCAACCCGAACATGCTTCCTCCCGATGCGATGCGCCCTCATTTCCTCATTCCCAACCCGATGGCTGGACAGGGCGCTGCGTTAAGTCTTATATTAGATATAAGAGTTTCAAGAAACAGGAAGCCCACCGTCGGGCCTTGCCCGCCGCGCATGGGATGTTGAGGGAAGGGAACAAGATGCATTTGATCGAAACGGGCGGTGGCTTCGACCTGATCCTGGCAGGTCGGCCCCTTCTGTGCCACCGGCCCGACGCGCCATGCCTCTATGTCGGCCACGGCGACCCGCGCGTGGAGATGTATCACGGCCATTTCGACATCGAAGACAATGTCATCGAACGCGTGGGCCTGCGCCATGCCACGGTCACCCGCGATGGTGAGGGATCCGCGCGCATCGCCCTGTCCATCGCCCCCTCCCTGCCGCCGCTGGTCACCCTGACCCTGTCGGGCGGGGCGCAAGATGCCCGCATCCGCATCGACGCCATCGACCCGGCGCTGAACCGCCTGTGGCTGCGGGTGGTTGCAGAGACGGACGAGCATCTGTGGGGCGGGGGTGAGCAGCTTTCCTATTTCGACATGCGCGGCCGCCGCTTCCCGCTCTGGACGTCGGAACCCGGCGTGGGGCGCGACAAATCCACCCTGCTGACCTTCCAGGCCGATCAGAAGGGCAAGGCCGGCGGCGATTATTACAAGACCAACTATCCCCAGCCCACTTACCTCTCGTCGCGCCGCTACGCCCTGCATATCGACACGACCGCCTATAGCGCCTTCGATTTCCGCAAGCCCGATTGGCATGAGCTGGAAATCTGGGCCGCCCCGGCGACGATCGAGATTTGGGCGCGTGATCAGTTCACCGATCTGGTCACGGCCCTGTCCGACCGGTTCGGCCGCCAGCCGGCCCTGCCCGACTGGATGCTAAAAGGTGCGGTCATCGGCCTGAAGGATGGGGACAGGAGCTTCGACCGGCTGGAGAAATATGCAGAAGCCGGGGCGGCCCTGTCCGGCCTGTGGTGTGAGGATTGGGTGGGCCTGCGCATCACCAGCTTCGGCAACCGCTTGTTCTGGGACTGGAAATGGAATGAGGCGCGCTATCCCGGCCTGGATGCGAAGATCAAGGACCTGCAGGAACGCGGCATCCGTTTCTTAGGATATGTGAACCCCTATCTGTGCGTCGATGGCAGCCTGTTTCCGCAGGCCGAGGCGGCGGGGTATCTGGCGAAGAAGCTGGACAGCGACGAGACCTATACGGTCGATTTCGGGGAGTTCGATTGCGGCGTGGTGGATTTCACCAACCCGGCCGCCGCCGACTGGTTCGCCGAACGGGTGATCGGGCAGAACATGCTGGATTTCGGCCTGTCCGGCTGGATGGCGGATTTCGGCGAATATCTGCCGACCGACATGCGGCTGTTCGACGGCACGCCCGGCATGCTGGCCCACAATGCCTGGCCCGTCCTGTGGGCGGAAGTGAATGCGCGTGCGGTGGCCAGCCGGGGCAAGACGGGCGAGGCGATGTTCTTCATGCGGGCCGGCTATAGCGGGGTACAGCGCCATTGCCCCCTGCTCTGGGCCGGTGACCAGTCGGTGGATTTCACCCGGCATGACGGCATCGGCACGGTGATCACCGCCGCCCTGTCATCCGGCCTGCTGGGCAACGCCTATCACCATAGCGACATTGGCGGCTACACCAGCCTGTTCGGCAATGTCCGCACGCCGGAACTGATCATGCGCTGGTCGGAAATGGCCGCCTTCACCCCCTTCATGCGCAGCCATGAGGGCAACCGCCCGCGCGAGAATGTGCAGATCGATGAGGATGCGCAGGTCCTGGCGCATTTCGCGCACATGACCCGCATCTATGTGCATATGGCGCCTTATCTGCGGGCCTTGTCGGAAGAGGCGGTGGCCACTGGCCTGCCCGTACAGCGGCCGCTGTTCCTGCATTTCCCGGACGACCCCGCCACCTATGCCCTTCAGGAAAGCTATCTCTATGGCGCCGACCTGCTGGTGGCGCCGGTCATCCAGCCGGGGGTGGATCGCTGGACGACATACCTGCCCGCCGGCACCAATTGGGTAGAGGTATGGACGGGTGCGACGCATGCGGGCGGGCGTGAGGTGAATGTGGACGCCCCACTGGGCAAGCCGCCGCTGTTCTATCGCGCGGGGAGTGAGTGGGCGGCGCTGTTCGAGGGGATAAGAGACGTCCATTAACTTCCCCAACCTCGTCATCCCGGCGCAAGCCGGGACCCAGGGGCCCCAGGCCCGACATCTCAGCAGCTTTGATCAATACGGCGTTGAGGGTTGATCCTTTGGGCCCTGGGTCCCGGCTTTCGCCGGGATGACGGGAAATGAAGATCGCATCAGGACGCCAACGATAGGACCCACCCCATGCGTTTCGGCCTTCACCGTACAATGCTGCTGGCGCTGGTCATGATGGCCGGCATCCTGAACTATACTGACCGGCAGATCATCGCCGTGCTGAAGCCGATGCTGGAACAGCAGCTGGGCTGGAGCGACGCCGATTACGGCATGCTGGTCGCCCTGTTCCAGGGGGCAGCAGCCGTGGCCTTCATCTTCGCGGGCTGGACGATCGACCGGCTGGGCTGGCGGATCGGCAACCCGGCCGCCGTGGGATCGTGGAGCCTGGCCGCCATCATCCATGGCATGGCCACGACGCTGACCGAGTTCAAGCTGGTCCGTGTGGCCCTGGGGGCGACGGAGGCGCTGGGCACGCCCGCCGCCGTCAAGACCATCTCCCTGTGGTTCCAGGCGCGCGAACGGTCGCTGGCCCTGGGCTTCATGAATGCCGCCGGCAATGTCGGCGCCATCATCGCGCCGCTGGTCGTGCCGGTCATCGCACTCTCGTACGGCTGGCGCTCAGCCTTCTACATCATGGGCGGGCTGGGGCTGGTCTGGGTGCTGGCCTGGTGGGCGCTGACCCGCCTGCCCTATTTCCAGACCCCGCCGACGCCGGCCGCGGTGACCGGTGGCGCGCGGGTGCCGTGGCGCACCGTGATGACCGACCGCCGCACCTGGGCATTCGCCGGCGCCAAGGTGTTTTCCGATCAGGTCTGGTGGTTCCTCTTGATGTGGATGCCGGACCTTTTCACCCGCGTGTTCGGGCTGGACATGCGCAGCTTCGGTGTGCCGCTGGCCACCATCTATGCCATCGCCGCCTGTGGCTCGCTGGCCGGCGGCTATATATCCGGCCGCATGCTGGCCGCCGGCATGAGCCTGAACCGGGCGCGCAAGCTGACCCTGCTGATCTGCGCCCTGCTGGTACTGCCGGTGCCGCTGGTGCTGCTGGTGCAGAATTACTGGCTGGCCGTGGCGCTGCTGGGCCTGACCCTGGCCGCGCACCAGGGCTTCTCCGTCAACCTGTTCGCGATTGCCACCGACATCGTACCCCAGGGCCGCATCGCCACGGTGATCTCCATCGGCGCGCTCTGCGGCAATCTGGCGGGCATGGCCATCCTGCAGGCGGCCGGCTGGGTGCTGGCGGCCGGCGGCTCCTACGCGCCGATGTTCGCGCTGGTGTCGGTGTCGTACCTGCTGGCCCTGGGCTGGCTGCACCTGCTGCAACCGGTGCTGAAGTCGGCGGAAGGGGCTTGAATAAACATCGACGGATGTCTTTTCCCGCCTTCCCGGCGAAGGCCGGGACCCAGGGGCCACAAGCAACACCTCTGCGCAGCGTCGCTCAACGCGGTTGAAAGGTCGGGCCTCTGACCCTGGGCCCCGGCCTTCGCCGGGGAGGCGAAAAGCGGTTCCAGACGTTGTCCTACCCCAACGCCACCTTGGCCCAGGCCTGATACGCCGCCTCCGCCTCGTCCGCACCCACGCGCGGCAAAAACGCCGCGTCGTAACGCGCAAAACGCGGCAGATCTCCCGCCGACAACAGCCCCACGCCCAGCCCGGCGGCGATGGCCGCGCCATAGGCCGTCGCCTCCCTCACCTTGTGCCGGCGCACCGGCAGGCCCAGCGCGTCCGCCTGTAGTTGCAGCAGCGTGTCGCTGGCACTGGCCCCACCATCGACGGGAAGGAAATCCGGCACCGTCAGGCCGGGCGTGGCTGCCATGGTGCGGGCGATCTCCCGGAAACGCATTGCGATGCCCTGCAACGCGGCACGGGCAACATGGGCACGCCCAGCCCCCGCATCCAGCCCGCCGATCAGCGCGCGTTCATGAAAACGTCCATGCGGCGCCCCCAGTCCCTGCAAGGATGGCCGCACCACCACGCCGCGCGTGTCGGATACCGACGCGGCCGCATCCGACAGGGCGGCGGCATCGGGGAACATCCCCATCTCCTGGCACAGCCAGGTGAGGAAGGCGCCGCAGGTGATGACCATGCCTTCCACGCACCAGGACACCGCGTCATTCCGCCTTGTCATGGCCTGGATGGGCACGGTGCGATGCGGGCTGATGGGACGGTCGCCGGTGGAGGCCATGATCACACCCGACGTGCCATAGGTGGCCTTCCACGCTCCGGCCGACAGGTCACCATGGGCCAGCATCCCGGCCTGCTGATCGGCCATCACCGCCGCCACCGGCACGGACGCACCGAACAGGGCCGGATCGCAGAGGCTGATCGGCCCCCAGCTGTTGGTGATGGCCGGGAACAGGCTGGCCTCCAGCCCCTGATGCGCGATCAGGGCCGGGTTCCAGCAGGCCCGGTCGGGATAGGTGATATAGCCCGACAGCCAGGCCGATCCGATATCGGTGACATGCGCCGCGCCCCCCGTCAGCCGGAAGATCAGATAGCTGTCCAGGGTGCCCCAACACAATTCCCCCCGCGCCATGCGGGCCCGCCCGTCGGGCACCAGATCCAGGGCCGCCTCCAGCTTCGCCGCCGGCACCTGCGGCCACAGTGTGAACCCCGCCGCGCGCAGCTGCTTGTACCGCTCCATGCCGCGCAGGTCGCTCCAGACCAGCACGGGCGCCACGGGCCGGCCCGTGGCGCGTTCCCAGAGCACGGTGCTGGACCGCTGCGTCGTCACCCCGATGGCGGCCACGTCGCGCATGGGACGCCCGGCCTGTTGCAGCGCGCGTTCGATCACCGACCGGCAGAGGACCCAGACCGTTTCTCCATCCTGCTCCACCCTTCCCGGTGCGGGGAAGGATGAGGGGATGGGCTGCCTGGCCCCCGCCAGCACCCTGCCCGCCGGATCGACCAGCAGGGCACGGGCACCGGTGGTGCCGCAATCGAGGGCCAGCAGCAGTTCAGGCATCTTGGATCAGGTTCCCCGGATTCATCACGCCATTGGGGTCCATGGCCGCCTTCAGGCGGCGCAGCAGATCCACGCCCGATGCGCCCAGATCATGCGCCAGATAGGGTTTGCGCAAGCGGCCGGCACCATGATGGTGGGCGACGCCACCGCCATGGCGGGCCGTGGCTTCCATGATGCGGTGCCAGCATTCGAAATAGGCGGGTTCCATGGAGCCTGTATCCTCGAATGTCGCGGCGAAGGAGAAATACAGGTTAATCCCGGACCGGTAGACATGGGAACTGTGAGCAGAGGCGTTGATGACGCCCTCGACCCCGTTCAGCCCGGCGATGACGTCATTGTAGATATCGGCGATCTGCGTCCAGCTGCCGGAGATTTCGGCCGTGTCGGCGACATAGCCGCGCTCGAACATGTCCTTCCAGGTGGGCACATGGTTGCGCCGGCGCAGCCACATCTCGGCCGCCGCCGCATCGCCCGGCTCCAGCCCGGCGCCCTTGGCGATGGCGGCCACGGCAGGAACCTCCGCCTCCACCCGCTCGCGCGGCCCTTCATGCACCATCAGCAGCATGGACTGACCGTCGCGCTGGAAATCCTTGAACAGGCGGCGCACCTCCCGCCCGTCATATTGGCGCATCACCGGCGGCTTCCAGTCGGCCTGGATGATGCGCCGCTGCGCCTCGAACCCCGCCTCCATATCCGGAGCAAAGAACACCGAACATTGGCGGAAGGGCGCGGCCCGGCGCAGGGACAGGGTGACGCCGGTGATCACCCCCATCGTGCCCTCCGCCCCCATCAGGATATGGCGCAGGTCCGGCCCGGCCGCCGCGCGCGGCGCCTTGCCCAGGGTGACGATGTCGCCATTGGGCATCACCGCTTCCACTGCGTAGATCATGTCCTCGATATTGCCATAGGCTGTGGAGAACTGGCCCGAGGCGCGGGTGGAGACCCAGCCGCCGACGCTGCTGATGCCGATCGATTGCGGCCAGTGCCCAATGGTCAGGCCATGGGCCGCCACCGTCTCTTCCGCCAGCAAGCCGTTCATGCCGGCATCGAAACCGGCCAGCAGATTGATCTCATCGATGAAGCGCACCGACGCCATGCCGCCCATATCCAGCAAGATGGCATCCGGCGTGGGCTCCACCCCGCCGCACACCCCGCTGCCCAGGCCGAACGGGATCAGGGGCACACGCACCTCATTGGCCAGCAGCACCACCTGGCGCACATCCGCCACGCTTTCCGGCCGCACGACGACGCCCGGTGCCGGCACCGGCTCCCCGCGCCAGTCGCGCAGATGCTTCACGCACCATTGATCGTAACGCCGCGCCCGCAGGGATTCTGCGTCGCCCAGCACCTTGTCGCGGCCGATGCGTTCGGCCAGTTGGTTGGCGATATTCATGGCTTATTATCCTCCCGCCTCGGGCGTCAGGGCCCGCCGGCTGTTCCGGTCCAGTTGCAGGCAATGATGGATTTCGGCGGCCCGACGGCGTTCGTCCCAGCCCAGCAGCCTTCCCATGGCATCGGCCGCCGGAGCCAGGGCGGCACGCCCCGCCTCCTTGTCGAACCAGGCCCGGGCACTGCGCCGGACCCAGTAATCCTCCAACGTCGCCGCCGCTTCATGCAGGACGGCATGGCGTGCCTCCGCCGCCACGTCGCCACCCCCAGCCCGGACCAACATCGCCTCCGTACCATAGAGCCGGTCCAGCCGGTCGTCGCCTTCCAGCGCCCGCTCCCCGCCCGGCAAAGGCAGGTCGGCCGTCAGGCAGGGGGGCAACCGCCGGTCAAGCCGGGCCGCGACGTCATCGACGATACGCGCCGCCATGGCGCGATAGGCCGACAGCTTGCCGCCGGCGATGGCGATGACACCGCTGGGGCCCACCCACATCTCATCCTTGCGCGACACTTCCGTGGCCTTCTTGCCGGCCTCCCCGATCAGGGGGCGGATGCCGGCCCACAAAGCCACGATGTCCTGGTCGCGGATGGGCGCCACATCCATGGCCGCCTCCGTCGCGCGCAGCAGATAATCGATGTCGGCGCGCCCGATCTCCGGCCAGTAATCGGTGCGGGAGTAAAACTGGTCTGTCGTGCCCAGATAGGTGAAGTCGCCGCGCGGTACCGCGAAGATATTGCGCTTGTCCGGTGCCCGCAGGATCAGGGTCGATGCCACGGGCAGCAAGGCACGCGGCAGCACCAGATGGATGCCCTTGGAGATGGCCAGCCGCCGGTCGCTATCCCCCGCCGCCAGCGCCCGGATGCCATCCACCCAGGGGCCGGCGGCGTTCACGATGATCCTGGCCCGCACCCGTGCCGCCTTGTCCTCCCCCATCAGGGTGGAGCGGGCGATCAGGCCCGTGGCCCGCCCGCCTTCCTCCAGCAATGCCTCCACCCGCGCATGGTTCAGCACCAATGCCCCGGCGGCGGCGGCGGATCGGATATTGGCCAGCGTCAGGCGGGCATCATCGGTCAGGAACTCCGGATAAGAGACGGCCCCGTTCAGCCGGTCACGGCGCAGATGCGGCGCCCGCCGGGCAACCTCATCCAGTCCCCAGACCTCATGCTGCTCTGCCGCCGGCACCCCGCCCAGCTTCTCGAAGCTCCACAGGGCGGCGCGCAGCTTGGCCTGGGTGGCGAGCGAGGTGGTGGGAATGACGAACGGGGTCAGCCGGGCCAGATGCGGGGCAATGCGGCGCAGCACCTGGCGTTCCGAGGCACTCTCCCGCACCAGGGCCACATCGCCCTGGGCCAGATAGCGCAGGCCGCCATGGATCATCTTCGATGACCGGCTGCTGGTGCCAGAGGCGTAATCCGCCGCCTCCACCAAAGCCACGGACAGGCCGCGCAGGGCCGCGTCGCGGGCAATGCCGGCGCCGGTGATGCCGCCGCCGATGATCGCCAGGTCGAAGACCTCATCCTCCAGCCGGGTGAAGGTGCTGGCCCGCTCCGCCGCGTTCAGGCTGGCCCCCGCAATCATCCCGTTCCTCCCGCCCTTGTCTTCTCGTCTTCCTCAGACGTTACGGGACTTGCGGGGCCTATGGTGATGCGTTCTGGGAAACAGCCCGGTCCCGCCGCATGGACAGCGCCGTCCAGATCGCACCGGCAAAATCCACCAGGCCGAACAGCACCAGCAACGCCGGCGCCAGCCCCGCCAACACCAGCCCGGCAAAACTGACCAGCACGATGGTGCGGGTGACGATGGTCATGCGCTGGAACGCCGGCTTGTCGGCCCCGGCATGATAATAGAGCGCCAGATTGAACACGATCACCCCCAGCACCCGGATCCACGGCTCCTGCGTCGGCGCCAGCCCCAACAGCCCCAGCAGCAGGTTGGGCACCAGCAGCAAGGTCAGGCCATTGGCCCCCAGATAGAGCGCGAACAGGCGGATTGTGCGGGCGGCGTGGAACATGATCGGCATCTCCGGTGATGATCAAGGAGCGCGAACAGGGGTGAGTGTTGCGGACGAGTAACCTCGCACCCCCACCGCCAGCGCCACAACCCATAGCGCCAGCCCCAGATGCAGCCCGATGATGCGGGCGTCCTGGTCCATCAGGCCGGGCACGCGGATCAAGGCGGCAATCACCACGCCCACCATCGACAGGCCCAGCCAGAACCGGCCCGGCCCGTACCGCATCAGCCGCACAATGCCCGCCAGGATGAACAGGCTGGCAAGCGGCCCGATCAGCGCCTTCTGCCCCGCCAGCGCCAGCCCGGCGACCAGCAGCACGGTCACGCCAACCACCAGCGGCCAGCGCCGCCCGCCCGGTATCAGGAACAGAGCGGCGGCGGCGGTCGCGAAGCCCAGCAGGGCGTAGAGATCGGATGCGCCCTGGTGCAAGGCCAGCAGCCACTCCCCCTCCACCCCGCCGAACCGCGCGGCGCCTGCCGCCGAGGGCACGGCCAACGCCAGGATGGCGACGGCCAGCAGGCGCGTTCCCACCCCGCCCGGCACCGTCAGCAGCATCCAGCCCGCCCACAGGCAGGCCAGCGCCAGAACCGCGTCACTCCCCGCCAGCAGCATCGGCCATCTCCCGCGTCATGACGGGCACCGCATGCGAGCTGGGAACGGGCAGGCCCGGCGTGCCGGCCTGATCGGGATGGCGGCGCAGATAGGCCGCCTTGATCATGTCGGTATCGTCGCGGCTGCCATCATGGCTCCAGCCCGGCGGGCCGAACAGATACAGGAACCGGTCCTTCAGGGACAGGCCGCCCTGCGCCTGATCCTTGACGATGCCGACGAACTCATGAAACGCGATGCGGATTGGGTTGAAGGTGCCCAGGTCGCGGACCAGGCCGAAGCGCACCGGGTCTTGGTCCTGTTCCGGCACAAAGGTACCGAACAGCTTGTCCCAGATGATCAGGGTGCCGGCATAGTTGGCGTCCAGATAGCGGGGGTTGGACCCGTGATGGACGCGGTGGTGCGACGGCGTGTTCATCACCGCCTCGAACCAGGCCGGCATGCGGCCGATGGCTTCGGTATGCACCCAGAACTGATACAGCAGGTTCAGCGACGAGGCGAAGATCAGGATGGCCGGGTGGAAACCCAGCAAGGCCAGCGGCAGCTTCAGCACGAACAGGCCCAGCACCATGCTGGTCCAGGGTTGGCGCAGCGCCGTGGCGAAGTTGAAATGCTGGCTGGAATGATGGACGACATGGCTGGCCCACAGCCAGCGGATCCGGTGCATGAAACGGTGCGCCCAGTAATAGCGCATGTCATCGATCAGGAAGCAGGCCACAATCGCCCCGATCGACGTGCCCAGGTCGAACAGCCGGTGTTCATAGACCCAGAACATCACCGCCGATACACCACCGCCGATCAGCAGCCCGGACAGCATGGCGGCGAAGACCGACCCGACCCCCATGGCCATGCTGGCGGCACTGTCGCGCGTCTCGTACTGCGCCTTCACCAGATGCAGGCGCATCAGCACCAGTTCCAGGACCAGCAGCAGCAGATAGATCGGGCTGGCCAGGGTGGCGACGTCAGGATAGCTGAGATTGTCCGGCATCGTTTCCTCCCGGTTTCCAAGTTTTTATTTCTGCGGCAGGGCATTCAGCCGTTCCTGCCAACGCGCCGCATCGGCCGGGTCCGTGAAGACCAGCCGGAAGGCGGGGGCGGTGAAATCGGCCAGAGTCAGGCTCAGGGCACCGTCGCGCAGCGTCCAGCGCCGAAGACCGCCATGCCCCACCACCCGCGCCGCCCAGAATTGCCCCATGGGCAGCAGCAGGCCGAACCGGTCGGCCACACCCAGATCGACCAGGGCGGACCGACCGTCGCGCGACAGGGTTGCCCCCGCTGCACCGGCATCGGGCAGCAGTTCGCAAAAGCGGCGCAGGGCAGCATCAGGGTCGGCCAGGGGGACGATAGCGCTCCGGCCCAGCCAATGATGCAGACCGATGATGAACAGGATGAAGATTGTGCTGCCCGCAATCAGATAAAGAAGTGTCATCAGGTTCCGCCTCTGCAGCCCTGGCGATCATATTCGGCGCGGGGGTTTCCCGTTCTTGCCAAAAACTCATCAGGTGATGCAGGACGCGTTATGCATCAAAGGGCAACCGGTGATGTATGATGGGGATAAGCAAATCATCAGGGCGCATCGCCGACAGGGCGCCGCCGGGGGAGAAGCCGAATGGTGGACTTGGATGGCCTGCTGGAGGTCCAGCGTCTGGCGGTATTGCGCGACGGCGCGCCCGGCCTGAAGGACCGGCTGGCGGCCCTGGACGGGCTGGCCGCCCTGGTCCGTCGTCACCGCGCCGATCTGATCGCCGCCGTCAGTGCCGATTTCGGCAACCGCGCCCGGCAGGAGACGGAGTTGGGGGAGTTGATGCCGCTGCTGAACGGCATCCGGCATGTCCGGCGCCACCTGAAGGGCTGGATGAAGGCACAGCGGCGGACCGCCGGTCTGGCGTTCCAGCCGGCCGGCGCGCGGGTGGAGTATCAGCCGCTGGGCGTGGTCGGCATCCTGGCGCCCTGGAACTATCCTTTGTTCCTGACCCTGGGGCCGCTGGTCGATGCGCTGGCCGCCGGCAACCGGGTGATGATCAAGCCGTCGGAACTGGCGCCGCGCACAGGCGAGATGCTGCGCGTCCTGCTGGGCACCCTGTTCGCCGACGACCGCGTGGCCGTGGTGACCGGCGGGCCGGAGCTGGCGCAAGCCTTCTCCCGCCTGGGCTTCGACCATCTGGTCTTTACCGGATCCACCCGCGTCGGCCGGGCGGTGATGCAGGCGGCGGCGGGCAATCTGACGCCGGTGACGCTGGAACTGGGCGGCAAGTCGCCGGTGCTGGTCCTGCCCGACTATCCGCTGGACAAGGCGGCGCGCACCATTGCCATGGGCAAGTTCTTCAATGCCGGCCAGACCTGCGTGGCGCCCGATTATGCGCTGGTGCCACGCGACCGGCTGGACGGGTTCGCCCAGGCCCTGATGCAACGCGTGGAGGCGATGTATCCCGCCATCCGCGGCAATCCGGACTATACCAGCATCATCGCCGAGCGCCACCATGTCCGCCTGACGGCGATGGTGGCCGAGGCAACGGCGGCGGGGGCACAGATGCTGCGCCACCGCGATCCCGGCGACGCCGCCACCCGGCTGTTCCCACCCACCCTGCTGATCGACCCGCCGGTGGACAGCGCGGTGATGCGCGAGGAGATTTTCGGCCCCATCCTGCCCATCATCCCCTATGAAAGGGTGGAGGATGCGATGGCCTTCGTGAATGCCAGGCCCAAGCCGCTGGCGCTCTATTGCTATTCCGACGATGGGGAGCAGGTGGCCAGGGTGCTGGACGGCACCCGTTCCGGCGGGGTCACGGTAAACGCCACCATGCTGCATGTCGGGCAGGAGGATCTGCCGTTTGGCGGCGTAGGCGAGAGCGGTACCGGTGCCTATCACGGCCATGAAGGGTTCCTGCGCCTGTCGCATGCCCGCGCGGTCTTGCATATGGGGCGGTTCAACCCGTCGCATCTGGTGGTCGCCCCCTATGGCAGGATCACGCAATGGGTGACCCGGCTGTTCATCGGGGGGCCATCATGAACCTGCGCCGACTTCAGCATTTCGAGGCCCTGTACCGGCTGCAAAGCTTCGCCCGTGCCGCGGACGAGCTGGCCATCACCCAGTCGGCGCTGAGCCGCAGCCTCCAGAAGCTGGAGGAGGAGCTGGGGGCGCTGCTGTTCGACCGCACCACCCATTATGTCCGCCCCACTGATGCCGGCGACCGGTTGATCCGGCCGGTGCAGGATGTGCTGGCCGCGACGGAGAACCTGGACAGTGCCGCCAACCAGTTGAGCCGGCCGGGGTCGGGCAATGTGCGCGTCGGGGTCGGTCCCTATCCCATGCATCCGCTGCTGACCCGCGCTATCGGCCGCTTCGGTGCGGCCCATGGCGGCGTGCGGGTGACGGTGACGGGGGGGACCGCCGACGTGCTGTTGCAGGGGCTGGTCGACCGGTCGCTGGATCTGGTGGTCTGCGATATCAGCAAGTTCGACGGATCGGCCTATGCCGACGAGGTGGTGGTGACCGCCCTGCCGCGCGAACCGCTGATGCTGGTCACTGCCACCGCTCATCCGCTGCCGGACGGGCGGGAACGGCGCGACGCGGTGGTGGAACGGCCTTGGGCCCTGCCCCGGCCGGCACCGGGCAGCGAACACCGCTTCGCCGCCCCGCTGCGCGCCCGCATCGCCCAGCGCAGCTTCCCCAATTACGAACTGGACAGCACGCTCGCCTGTCTGGAGGTGGTGCGCCAGGGCCCGGCCATCACCGTCGTGCCCCGGTCGCTGGCGCTGTCGGCCTGCCGCGACGGCGATCTGACCGCCTATGCGATGCCGGCGGGCGAGCAGACCAATGACGGCATCCACCTGCTGCGCAACCGCAGCCAGAGTGCCGCCGTCACCGCGTTTGTAAAGATGCTGCGTGAGACGGCGCAGGCGCTGGTGGCCGGGTGACGGGCCAAGTCATGGCGCGGCCGCCGCCAGCGACCGCAGATCATTGATCAGGGCCGTCACCCGTTCCGGATCGGCGTCCCAGGCGAACATGAAGCGGGCGGCACCGCCGATGAAACTGTAGAAGCGCCAGCCGCGCTGGCGCAAACCGTCCAGCACCGCCGCCGGTGCCGTGAGGAACACGGCATTGGCCTGCACCGGATAGGCGGCCGCCACCCCGTCCAGCCCCATCACCGCCCCGGCCAGCCGGGCAGCGCAGTCATTGGCGTGGCGGGCATTGTCCAGCCAGGCGCCGCTTTCCAGCATGCCGACCCAGGGGGCGGCCAGGAACCGCATCTTCGACGCCAACTGCCCCGCCTGCTTGCAGCGCCAGTCGAAATCCAGCGCCAGGTCGCGGTTGAAGAACAGGATCGCCTCCCCCACCGCCATGCCGTTCTTGGTGCCGCCGAAGCACAGCACATCCACCCCGGCCTTCCAGGTGATGTCGGCCGGCGCGCAATCCAGCGCCGCACAGGCATTGGCGAAGCGCGCGCCATCCATGTGCAGGCGCAGGCCCAATTCGCGGCAGACCTGGGCGATGGCCTTGATCTCCGCGATGGAATAGACCAGCCCGGTTTCCGTGGGCTGGGTGATGGTGACGGCGCGCGGCTTGGGGAAATGGATGTCGGACCGGCCGGTGGCCAATGCCCGCACCCCATCGGGCGTCAGCTTGCCGTCCGGTGTGGGCGCCACCAGCAGCTTGGACCCGTTGGAGAAGAATTCCGGCGCCCCGCATTCATCCGTCTCCACATGGGCGGAGGAGGAGCAGATGACGCTGTGATAGGACTGGCACAGGGCCGCCAGCGCCAGCGAATTGGCGGCCGTGCCGTTGAAGGCGAAGAACACTTCGCAATCGGTACCGAACAGGGTGCGGAAGGCATCGGCCGCACGGTCGGTCCATACATCATCGCCATAGGCCGGCACATGGCCCTGATTGGCCGCTTCCATCGCGGCCCAGGCGGGCGGGCAGATGCCGGCATAATTGTCGCTGGCGAATTGCTGGGGAAATTGCTGCATGTCCGACGTCCCTTCCGGCTTGTTCCTGCCTTCGAGTGACGTGACGACGCGCGTGGGCTTCCCGTTTTTTGCCGGTCCGGCCACATCCCTCCGTGATGGAGGCACCACCTTGCCCGGGAGCAGGTTGGTGTCGGGCGTCGGCCCGACTCTCGATGCATGGCAGGCTGATTAGCCGGGCGCGGCCGGATTGGCAATCTGCGAAATTTTCCGATCAGGCATGCGGCCCGTTCGGAGAATTGCGATCCTGATCAGGATCAACGTTTACGATGCCAGCTGTTCGTCGTGCAGGGAGAGAAGCGACTGCATCAGCTCCTCATCGGCACTGGACATGATGGCCAGCACCTCCGCCTCCTCACACCCTTCAGCCACCAGATAGGCGTGGCCCATGGTGCTGTCGATATAGATGGATTGCCCCTGTTCCAGGATGACGGGATCATAGAATTCGGTATTCACCACCACGCGTCCCTTCAGGACGAAGATGAATTCCTCTCCGGAATGGTGGACAAGCTGGCCGAACTGCTTCGATGTCTTCGATCTGATCTTGGTCAGGACCGGGATCATCCGTTTCCGGCGCAGTTCTGTGCAGAGATAATAATAATCGTAATTATCGGTTTCCACCCGGACGGCCCGGTCCAGATCGCCGAAGCTGCGCCGTGCCGTCACCGCGGCGGGCGACGGATCGCCCTCCGGCTCCGCAAACAGCTCCGACATGCGCACGCCCAGCCGCCGGCTCAATTGCTGCAATTTATCATAGGTCAGGGTCAGCCGGTCATGCTCCACCTTCGACAGGGTGGAGACCGGTATCCCACTTTTCTCGCTCATTTCCTTGAGAGTCCAGCCTTTGCGGGAGCGCAGGCCACGCAGCAACGCACCGAGGGTGGGGAGAGCGGAGGACAAGTGCACATACTCCATTGACGAATTTTCTGATCAGGATCATATTGTCCCAATCAGGACAAATTGAGCGGGTTCAAGAAGCAATTCTATGGCCAACCGGCCGGCAGGGCAATCCGGCATTCAAGGAAACAAGCCCGCCGCGGTGGCGGCACCCCCGAACAACGGTGATCGAGTAATGGCACGACTGAACATGACGGTCGCGACCGAACGGTTGCGTCTGGCCCAACCTTTCCGCATCTCCGGCTATGTGTTTGAACATTCCGACGTCATCGTCGTGACCCTGTCCGACGGCGACCATCAGGGCCGCGGTGAGGGTGGCGGGGTGTTCTTCCTGGGCGACGATGTCGCGCACATGACCAGCCAACTGGCCGAGGCCCGTACCGCCATCGAAGCCGGGGCGACGCGCGCGGAGCTGCGCCAGATTCTGCCGCCCGGCGGTGCCCGCAATGCCGTGGATTGCGCGCTGTGGGAGCTGGAGGCGGTGCGCAGCGGCCGGCCGGTGTGGGCACTGGCCGGGCTGACAGAGCCCAAGCCCCTGCGGACGACCTTCACACTGGGCGCCGACACGCCGGCGGTGATGGCGCAGGGCGCGAAGAACTATACCGACGCCAAAGCCATCAAGATCAAGCTGACCGGCGATCTGCCCCTCGACATCGCCCGCGTCCAGGCGATCCGCGCCGCCCGGCCGGATGCCTGGCTCAGCGTCGATGGCAACCAGGGTTTCAAGATCGACCAGTTGGACCCGCTGGTTGCCGCCCTGGACGCGGCTGGCATCGCCCTGCTGGAACAGCCACTGGCGCGTGATCGCGACGCGGATCTGGAGGGCTATAGCGCCCCCATGCCCATCGCGGGGGATGAGAGCATCGTGTCGCTGTCCGACATTGCCGGCGCCGTCGGCCGATTCGATATCATCAACATCAAGCTGGACAAGTGCGGCGGCCTGACCGAAGGGCTGCTGATGGCGGCACGGGCACGCGAACTGGGGTTGGGCGTGATGGTCGGCAACATGGTCGGCACCAGCCTGGCCATGGCCCCGGCCTTTGTCCTGGGCCAGCTCTGCGACATTGTCGATCTCGATTCCCCCATCTTCCTGGCCCGCGACCGCACGCCCGGTGCCGTCTATCGCGATGGCGACATCCATGTCGGCGCAGAGGTCTGGGGCACGCGTGACGCAGCGGATCGGAAAAATCTTTGACACATCGTAAAAATGGAAAATAATGTTCCGAACAGGATGATGCCGACCCAAACAAGCCAAAATACGCAAGCCGGGTCAAAAACGGGAGAGTTTCATGGGGATGCTTCGTAATACGCTGCTGCTGGCCACCGGTATGATGGCCGTCACCGCACCGGTCCTGGCGCAAGGCCAGCCGACCTCATCCTCCGGCATCCTGCTGGAGGAGATCATCGTTACGGCGCAGAAGCGCCGGCAGACGCTGATTGATGTGCCGCAATCGGTGTCGGTGGTCACCGGCGCCACCCTGGAAAGGCAGCAGGCCAATACCATCCAGGATTACCTGAACCTGGTGCCCGGCCTGCAGCTGGCCCAGGACACGCCCGGCCAGGGCCGTCTGGTGATGCGCGGCGTCAATACCGGCGGTGTGGCGTCGACCGTGTCGGTCTATATGGACGAAACGCCGTTCGGCTCTTCCACCGCGCTGGCCAACGGCGCCATCCTGGCCGGTGATTTCGACACGTTCGACGTCGCCCGGGTAGAAGTGCTGCGCGGGCCGCAGGGCACGCTCTATGGCGCCAGCTCGCTGGGTGGTGTTTTGAAATACATCACCAACGAGCCCGACACGCAGGCGGTGGAAAGCCGGTCACGCGTGGGCGTGGAAACGGTGAAGGGTGGCGACCTGTCCTATTCCGGCAATACCCTGGTCAATATGCCGATGAGCCCGGATTTCGCGGTCCGCGCCTCGGGCTATTACCGCAAGACCGGCGGCTTCATCGACAGTATCGGCACGGCCGGGTCGGACCGGGAAAGCAACATCAATGACAGCCAGAGCTATGGCGGCCGCGTGTCGGCGCTCTATGCGCCGGATAACGGCTTCTCGCTGCGGCTGAGCGCACTGTTGCAGGACATCAAGGCCGATGCGCCCAGCACGGTGGAAAGCGATCCCGACAGCATCGCCCTGCTCTATGGCAGGCCCACCTACTCGCAGTTCCTGCCATCCTTCCGCGACATCCGCTACCGCGTCTATAACGGCACGGCCAAGTATGAGGCGGGTTTCGCCGACATCCTGTCCTCCACCAGCTTCTCCTCGCAGAAGCAGGCCAGCCGCACTGACCTGACCCATAACCTGTCCGGCCTGATCAACGCCGTCTTCGCTACGCCGAACGAGATTTATCTGGGCCAGGATACCAATGTCGAAAAATTCTCCCAGGAACTGCGCCTGACCTCGTCGCAGGCGGGGTCGTTCGAATGGCTGGTCGGCGGCTATTACGTGCATGAGAAGGCGCTGATCCGGCAGGGCTATTTCGCTGTCCAGCCCGGCACGCTGAACCCGATCACCACCCTGCCGCTGCTGGCCGATGTGGAACTGCCGTCCAAGTATGAGGAATTTGCCGGCTTCGCCAATGCCACCGTGCATCTGAACGAACAGTTCGATGTCGATTTCGGCGCCCGCTATAGCCATAACCGGCAGTCAGCCAGCCAGACCACCGATGGCGTCCTGGCCGGTGGCGCATCCTCTTATCCCGATGTCCGGTCGTCGGAAAACGTCTTCACCTTCTCCGCCGCCCCGAAATTCAAGCTGTCGGAGAATGCGTCACTCTATGTCCGCGTCGCCAAGGGCTATCGCCCCGGCGGCCCCAACGCGCTGCCGCCGGGGGCGCCTGCCGACACGCCGCGCCAGTTCGACAGCGACTCGCTGATCAGCTATGAGGCCGGTGCCAAGGTGCAGTCGCCCGACGGCATGTTCAGCGGCGAACTGTCGGTCTTCCATCTGGATTGGCGCGATATCCAGCTGATCGCCGTCATCAACGACTATGGCATCAACATCAATGGCGGCAAGGCCAAGAGCGACGGCGCCGAAGGTACCGTGACCTTCCGTCCCATGCGCGGCCTGGAACTGTCGGCCAACGCCGCCTATACGAACGCCAAGCTGCTGGACGACACCACCCCGGTCATCGGCGGGCTGGATGGTGACCGCCTGCCCTTCACGCCGAAATTCAGCGCCGCCCTGAATGGTGACTATAGCTGGGACCTGACCGGTGACATCACCGCGTCGGTGGGCGGTTCGGCGCGTTTCCTGTCCAAGCAATATGGCGGCTACGACGCCGCCTATCGCGCTGCCAATGGCCATCAGCGGCAATTGCCCTCCTATGAGGTGATCGACCTGCGGGCCGGGCTGGATTTCGGCAGCTTCACGCTGGATGCCTATGCCAGGAATGTCGGCAACAGCAAGGGCCGTACCTCCACCGCGTCGGTGACGGCCAATGGCGGGCCGGTCAATCCCGGCGGGGCGCTGGCCACCGGCATCATCCGTCCACAAAGCTTCGGCCTGACCATCTCCACAAGCTATTGACGCGGGTGCGGCGGATGTCGGTCCCTGTCTCGGCAACGATCAGGACCGGCATTCCCGCCGCAGGAGACAGCATGTCCCACGCCACCGATTTTCATCGCCGCCTTCTGACCCTGGATGCCCATCTCGACACACCGATCCATTTCGCCCGCGACGGCTGGCATTTCGATGAACGGCATGAACTGGCCGATGATGTCGCCCAGTTGGACATGCCGCGCATGCAGGGCACCCTGTCCGGCGGCTTCTTCGTCATCTACACCGCCCAGGGACCACTGACGGCGGACGCCTATGCCGGGGCCCTGGCCTCTGCCCGCCGGCGCTCCCGGGAGATCGATGAGGCGCTGGCCCGCTTCCCCGACCGGATCGGGCCGGCGACCACCGCCGCCGATGCCATCCGCCTGCAGGGTGAAGGCAAGATGGTGGCCTTCCGCAGCATCGAGAATTGCTATCCGATCGGCGAGGATCTGGGGCTGCTGTCGGAATTCCACGCGCATGGCGTGCGCATGGCGGGGCCGGTGCATGTGCGCGCCAACCAGCTGGCCGACAGTTCCACCGACACGCCCCGTTGGAACGGCCTGAGCCCGCTGGGCGAGGGCTGGGTGGCGGAGATGAACCGGCTGGGCATGGTGATCGATGCCAGTCACGCATCGGACGCCGCCTTCGACCGGATGCTGGCACTGTCCAAGGCACCGCTGGTCCTGTCCCATTCCGGCACGCGCGGCTTCTACGATCATCCGCGCAACCTGGATGATGACCGCATCCGGGCACTGGCCGCCAAGGGCGGGGTTATCGGCTTCACCACCATCTATCTGTCCGCCATGCATATGCCGGCGGAACGCGCCGGCCTGTTCCGCACCATGGGTCATATCGGCGACCTGTCCCCAGCCGAACAGCTGGATCTGGCCCGGCGCTGGAATGCGCTGGAAGCCACCGCCCCCATGTGGCGGGCTGATTTCGAGGATTACATGGCCGCCCTGCTGCACACGATCGGCGTGGCCGGCGTCGACCATGTCTGTTTCGGTGCCGACTGGGATGGCGGCGGCGGCGTTGACGGTTTGCGCGACGTCACCGCCCTGCCCCGCGTCACCCAACGGCTCGCGGACGCTGGCTTCTCTGAAACCGACCTGGAGAAGATGTGGAGCGGCAATCTGTTGCGGGTCCTGTCGGCCGCCGGATGACGGTCCATTCTTAAAAGACGCGACCATCAGGAGAGATAGATGACAGTCCAGTCCCGGATCGAGCCGGCGGCGCTCGACGCGTTGCTGGCCCCCTATGACACCACCCATGCTCCGGGTTTCGCGGTGGGCGTGGCGCTGAAGGGCAAGCCCGTCTACCGGCGCGGTGTCGGCATGGCCAGCATCGAGCTGCCGGTGACCCTGTCGCCCACCATCCGCATGCGCATCGGCTCCACCAGCAAGCATTTCTGCGCGCTGGCCGTGATGCTGCTGGCGGAGGAAGGCAAGCTGTCCATTGATGACCACGTCCGCCGTCACCTGCCGGAACTGCCGGCCTGGGCCGATACCATGACCGTGCGCCAGTTGATGGCCCATACCAGCGGCATGCGCGACAGCCTGGACCTGCTGCTGCACAGTGCCGGCCCCGGCATGGTGACGCCGGCCGATTTCCAGCTGAAGATGCTGACCGCGTTGGACAGCGTCAATTTCGCGCCCGGCACCAGCTGGAGCTATAATAATGGCGGCTATATCCTGCTGGCGGAGATCGTGACGCGGCTGGGCGGCCAGGAATTCGGCGCTTTCCTGCGCGAGCGCATTTTCGAACCGGTGGGCATGCATGACACGCTGGTGCGCGCGCTCGACACCGATCTGGTGCCCAACAGCGCCACCCTGCATGTACCCAGCCCCAATGGCGGCTATACCCGCGGCGTCTTCGGCTCCCCCATCGGTGGGGAGGGCGGCATCGTTTCCACCGTCGATGACATGTTGCTGTGGCTGAAGCATATGAGCGCGCCGGTGGTGGGCAGTGCCGCCACCTGGGCGGCGATGCGCGCCCCGCACGCCACCCATGGCTATGGCCTGGGCCTCAGCATGACTCTGCATCGCGGGCTGGACACGGTCCACCATGCCGGTGCGGTCGTCGGCGGTTCCAGCCAGATGATCAAGGTGCTGGGGCATGAGCTGGACATCATCATCATGTCCAATGGCCGCAACAGCCTGGAACTGTACAAGCTGGTCGACGACATCATCGACCGCTGCCTGCCGGGATTGCCGCCCGTGCCGGCGGATGTGGTGGCCGCACCTGTGGCCGGCGACTATTACAACCGCGACACCGGCCGCAAGCTGACCCTGGTGGCGAACGAGGGCCAGCAGGCGATCCGCCTGGGCGGCATGACCCTGCCGGCCAGGCGCGATGGCGAGGGCTGGCTCAGCCTGCCCATCGTGCCGACCGACATGCGCCTGCGCCCGGTCGGGGATGGTGCTTCGCTGGAACTGACGGAGTTCGGACAGCAGGAATTGCTGCGCCGCGTCACCCCGGCGGAAGGTCAGAATGCCACCGACATCCTGGGCGACTATGACAGTGCCGCCGCCGGCATCGGCGCCGGCATCACCCGGAACGGCGATGACGCCCCGCGCCTGGTCCTGCGCAACGCCATCGGGTCGTTTGCCTACAACCTCACCCCGGTGGCGCCGGATTTATGGGAAGCGCGCGGCGCCGGGCCGCTGCCGCTGGCCGCCACGCTGGAATTCGACGGCACCGGCTTCCTGCTCACCACCGGCCGCACCCTGCGCCTGCGTTTTGAGCGCCGTCAATGAGTCCGACCGGTTTCCCCTCGCCGGGCCGGGCCGGCTATGCCCTGCTGGCGCTGTCGATCCTCAGCTTTTTCCTGACCATGGACATCACGCTGACGGCACTGCTGATCGAGCCGATGAAGCGTGACATGGCCCTGACCGACCTGGAGGTCGGGCTGCTGCAGGGCACGGCCTTCGGTCTGGCGCTGGGCATCGCGTCCATCCCCTGCGGCCGGCTGATCGACCGGGCGGTCCGCATGCGGCTGCTGTTCTGGGGTGTGGCATCCTGGATCGCCGCCATGGTGATCACCGGCATGGCGCCCAATTTCCTGTCGCTGGTGGTGGGGCGCGTCATCCTGGGGGCCAATGCCGCCCTGCTGGTCCCCGCCGCCTTCTCGCTGGCCGCCGATCTTTATCCCCCGGACCGGCGGTCGGTGGCCACGAGCCTGCTGGTGGTGGGACAGGCGGCGGGCCAGGGCATCGGCGTCCTGGCCGGCGGGCTGGCCTTCGATGCGCTGACCGGCTGGCATGACGCTGATCCCGGCCTGCTGTTCGGGCTGCCCCCCTGGCGCCTGCTCTATCTGGCCGCCGCCCTCCTGGGTGTGGCGATCCTGCTGCTGCTGGCCCCGGTGCGTGAACCCGCACGCCAGGAACAGCATGACCAGAGCGGCAAAACCTCGGTCGCGTTTCGCGAGCTGTGGCAATATCGCGGCTTCCTGCTGCCCCTGATCATCGCCCTGCTGCTCGCCCAAGTGACGATCCAGGCGGCATCGGTCTGGGCCACGCCCATGCTGATCCGCAACTATCACCTGACGCCCGGACAGTTCGCCGGCTGGCTGAGTGCGGTGCTGCTGATCGGCGGCATCGCCGGGGCGGGCGGCAGCGGCTGGCTGGGCAAGCTGGGCCAGCGCCATGGCGGGCGCGCCGGCGTGCTGGTGCCGGCCGTGGTCGCGGCCCTGGCCATCGCACCCTTGTCGCTGTTCGGCATGGCGCCGGGCGTGCCCCTGTTCGCCATGATGCTGACGGCGCATATCTTTGCCGGGGCCGTCGTCGCCACGCTGGGCGTCATCGCCATCACGCTCAACATCCCGAACGAGGTGCGGGGACTGGCGCTGGGCACCAACACCCTGCTGACCGCGATCTTTGCCAGCGCAACGGCGCCGCCGCTGATCGCCCTGGTCAGCTCCTCGATGGGGGGTGAGGGCCAGCTGGGTATCGCCATCGCCGCCCTGTGCGTGCCCTGCGCCATCGGCGCCGCCCTGTCCTTCTATCAGGCGATCCGCTTCTTCCGGCGTACGGATCGATGATCAGCCTGTTTCCCAGATGCCGCTGATCCCGCGCACGCCATCGCGCCGGTCCAGTTGCACGATCACATCCACGACGCTGCGCGCATAGGCGATCGTATCCTGGACCGACAGGTTGAAGCCGGACTGCATCACCATCAGGGCCAGCTGCTGCAAGGCGCCTTGCGGGCTGTTGGCATGGATGGTGCTGACGGAACCGGGATGGCCGGTATTGACGGCGCGCAGGAAACTGACCGCCTCCTCCCCGCGCAGCTCGCCCAGCACGATCCGGTCGGGCCGCAGCCGCAGCGAGGCCTGTAAAAGGTCGTTGGTGGTCACCCGCGCCTCCCCCATCTCCCCCTTGACCGCGACCAGGCCCAGGGCGTTGGGGGCGGACAGGCTGATTTCCGGCGTATCCTCCACCACCACCAGCCGGTCCGCTTCCGGCATCTGGCGCAGCAGCGCATTCAGGAAGGTGGTCTTGCCGGTCGAGGTGCCGCCGCTGACCAGGATGGTGCGCCGGGCCTTGATGGCGGCGGCCAGATAGGCGGCGGGATCGCCCATCGGGTCCCGCCCCCGCCAGCCATCCTCCGGGGCGGGCGGCAGTGCCGTATAGGCGGTGAGCGGCACATCGACCAGCCGGTGGCGGCGGATGGCCATGGCCCAATGGCCGCGCGTGGCGGACGGGGCCACGAACTGCACCCGCGCCCCGTCGGGCAGGCGGCCCGACAGCAGCGGCTGGTTGCGGTTGATCCCCTGGTTCGACAGGCGCGCCACCTGTTCGGCCAGCCGACGCAGCAGCTTGTCGTCGATGCGGGGGTCCGAATGGCGGGCCATGCCCGCACCGGCCCGTTCGGCCCAGACCTCCCCCGGCCGGTTCACCATGATCTCCGTCACCCGCGCATCATTCAGCAGCGGCTGGAACGGGGCCAGATATTCGCCCAGATAGATGGCATCGTTGAGGATGGCGACGCTGGCATTCATGACCGTCCCCCTTCATTGGCGACAAGAGAGAAATCCAGATCGCGGGCCACGAACACGCGGATCGGCTGTCCCTGGTCCACGCGGATGGTGGGCGGGATATGGCTGTCGCGCTGGGCGGCCACGCCCGCCGCCGACTGCGATCCCGACAGGACCAGGGCGGCATTGCCGATGGCGGACAGGGCCCCCACCACCGACAGCATCGTGGCCGACCCGAACCGTTCCACGAAATGCGTATCCACATCGCCCGACAGGCCGGACTTGCCATCCTGGCTGATGGCGGGCGATGCCAGGGCCACCGATACGCCATCGGGCCGGATCAACCTTGTCCACAGCACATAGACACGGCGTTGCCCCGCCTGCAGCCCGGATTTATACTGGCCGATCAGGCGCGACGTGCGGGGCACCAGCACCCGGCTGCCATCGAAGGACCGCACATCCTGGCTGACGACGGCCCGGACATATCCCGGAAGGTCGCTGTCGATGGCGGTTTCCAGCACGGCCGGGATGAAGGCGCCCTGCGCCACCGTGGTGGACGGGGCGATGGCGTGAACGGCACTGGCCGTATCCACCCCGCCATTGCCGACACGCAGGGCGAACGCCTCATTGTCGGACAGGCTGGCGGGGGCGGCGGGGCCGACCGGGGACGGGGCGGGAGTGGTCGGGGCCGATACCGGGGTGCTGGCCGGTGCGGGAACCGACATGTCGAAGACCATGACGGGGGCAGACAGGCGCTGCGGGTCGGGGACACGGGCGGGAACACGGACAGGTGTCAACGCCGCCGCCACCGGGGCCGGGGTCGGGACCGGCAAGACGGCCTCGGGCGCCGGCGGCGGGACGGATGGGGCCGCCGTGGGGGCCGGTCCGGCCACCGGCTGGCGCGACTGGTTCAGTCCCCAGAAGGTCAGGCCGCCCAGGGCCAGCACGCAGGCCATACCGGCGGCAAGGCCCAGCCCGCCCCCGCCGCGCCGGTCGGCCACGGTGGGATAATGGGTGCGTCCGGCCAGGACAAGGGCGCCCGCTGTCATGGACTGGCGCGGATCGTCGCTGACGCGGACGGGATCGGCGGTGAAGCGCATCAGCGTGTCCTTTCCGCCGTCTGGGTGGCCGGGGTCAGGCTGGCCATGCGCTTGCCGTTGCGCAGAATGATGCGGCGCGGCACGCCGTCCAGCACGACCAGATCGTTACGCATCGCATAGTTGGCGGGACCCTCCACCCCGTCGGGACCGGCGACCAGGATGGCCGGCACCTCGGCCCCCGCTTCCCAGCGCAGATATGTCGCATGCCCGTCATCAAAGACCTGGGCCGGCAGCATCTTTTCCGGTCCCTCCTTCTCCCAGGCGAAGTTCAGATCGGCCGGCAGCGGGGTCTGGATCGCGGCGCTCTCCGCCGGGCCGGGGGTGATCTCCGGCGGCTGCACCTGCGCCACCACCGGGGCCGGCGGCGTGAAGGGCGTGGGATAGGAGAAGCGCATCACATAGAGCGGCCCGCCCTTGCCCGCCGTCGTCAGGTCGAACAGATAGGTGCGGCGGTCGGTGACCACCGTCATGTTGGTGCGGCTGTCGGGCAGCATCGGTTTCAGGAACAGCAGGTCGGCCCGGCGGTTGGGCGTGACCTGCCAGCCGGCACTGTCGCCGATGGCCACATTCTCGATCCGCTCCCCCGGTTCGAACTGGATCGTCGTCTGGATACCGGCACGGCCGGGCACGGTGACCACCGCGGCCTCGTCATATTGTTTCCAGACGATGCGGCTGTCGGCGAAAGCCGGGGTTGTGGACAGCAAGGCCGCCAGCAGCGGCAGGATCGGCAGGCGCTTGTTCATGGGGCGGCTCCTTTGGCGGTGGGGGTGCGGAAACGCTGGCCCAGGCCGGCGGCGTTCCTTGCAGGACGGTTGGCCGTGGCGGGCGTCTGGCGGGCCGCATCGCCCAGGGGCTGGATCGTGGCGGATTGCGTCGTGGCGGCGGGCCGGGATGCGGCCTGCATCCTACCTATCCGCCCGTCATGGCCACCGGCTGGCATCAGGACGGCCGCCGGGTGCGACACCGCGCTGCCCCGGCCCGGCCGGGGTGAAAGGGCCGGGATGGCGGTGGCAGTGGCACTGGCCTGCACCGAACCACCGGCTGCCCCCTTCCCCTCCACCGTGCCATGCAGGTTCAGCTTCCACCCGGCCGTGATGGCCGCCGCCATCCGCAGGACCAGCAGCATCAGCAGCGTGAACACACCGGCCCCCAGCAGCACCGACACGGCCAGCTCCGGCGTAGGCGTCCCGCCGGCCAGGGCCAGGTCCGACAGCATGGGCGCGATCAGGCCCAGGGCGCCGGTGCCCACCAGCACCGTCAGCAGCGGCACGATGGCAAACAGCAGGGCGGCGCGCAGCCAGCCTTCGAACAGGCCGCTGGTCGCCCGGAACAGGGCCAGCAGGATGAAGACCGGCCCCAGCGCCAGCAGCGCCGCCAGCGCAATCTTCGATGCCACCAGCACCCCCACTGTGCCGAACAGCAGCAGCAGCGAGGCGATCCACAGCAGGTCGGCCGGCCGCATGCCGGCCAGCAGGGTCGGCTTTTCCCCGCCCGCCACCGCCGACTGCCGGGCGGCATCCAGGACCAGCTGGAACAGCTGGTCCAGACGGTCGGCAAACAGCGACGGGGCGGACCCGCGCGTGCCGGCCAGCAGCGAAGCCAGATGGTCGGGCGCGCCCACCAGCAGGTTCCACACCACCTGATGATATGCGGCCCAGGAGGTGGCGAAGCACAGGACCAGGCCCAGCCCCATCATGCGCGGCGTCAGGCTGGACAGGCCGACGCCCGTCCGCCCCGTCAGCATCCGCAGCGCCATCAGCGCCACATACAGGGTCAGCAGGATGGTCAGGGCCTGGCCCAGCGCGCCATCGGGGCCCAGCAGGGTGGAAAACGCCTTTTCGGTGGTCTGTGCGGCCAGGCAATCGACGGCGCGCAAGGCGCCGGCCACGCCGCCCTGGCCGTCCAGGCTGGTGAAGTCGGGGCAGCTGTTGCTCATTCCGCCGCCATCCTTTCCGTGGCCGGCCCGTCCGCAGCACCAGGCCAGGGCGTGCCCGTCAGGCGCGGATACCAACGGGCGGGATCGTCGCCTGTGGTGGCGCGGATCATGTCCAGGCGGCGGACATTCGCCTCCCGCCCCGACAGCACTGTCAGGATGTCGGTCATGCCGCCCAGGTCCAGGCGCGGCACGATGGAATGGTTGGCATGGCGGACCAGGAAGCAGCGGCCATGGGCCGGCAGCCCGCGGATCAGGTCCAGCTCATGCGCCGACAGGCCGAACCCGGCGCAGTAATCATCCTCGCGCGCCTTAGGGTTGGGCATGAAGATCATGGTGGATGTCTGTTCGACAATGGCGCTGGCGATGCGGCTGTCCAGCGCGTCGCGGGCCGATTGCGTGGCAAAGCCGACGATGGCGTTGCGCTTGCGCAGCGTCTTCAGCCAGTCGCGGATGCGCGCCGCAAAGACCGGATCGTCCAGCGCCTTCCAGCCTTCATCGATCAGGATCATCGACGGCTCGCCATCCAGCCGTTCATCGATGCGGTGGAACAGATACATCATGGCCGGCGTGCGCAGGGCCGGCACCTCCAGCAACGCCGTCATGTCAAAGCCCAGGACACGCGCCTCCAGGTCCAGCCGGTCCTGTTCATTGTCGAACAGCCAGGCATGTTCGCCCGCCCCGATCCAGGGCGACAGCCGGCTGGCCAGGTCGCCCGGCGTCGGCCGGCGGGCGCCGGACAGCAATTCTCGAAAATGGCGCAGGCGGCGCAGATGCGGGGCATGGTCGAAACAGGCATCGACGGCATCGGCAATCGCCGCCTCTTCCTCCGACCCTTCCGCCTTCAAAAGGCAGGCCAGCCACAGGCGCAGGAAGGCGCGGTTGACGGGGCTGTCGGGCAATTGCAGCGGGTTCATGCCCGACGGCTCGCCGGGCAGCAGGCGGCTGTAATGGCCGCCGATACCGCGCAGGAAAATCTCCGCCCCCCGGTCCTTGTCAAAGAAGATGGTGCGCGGCTTGAACTTCTGCGCCTGGGCGGCCAGGAAGTTCAGCACCACGGTCTTGCCCGACCCGGATGGGCCGATGATGGTGAAATTGCCCAGGTCGCCTTCATGGAAGTTGAAGAAATAGGGCGTGGCACTGGTCGTCTCGAACATCGCCACCGCGTCCCCCCAATGGTTGCCGGCGGCACTGCCCAGGGGGAAGCCGTGCAACGAGATGAAACCTGCGGCATTGGCGGTGCTGATCAGGGCGCGGCGGACCAGATAGTGCTCGTTCCCCGGAAACTGTCCCCAGAACAGCGGCTCCAGGTTCACATCCTCCCGCACGGCGATGGCGCCGATATCGGCCAGGGCCGCACCGGCCATCGCCACCCCATCATCCAGCGCCGCCATGTCGGATGCCCGGACCAGCAGGCCCAGATGATGGTCACCGAACCCGACCTGCCCGGCCGACAGCGCGTCGCGCGCGGCCAGCATCTCGGCCCGTTCGGTATTCGTCTCCTCATCCGTGGCGCGGTGGCGGCGCAGGGCCAGGTCCATGCGTTCGCGCGCCGTCTGCCGGTCCACCGGGGCGAAGCTTTCTGTCAGGGTCAATTCGACCGGCAGGCGCAGGATGCCATCCAGCAGGCCCGCCCGCGTGGCATCGGGATATTCCTTCACCGACAGGCCAGCCGCCACATGCCGCCCCTGCGAACCCGCCAGTTCCAGCGCATCGACACCGAAACTGACGCGGAAATAGGGGATGTGGCGGCCAAGGTCGGTGCCGGCGGGCGGCAGCAGCACCGGCCGCATCTCCCCATTATAGAGCGCCGACAGCAGTTCCAGCACCTCAGAGCACGGCCCGGCTTCGGTGTCATACGTCCCCAGTGCGCGGGCGCCATAGGGTTCCAGCCCCGCCAGCAGGGCGGCGACAGCGGCATCCAGGGCGCGGCGGTCGGCCTCCAGCCGGCGGGGTGAATGGCCCCGCGACAGGATGCGATCGACCAGCCCTGCCTTGCCGCGCGCCGGGCGGCGCAGGATGGTCAGGAACTGTTCATTGATGAACAGGTGCCGGTCGGACAGCCGCTCCCGCCAGCGCCGGTCGATCAGGCCGGCAAGCGGACTGTCGAATTCGGCCGTCAGTTCGGGCTGGATGCGACGGCGGATGACATGGTGATAGACCACATGCCGCGCATCCAGGATGGAACGCAGCATCACCTCCCGAACGGCCAGCCGGTGGTTCAACGCCTCGCTGTCCTGCGTTTCGAACGGCAATCCCGCCACATGGATGGTCCGCAGCAGCGAACCGTCGCGCAGCAGCAGGCTGCCATCGTCCAGGAACGCCTTGTAGGGCAGCCGGTCCCCGGCGGCAGCTTCACGGCCGGCCCAGGATGCGGGACCTTTCCATGTCGGCATGGTGCCTCTCCTCAGGGGCTGTAGGAATTGCAGCGCCAGCGCTTCCAATTGGGAATACGCGGGCAGCGTGTGACCTTGGCCAGCCACAGGTCGAAGATGCGCGGTTCACGCAGGCAGGCCAGATAACCCGCCGCATGCACCAGCAGCGCCACCGGCAGCGCCAGGAAGGAGCGCGTGACCAGGAACGCCTCCGTGGTCACCAAGAGATTGATGACGAAGAAATTATAGGTCACGCCGGCGAACATCTGCGGCCTTGTCAGGGCGCGGAAGACGGAGGTGCGGGCCAACATCAGCGCGCCGCCGCCGTCGTCGCCTGGATGCCGGTGACGATGGCGCCGGCCCCGAACAGGATGAAGCAGCCCAGCACCACGGTCGCCCCGAAGCGCCAGTTCAGCCGCCCGGTCAGCATCAGGAAGCCGACGGCGGCCACCGCCATCACCGCCACCGCCGTGGCGACATTGCCCATCAGCGTGCCCTGCATCCAGGAAAGGGCCGCCACGATCGGCCCCGCCCCCTTTGGATCGCCACCCACCCCCTGCGCCAGGGCAGCATGGGCGGACAACAGAAGCGGAGCCAGGGCCGCCAGTATCCGTTTCAGGTTCCGCATTCTTGTTCTCCCTCATCGCGTCGCGTGATGGAGACAGGGATAGGGTGCTGGCTTTGCCGGCATATGTCGGGGCGATGGGACGGGGCGCCATCTTGTGTCAAGCGCATTGCAGCGGGCGGCGAAACGGTTCGCCCCCCGCAACATGCCGCAACATTCCGACACGGGGTGGAGATTTTCGGCTCGTACAGAAAGGGTCCCAAGGCCATAATCGGGATATGGATTTGATGACCCGCATATTGATCGTGGATGATGATCCAGGCCTGCGCGGCCTGATCTCCACCTTCCTGGACCGGCACGGATACCGGACGGACACGGCCTCCAACCCCATTGAGATGCGGGCGAAGCTGGCATCGGAACGCTATGACCTGATCGTGCTGGATGTGATGATGCCGCAGGAGGACGGGTTGACCGCCCTGAAGGGCCTGGCCGCCAGCGGCGGCCCCCCCGTCATCATGCTGTCGGCGGTGGGCAGCGACGTGGACCGCATTGTCGGGCTGGAAATGGGGGCGGAGGATTACATGGAAAAGCCATGCAATCCGCGCGAATTGCTGGCCCGCATCCGCACCGCCCTGCGCCGGCGCCGGGGCGCGACGGTGCCGGCGGAAACCTCCGTCGCCATCCCGGTCCCGGCGGAACCCTGGATCGGCTTCGCCGGCTGGCGCATGCAGCCCGACAGCCGCATGGTATCGGCCCCGTCAGGACAGGACGTGACCCTGTCGGATGCGGAATTCCGGCTGCTGCGCGCCCTGGTGGACCATCCGCGCCGCGTCCTGACCCGCGACCAGCTGCTGGATTTCGCGCATGGTGAAAGCGCCGACCATTTCGACCGGGCCATCGACGTGCAGATCAGCCGCCTGCGCCGCAAGCTGGCCGCCGCCGATGACAGCGCTGAACTGATCCGCACCATCCGCAACGAAGGCTATATGTTCGTGCCGGCGGTGACGCGGTAGGATTTGCGACATTCCCGCCACACCCGGCCGGCAACCGTCGCCCCGCCGCCCGTCATAATATGTCCGGCGACATAATATGACGGGCCCGCCGCGGCCCCTGACACATGCCTGACATCCGTGGGCAATATCGCCCCGCCATCCCTTGTTCCGCGAACGGCGGTGCCCCCGTCGGCCACCCCCGAAACGGAGATTACAAGATGAGCGAACATCATATCGAGGATCATGACCGCGGTCTGCTCTTCGACCTGGAGACCCTGAATGCCAGGATCCTGGAACGCCGCCGCGCGCTGTCGCTGCTGGGTGGTGCGGGTCTTGCGGCATTGCTGGCCGGCTGTGGCGGCGGCGGGTCGGACAGCACCAGCACCACGACCAGCACCACGACCACGACGGGCAGCACGGGTAGCACGACGGGCGGGTCGTGCGTCGATTATGCCACGGAAACCAACGGCCCCTATCCGGCCGACGGCACCAATACGTCCAGCGGCGCCACCTCCAACGTCCTGACCTCGTCGGGCGTGATCCGGTCCGACATAAGGTCCAGCTTCATCAGTTCCACGACCCAGGCGACGGGCGTGCCGCTGACGCTGACCATCACCTTGCAGAATGCCACGGGCTGCACGGCCCTGTCGGGCTATGCGATCTATATCTGGCACTGCGATGCGGCCGGGAAATATTCGCTGTACGACCTGCCGACCGAAAGCTACCTGCGCGGCGTGCAGATTTCCGACAGCAATGGCCAGGTGACCTTCACCACCATCGTGCCCGGCTGCTATTCCGGCCGATACCCGCATATCCATTTCGAGGTCTTCACCAGCCAGGCCGCGGCCACCGGCGGCACGGGCCGCACCGCCGCCCTGATTTCACAGTTCGCCGTGCCGGGCAGCGTCTGCGCCACGGTCTATGCCGCCGGTGGCTATGGCAACAGCACGGCGGCACTGAACGCCATCAGCCTGTCCAGCGACAATGTCTTCGGGGACAATACCGCCGCCCAGATCGCGGCCCAGACGTTGACCATGTCGGGCAGCGTGTCGGCCGGTTACACCGCCACCGTCACGGTCGGCGTCTGAGGCTAAGGGTCGGGGGCCGGCGGCTTGGCCCTTTGCGGGGGGCGGGCCGCCGGCCTATCCTGTCATGCCTTTCCTGCCCCATGGTGGCTGCGCTGTTGACATTCCCCAATCCCCTGGCCGGCCGGCCCCTGTTCGTGCGCATCTTCGCCCTGATGCTGGCGGGGGTGCTGCTGGCCCAGGTGCTGAATTTCCTGCTGCTGCTGGCTGCCCCCATGCCGCCGCCCAGCCAGCATATGCTGGCCGGCGTGGTCGACAGTCTGCGCTCGGGGATCGCCACCCCCGGCTTCGAGGTTGCGACCGCCACGAAGCCACCGCCCAATGCCGGCCCGCCGGACCGGCTGCGCAGCAACCGGCAATGGCTGGTCAACGCGCTGGGGGAGGATGAAAGCCTGATCCGCCTGGAACTGCGCGGGCCGGGGGACGAAGGCGGGCGGGGCCCAGGACCCCGCGACTTCCCCGGCGGTCCCGGCCCCAGACCCGATGGACCACCCCCCAAGGACCCGAACCGCCCGCCCCCGCCCGACGGACGGTTCCCGGGGCCCGGCCCCGGCTTCACCGATCGCGACGATGCCATCATGGGCGATTTCGCGGCCGCCCTGAAGCTGCCCAGCGGCGAATGGCGCATCGTGCAGCCGGCCGGTGGTGGCCTGCGCGGCTGGTATTTGCGCATGCTGTACTGGCTGATTGCCGGCCTGGGCGTGGTGGTGCCGCTGGCCTGGTGGCTGGCGCGCTGGCTGGCGGGACCCATCGCCATGTTCGCCCGCGCCGCCGAACGGCTGGGCCGCGATCCGGGTGCGCCGGCCCTCTCCACCGACAGCGGCCCGCCGGAGGTGCGCGCCGCCGCCGCCGCCTTCAACCGGATGCAGGAAAGGCTGCGCCGCTACGTGGAGGACCGGACCCTGATGGTGGCCGCCATCGCCCATGACCTGCGCACACCGCTGGCCCGTCTGGCCTTCCGCCTGGAGGAAGCGCCGGACGCGGTGCGCGACGCGGCGGCGGAGGATATCGCCGAGATGCGGGAGATGATCGCCGCCGCCCTGTCCTTCGTGAAGGACATGTCCCAGCCTGTCGCACGCAGCGCCATCGACCTGGAATCCCTGGTCCGGCGCCAGACCCAGGCCAGCCGCCAGATGGGAGAGCCGGTCAGCGACGGCCCGATGGCGCCCGCCCGGATCGAGGGCGACGCGCCCGGCATCGCCCGCATGCTCGACAATCTGATCGGCAATGCCGTCACCTATGGAAGGTCGGCGGTGGTCTGCCTGCGGGTGGCGGATGACAGCGCCGTGATCGAGGTGACGGACGAGGGGCCGGGCATTCCCGACGCCCTGCTGGAGCGCGTGTTCGAACCGTTCTTCCGCGTCGAACCCTCGCGCAGCCGCCATACCGGCGGCACCGGGCTGGGTCTGGCCAGCGCCCGGGCCGTGGCACGGGCGCATGGCGGCGACCTGATCCTGGTCAACCGTCCGCAGGGCGGGCTGCTGGCCCAGGTGACACTGCCGCTGAGCCGAATGGCGGAATAGGCGCCGACAGAGGGGATACCGCTACAGCACCAGCGTCCGCCCCACGGCCAGCGTGCCGAAATCCGCCTCCCCCAGCCCATGGGCCGCGCGGGCGGCGGCCAGTTCCGTGACGGGGTCGTCGATCCCCTCATCCGTCAGGCCGGCGAAGGTGCCGTAATGCATGCCGATGCTGCGGCGGCTGCCCAGGTCCAGATGCGCCCGCACCGCCTCCGCAGGATCCATATGCATGATGCGCATGAACCAGCGCGGCTCATAGGCACCGATGGGCAGCAGCGACAGGTCTATACCGGGGAAGCGCGCCCCGATCTCCTTGAAATGCGGGCAATAGCCGCTGTCGCCGCAGAAATACAGGCTGTGTCCCCGGGCGCGCAGCACGAAACCGCCCCACAGGGTGGCGTTGCGGTCGAACAGGCCGCGCGCGGCGAAATGCTGGGCGGGAACATAGGTGATCTCCACCCCGGCCAGAAGGTGGGACTGCCACCAGTCCAGTTCCGTCACCACGCGCGGACCGGCGCTGCCGATCAGCGCAGCATTGCCCAGGCTGGTGACGACAGGCGCCTGGAACCGGCGATGCAGTTCGCGCAAGGTGGCACGGTCCAGATGATCATAATGGTTATGGCTGACCAGGATGCCATCCAGCGGCGGCAGATCGTCAAAACCCAGGCCGGGGGCGCGCACCCGCTTCGGTCCGGCAAAGGCAACGGGGCTGGCCCGGTTGCCATAGACGGGGTCGGTGATGAACCAGCGCCCGCCAATACCGATCAGAAAGCAGGCATGGCCGATGAAGGTCACCGAAATGGCGTCGGCCGCCACCGGCACCGGCTTCGGCCAGGGGTCATTGTCCAGCCAATCCGGCCAGGGTGTCGGATTGCGCCCCGTCATCCAGCGCCAGAGATCGCCCAATCCCTTTTCCTGCCCCACGACATGCGGGTTGAAGAAGCGTCCGCCGTCGAAATGATCGGAGACGGGATGGCGTGTCCCGGCGCGGGCAGCAGGGGTTTGGCGATTGCCGGTAAGGGCGGAGCGGTGCGTCATCGGCGTCTGGCTTCCCGGTCGATCATGATCATCGGTGGACACCGTGCAGCAACGCCACCCCGCCCGCTGTGGCGGCGCGCACAGCCGTCAGCGCCCGATCACCGACCAGTAGCGTTCGGGAAACAGCCGCTGGATCAGGTCGGCCAGCCGTGCGTCGCGGCCCACCAGCAGGCGGGTGCGGCGCTGTTCGATGCCGCGCACGATGATCTCCCCCGCCTGGGCCGGCGGCATGGTCAACAGGCGCTGCGCCCGCGCCTGCTGTTCGGCCAGCCGTTCCGCGCTGACACCCCTGGGCGTGCGGGCGTTGCTGGCGATGGCTGTCGCGACCCCGCCCGGATGCACGATGGTGACGCCGATGGCACTGCCCGCCAGTTCATGGCGCAGCGCCTCGCTGAACCCGCGCACGGCGAATTTGGCGGCGGCATAGGCGGCCTGGCCCGGCGGGGCGACGATGCCGAAGATGGAGGAAAGATTGACCAGCCGCGCATCGTCGCTGGCCGACAGAAGCGGGATGAAGGCGCGCGTCATGCTGACCACGCCCTGGAAATTGATGCCCATCAGCCAGTCGAAATCCGCTTCCGACACCTGGGTGAAGCTGCCGCCCAGCGCCACCCCGGCATTGTTGACCAGCAGGTCGGCCCCACCGAACGCCGCCCGCACCTGCGCCGGCAAGGCGGCCACCGCCGCACGGTCGGCCACGTCCAGCGGTGCGGCCAGCGTCTCCACCCCGTATTCGCCCGCCGCCGCCACGGCCGTGGCCTGGGCCGCAGGCAGATCGATATCGGTCAGCATCAGGCGACAGCCTCGCCTTGCCAAGGACAGGGCGATGGCCCGACCGATGCCACCGCCGGCACCGGTGATCACGGCCGTACGGCCCCGCAACTGCATGGGTTTGGTCATTGCTTGTCTCCGTCCGGCCGGGGCCGGAATTCCAGGGTACCGTCCGCCGGCTTGGAAAACAGGAAGCCGGCCAGATCGGCCAGATAGTTCTGACGCACGCGCCAGGGGGGCCTTTCCCCCTGTGACGGCATCTGCGCGCGTCCACGCCGCACATAGCCGGCGCTCAGGCCCAGCAGCGGCAGGCGCGCGGCGCCGGCATCCGCCGGGCGGGGCACACAGACCCCGTAACCCTGCCGGTCCATATGGTTCAGCAGGCGGCAGACCTGCCGGGCCGTCAGGTCGCATTTCAGCGTCCAGGAGGCGTTGACATAGCCGATGGCCAGCGCATGGTTGGGCACATCGGACAGCATCATGCCGCGATAGACCAGCCGGTCGGCGATATCCACCGGTGTGCCATCCAGGCTCAGCACCGCACCCCCCAGCAATTGCATCTCCAGGCCGGTGGCGGTGACGATGATGTCGGCCGCGATCTCCCGCCCATCCTCCAGACGCAGGCCGGTCGGGGTGAAACCCTCGATACGGCCGGTGACGATGTCGGCCGCCCCGGATTTCAGCACCGCGAACAGATCGCCATCGGGCACCAGACAGACACGCTGGTCCCAGGGCGCGTAGGTCGGCGTGAAATGGCGGTCCACATCCACGCCCGGCCCGACGGCATTGCGCACCGCCTCAATGATGCGGCGGCGGACCAGGGAGGGCCGGCGGCGCGACAGGCGATAGGTCAGCAGGCTCCACCCGATATATTTCCAGCGCACCAGCAGTGCCGCCAGCCGTTCCGGCAGCAGCCGGTAAAGCCGTTCCGCCAGCCCGTCGCGGCGCGGGCGGGAAACGATATAGGTGGGGGAGCGCTGCAGCATCGTCACACGCGCGCCCAGCCGGGCCAGCGCCGGCACCAGGGTCACGGCCGTGGCACCGCTGCCGATCACCACCACCCGTCGACCAGCCACGCTGACATCGTCGGGCCAATGCTGGGGATGGATGATGCGGCCGCGGAAATCGCCCTGGCCCGCGAAGTCCGGCTTATGGCCGTGATCATAGCGGTAATAGCCGCTGCACATGTAAAGGAAGCCGCAGCGCAGCCGCCTTGGCCCGTCCGGCGTTTCCAGCGTCACTGTCCAGGTCTGGTCCCGGCTGGACCAGTCGGCCCCGGTGATACGCCACCCGAAGCGTATATGCGGCATCACCCCATATTCGCGAGCCGTATCCTCGATATAGTCTCGGATGGCCGGACCGTCGGCGATGACGTTGGTCTGCTTCCAGGGGCGGAAGGGGAAACCCAGCGTGTGCATGTCGCTGTCCGACCGGATGCCGGGATACCGGAACAGGTCCCAGGTTCCGCCGATCCGGTCCCGCGCCTCCACCAAGGCCCAGCGCTTGCCCGGGCAATGCAGGGTCAGCCGACAGGCGGCGTCGATACCGGACAGGCCGGCCCCGACGATCAGCACATCAAGGAATTCAACGGACGGGTCGTCGCGATCGCGTGGATCGTTGGATGCGGGAGGCAACGCGGTCTCCTTTATTTACATTATTGTAATTAACAACATGACGCGTCGGAGACAAGCGGCTTTCTCGTTTCTCGAGAGGGATTTCCTCGACCGGACCGGGGCCGCGCACTATATTGACAATCATGTCAACAGAACCCGCCAAGCCCGCCCGCCGTCCCCGCCGCAACCCCGACGAAGTCCGCCGTCTGGCCCTGGAGGCAGCGCGCGCCTGTCTCGTGGAAGCCGGACCCGGCGCAGTCACCCTGCAGGAGGTGGGGCGCCGCATCGGCATGACCCATGTCAACCTGATCCATCATTTCGGCTCAGCCGCCGGGCTGCAGACCGCCCTGATGGCCATGATCCTGTGCGACCTGAACGCGGCCCTGGGCGAGGCCATCACCCGCATCCTGTCGGATGACCCGCTGGCACAGCGGGAGATGATCGATATCGTCTTCGATGCCTACAGCCAGGGGGGTGCCGCCAAGCTGGCGGCCTGGATCGCGATCAGTGGCGATACGGACAGGTTCGAACCGATCCGCCTGTCCATCCAGGCGCTGGTCCGGGAGATCGAGAAGCGGCTGCCCCCCAACAGCGAACTGTCCATCGGGCGGCTGAAATCCAGCATCCTGTTCATCGCCCATAACGCCTTCGCCGACGCCCTGATCGGCGGCTTCATGCGCGATGCCCTGGACCGGGAGCCGGACGCCACCCGCAAGATGGTCGCCCGGCTGCTGCCGTCGTTCTATTAGGGTACGGTCGCCGCCCCGCCCGCCACCTTGACACGGACCCGCTGCCGGATATCGGCCGAGGAGGGGCCGACCAGCAGGTCGTAATCGCCCGGCCGCACCCGCCATTGGCCCGTCGCCTCGTCCCAGGCCGCAAAGGCGCGCGGGTCGAGCGTCAGGGTTATGCGGCGCTTCTCCCCCGCTGCCAGCGCGACCTTGGTGAAGGCACGCAGCTGTTTCGGTGGCTCGTCGGCGGCACGCCGGGTGGGGGCAACATAAAGTTGCGCCACCTCCTGCCCCGCCGGGCCGGCGTTGTTGCGCAGGTCCAGCGACACCGTCACCGACTCACCACCCCTTATCCGGGCCGGGGCCTTCGGCTTGCCGTAGCTGACGGTCGAATAGGACAGGCCATGCCCGAAGGGAAACAGCGCGGCTATCCCCTTGGCCTCCAACCCGCGATAGCCGACCAGCAAGCCTTCCGCATAATGGCTTTCCAGTGCCGCCAGATCGACGGCGATGTCGCCATCCCTGGCCGGGAAGCTGACGGGAAGGCGCCCGGACGGGTTGGCCTTGCCCAGCAGCAGATCGGCCAGCGCCCGTGACCCTTCCTGTCCCGGCAGCCAGAGCTGCAGGATGGCGCCCGCCTGATCCTTCCAGGGCATGGTGACGGCGGCCCCGCTATTCACCACAATGATTGTGCGCTTGTTGACGGCCGCCACGGCACTGACCAGCCGGTCCTGCTCACCCGGCAAAGCCAGGGTGGTGCGGTCATAGCCTTCCCCTTCGGTCATGGAGGAGGAGCCGACCAGCACGATGGCGGCGTCCGCTTCCCGTGCCGCCGCGACCGCCGCCTCAATATCCGGCGCCGGCTGACGCAGCCCAAAGACCAGCGCCTCATAAGGTGTCTGGCCCGTGATGTAATCCAGCTGGATGCGGTAACCGCGCCCGGCTTCCATATCCAGGCTGACCGTGCGGCGCAGCACGGGGAAGCCGATCACATCGCGCGGGTCGGGCACCCCCTTCACGGCCCGGTCCAGGATCAGCTTGCCATCCAGCGACAGGCTGGCCTTGCCCGTGCCGCGCACGCTGAATTCATGCCGGCCGCTGCGTTCCGGCCAGAACCAGCCTGACCAGCGCAGCGCGGCATAGCCCACCGCGTCGGCCTTGGCCTGATTGCCGGCGATGCGCTTGCTGAAACTGGCCACATCCTCGCTGCGCAAAGGCTGTCCCGACAGGTCGGGCGTAGCGAAATAGTCGGCCCGCAGCCCCTTGCGCCCCCGCTGCTCATCGGGGCTCAGCAGGGCGGCATCGGCCGATGGCGGCGTTTCTTCATTATCCACGCCCTGGGCATACAGGATGCGGGTACCGGGCAGCGCTTCCGCCAAGGCCGCCAGGGGCGTGGGGATGCTGTCGAACGGCACCACAGCCGACGACCCGCCCCCCTGAACCCGGATAACATCGGCATTGGGGCCGATCACCGCCAGGGTACGGATGGACGGCGTCAGGGGCAGCACATCCTGCTTGTTTTGCAACAGGATGATGGCCTCCCGCGCCGCCGCGCGGGCCAGATCGGCATGGGCCTGTTTCATCTCGGCCGGAATGGTGCCGTCTCCGCCCTTGACCGTTGACCGCAGGATCAGGCGCAGCACGCGCCCGGCATTCTCATCGATCTGGGCCTGGCTGACCTCGCCCTTGTCCACGGCCTGACGGAGCCTGGTTCCGAAATTGGCCGGCGGCCCCGGCATTTCCAGGTCCATGCCGGCATTGGCCGCCGCCGCCGTGGCATGGGTGGCGCCCCAGTCGGACACGACCATGCCCGCATAGCCCCATTCCTTCTTCAGCAGGCCGGTCAGCAACCAGCGGTTCTGCGTGGCATAGGTGCCGTTGACCTTGTTGTAGGAGGCCATGACCGACCAGGGATCGGCTTGCTTCACCACCGTTTCGAAGGCCGGCAGATAGACCTCCCGCAGGGTGCGGGCCGGCACCTTGCTGTCCACGAAGAAACGGTTGGTTTCCTGATTGTTGGCCGCGAAATGTTTCAAGGAGACGCCGATCCCCTGCCCCTGTACCCCCTGCACATAGCCAAGGCCCATGCGGGCCGCCAGATGCGGGTCCTCTGAGTACGTCTCGAAATTGCGGCCCCAGAGCGGGGTGCGGACGATGTTGACCGTGGGCGCCAACAGGACAGAGGCGCCATGTGCCCGCGCCTCGTCTGCGATGGCGGCCCCCACCTTGCCCGCCAGTTCGGTATTCCAGGTGGCGGCCATGGCCACGCCCACGGGAAACACGGTGGCCGGCTTATCCGCGTGCGAGCGCACGCCGGTGGGACCATCGGTCACCCTGATACCCGGCACGCCCAACCGGGGCACGCCGTTCAGTTCCATGATGCCGGCGCCGGCCAGAAGGTTGATCTTCTCGTCCAGGGTCATCTGTCCGATGAGATCCTGCACCTTCACCGTCAGGTCCGGCGCCGTATCCTTTGCCTTCACCATGGACCCGCCGGCCAGGGCCAGCGCTACCCCGGCCACCGCCAATCTGCCAAGGACAGGCCGTCTCATTTGACGCCCGCCAGCGCCAACTCGGTGCGGGACAGCAACTCGTCGGTCAGCTTGCCGCCGGAATAGGGCTGCAGCTGACGCAGGCTGAGGCCCTTGATCATCTCATATTGCGGGATCTCCAGCAGGCCCGGCAGGGTGCTGGTCAGCGCCGCCTTGGCCCCGTCATGCGCCGCCAGTTCCTCAATCGGCGTGTCCAGGGAAAAAGGGGTCGCGGCGGCGGGTGCCGGCGGGCTCTGGTTGGCCTGGGCATGGGCGGGAAGGGACAGCAGCAGGGCCATGGCGGCGAACAGGGGAAGAAGGGTCTTCATGGGTCGTCTCCTGTTGGGGATGGAAGGGCCGTTGCACCGGCCGCTTTTTCAGGGTTGGGGGGAAGGATCGGTGCAGGTGAAATTGGCTTCGGCATCGGTGGACCCGCTGCCCGTCCAGCGCGCCACCTGGGGATAGGCGCAGAGCGGGCGGGTGCGGACGGGCTTGGCCGGCATGCCCAGGAAGCCCAGATAATCATTGTCGAACTTGGTGGCCGTGATGCGTTCGGGCGCCGGCCCGCCCCGGTGCCAGGCATCCAGTGCGCCGACCCCGTCGAACACGTTCGGCCCCGGCCCCGCCAGGCAATGCGACATGCCGGGCATCATGAACAGGCGCACCGACCGGGCCGCCCTGGCGCCACCCGCCTTCAGCACCCGCTGATAATAATCGACGGTATTCTGCGGCGGGATCGCGGCATCACCATAGCCGTGATAGAGGATCAGCTTGCCGCCCTTGGCGAAGAAACGCCCCAGGTCCGGATCATCGGCATTGATCTCCCCCTGCATGGAATGGGCCTTGGCGAAATCGCTGTCCAGCCGGAAATCCTTCGTGGTCCAGTTGGGATCGCCATGCACGAAATGGCGGAAGAATTCGGTGGAGAATTTGCCGTGCTGGGCGCCCGGCCCCGTCAGCCACAGGTCCCAGGCACCGGGCGTCGCCTCCATCCCCGGCAGATATCCGGGATAGAAGGCTTTGCCCTTGCCATCAACCGGCCCCCGGTAAAGGGCGCGCACCGCCGCCACCTGCGCCGGCGTCAGGCAGTCGGGCTGATCCCCCGCCTGACAGGTCAGCACACCGGGATCGAAATCACAGGTCCGCGGATCATCGATCACCCCGTCCGTCACCCCGTCCCGCGCATCGCAGCGCGCCAGGGCCGCCTTCTGCAGCAACGGCAGCTTGGCATTGGCAATGGCGCTGTCGGGATTGCCGAACACGGCCCGGTCATTCATGGCCATCGCCGTGGCCAGCCGCGCCCAGGGAATGGCGGGGGCACCCGCCAGGATGGCGTCGTAATCATCCGGGAAGCGCTGCGCCTCCATCAGCGCCTCGCGCCCGCCATCGGAGCAGCCATGGAAATAGCTGGCATCCAGCGGCGCCGGATAATAGGCGGCGATGACAATCCTGGCGGTGGCGGCGGCCAGATGATTGGCCCGCCAGCCATAATCGCGGACCTTTTCCGGCTGGCCGGGCGCCCAGCTGGCATCGACATCGGACTTGCCGACATGACCCATGTCGCTGCCGACGGACGCATAGCCCTTGGCCACGCCGCCCCGCATGACCAGCGACGGTACCTGCATGTTGCTGCCGAAACCGCCATTGCCGGCGCCCAGCAGCTTGCCATTCCAGGCCCCGGCATCGGGCAGCCAGACCTCGATCCGGATGGAGGAGGACGGCGTCGGCGTCAGGCGGGCCTGCACGCGGCAGAAGGCGGCGGGGGCCGGCAGGCCGATCTTGCCCTCATCCGGGGTCACGATCTTGCCGGCCGCGACCGGGGTCGCCGCCTCGATCTTGCCATCGGCCAAGGTCAGGCCGGTCAGCCCCTCGCATTGCGCGATGCGCGGCGGTGGATCAGCCTTGTGCTGGGCACAACCCACCAGCAGGCCGGCCAGCGCGCCCAGGGTCAGGGCAGTGATCTTCCTGTTTCTCATTTCGACAACAATCCCTTGGCGTCGAGCCATTGCTGCAACCGGGCCGTCCAGGCGTCGGTCGGCTTGCCCTGCTGTTTCATGCCGAAACCATGGCCACCGGTCGGATAGGTGACGTGATCCACGTCCAGCCCGGCCGCACGCCAGGCCGCGGCCAGCCGGTTGGTGTCCGGGGCGGCGATGTTGTCGTCCGCCGCTGCCAGGGCGAACAGCGGCGGCGCCCCCGCCGGCGCCTGTAAAGGGTCGGGCAGCAGGCCCGGATAGATCGCCATGGCGAAATCCGGGCGGCTGGTCCGGTCCTGGGTCAGGATCGACCAGACGGCAAGCGCCCCGCCGGCGGAAAAGCCCATCAGGCCGATGCGGTCCGGCTTCACGCCATATGTCGCGGCCTTTTCCCGCACATGGCGCACCGCCTGCTGTCCGTCGGCAATGACCAGCGGACGCAGGGGGGCCAGGGCCGCGTCCATCTCGTTGCGCTTGGCGATGCGCTGAAACAGCTTGATGGCCACATCCTCCCCGGTCGGGATCAGGCGGTAGCGCAGGACAAAGGCCGTGACGCCCAGGCTGTTCAGCCATTTGGCGACCGCGATCCCCTCATTCTCGATGGACAGCAGGTGAAAGCCGCCGCCCGGTGCCACGATCACGGCGGTACCGTTGGGCCTGGCCGGCTGGAACACCAGCAGCGACGGGGTGGAGATGTTGCGGGTGATGGTACCGAACGGTATCCGGTCCTCCGTCACCTCCGGCGGCATGTTGGCGATGGCGCCGGGCGGCCCCTCGGGCCAGAGCGGGACGGATGTGCCTTCCGACAGGGTGACGGTGCGGGCACAGCCGGCCAGCAGCAGACCCATACTGCCGATCAGGACAAGGCGGCGGGTGAAATTCCTCATGGCGTGGCATCTCGTGCGGCGGCGATGGCGTCGATCACCGGTTCAGCGGCGGACAGGGTCCTGGTCTCGACCCCCAGGAACAGCATCTGCGGTGCCCCCGCGTCATAGCGGGGCCAGGATGGCAGGCCGCCGCCATTGGGGTCGCCTGTCCGGGCAAAGCGGGTCCAGAGGTCGCCCATCCGGGTCGCCATCGCCTGATCGGCCGGGCTGGGCTTGATATCGGTCTGGTCCAGGGTCGCGAAATGGAAGGGCATGTCGGTGGCATGGCCGGCGCCACTGCCCTCCTCCCGCTTGGCCTCGGCGACATAACCGAAGCGGTAGAGCCAGGTGGGCGCCCCCGTGGCGGCATGGCGTCTGGCCAGCGCCACCGCAGGCTCCACGAACACCACGTCGCTGGCGATGGCGCGGCGCATGGCGCTGTCGGAGCCATAGGCGGCGCGCACTGCCGCCTTGTTCGGCTCCACCACCTTTTCATGCGGACCGTTCAGGAACATCCGGAAGATCGGCGGCACAAAGCTGAACTCGTCATCATTGGCGCCGACGATGAAGGGGATCTTGGCCTGGGCCCCTGCCGCAAAACGGGGGATCAGGTCGCCCTGCAGGATGCGCCCGTCGGTGATCGGGCCGGACCAGGTCTTCTCTTCCTTGTCCAGCAGGGTGATGCCGCCGCGCACCTTGTCCGCCGGCAGGGCGCGCAGGTCGGCCAGCCCACCCTTGGCGCCGGCATCCCTGGCAAAGGCCAAACCCTTGGCCTCCGCCTCGGCCAGCGTGGGCCAGCGGTCACGCCCGCCCCCGGAAATGACCGCCGCCTTGTGGAACAGGCCGCGCGCCGGTTCTGACACCATCAGGCGGGAGACGGACTCACCCCCGGCCGACTCCCCGATCAGGGTGACATTGGCCGGGTCGCCGCCAAACGCGGCGATATTGTCCCGGACCCAGTGCAGGGCCGCGATCTGGTCCATGAAGCCCCAATTGCCCGTCGGCCCCTCCCCGCTTTCATGCGTCAGGTCGGGATGGGCGAAGAAGCCGAAGCGGCCCAGCCGGTAATTGAAGGTGACGACCACCACCCCGCGCCGTGCCAGCCCCGCCCCGTCCATGACGGGGTTGGCCGCACTGTCGGTGACGAAGCCGCCGCCCGGTATCCAGACCAGCACCGGCGCCCCCGACGTCCCAGGCGTCCAGACATTCAGATAAAGGCAATCCTCGCTGGGCTGGACGGGGGATTTTGATCCGGGCAGCGGGTTCTGCATGCAGTCGGGGCCGAAGCGGTCGGCCTTGCGCACCCCCTCCCACCCGGCGGGCGGGGCCGGGGGGCGCCAGCGCAAATCCCCCACCGGCGGCGCGGCATAGGGGATGCCCTTGAACGAGGTGATGCCATCGGCCACGACGCCCTGCAGCGAACCGCTCTCGATCTTCACCTCGGCTGCGGTCGATGCCGTGGTCAGCAGCAAGGCGGCAAGCGCGGTGGCGATACGATGCCTCATTTGTCCCCTCCCGTGGTGAAACGATGCGTGCCCGGCCCCACGCTGTAGATCGTGAAATGCGCCTCCTCCCGCACCCGCTCCGCATCCTTGGGCGCCGCGCGCACAGGGCCGAAGCGGCTGGGCAGCCAGACCATGCCTGTGGTGTTGGGTGGTATTTCCACCGTCAGGGTAAGGGCGCCCTTGGTGACGCGCCAGCCACTGGACGCACGCCCATGAACCGTGCGCAGCGAGGCCTCGGCCCATTCCAGCCCGTCGGGGATTTCCGGCCGGACCAGCACCTGCTTGTAACCGGGCGCCCCCGGCCGCAATCCGGCCAGCCGTGTACGCATCCAGTCGCCGATGGAGGAGAAATAATGATGGTCGCGCGACCGGCTCTCCAGGCTCCAGCTCTCGAACATCGTCTGATGGCCATTCACGGCCCACCAGCCCCAGCCGGGCTCCTGCGTGCGGGTCGCCAGCTTATAGGCCAGATCGGCATAGCCATGATCGCTCAACACCGGCAGCAGATAACGCGTGGCGAACACGCCGGTGCGCAACCCGTTCTTTTCCGCGTCGCGCGCGATGGTGGCCGCCACCGCCGCCGCCCGCCCGTCCGGCACCATGCCGAAGGCCAGCGGCAGCACATTCTGGATCTGGGTGGGGCCGGCGGCCACACCCTTGGCATCGACCGTGCGGTACCAGCCGTTGGCATCATCCCAGTAACGCCTGTTATAGGCCTCCCGGATGGCATCGGCCAACGCGCGGTAGCGTTCCGCATCCTCCCCCTTGCCGATGATTGCCGAACTGCGCGACAGCAGGTCGGCCTCCAGGAAAAAATAGGCGGCGGTGACGGCATCGATACCGCCGCCCCTTGCATTCAGGATGTCCAACGGGCCGGGCGGGCTCCATTCCGACAGGCCCAGGCGCCCGCGATAATCCGGCGCCTTGAAGATGCCGGCCGTATAGTCCACCAGCCGCTTCTGTATGTCATGGTTCTGATCCAGGATGCGCGTATCGCCATAGGCCTGATACATTTCCCAGGGCAGGATCAGGGCCGCTACGTCCCAGGGCGGGGTCGGCCCCCAGATCAGATTCCAGCCGGGCGTATCCTGATAGCCATAGAAGGGCGTGGTCGGCACCACCTCCGGCACTTCGCCGCTTTCGGCCTGGGCGTCACGGAAATCGGCCAGCCATTTGGTGAAGACGCGCGCCACATCCAGGCTGCGCACCGCCATCCCGGCCGACGCCTGGGCATCGCCCGTCCAGCCATTCTTCTCGAAGGTCGGCGTATCGGTCAGGAAGCCGTGCAGATTGTTCAGGATGGTGGCGCGGGCCGCCGCGTCGATCTTACCCAGCAGGGGATCGGCGCTGGCAAAGGCACCCGTGTCGGCCACCGCCGAATGCACGATCTCCGCCGTCAGCGTATCGGCCCCCGGTTTGCCCGTCAGCCCTTCCACCTGCACATACCGGAACCCGGCATAGGAAAAACGCGGCGCCCAGCGCTCCCGCCCCGTTCCCGCCAGCGTATAGCGATAGGTCTGAAGCTGGGCATTGATCAGGCCGGAGGCGGGCACCACCTCGCCGTCCTTGTCCAGCTTCTCACTGGCCACCAGGGAAATGGTGGTCCCGCGTTGACCGGCGACGTTCAGCACGGGCAACCCGGCAATGATGCGCCCGAAATCATAGACATGCACGCCGGGCCGTATTTCCGTGACCGATACCGGCTTCAGGCTGGACACGGGCGCGATGGGTTCGGCATTGGCGAAATCGATGCGGCCCGCCGGCCCGGTGACCACCCGCGCCGGCCCGGCCTTTTCCCAACCATCGGGCACCAGCCGGGCATCATATCGCTCCCCGCGATAGATGCTGTCGGAAAGGGTGGGGCCGGGCTGCGCACGCCATTCGCCGTCCGTCGTGATCGTCTGGCGGCTGCCATCGCTGAACTCCACCTCCACCCTTGCCAGCAGGGCGGGATCGGCATGCCAGGGGGCGCGGTGGAAATACCATTCATTGGGATCGGTGACGCCGTACCAGCCGCGCCCCAGTTCCGCCCCGATGACATTGGCACCGGGTTTCAGCCGATCCGTGATGTCCACCACCTGGGCCAGCACCCGCTTGTCATAGGCGGTGAAGCCCACACCCAGTGCGCTGCCGCCCAATACCGCCCCGTTCAGCGACAGAAGCGGCATGCCGGCCCCGGCCCAGTAGAGCCGGGCGCGGACGATCGGTTTCGCCGGCAGGGTGAATTCCCGGCGCAGCAGCGGGGCCGGCGCCTCCATGGGCAGCACGATATCGATGGACGGCACCCCGGCCGCCAGCCGCAATCCCTCCGCCCCCACAGCCCCCCCGGTGAAGGGATTGTCATTGGCGGTGAAGCCGATCTCCACGGGTGGTGAGCCGCTGCCCGTCACCGTAACCCGATGGATCAGTGCCGCCTCGGCCTGTTTGGCGGTGAAGCCGACGGTGCCATGGCTCTGCGCCATATCGGTGAGGGCGGCCACCTGCACCCCATCCAGCAACGTCGTGATGTGCGGCCCCTGCGCCCGGATGGTCAGACGGCGGCGCTGGTCCTTCAGCGGTCCGCCGGGAAGGGCGGTGCGGGCCAGTTCCGTCGTTTTGATCCCGGCACTCTTGCCATCCGTATAACGCCGGACGGACTGGATCAGGACGGGGCCGTCCTTGGCGTCGGACAGGGTCCAGACATAGGCCTCCCCGTATTTTTTCCCCTCGCCGCGCGCCCGGAACAGGATATCCAGCGCCGGGCCTTTCAGGGTCAGGTCGACCGTCAGGTCCAGATCGCGCCAGTCATGAACCGGCTGTTCCGGCCCGGAAATCCAGGATGCCTGCCACTGGTCGGGCGACAGCAGCCCCATCTCCCACCAGTCGGGCCGGCTCCAGCCGCCTTGCCTGCCGGCCGCGTCCCAGACCATGACCTGCCACCAATAGCGTTTGCCGGCGGCCAGTTCCGGCCCCGCATAGGCGACCTGGATATTACCGTCACCCGCCACCTTGCCGCTGTCCCAGACCAGGGGACCGGCCGCCAGCGCCGCCTCGCTCTCCGCCACGCGGATGCGATAGGCGTACTGGCGTGCCACCGGGGACAGCCAGGCCAGGCGCGGCGCCTGTTCATCCAGGCCCAGGGGGCGGGTGGCATATTCCACCCGCATCCCGTCCGGCCCCCACGGCCCCGCACAGCCGGCGGCCAGCGCCAGGGCCATCACGCAACCGGTCCGGTACAGCCAATCCCGCATCCTTCCCCTCCTCAGAAGCTGGTACGCAGGCCGACGGAAACCATCCGCCCCAGGGTGCTGCCATTGGTGTAGCCGGGAACGGCGTTGAAATAGGGCGGGTCCTTGTCGAACAGGTTCTCGACATTGACGGTCACGGAAACCCCCTCGGCCAGGGCGGACAGGTCATAGGCGGCGAACAGGTCGATGGTATTGAAGGCACCGATCCGGGTCTGACTGGGCACGCCCAGGATGGGGTAGCTGTCGCGGTGGTTCCAGGACACCCGCGCCGTCACCTGATCCACCTGCGCACCCAGACTGGCCACCAGCGCCAGACGACCGGTGCCGTTCTTCAGATCGTTGCTGAAGGCCCCACCCTGCACGGCCTGGGTCTTGCGGTTCAGCGTGTAGGTGCCGGACAGTTTCGCGCTGAGCATGCCGAAATCCGCGCGGTGCTGGTAATCGACCTCGAAATCCAGGCCGTCGGTGTGGATGGCGCCCAGATTGTTGCGCCGCGCATCGAACAGCACATAGGGCGAGGAGAAGGCATAGAGTGCGGGCAGGCTGGGCACCCCGTCGATGCGCAGGCCGCCGGCCGCCGCCATCGCCTGCTGCAGGGTCGGGTTCAGGATGAAATAGCTGGCGAAATTCGGATCGGAATAGATCTGTGGTGCCAATACGGGTGCCAGCCCGATGGCGTCCTTGAACTTCACGTTGAAATAGGTGGCGCTGACCCGCAGGCCCTTCAGGGCATCGGGCTGGAAATCCGCCCCCAGCGACCATGTATCCGCCGTTTCCGGCTTCAGGTTCTGATTGCCGCCGGCCAGCACGATGGTGGGGCGCAGCAGGTCGGTGAAGGGGCTGCCCGGCTTGCGGTTGGGGGAGAACAGCACCACCTGCACCCGGCTATCCACGGAATTGCCCAGGTCGGCCAGACTGGGCGCGTGGAAGGAGGTGCCGTAATTGGCACGGAGCGTCAGATCCTTCACCGGCCGGTAATTCATGGCGACCTTGGAATTGGTGGTGCCACCGACATCGTTGTAATCATCATGGCGGACGGACCCGGACAGTTCCAGCCCATAGATGCCCTCCACCCGGTTGGGCACGCCGACCAGCGGCACATGCACCTCGCCAAACACGGATTTCACATTGCGGTCGGCCTTTCCGCGAGAGGTGCTGCTGGGCGCCCCGGCCGGGCCGCTGCCGATCATGCTGTCCATATCATCGTAATGGTATTCGGCCACGGCCGCCGCCCGCACATCACCGCCGGGAATGCTGAACAAGGGCCCGTCCAGAACGGCGCGGATTTCCGCCAGTTGCTGCGTCGCGCGGCCCAGATTCTCATAATTGTCGATGGCGGCCAGCAGGGTCGGGTTGCTGGCGGCAAGGTTGTAAGGGTTCAGCGCGGTGGCATTGGTCGTGCCATTCAGGGCAACCGTGGCCATCGTGCTGTCGATCTGACCATCATGGGTCCGGTTCTTCGACCGGCCCAGATTGCCGACCAGCCGTAACTGCCAGTCGCCACCCAGGCCGATATCCAGTTCCGGCGTCACACCGTAGGATTCGAAATAGCCGGTGGCGACATTGCTGGGGCCAAAGACGCTGTCGAAATTGACGGCGACATCATGGCTGGTCTCATTGCCGATGGGCCGGAAATACGGGTTCAACAGGGAAACCGTACCGCTCAGCGTCGATTGCGACGTGCGGGTGATGGTGTCGCGGGAGGACCAATAGCCGGTGACGGAGAAATCCACCCCGTCCGCGACCTCCTGCACCAGCCCGCCGAAGAAACTGTGCCGCTCCTCCCGTGGATACAGGTCGGCATAGTCGGTCTGGTCGCAGCGGTTGACCCCACCGGGCGTGCGCCCCGGCAGGGCATAGGGCACGCCGCCCAGCAGGATATTGCCCGGCGTACAGGCCGTGCCCCGGAAATCGCTGCCCCCCTTGGCCGTCAGGTCGGCGGTCATGAAGTCACGGTCGATGCCCAGGACATTGTCGTGCCAGGCATAGGAATAGGAGAGCCAGGCGGACCCCGAACCCCAGTCATGGCCGCCGATCAGGCTGGCCTCCGCACTCTCGTAATCGGCGGCACGGCCATAGCGGGCATTGCCGGCAACGCCGTTGAACCGGGGCCTGGTGATGAAATTGATGACGCCGCCAATGGCATCGGACCCATAGATCGACGAACCGCCATCGGGAATGACCTCCACCCGCTCGATGGCGTCGGGCGGAATGATGCTGGGATCGACGCTGGTCTGCAGGATACCCGCCCCGACCAGCCGGTTACCGTTCAGCAGGACCAGCGTGCTGGCCCCGCCCGACGCCGCCAGATTGCGGATATTGGGCCGCACGATGGGCAGGCCATAGCTGCCTTCGGCGCGCGGGACGGTACCGAAATTGCCGACCTGCGGGATCTGGGCCAGCAGATCGTTGCTGGACGCGGCACCCGACGCCACCACATCCTCGCGCTGCACCGCGATGGCATTGGTGCCGATGGGGCCGACATTACGGATCATCGTGCCGGTGACGATGATCTCTTCCAGCAGCACCTCTTCCGAGGCCGCCTGGGCATGGGAGATGGCGGCGCTTAGCGCCAAACAGGAAACTGTCAGGGTCAGCCGGGCCGTGCGGGTGCACGTCCGACGCCAGATCGGATCAAAACCGCTCATCGATATCCTCCCCGGGGCCGCGCCAGCCGGTGGCCGCAGCCGGATCTTTCTTGATTTGAGCGGGGGCCTTGCCCCCTCGGGACCGATCGAAACACCCGTCGTCCTTGGGTGCTGATCATTATGCATGCCGGTGGATTGGGTCAATAAATAATTTACATCGTTGTCAATATTGTTGGGCAATGGTACCCAGACCCTGGCGGAACGGGCAAGGGAGGGGCCAGTGATGATGGGGATGCTTGCCGCGGGAATGGCGCTGGCCGGGGCCTGGACGGGCGGACTGGTCGCCTTAACCGGCATCACGGCGCGGCGCGTGGAACGCGCCTTGCCGCCACTGGGCAGCTTTCTGGAGTTGGATGGTCACCGGCTGCATTATCTGGATGCCGGCAGCGGGCCCAACCTGGTAATGATCCATGGGCTGGGCGGGCAGATGCGCCATTTCAGCCATGGCCTGCTGGGGCTTCTGACCGACCGTTATCGCGTGATCCTGGTGGACCGGCCGGGCTCTGGCCATTCCACAAGGGCCCCCGGCGCCGATGCGGACCCGCGCGCCCAGGCCGCGATCATCGCCGGCCTGATCCGGGCGCTGGGCCTGCACAAGCCGTTGGTGGTGGGTCACTCGCTGGGCGGGGCTGTCGCCCTGGCCCTGGCCCTGGACCATCCCGACTGCGCGGGCGGCTTGGCGCTGATCGCCCCTCTGACCCGTCCACAGGATGGTGTGCCCGCCTGCTTCAGGGGGCTGACCGTCAGATCGCCCTTCACGCGCTGGCTGCTGTCCTGGACGCTGGCCACGCCGATGGCCATCCTGCAGCGGGACCGCATCCTGGATACGGTGTTTGGACCTGACCCGGTGCCCGCCGATTTCGCCATGGCGGGGGGCGGTCTTCTGGGTCTGCGGCCCGCCGCCTTCCGCTCGGCCTGCGCCGACCTGATGGCGGCGGGGGATGGCATGGCGGCACTTGCGGCGCGTTATGGCGACTTGCGGCTGCCCGTCTCCATCCTGTTCGGCCGGGACGACCGGGTGCTGGACTGGCGCCACCATGGCACGGCGGCACAGGCGCTTCTGCCCGACGCCACCCTCACCCTGACGGATGGCGGCCACATGCTGCCCCTGACGGCACCGGCCGCCACCGCCGCCTGGCTGGGGCAATGCCGGGCGGTGCAAGGGGCATGAAACTGCGCCCCTTGGCACCGCACGGTCGGGCACCACCCCTCATCGTCACGACGGGCGGGCCCTGACCTTATCCTCAGAACCGGGCCTTCAATTCCACGCCCACCGTGCGCGGCACGGCCTTGGTGGTGAAGTTGAAGACCGTGGTGTTGGGCACGACCAGCACCACGCCATCGACATTGTACCGTTTGTCGAACAGGTTGCGGGCATAAAGCGTGGCGCTCCAGCCCTCATTCTCCACGCCCAGGCGGACATTGACCAGATCGATGGCCGGGCGTTCCGTACCGGGCGTGTTCAGCGTGTCGAAGAACATCGGGCCGGTGCGGTTATACTCCACCCGCGCCGCCAGATCATAGTCGGCGGTCACCGGCACCGTGTATTGGCCGCCCAGGATCACGTCATATTTGGCGGTGAAGGGGAAGCGGTTGCCCACCGTCTGCGGCAGCTCCTTGTTCTCCTTGATCTTGGAATGCAGATAGCCATAGCCGAAGAACAGGTCCAGACCGTCGGCCAGACGCGCCTGGCCATCCACTTCAAAGCCCGTGATCTCGTTGCGGTCGACGATGGAGATCACCCGCGACAGCGAGAAGGGGAAGAACTGGAAGAACTGGGCATTGTCGACCTTGGTGTTGAAACCCGCCACGTTCAGCGTCATCCGCCCATCCAGCAGGCGGCTCTTCACCCCCGCCTCATAGGATGACGATGTCTCCTTGCCGAACTGGTCCTGCACGGTGGTGTTGGTGACGCCGTCGGTATTGATGATGTTGAAGCGGCTGCCCAGCGGGTTGAAGCCGCCGGAGCGGAAGCCCTCGCCATAGGTGGCATAGACCGACACATCCTCGGTCGCCTTCCAGCGCAGGGAGACGCGGGGCTGCAACGAGCTGAAATTATCCTTGCGCACCAGCCCCTGCACATTGGGGATGGGGGAATAGGCGGCGGGCGTCAAATTCTCCGACGTCCGGTTCTCCTTGTCATAGCGCAGGGCCGTGGACAGTTCGATATCGGGGGTCAGGTCATAGGCCAGCTGCCCGAACAGCGCCCAGGCATCATTGGCATTGTCGGTCCAGGTGACGGCCACGATGGGGTTGGCGGCCCCGCCCAGCGGGTCGGCAACCACCACCCCCTGCCCCAGATCATTGCCGCGGTTCAGCACGATCTCGCGGTTGAAGTCGATATAATAGGCGCCGGCGATATAGCGCAGCCGGTTCTCGCCGGGCGAGGTGAAGCGCAGCTCGAAGGACGTGTCGTCCTGATTGCGCTCCTGATACTGGGTGCCGTCACGCAGGGTGGGGCCATAACCCTCGATCAGCGCCGGGTTGGTGAAGAAGTCACCGGGCGCCGGCCCGCCGGGGAACGGCACGCCGAACAGGGCCAGATCCACCGCCCCCTCGCCGCCCATATTCTCCTTCAGGTCATGATAGGCGGCCGTGAAGGTCAGGGTACCGGCCTCGGAATCCCAGTCCACCTTGGCGGACAGATCGACACGCTCCTGGTTGTTGAAGCTGTCGACATTGCCGGCATAGTCGATGGAGGTGTCCTTGATGTTCACGCCATTGACGAAGCCGGGCGTGCCCGCCGTCTGATTGTTGAAATTGAAGGCATAGCCCTTGATCTTGCCGTACCCGGCGGACAGGTCGATCTCGATATCGTCGGTCGCCTTGTAGATCAGGCGGCCGCGCACCAGCCCCTCGCTGAAATCATCTTCCTTCTTGTTCAAGGTGACATTGTCGTAATAGCCGCCGCGATCCTTGTAGATGGCGGTGACGCGGGCGAACAGCTTGTCCTCCACCAGCGGACCGCCGACATAGCCGCCGACCTTGTATTCATTGCCCCGGAACTCATACCCGGCCTGCACTTGGCCCTCCGCCTCGTTCCCCGGCTTCTTGGTGGTGACCAGGATGGCGCCGCCGATGGCGTTGCGGCCATAGATCGACCCGATGGGGCCCTTGATGACCTCGATCTGCTCGATATCGATCATTTCCTGGTTGAAGGCGTTGGGATTGGGCACCAGCACCCCGTCCAGCACATAGGCGAAGGATGGCTCGGCATCGCGCGGCTGGATGACGCCGCGGATATGCACCTGGCTTTCGCCGACATTGGTGGTCTGCAGGAAGCTGACATTGGGGGTCAGGGCCAGGAAATCCGCCGGGCCGCTGATGCCCGCCTTCTCGATCGTCTCCGCCGTGAAGGCAGCCACCGCCACCGGGGTTTCGCGCGCCGTCTCGTTGCGCTGGCGGGCGATGACCACGATCTCCTCCAGCATGATGGGAGAGCCGGCCTGCGACCCCGCGCCCTGCGCCAGGGCGGGCACATTGGATACAATCATCGAAGCACATAAAGCCGTACCCGTCATCAAGGCCGGCAGGAAACGTCCGTTCCGCATCGTCGTTGATCTCCGCTGTTCCGTTGTATTTTATTGGCATTTTTCAGGGCGTGGCCGGTTGGCCGGGCGCCCCGGCCCACCCGGAAAAACTTATATGAGTTTCCGCTTTCGGCAAGCCCCAATGCATGACATTGTATACTTTAACAGGGCCAGTTGACCTGAAAGCCACGCTGACGGAGCGGTCGCGCGGCATCGGGTTTCTGCGCGCTGGCACCGCGCCTGATCGACAAGGACAACTGGCCGGCAACCGATCGTTTGCGGTAGAAAGCGGGGCGGGCTCGCCCGACCCGCCGAACGGATGCGACCAGGAAATCACCGATGAGCAATGCTGTCGAAAAGGCCTATGCCGAAATCCGGGACGCCATCCATGCTGGCCGCTTCCCGCCGGGCACGCATCTGAAGGAAGGGGAGCTGGCGGAGATCATCGGGGTCAGCCGCACGCCGATCCGCGAGGCGCTGCGCCGGCTGAACGCGGAGGGGGCCGTGCGCTTCATGCGCAACCATGGCGCCTTCGTCGCCGACTGGTCGGTCGATGAGATCAAGGAGATTTTCGACCTGCGCGCCATCCTGGAGGGTTATGCCGCCGAACAGGCGGCGGTGCGCGCCACGCCGGTCCAGATCGCCCATCTGCGCGTCCTGGCGGAGGAGATGCTGGCGCTGGAAGCCACCGGCACGCCCGATGCCCTGAGCCGCATTGCCGAGGCCAATGCCGAGTTTCACCGGCTGATCACCCAGGCGGCCGGCACCCATCGCCTGTCCAGCATGATGGCGCAGGTGATCGAAGTGCCCTTGGTCCTGCGCACCTTCCACCGCTACAATGCCGAAGCGCTGCGCCGCAGCCTGCGCCATCATATGGAAATCGTGTCGGCCTTTGAGGTGCGCGACGGCGGCTGGGCCGGCTCCGTCATGCGCAGCCACATCGCCGCCGCCTGGCACGCGATCGAGGCCAGCAGCGGCAAGGTGACGGTTCTCAAGGCGGCGGAGTGAACCGGGTCCCAAGTGCTGCTATTCCCGGCTTGTCGCCCATAGGCGCTAAGTTAGGATATTTGCATCACCGTAAAGGCCCCTCCTACCGTCACCCCGGCGACAAGCCGGGGCCCAGTTCGTAGAGCAAAGCGCTTGGCATTCTGGGCCCCGGCTTGTCGCCGGGGTGACGGTAGTGAGGGCGGTATCGGTTTGCTCAATCACTTACTTGGCGCCTATGGGCTTGTCACCGGGAAGGCGGGATATGGAGATTGCATCTAAACCCAACAAACTCTAACAGCCTCCTCACGCCGCCGACAGCACGCTCTCCTGCCGCGCCGGATCGACCGGTGCGGGCAGGCCGGTTTCCGCAAGACAGCGTTCGCGCAGTTCCTCCACCCCGCCGCCGAAATTGAACAGCGCGGTCTCGCCGCGCGCCTTGCGCAAACGCTCGCGCAGGGCCTCGGTCGCCGGCACATCCACCGCCCCACCCGCCGCCAGCACGACGCCATAGCGCTGGGCACCGTCGCGGGTGACCAGCCCGCGCTTCACGTCCGCCGCCACCAGCGAAGGGTCGCGGGCCAGCGGGTCGCCCCAGCCGCCGCCGCCCCAGGTGTCGAAGATCAGCAGGTCGCCGGGGCGGACCTGGATATCGTCGATCTTGGCGGCCAGCACCGTCTGGCTGCCATCGGCGCGCACCAGCACCCGGCGCGACCGCCAGCCGGGCTCGCCCCCATTTACGCCCCAGGGATAGGTGAACCAGCGGTCATCATGGATGGCGATGGCACCCGGTTCCAGGAAGCGATAGGCAATGCGCACGCCATTGCCGCCGCGATGCAGGCCCGGCCCCCCGCTGTCGGCAATGGTCTCATACCGTTCGATGCGCAGCGGGAAATAGGCTTCCAGGAACTCGTTGGGCACATTGGTGAAGTTGGGCCATAGCGAATGCCCGTCCGGCCCGTCGCCAAAGGGACGGCCGGGAATGCCGCCAAAGCCGATCTGGAACAGTTGATAGTACTTCCCCGACCCGCGATAGGCGCCCGACAGCATCAGATGCGGGGAAGAGGAGAAGCCGGCGGCGTTGAGAAATTCCGGCGTGCGCTGGCCCAGCAACGCCCCCAGCACGTCGAACACCCGGCCAATGCCATGGGTACGGCAGGACAGCGCGGCCGGATATGTCGGCTTCAGCAGCGATCCTTCCGGAATTCGCGTTTCCACCAGATCATAGAAGCCGTCATTGAACAGGATCTGCGGGTCGAAGACCATGATCATGTAGATGCCGAAGAACATCTTCAGCATGTTTTCATTGAGATAGAAATTGATCGAGCTTTCCGACTGGGGCGAGGTGCCCTCCCAGTCCAGGATCACCTTCTCCCCCTCCCGCCACATGGTGGCGCGCAGCTTGTAGGGGCCGAAGCCGCGGCCATCGTCGCAGATGTAATCCTCGAAACTGACCTTCTCCTCACTGATGGAGGTGGCGATCAGCTTGGCCATGGCACGCTTGTTCCGCTCCAGCAACTCTCTTGTCGCAGAAACGAATGTTTCGATTCCGAACCGGCTGCACAGTTCCACCACCCGGCGGCCGGCAATACGGCAGGACGCGATGATGGCGTTCAGGTCCGACCGGCACCAGTCCCGCGTGCGGGTATTGTTCAGCACCAGTTCCAGCAGATCCTCGTTCAGGACACCCTTGCGATACAGCTTCACCGGCGGGATGCGGATACCTTCCTGAAAGATGGAGGTGGCATCGGTGGGCAGGCTGCCCGGCACCTTGCCGCCGACATCGGTCTGGTGGCCGAAATGGCAGGTCCAGGCGACCAGACGGCCATCATTGAACACCGGCAGGATGATCAGCCAGTCATTCAGGTGGCTGATGGCGCCTTCCACCGAATAGGGATCGGACAGCCAGATGACGTCGCCATCCTCGATCGATCCCTTGTAATTCTTCAGGAAGCCGCCCAGGAAGGAACCGAACTGCCCCACCACCATCTTGCCTTCATGGTTGGCGATCAGGGGGAAGGCATCGCCCTGTTCGCGGATGCCGGGCGACATGGCGGTGCGGAACAGGGTAGCATCCATCTCGGCCCGCGCGTTGCGCAGGGCGTTCTCGATGATATCCAGCGTGATCGGGTCGATGGCGATCTTCTGGAACGGGGTCGGGTTGGTTTCGATGATCGTGGCAACCATGGGTCTGTCCCTTTCGTCCAGAATATCGTCAGGCAGCGGCAAGCGGGCGGATCAGGATCAAGCCATAATCGTCAACCTCCGCCCCATGGCCAGGCAGCAGCACGGTGGTGCTGTCCATCTCGCAGATGATGGCGGGGCCGATGATCCGGTCACCAGCCCTCAGGCGGGCGCGGTCATAGACGATGGCCGCCTGTTCCTGCCCGTCGGCCCAGATCACATGGTCGCGGACCTTGGCCGCCGACGGGTCGCCATCGCCCGTGGGCAGTTTCTCCAGCCGGATCGCCGATGCCTTGCCCAGCGCCGTGGCCCGCACCGTCACCAGTTCGCGGTCGCTCTCCAGGCAGAAGGTGAAAAGCCGCTCATGCTCCTTGTCGAAGGCAGCGCCCAGCGTCTCCAGCCCGTTTGCCGCGAACCCGTCCAGCGTCACGGGCAGGGAGACCTCGAACGCCTGGCCGGAATAGCGCACCCCGGCTTCAAAGCTGATCTCCTGGTCCGCCACCGGCACGCCTTCGGCCAGCAGTTCCTTCGACACGGCGGCATGCAACTCGCGCAGCACGTCGGCGACCGATGCGTTGGCGACATCCGGGAACGGCTTGCCAATGGATCGGGCCCGTTCGGCGCGCAGCCGCGTGGTGGCATCCCCGAAGGCGCACAGCACGCCGGGACTGGGCGGCACGATCACCGGCCAGCTGCCCAGCAGCTTGCCCAGCGCATTGGCATGCAGCGGACCGGCGCCGCCAAAGGCCACCAGCGCGAAATCCCGCGGGTCATAACCCTGCTGAACGGAGATCAGGCGCAGGGCGCCCATCATCGTCTCGTTGGCGATGGAATAGATGCCGTGGGCGGCTTCCTGCACCGTGATCGACAGCTGGTCGGCGATACTCTGCACCGATGCCGCGGCCGCCGGCCGGTCCAGGCGCATGGTACCGCCCAGCAATTCCTCCGGCAGATAGCCCAGCACGACATTGGCGTCGGTCACGGTGGGCTTGTCCCCGCCACGGGAATAACAGACCGGGCCGGGCACCGCACCGGCCGAGGCAGGTCCCACGCGCAGCGCCTTGGTCAGGTCCGGCACGAAGGCGATGGAGCCGCCGCCGGCCCCCACGGTGCGGATATCCAGCGAGGTGGCGCGCACCTTAAGGTCGCCGCACTGCGTCTCGCGCGCCAGGCGCGGCTGACCATTCTCGATCAACGCCACGTCGGTGGAGGTACCGCCCACATCCACGGTCAGCAGATTGCCAAAGCCCGACTTGCCGCACACCCACAGCGCACCGGCCACCCCGCCGGCCGGACCGCTCATCAGCAGGTTGACCGGATGGTCCTGCGCCTTCTCGAAGCTCATCAGCCCGGCGTCGGAGCGCAGCAGGTTCATCTGCCCGTTCATGCCGGCCTTGTTCAGTTCCGCCTTCAGGTTGCGGACATAGGTGGCCACGCGCGGGCGGACATAGGAATTGGCCACCGTGGTCAGGGCACGCTCATATTCCTGCATCTCCGGCAGCACTTCCGACGACAGCGAGATGGGCAGGTCGGGGAAGACCTCCCGCGCGATCTGGCCGGCCCGCACCTCATGCACATCGTTGCGATAGGCGTTGATGAAGGCGATGGTCAGGGCCTCGATCCCCTCCCTCTTCAGCCCTTCAAGCGCCGTGCGCAAAGCACCCTCGTTCAGGGGTCTGACGATGGAGCCATCGGCGCCGATCCGTTCCGGCACCTCCACTGTGGACTCAAGCGGTGCCGTCAGCGGCGGCTTGTTCCAGACGATCCAGCCGGCCAGCCCACCCGGCACGAAGCTGCGCGCGATATGCAGGACCTGGCGATAGCCGTCCGTCGTCACCAGCCCGACCTTGGCGCCCGTGCTGGTCAGCACGGTGTTGGTGGCCACCGTCGTGCCATGCATGAACAGCTGCACATCCTTGGGATCGATCTTCGCCTTGGCGCAGATCTTCAGCGTGCCGTTGACCACCGCGACCGAGGGGTCGTGCGGGGTGGACGGCACCTTGTCCCGGAAGGTCTCGCCCGTCTCGTCCTCGATCAGCAGAAGGTCCGTGAAGGTGCCCCCCACATCCACGCCCAGCCTGTAAGCCATTCTAAAAACTCCTGTTCCCGAAGGTGCTTCTGCTTTGCCGCGGCGTGGTTGTTCCCGCCGTCAGGTCGACTGGAGCGCGGCGGGGAACATCCCCGCCCGGCCCAGCATGGCCGGGTTGGGGCGGCCGATCACGCCCTCCAGCCACTTGGCCGCATCAATGGCGGCCGGAAGGTCGATGCCAGTGGCAATCTTCATGCGGTCCAGCATGTAGACCAGATCCTCGGTCGGGATATTGCCCGTCGCCGCCGGGGCGAAGGGACAGCCGCCGATGCCGCCCAGCGAACTGTCCAGCACGCTGACGCCGGCCATCACGGCGGCATAGGCGTTGGCGATGCCGGTATTGCGGGTATTGTGGAAATGCGCCCGCAGGCGGATGCCGGGCAGGGCTGCCGCCACGGCGTTGAACCGCTCCACCACGTCGGCCGGGCTGGCCACGCCGATCGTGTCGGCCAGGGCGATCTCGTCCGGGCCATGCTCGGCCGCACGTTTGGCGATCTCCACCACCCGCGCCACCGGCACCTCACCTTCAAACGGACAGCCGAACGACGCGCCGATGGTGATGCTGGTCGCCACCTTGGCCGCCCGCGCGGCGGCGGCCACCTCCGCCCAGCCGGACATCGTCTCCAGCGTCGGCGCCCCGTTATTGCGCCGGGAGAACGTGTCCGACGCCACCAGCACGTAATTGACCTCCCCGGCACCCGCCGCCAGCGCCCGGTCGAAGCCGCGCCCGTTCAGGGCCAGACCGATATAGGAAACACCACTATCCCGGGGCAGCGCCGCCAGCACCGCTTCGGCATCGGCCATCTGCGGCACGCGCTTGGGATTGACGAAACTGGTCACCTCGATCCGGCGCGCCCCGGCGGCGATGGCGCGGTGGATCAGCTCCAGCTTCTGTGCGGTGGAAACCGGCACCGCCTCATTCTGCAGGCCGTCGCGCGGGCTGACTTCCACGATCTCGATCCGGGCGACCATCGGCCTGCTCTCTCATCCACCTTCACGCTTAATGTATACAATCATGCTTTCGTTGAGCCTGACAAGGGGGATTGATCGAAAGTTCCCCGCGCACGGCACCTCTTGCCATTATGGCGCTGTGTATGCTTTCTTGTTGATGCACGCTGAAAGCGCCCCTCAACGGCCAGCGTCGATATCTGACAAAATATGTATACATTGAGTGGGAGAGAATGGTGACCGACCAGGCAACGGAACCAACCGGCGGCACGGGACAGGTGGCCACGCGCCAGGGTCCCCTGACAGACCTGCGGGTGATCGAGATGGGCCAGTTGCTGGCCGGTCCTTTCTGCGGTCAGTTGCTGGCCGATTTCGGGGCGGAGGTGATCAAGCTGGAACAGCCCGGCAGCGGCGATCCGATGCGCGAATGGGGCCGGGAAAAGCCGCATGGCAAGTCGCTCTGGTGGCCCGTGGTCGCCCGCAACAAGAAGTCGGTAACCCTCAACCTGCGGGAAAAGGCCGCCCAGCAGATCGTGCGCGATCTGCTGGCCCAATCCGACATCCTGATCGAGAATTTCCGCCCCGGCACCATGGAACGCTGGGGCCTGGGCTATGATGTGCTGTCGCAGATCAATCCCAGGCTGGTGATGGTCCGCGTCACCGGCTTCGGCCAGACCGGGCCCTATGCGTCCCAGGCCGGCTATGGCTCGATCGGGGAGGCGATGGGCGGCCTGCGCTATGTGGTGGGCGATCCGTCCACGGCCCCGTCGCGCATGGGCATCTCCATCGGCGACAGCCTGGCCGCCACCTATGCGGCGCTTGGCGCCCTGATGGCCGTGCATGCGCGTGAACGCACGGGCCGCGGCCAGGTGGTGGACAGCGCCATCTATGAGGCGGTGCTGGCCATGATGGAAAGCCTGGTCACCGAATATGACCAGACCGGCTATGTCCGTGAACGCACCGGCCCCATCCTGCCCAATGTCGCGCCCAGCAATGTCTATCCCACCCGCGACGGGCTGATGCTGCTGATCGCGGCCAACCAGGACACGGTGTTCAAGCGTCTGGCCGAGGCCATGGGGCGGCCGGAACTGGCGACCGACCCGCGTTACGCCACCCATTCGGCGCGCGGCACCGTGCAGCAGGAACTGGACGACCTGATCGCCGAATGGACCCGCACCATCGATGCCACCCCCCTGTCGGAATTGTTGGAAAAGCACGGGGTGCCGGCCGGCCGCATCTATCGCGCACCCGACATGATGGAAGACCCGCATTTCCAGGCCCGCCAGAACATCATCAAGGTCGCCCATCCGATCTTCGGCAAGCTGGCCATGCAGAATGTTGCCCCCCGCCTGTCGGATACGCCCGGCGGCGTCGTTCATCCCGGCCCCGAACTGGGGCAACATACGGTCGATGTGCTGGGCGGCCTGCTGGGCCTGGATGCGGCCCGGCTGGATGAATTGCGCAAGGCGGGGATCATCTGACCATGGCAACGGACCTGAATGCCGACTATGCCCAGGCCGGGTTCGGCAACCGGCTGGGCTGGGGCAAGCGCCCCGCCCTGCTGATCATCGATTTCGTCAATGCCTATCTCGATCCGGCCTGCCCGCTTTATGCCGGGGTGGAAGCGACGCGGGCGACCACGGCCGATCTGCTGCTGGCCGCCCGCGCCGCCCAGCTGCCGGTGTTCCACACCAACGTCGCCTATACGCCCGGCGGTGTGGATGGCGGGGTGTTCTTTCGCAAGGTGAAGGCGCTGTCCTGTTTCGAACGCGGCCTGCACCCGCACTGGGCCGCCTTCGCCGAGGGGCTGGAGCCGCTGCCGCATGAACCCGTGATCACCAAGCAATATGCCAGCGCCTTCTTCGGCACCTCACTGGCCTCCACCCTGGCGTCCAGCGGCATTGACACGCTGCTGATCGCCGGGCTGTCCACCTCGGGCTGTGTCCGCGCCTCCGCCTTGGACGCCTGCCAGCACGGCTTCGTGCCGCTGGTGGTACGCGAAGCCGTGGGCGACCGCGATGCCCGCGTGCATGAGGCCAACCTGTTCGACCTCAACGCCAAATATGCCGATGTGATCGGGCTGGAAGAGGCTGTCAGCCATCTGGGCGCCCTGGCCGGCGGGGCGGCGCACCGGTGAAAGGCATCCCCGATCCGGCGAGGGTGAAACCGAAGCCGCGCCGCGCGACGCCGTCAGGGACGCTGCAACTGGCTTTCCCGCACGATCCGTTCCTGGCCATTGCCGTCATTGCGGATACGATATTGCAGTTCGGCCCCGTCGCTGGGCAGCAGATTGCGGACGGTGAACAGGCCGGGGGGAACCACGAACCCCTGCATGCCGGGTTGGAAGTTCAGGCTCTGCCCGACGATGAACTTGTGCTGGCGAATGTTCGACATAACCTGCCCTCTTGTCCGGACTGGAGGCGAAAATCCGGCCCCATTCCTGAATAAATCTATCTATTCGGCGGTAAAATTTCAAGAAAATTCCCCCAACTAGATAAATGCACTAAAAATATCATCCGGCATTGCCATATTGATAAATCATCCTATGACTTCCGGATTACACATTCCGATTTGTCATTCCATCGCCAATCCTGAATAGCTGGATGATCGCGTACAGGATCATGATGCCGCATTTCTGCATCACCCTGATGGCCCCGCACCCACCATGCCTGACAAGATATCGCTCCGTCGCGGCCTGCCGCCTTGACATCCTCCCCATCGCCACGATGATGCCCCCCTGATATGGAAAAGCCCGATAATAACCCCGCATATCCAGGTAGAATGATATGGACCGGTTCAACTTCATCCATGCCGCCGACATTCACCTGGACAGCCCGCTGCACGGCCTTGCCCGCTATGACGGGTTACCGGCGGATGAGGTCCGGGGCGCTACCCGCGCTGCCTTCGACAATCTGATCCAGCGGGCCTGCGACGAGGCGGTGGATTTCATGCTGATCGCCGGCGACCTGTTCGATGGCGACTGGAAGGATATGGGTACCGGCCTTTATTTCGCCCGCGCCATGGCGAAACTGGCGGCGGCCGACATCCCCGTCTTCCTTCTGGCCGGCAACCATGATGCCGCATCGGTGCTGACGCGGCAGTTGCCCTGGCCCGGCAATGTCCGGCAATTCAACACCCGCCGGCCGCAGACATACACGCTCGACCATCTGGGCGTGGCCATTCACGGGCAGAGCTTCGCCAATGCGCAGGTGCTGGACAATCTGGCCACCTCCTATCCGGCGGCGCTGGCGAACCATTTCAATATCGGCATGCTGCACACGGCGCTGACCGGGCATGAGGGCCACGCACCCTACGCGCCCTGCACCATCCAGGACCTGACCGCCAAAGGCTATGATTACTGGGCGCTGGGTCATGTGCATGACCATGCGGTGCTGGGCGAACGGCCGCATATCATCTATCCCGGCAATTTGCAGGGCCGCCATATCCGCGAAACGGGACCCAAAGGCGCCGTTCTGGTGGAGGTGCAGGACCGCATGGTCGTGGGACTGGACCATATCCCGCTGGACGTGGTGCGCTGGGCACAGGTGGAGGTGGATTGCAGCACGGCGCAGAATTTGGACGATGTGAGCATGGCCACCCGTGCCGCCCTGGCCCACCATCACGCACGACAATCCGATGGCCGTGCCCTGATCGCCCGCGTCACCCTGACCGGGCGCACCGCCCTGGCCGGCCTGCTGCGCGACCGGTTGACGGTGCAGCGTGACGAGGTGCGGGCCCTGGCCGCCGCCATCGCGCCGGACCTGTGGATCGAGAAGGTGCGGGTAACGGCCACCCCGCCCGACATCGCGGCAGCGGATGCCGCCGCCGATGATTTCCTGGCCCTGCTGGCAGAGGCGGCGACGGCGCCGGACCTGGCCGAGGCCCTGTCCCAGGACCTGCGCCCCTTCCTGGCCGCCGCCGCCAAGGCGCTGTCCGACCAGGGCGATGGTCCGGCGGTACTGGCCGCGCGCGGAGACTGGACCGCCCTTCTTTCCATCTCCGGTACGGCGCTGAATGCCCGGCTGGCCGGCACGGGGGCCGGGTGATGCGCTTTTGCGAACTCCACCTGGAACGCTACGGGCGTTTTGAGGATCACCGCCTGCGCCTAGCCGCCGGCCCGCCCGATTTCCACATCATCTACGGCCCCAACGAGGCCGGCAAATCGACGACCCTGGCGGCGGTGTCCGACCTGCTGTTCGGCATCCCGCAGCGCAGCCCCTATAATTTCCGCTTCGACTATGCCCTGATGCGGGTCGGCGCCGTGCTGGAGGAGGATGGGCAAAGCCTGCACTGCCGCCGCCGCAAGACCAAGGACAAGAGCCTGATTGATGCCGGAGACCAGCCCGTCAACGAAGGAAGGCTGGCCGCCCTGCTGCACGGCCTGACCCGCGACACGTTCGGCGCCGGCTTCAGCCTTGACCAGGCGGGGTTGCGTGCCGGCGGGGAGGCCATGGTCAAGGCCAATGACGATCTGGGCCAGGCCCTGTTCGCCGCCGGTTCCGGCCTAACCGGCATCGCGGCGCTGCAAACGGCATTGGCCGATGAAGGCGACGCCATATGGGGGGCCCGCGCCGCCGCGCGCCGGACCTTCACCATCGCCGAACGCCAGTATGAGGAAAGCCAGCGCCACCTGAAGGACCATCTGCTGCGGCCCAAGGAATGGTCGGACGCCAGCGCCCTAGTGACCCGCCGTGAGCAGGAACTGGCGGAACTGAAACACCGGCAGGCGGCCCTCTCGGCGGAACGGCAGGCGGTGGAGCGGCTGCGGCGCACCAGTTCCATCCTGCAGCAGCGCGCCGTCCTGCTGGCGGAAATCGCCGCACAGGGGTCCGCCCCCGGCTTCACCTCGCAGGAGGAGGAGCGTGCGGAGACGGCCCTGGCGTCCCTGACCAGGGCCGATGCGGATCGCACCATCGCGCAGAAACTGCGTGACGAAGCGGTGGAGAAGCTGGGGACACTGTCGCCCGACGCCATCACCGATCTGGCCGACAGGATCGGGGACTTGATTGAACGGCGCGGCGCCGTCACCAAGGCGGCGGGCGACCTGCACCGGCTGGAAACCGAACGGGACGACATGGCGGCGGAGATCGTGGCCCTGCGCGCCGACCTGTCCATCCAGGGCGACCCGCCGGCCGCCGCGACCATGGCCCGCCTGCGCGCCATCGCCACCCGCCATGCCAATGCCGAATCCGGCCGCCGCGCGCATGCGGATCAATTGGCGGCCCCGCAGGCCAAGGTGAAGACCTTGCGCAATGAGCTGGCCAACGCACCCCAGGCCGAGGGTCTGGGCCTGCTGCGCGCCGCCATCGCCCGCGCCCATGGTCTGGGCGATGATTTCGACGGGCGCTGCGCCGACAATCTTGGCAGCGCCGAGCGGGCTGAGCAGGAAGCGGTTATCGCCCTGGAACGGCTGGCCCCCTGGCAGGGGGATGTCGGCACGCTGGCGCGGCTGCAAAGCCTGGCCGAACCGGAAATCCAGGCAGCCCTGGAACAGCGACAGCAGCTTGACGCCGCGGTCACCGAAGAACAGCAGGAATGCCGTCGTCTGGACGAGGCGATGGAGCGGACCCACGCCGACCGCGACCGGCTGGCGGATGCAGGCCAGGCCGTAGCGGCGGAGGATATCATCCGTGCCCGTACCACGCGCGACCAGCTGTGGCGCAGGATTGCGGACCATCTGCACCAGCGCACCCAGCCCGCCCCGTCCGCCGATGCCTTCACCGATGCCGTGATCAGCGCCGACACCCTGGCCGACCGCCGGTTCGACAATGCCGAGGCGTCGGCCAGACTGACCCTGCTGGATGGGGAACTGGCCACCCTGTCCTTGCAGCGGGACCAGGCCGCCCTGAGGCTTGCCGATGCGAAAAGCGGGATGGAGACGGCGAAACGCGAATGGTGCGACCGCCTGTCGGCATCCCACCTGCCCCGGCTGGACCCCGTCCGGCTGCGCCATTGGCAGACCCTGCGGATGGACGCCCTGGCCAGGCATCAGACCGCCCAGGACGCAAGGCGGCAGGTGACGCGCGACCTTGATCGCCGATCACAGGTCATCGACCTGCTGCGCGCGGCCATGGCATCGCCGCCACCCGCTGCCGACCGGCTGTCCCCCCTCCTGACCCTGGCGGAGCGGGAAAAGGAACAGGGCGAGAAGTTGGAAGCCGCCTTCACGGAGAAGCAGGCCACGCTTTCCAGCCTGGAGGATCAGATCGCCAGGACCGAACAATTGCTGGAGCAGGACCGGCGGCAGGCCGAGCGGGCCCTGGCCGACTGGACGGCGGAACCGGCGGCGGCCGGCATCGCGCTTGATCCCGACCGTATCGGCGACCTTCTGTCCCGCATCGATACGCTGCGCGGCAAGCTGGAGGAACTGGCGGGCCGCAAGAAGCGTATCGAGGGCATCGGCCGTGACCGGCAGCTGTTCACCGACGATGTCGCGGCCCTGGCGGCACAGGCCGGCATGCATGCCGATCCCGACCCGTCCAGGACCCTGGACCTGCTGCGCACCCGGCTGGCCCAGGCCCAGGCCGTGGCCCAGGCCATGACGACGCTGAGTCGGGAACGCGACCGGCGACAGGCGGAACTGGACGCCGCCGACGCCGAGCGGCGCAAGGCCCTGGTCACCCTGGCCCCCCTGCTGGCGCAGGCCGGGCTAGATGACCCCGCCACCCTGCCGGCGCTGATCGGGGCCTCCCGCCGCCGGCGGACGCTTGAGGCCGGACTGGCCGACGCGGAGCGGCAGATCCTGGCCAATGGCGACGGCCATGCCCTGGCCGACCTCACCGCCGCCTGGCAAGCCAGCGACCCCTACCAGACGGCGGCACGGGCCCAGGCGCTGGAACAGGAACAGGCCGAGCTGACCGAAAGCCTGTCGGCGGCGGCCGATGCGCTGGGGGAGGCCCGGCGGGCCTTCGCCATCCTGGACGAACGGCCGGGTGCCGCCGCCGACGATGCCGCCGACGCGGAGGCGGCCCTGGCGGAAATGGCAGCGCAGGCCGATACCTATGTGCTGAAACGGGCCCAGGCGCTGACGCTGCGCTGGGCCATGGACCGCTATCGTGAGCGGCGGCAGGACCCGCTGCTGCGCCGGGCCTGCGACCTGTTCAGCACCCTGACGCTGGGCCGGTTCAGCGGGTTGCGGATCGATTATGAGGCGACGACGCCGCGGCTGCTGGGACTGCGCGACGATGGCACAACCCTGGTCCCCATTGACGGGATGAGCGAGGGCACCACCGACCAGCTGTTCCTGGCCCTGCGTCTGGCCGCCGTGGAACAATCCATCGCCGCCGGCGTGCGGGTGCCGTTCCTGGCCGACGACCTGTTCGTGAATTTCGACGATGAACGGTCCATGGCGGGCCTGCGTGTGCTGGCCGATCTGGCCCGCTCCACCCAGGTGCTGTTCTTCACCCACCACGCCCATCTCTGCGACCTGGGCCGCCGGGCATTAGGTGCCGACATCCTGTCGGAACATCGGCTGGCGTGACGGGCGACCGCCCGCCCGGCACGATGCCGGCGCGGGCGGCGCTGAAATGCCCGTCAGAACCGATAGGCGGCCCGCAACCCCCAGGTGCGCGGCGCGTCATAGAAGGCGCGCGCCACGCCGGCGAAGCCGGGGACGGCCCCGGTGGAAGCTGCCTGCTGGCCGCGGATGTCGATATTGTTCTTCACTTCCTTGTCCTCCAGGTTCTGCACAAAGGCTTCCAGCTGCCAGTTGGCGGGGGATTCATAGCGCAGCGACAGGTCGGTGCGGGTATAGGCCCCCTGCCGGTCGGTGGTGCGGTTGAAATCGGTCAGGAACATTTCCGACTGATATTTGCTCTGGATACGCGGCACGATCACCCCGCCATCGGGCAGGTCGAAGAAATGCTCGTAGACCAGGGTCACCGCCACCTCCGGCGCAAACGGCAGCTTCTTGCCCTTCAGATTAATGGCGCCATTGGGATTGCCGGCCGTGAAGATGTTGGTGTCCACGGTCTTGAAATCATCATACTCGGCACTCAGCAAGGCGGCCGACACCTGCAGCCGGTCATTGGCGGAGACGCGCCAGCTGGCCTCGGATTCCAGGCCATAGATGCTGGCCTTGGTGGCATTCACGGTGACCAGTTGCTGGATGCCGTTGGCGCCGATGACGGTGTTGGCGCGCAATATGTCGCTATAGTCGGAATAGAAGGCGACATTGTTCAAGGTCAGCCGCCCGTCCAGCAGCGTGGCCTTCAGGCCCAACTCGTAATTGGTGACGTTCTCCGGGTTGGCGGCACTGCCGCCATCCTGAATCACACCGGACTTGAAGCCGGTATTGACCATGGCATAGGCTAGCAGGTCGGCGGAGACATCATATTCGCCGCGCGCCATCCAGGTGGTTTTTGACCAGTTCTTGTCAGCATCGTTGCGGGCCGTCACCACGCACAGGCTGGGGATCTGGCTGGTGGGGATGCCGATGACATTGATCCCGCCCGTGGCGGGCGTGGAATTGTTGCGGTTGCAGACATAGTTGCGCCCGCCCGTATCCTTCTTGGTGTCCTTGGTATAGCGCAGGCCGCCGGTCACCCGCGCCGCCTCGGTCACATGGAACGTCTCCTGCGTGAACAGGGCCCAGGAGGACAGGTCGCGACGCGGCTGGATGAAGGTCTGGGCATCGCGGCGGTCATTGGGGTCGAACTGGCCCGGCACCGTACCGGTATCGTCGCGGAAATCGATATCGAAGCGGATATCGTTGTCTTCCTTGTAGTAGAAGGCGCCGAACAGCCAGTCCAGCCGCTCCGCATTCACCGATTTCACCTGCAATTCATGCTGGTGGCTGTCGAAGACGCCGCGCTCGAACCGCCGCTCCTCGGCAAAGGCCGGCGACACGGGCGGGCGCGGCAAGGCGCGCAGCACCGGGTCCAGCGCATAGCCCACGTCATTGTCATTCACATTCTGCCGCGTCATATGGGCCCAGCCGAACAGATAGCTGACCTCCACACTGTCCACCGGCTGATAATCGGCACGCAGACGCACCGTGTCATTGACTTGGTCCAGCATGCCGGGGCTGTCGATCACCGCCGACCGGCGCTTGGTACCGGGCAGCGGGGTGACATTGACCGGCACGGTGCCTGCCCCCTGGTCGGAGAAGCGCTCGGCCGACACGAACAGCTTGAAATTCTCCGCGGGGGTCCACAGCGCGCTGACCCGGCCGGAATAGCGGTCGGCATTGTCGTACTTGTCGGCGCCGGGCGGCACCTTGGACCCGGCCGCGAAATCGATGAAGCCGTCGCGCTGCTCCACATAACCGGCAGCCCGGATGGCGAGAGTATCGGTGATGGGCAGGTTCAGATGGCCCTTCATGCGGAACAGGCTGTAATTGCCGGCCGTCAGATCGATAGAGCCGGACGCCTTTTCCGCATTCGGTTTGGCCGTAATGATGTTTACCACACCGGCATTGGAATTGCGGCCGAACAAGGTACCCTGCGGGCCACGCAGCACCTCCACCCGCTCCACATCGTACAGCAGCGCCGTGGCGCCTTGCGGGCGGGGCGAATAGATGCCGTCGACATGGAAGGCCACGGCCGGGTCGCCCACCTCCGTCCGGTTGGTGGAAACGATGCCACGGATGGCCACGTCCACGGCGGCCTGGTTGCTGCTCTGGCCGATCTGCAGGCCGGGCACCAGCGACACGATGCTTTTCAGGTCGGAAACCTGGAGCTGGTCCAGCGCCGCCTGGCTCAGCGCCGTTACCGCCACGGGCGTATCCTGCAAGGACACGGCCCGCTTTTCGGCGGTGACGATGATCTCCTCCAGCATGGCGCTGGAGGTCTGGGCCAGGGCCGGTGCGGCGATGGCACCCAGCGCGGTGGCGGCAAGCAGGAAACGTTTGATGGTGCGGGTCTTGGTCGTCATGGGTTCTCTCCCTCCCTGTTTTGGGCAAAATTCTCCCCTGACCGGGCGGTGGCACCCGTCCGGCTGGGCATGTTGCGGGCAATGGGGACCCGTTCCCCGCGCGGGCGTTGCGTGCGGGGGGTGCGGGTTTCTTGTCATGTTGAAAGCCAGTAGGTCAGGTCGAGGGGCGGAGCCCCGAGCCCTGACAAACGACGGTGCCTTCGAGGTGTCAGGGCTCGCCTACGGCTCGACCTGACCTACGGTAGTTCACCGCCATTTGCGGCCTGGCACTGTCCGCCTCAGTTCTTCAATGCCTTCATGCGTCGGTCTCTCCCTCGTCTGTCGGCCGGGACTTCAGATCCCTTGTTGGCTGGATTGTCTCTTGTCCCCGGCCGTGGCCTGGGTGCGCAGGTCCGTACGGAACCGCTGCAGGTCGTCGATGCGCTGATAGGGCAGCACCGTTTGCAGGTTCTCCGCCGGCTCACCCCCCAGTAGTGCCAGCATATGGCGGGCCAGTTCCTCGCCATCGCGGCGCTGCGGCTGGTAGTAATAGGTCACACCCTGTTCGAACGGCATGCGGAACGGCATACCGCCGAAGCCAACGATGCGCAGCCCGTCGCGCGCTGGGTCCATGCCCTGTTCCAGGGCCGCCTCCATGGCGCCGAACATCGACAGCTGGTTGGCGCAGACGATGGCCGTCACGCTGCTGTCGCGCGCCAGCAGGTCGCGCACCGCATCCTGGCTGGCCCAGACCGACAGGTTGGATGTCACCAGCAGCGACTTGTCCCAAGGGATGCCCAGTTCGGCCAGTGCCCGCTGATACCCCCGCAGCCGGAACCCGGCATAGGTCATGTTGCCCAGGGGGTTGAACAGGGCGATGCGCCTGTGCCCATCGGCCGCCAGGCGGATGACGGCATCATAGATCCCGCCCTCATCATCATGGTCGACAAAGGGGTGGGGGCTGTGCAGTTCGGTGCGCCCGAAACTGACGAACGGGAACTTGAATTCCAGGCAGAAGCGCGCCCGTTCATCCATGGGTGTGGTGCGGGAAAAGATGATGCCGTCGGCCAGCCGCTGCTGGAACACCCGGCGCACGGTTTCCAGCGGCGACTGGCTGGCCGTCTGCGCCAGGACGATCAGGTTGTAACTGTCGCTTTCCAGGGTGCGCGATACGCCCTCCACCTGCGCCAGGAAGCCGGCATCGCCGTAATCGGCGACTTCGGGAGCAAAGAACACCGAACAAATCTTCATGGTCCGCCCGGTGCGCAGATAGACGCCGCCAGCATCGGGCAGGTAACCCAGGGTCGCCGCCGCCTGCTTGACCCGTGCCACCGTGTCCGGCTTCACCTCCGGCCCGTCCTTCAGCGCCCGGGACACGGTCGTGATCGACAGGCCCAGATGCTCGGCAAGGGTTTTCAGGTTGGTGCGCTGGCTGGGCTGCATGGCGGTCGGGCTCGGGTTCGGGTTCACCTTGGACGGTTGGCGAGATTACGAATATTCGCCGGGCGGCGGCACTTCATTCTCATGCATCACACGGCGCATGAAATCGAACGACGCCTTGGGCGTGCGCTTGCCTGTCTGGTAATCGACATGCACCAGCCCGAAGCGCTTGTTATACCCGTGCGCCCATTCGAAATTATCCAGCAGCGACCAGGGCATATAGCCCCGGATATCCGCCCCTTCCGAAATCGCCCGGTGCATGCCGGCCAGATAATCGCGGTAATAGGCGATGCGGTCCTGGTCATTGATGCGCCCGTCGGGGCCGGGCAGGTCCAGGAAGGCGACGCCGTTCTCCGTCACGAAGACCGGCGGGTTGCCATAGTCGCGGCGCAAGCCATCCAGCGCCTCATAGAAGGCGTGGCCGTCAATGCCCCAGTTCATCTCCGTCCGGCGCAGATATTTCGGCGGCTCGACAATCCTGAACGGCCAGGCCGTGCCCTCGGCCGGGGACAGGTAGGTCGGGAAATAATGGTTCACCCCCTGGTAATCCACGGGCCGGTGGATCTCATCCATGTCGCCCGCCTGGATATGCGGGGCGAAGCGGTCCAGCACGCTGTCGGGATAGTGGCCCCGATGCACCGGGCCCAGGAACACGCCGTTCCATTTATCCTCGAACAGCCCCACCAGATGCGCATCACGTTCGGCGAACTGGGGCAGCGGCCGGCCCTTATGGACGGGCAGGACGAAACCCACCGGCACGCCGGGCGCCAGATCGCGCACGACCCCCACCGCCCGCCCATGGGCCAGATTCAGGTGGTGAGCCACACGTACCGCCGCGCGCGGGTCGGTCAGTCCGGGCGCATGCCGCCCCTCCTCATTCCCGACCCAGGCGCAGACCGACGGTTCGTTGAAGGTGACCCAGGTCCGTGCCCGGTCACCCAGCCGGCGTACCATCAGGGACGCGTAATCGGCAAACCAGGCGGCACTGTCGCGGTTGACCCAGCCGCCCTTGTCCTGCAACGCCTGCGGCAGGTCCCAATGGTACAGGCAGGGCCAGGGCTCCAGCCCGCGCTCCAGCATGCCATCGACCAGCCGGTCATAGAAATCCAGGCCCTTCTGGTTGGTGGCGCCCGTGCCGTCCGGTTGCACCCGCCCCCACATGATGGAGAAACGGTATTGCTGCGCACCCAACGCGCGGATCAGGTCCAGATCCTCCTGCCAGCGATGATAATGGTCGCAGGCCACGGTGCCGGTATCGCCATTGGCCACCCGGCCGGGGGTGGCGCAGTAGGTGTCCCAGATGCTGGGTCCGCGCCCGTCATCGGGCGCCCCGCCTTCGATCTGATAGCTGGAGGTGGAGACCCCCCACCTGAACCCGTCCGGGAAACGCATCGTGACCGTCTCTTGATAGAATGTCGGGAAAATCGGGCCGTCCCCGGCCACCCAAGGCAGACGCAAAGGGATGTCGGGCGGCAGGAACCGTCCATGGAAAAATCGTAACGTTTCGAAAAATGCCTGTCCAGGCTGAATCTACGTTAAAACGCATTTTTCCTTGATTGACAGTCGGTGTCCGCTGGCCATACTTCACGGAAATCGAAACGTTTCGGATTGTGCGACGCAATGAAGATCAGGGCGGAAACATGCTGCGCTGCCGTAAAGTTCGCGGCAATCTCCTGGCTGGCCCTGGCAAGCAGTGCAGCATGCGCGCAGGAGCTGGAGGTGATGCATTGGCTGACCTCGGGCGGGGAATCCGCGTCGCTGTCGGTGGTGCGTCAGGCCTTCCAGGATCAGGGCGGGGTGTGGCGCGATGCGCCGGTGCCGGGCGGGTCCTCGGCGCGGGCCGCGGCCGTCAACCGTATCCTGGGCGGCAACCCGCCGCCGGTCTTCCTGTTCTCCCTGGGCGCGCAACTGAATGAGTTGTCCAGCCACGGGCTGGTCATGCCGGCACCGGGGGCGGATACGGAATGGGACCGCATCCTGCCCCCGCTGCTGACCCGGTCGGCCACATATCAGGGCCGGTACATGGCGGCACCCCTGAACATCCATGGTGAGAACTGGATGTTCTACAATACTGCCTTGCTGCAACAGGCGGGGCTTGCCGTGCCCCGCACCTGGGCGGAATTCCTGGAGGCGGCGGCGACGCTGAAGGCCATGGGCAAGACCCCCATCGCCCTGGGCGGGCAGCCCTGGCAGGAACGGCTGCTGTTCAACGCCGTCCTGCTGGGCGTTGGCGGCCGCGATTTCTACCGGCAGGTCTATGAAGCGCTGGACCCCTCCGCCCTTTCCTCCGCCACCATGCTCGACGTGTTCCGCACCTTCGCCAGCCTGCGCCCCTTCGTGGATGAGGGCAGCCCCGGCCGGCGCTGGAACCAGGCGACCTCCATGCTGATGCGCGGCGATGCGGCGTTCCAGTTCATGGGTGACTGGGCCAAGGGCGATATCAGGGCGGCGGGAATGGAACCGGGGGTGCAGATCGGCTGCGCCCTGGCCCCGGGCCCCGATCAAGCCTACATCATGGTGGTGGACGCCTTCGCCTTCACCCAGCCGCGCGACGCGGCCACGGCGGAAGCACAGAAACGCTTCGTGTCGGTGATGATGGACCCCGCCGTGCAGGCCGGGCTGAACCAGGCCAAGGGCGCCATCCCCGTGCGCACCGACCTGCCCGATGACGGGTTCGATGTCTGCGCGAAACAGGCCATGGCCCTGATCCGCGACCCGGAAACCAACCTCGCCTCCACCGGTATGGGCCTGTCGGGCGGCATGGCCGGGGCCGTGGACGACGCCATTTCGCAATTCTGGAACGACCCGCGCCTGACGCCCGAGCAGGGGCAGGAATTGCTGCGCAAATCCATCCTGGCTTTCCGCTGACCCGGACCGCCAGCAACGATAATGACAAGGGAGGACGGGATGAAGCCATCGCACCGGGCACCCACCATCGCCCTGCTGCCGGCGGGGCTGATCACCTTCGTCTGCTTCTATCTGTTCATTGCCTGGACCTTCGCCATCTCCCTGACCGGCTCGCAATTGCTGCCCAGCTGGGATTTCGTGGGGCTGATGCAGTATGAAAGGCTGTTCGCCAGCGCCCGCTGGTGGACGGCCCTGGGCAACATGGCGCTCTATGGCGCGCTGTTCATCGCCGGCTGTCTCAGCGTCGGCTATCTGCTGGCCATCCTGATCGACCGCGGCGTGCGGGCGGAAGGGGTTTACCGCACCATTTTCATGCTGCCGCTGTCCATGTCCTTCGTGGTCACCGGCATCATCTGGCAATGGATGCTGAATCCCGGTCTGGGCATCCAGCAGGCGGTGCGCGGTTTGGGATGGGAGGAGTTCGCCTTCAACTGGCTGGTCCGGGCCGACCGCTCCATCTACACGGTGGTGCTGGCCGGCATCTGGCAGCAATCGGGCCTGTGCATGGCCCTGTTCCTGGCAGGATTGCGCGGCGTCGATCCGAACATCTGGAAGGCGGCGAAGGTGGATGGCATTCCCACCTGGCGCGTCTATGCCGCCATCGTCACGCCCATGCTGCGCCCCGTCTTCTTCACCGCCGGCATCCTTCTGTTTTCCCTGGTGGTAAAATCCTTCGATCTGGTGGTGGCGCTGACCGGCGGCGGCCCCGGCTTTTCGTCCGACCTGCCGGCGCGGTTCGTGATGGAGCATATATTGAACCGGCAGGAACTGGGTTTGGGCGCGGCGGGTGCCTGCATGATGCTGGCCACCATCGCCGCCGTGGTCGGCCCCTATCTCTATGCCGAAATCCGGCAGAAGAAGGGGGGCTGAACCATGCGTCGCTTGCCGCTCTACCTGATGCTGTCCGTGGCGGCGCTGATGGTACTGTTCCCGCTGCTGGTCATGCTGTCGACCTCGCTGAAACCCCTGGGCGAGATCAACAATGGCAGCCTGTTCGCCCTGCCGCAGGACCCGACAATCGGTGCCTGGGCCAAGGCCTGGGGCGGGGCCTGCATTTCCGGCACCTGCCGGGGCCTGTCGGTCTGGTTTGGCAATTCCTTCGCCATCGTCCTGCCGGCCCTGTTCTGCTCCCTGGCCCTGGGTGCCCTGACCGGCTATGCGCTCAGCCTGCGCACGGCCAGATGGGTGGATATGCTGTTCGCGGCCCTGCTGATCGGCCTGTTCATCCCGCCGCAGGTGACGCTTTATCCGATGATCGTGCTGGTGCGCGAAATGGGGCTGTTCGGCACGCTGGGCGGTCTGGTCTTTGCCCATACGGTCTGGGGCCTGGCCTTCGTCACGCTGCTGTTCCGCAATTTCTTCCTGTCGGTGCCGCGCGACCTGCTGAAGGCGGCGCGCATCGACGGGGCCGGGTTCCTGGCCAGTTTCTGGCATGTGATGCTGCCCTTGTCGCTGCCGGTCTGTGCCGTCGCCCTGGTGCTACAATTCACCTATATCTGGAACGACTTCATCCTGGGCCTGACCTTTGCCGGCCCGGGGCGCCAGCCGGTGACGGTGGCACTCAACGTCCTGGCCGGGTCGCAGTTCGGGCCGCAGGAATATAATGTCAACATGGCTGCGACCATGATCGCAGCATTACCCACCATCCTGGTCTATCTCCTGTCCGGACGCCTGTTCGTGCGCGGGATCGCGGCCGGGGCCGTGAAGGGATGAAATGATGCAACGCGTCCGCCTGCAAGGCATCGCCAAGAATTTCGCCGCCACCTCTGTGCTGGACCGGATCGATCTGGATATCGAGCCGGGGGAGTTCCTGGTGCTGCTGGGCCCGTCCGGCTGTGGCAAGTCCACGCTGCTGAACATCGTCGCCGGGCTGGAGGAACCCAGCGCCGGCAGCATCCATTTCGGCGACCGCGACGTGACGGCGCTGGAACCCGACCAGCGCGACATCGCCATGGTGTTCCAGTCCTACGCGCTGTATCCCACCATGTCCGTGCGCCGGAATATCGGCTTCGCGCTGACGATGCGCGGCCTGTCCAAGGCGGAAATTGCGGCGAAGGTGGATGGCGTCGCGGGGCTGCTGCAGATCGGCCATCTGCTGGACCGCAAGCCGGCGCAGCTGTCGGGCGGGCAGCAGCAGCGGGTGGCCATCGGCCGCGCCCTGGTGCGCGAGCCGCAGGTGTTTTTGCTGGACGAACCCCTGTCCAACCTGGACGCCAAGCTGCGCGCCGATATGCGGGTGGAGCTGAAACGCCTGCATGAACGCGGCCGCCGCACCACGCTTTACGTCACCCATGACCAGGTGGAAGCGATGACGCTCGCCAGCCGCATCGTGGTGATGGACAAGGGTCGCGTGCAGCAATGCGACCGGCCGGAGATGGTCTATGCCAAACCCGCCAACCGCTTCGTGGCCGGCTTCGTCGGTGCCCCCACCATGAATTTCCTGGAGGGTGCGCTGGCCCTGGCCGACGACCGGCCGGCGTTGCGCCTGGGCGACCACATCCTGCCGCTGCCGGGACTGAGGGCGGGGACAGGCCTGCGCACGGATCAGCCCCTGGTGCTGGGCCTGCGGCCCGAACATCTGTCGCTGGCCCCGGACGGGGAGCCCGGCACCTGTCAGGGCCAGGTGCTGATGACGGAGCCGACGGGACCCGACACCTATGTCCTGATCCGGCTGGCCGGGCGGGAGGTGACGGCCCGCATGCCGCCCGGCGTGGCGCTGGCGGCCGGCCAGAATGTCAGCCTGCACCTGGACGGGGCGGCAGCCAGCCTGTTCGACACGGGCGAGGGCCTGCGCCTGAACTGAAACATCCGCCGGCTCAATTGATCAAACGGTTCGCGCGCAGCCGCGCGGCGGCGAAATCCACGAAGGCCCGGACCTTGGCGGCGGCGTTGCGGCCCTCGGGATGCACGACATGGATGGGCAATACCTCCTCCTCGAAATCATCCAGCACGGTCCGCAGCCTGCCCGCCAGCAGGTCCGGGCCGATCTGGTAGGAGAGGATGCGGGTCAGGCCCCATCCCGACCGCGCCGCGACGATGGTGCCCTCGTTGGAATTGCAGAACAAGGCCGGCCTGACAGGCATGACGATGTCTCCCTGCGGTCCGAACCGCCAGTCCAGCGAGGCCCAGGCCCCCGTCGAGGCGACGATGCGGTGCCCGGCCAGATCCGATGGATGCAGCGGCACGCCATGGCGGGCGAAATAATCGGGCGAACCGCAGATCACACGCCGCACCGACCCCACCTTGACGGCGCTATAGCTGCTGTCCGGCAAGTGTCCGATGCGGATGGCAACATCGATCCCCTCATCCACCATGTTGGTGACCCGGTCCAGCAGCAACATGGTGCCCGTCACCTCCGGATAGGTGTCCAGGAACTCCATCAGGATGGGCATGACATACATCTGCCCGAACAGCACCGACGCGGTCACTGTCAGCCCGCCCCGCGGCCTGGCATGGGAACCGGCAGCCGACGCATCCGCCTCCTCGATGGTCGCCAGGATGCGGCGACAATCCTCCACATAGCGGCGCCCGACCTCCGTCAGCTTGACCAGGCGGGTGGTGCGGGTCAGCAGCCGGGCGCCGATCGCCTCCTCCAGCGCCGCGACGGCGCGGGTGACGGCGGGCGGGCTCATGTTCAACTGCCGGGCGGCCTGGGCGAAGCCGCCGGTATCGGCGATGCGGACCAGGACTTTCATGGCATGGAGACGGTCCATGGGCGGCTTCCCTCCGGCGGGTCGGTGCGCGGCACAGCATAGATCCGCCCCGGCCCGCGCACCAGGGCATTATTCCATAAATCGGAATAGTCCCTTGCCATGGATGCATCTTCTTCCGATCAACGTTTCGCGTCAATGATCTGGGGCGCCGGAGATGCCGGCATAGACCCGAGCGGGAGCAGACCCATGAAACTCTATTTCCATCCTATGTCCGGCCATGCGCACCGCGCCCGCCTGTTCCTCTCCCTCATCGGTGCGCAGGTGGAGATTGTGGAGGTCGATCTGGCCAAGGGCGCGCACAAATCGCCGGAATATCTGGCGCTGGACCGGTTCGGCCAAGTGCCGCTGCTGGAGGATGCCGGCATCATCGTGCCGGATTCCAATGCCATCATGGTCTATGCTGCCAAGAAGTTCGGCCGCAGCGACTGGCTGCCCGAGGATGCGGCCGGTGCCGCGAAGGTCCAGCGCTGGCTGTCGGTCGCCGCCGGCCAGATCGCCTTCGGCCCGGCTGCCGCCCGGCTGGTCACCGTATTTAAGGCCAAGTTCAACGCCGATGAGGTGATCGCCCGCGCCCATGCCATCCTGGCGCTGATCGAGGCGGAGCTGGAAGGCCACGACTGGATCGCCGCCCCCCGGCCGACCATCGCCGATGTGGCGCTTTACAGCTATATCGCCCGCGCGCCGGAAGGGAATGTCGATCTCAGCGCCTATGGCAATGTCCGGGCCTGGCTGGGCCGGATCGAAGCCCTTCCCGGCTTCGTGGAATTCGTGAAGACACCGGCCGGTCTGGCCGCCTGATTGTTGCCCCACCCCGCTGGAAGGAGAGCGCCATGTCCAAGGAACCGGTTGCCAAACCCTCCCCCTTCCATCCGGGCGAGGTACAACTTCAGCGGACGGTGGGGGTGGCGGAACGAATGGAGGAGGTCGGGCGCCGGGTCATCCGCGACCACATGCCCGACCAGCATCGCGATTTCTACCGCCAGCTGCCCTTCGTGGTGCTGGGGTCGGTGGATAAGGCAGGCGATGCCTGGATAACCTTGCTGACCGGCCAGCCCGGCTTCATGCATTCCCCCGACCCGCGCACCCTGTCCTTTACCACCGCGCGGGACGCGGGCGACCCGGCAATCAGCTCCCTCGCCAGCGGCCAGGCGGTCGGTCTGCTGGGCATCGAACTGCATACAAGGCGCCGCAACCGCATGAATGGCCGGATTGCCGGCTTCGGGCCCGGCGGCTTTGATGTGACGGTGGAGCAATCCTTCGGCAACTGCCCGCAATATATCCAGATCCGTGACTATCAGTTCGTCCGCGACCCGGCCGATCTCACCGCCTTGCCCGACGCGGTGGTGGCGGCGGACCTGGATGACCGGGCCCGCCGGCTGATCGCGGCGGCGGACACGTTCTTCGTCTCCTCCTATGTCGAGGACCAGAGCGGCCGCCATGTCGATGCCTCTCATCGCGGCGGGCGGCCGGGGTTCGTGCGCATCAATGCCGACGGGTCGCTGACCATCCCCGATTTCGCCGGCAATCTGCTGTTCAACACGCTGGGCAATTTCCGGATCAATCCCAGGGCCGGTCTGGTCTTTCCGGATTTCGAAACCGGCGACATGCTGCACCTGACCGGCGATGCCGAATTGATCCTGCAATCCGACGAGATTGCCGCCTTCCAGGGGGCGGAGCGGCTGTGGACCTTCCGGCCGCGCAAGGTGATCTTCCGCTCCGCCGCCCTGGCCCTGCGCTGGACGTTCAAACCGGAGGGCTGGTCCCCCAACAGCCTGATGACCGGCGACTGGGACAAGGTGCGGGTGCGGATGGCGGCCGACGCGGTGAAATCGCAATGGCGGCCCTTCCGCATCGCACGGATGGTGGATGAAAGCAGCGTGATCCGGTCCTTCCACCTGGAACCGGCCGACGGCCATGGCATTACCGCGCACGCGGCCGGCCAGCATCTGCCCATCCGCGTGCTGCCAGCGGGCATGGCGGAGTCGGTGATCCGCACCTATACAATCTCCACCGCCCCGTCCGACGGGTTCTACCGGATCAGCGTGAAGCGCCAGGGGCTGGTCTCGGCCCATCTGCACAGCCTGTCGGTGGGTGACAGAGTGGAGGTGCGGGCGCCGGCCGGCGGCTTCACCATTGATGCGCTGGAACGGCGGCCGGCCGTGCTGCTGGCGGCCGGGGTCGGCATCACCCCGATGCTGGCCATGCTGCGCCATATCATCTTCGAGGGTCTGCGCAAGCGGCGCATCCGGCCGACCTGGTTCCTGCATGCCGCCCGGACACGGGATGAGCGGGCCTTTGATGCGGAGATCGCTGAACTGGTCGCGCAGTCGAATGGGGTGGTCCGTCTGGTGCGGGTGCTGGGCGACGCGACCGGGGCCGAACAGGGCCGCGACTATGACGCGGTGGGCCGGATCGACATGGACCTGCTGCGCGCCACCCTGCCGTTCGACGGCTATGATTTCTACATGTGTGGCCCACCGGGCTTCATGCAGGGGATCTACGATCAGTTGCGCGCTGTCGGCACGCCCGATGACCACATCCATGCCGAAGCCTTCGGGCCCGCCTCCCTGACGCGCACGCCGGACCGCCCCGTCGCGTCATTACCGCCGGCATCGGCCAGGCCGGTCCCCGTCGCCTTCGCCAGATCGGGCAAGGAAGCGCGGTGGGAGCCTGGAAAGGGCAGCCTGCTCGATCTGGCCGAAGCACGCGGCCTGAAGCCGGACTATAGCTGTCGGTCGGGAAGCTGCGGCACCTGTGCGGCCAGGGTCATCTCCGGCAAGGTCACCTATGATCAGCCGCCGCAGGCCGCGGTGGCGGACGATACCGCCCTGGTCTGCTGCGCCGTGCCGGCCGCGGGCGGCGACAAGCTGATCCTTGATCTGTGACGCAAGGGAACACCCGCGTCACGGTTTCATGCGGCGCGTCAGTCTCAGGGACAGCGAATAGGGAAGCAACCGCAGAGCCTTGAGCAACAGGGTGAATTTCCGGGGAAAGTGGATTTCGAACCGGCGGGACAGCAGACCGTCGGCGATTTCACTGGCGGCCTGTTCAGGCTCGATGATCATCGGCATGTCGAACTGGTTCTTGTCGGTCAGCGGCGTGCGCACGAACCCCGGACTGATCAGCTTGATATCGATCACGTCCCTGAATTCGGCCTGAAGGCTTTCGGCAAGGTTGATGATCGCCGCCTTGGTGGCGCTGTAGGGCTGGCCACCCGGCAGGCCGATATAGCCGGCCACGCTGCCGCACAAGGCGATCTGGCCCTTTGAGGCCTGTGGTTTCAGGATGCGCAGGGCGGCATGCACCAGATTGAACGCACCCGTCAGGTTGATATTGACGATGGCCTTGGTCACGGCCAGGTCGAGCGCGTCCATTTTCATCGGCACATAGGCGGCGGCCAGGAACACGACGCGATCGATCCGGCCAAAGGCGGCGCACACCGCCTGGGCCGTCCACAGCGTCGTGTCGGCATCCGTCAGGTCCAGGACGAAGACCTTGTGCTGCGCCCCGATCTCCGCCTGCAGGCTTTCAAGCTCATCCTTGCGCCGCGCCGACAGCGCCAGAACGGCGCCGCGCGCCGACAGTTCGCGGGCCAGGGCCGATCCGATGCCGCTGCTGGCCCCGACGATCCAGACGACCTGGCCCACATAATCGTTCCTGTCCATCATTGCTGCTTCTGCATGAAGATGGTGAGTTCGGAAACGGTGATGCCGAACTTCTTCAGATACGAACGGTTGATGACGACGCCATCATTCATGGCCCACATCCAGTCATCAAAGCGGATGCGATAGGTCGTGTCATCGACCGGCAGGTCCATCACATAGTCCCAGCGCACGGCGCTGCCCACGGTCCTGCCGGTGGCCTTGTCGATGATGTCCGACGCCGTTCCTTCATAGGTACCGTCGGCCAATTTCTTGATCGTCCAGACACGCTGTTGCTTCTCCCCGTCATAATAGTCGAAATTCTCGGTCAACGTGCCGACATCGCCATTCCATTGCCCGACCATCTGGATGTCGAAGCGGCGCACGACCCGGCCCTTCCAGTCCTGGACGATGCCCCAGGCCTTGATGGGGCCGTTGAAATATTCCTTGATGTCGGCCTGCGGCGTCGTGCCCTGGTAATAGTCGAGGTTGTTCCTGGCGCAGCCGCTAATCATGAGAAGAACCCCTATGGTTGCCAACAGCTTGAAAAGTTTCATTGCTTCCTCCTGGTTGAGCCCGGATGAAAAGGACGTACAGCAAACCGGCCGCCATCAGCTTCAACAGGCAGGGAATGAGGGCGTAGATGGCGGACAGCGCCATCAGAGCGGGGGGTGAATTGGCGGCCTGGGGCCTGAAGCCCGTCACATCCAGCAGTGGCAGCACGATGGCAGAGGCAAGCGCCAGGCTGGCCTTGGCGACAAAGGCCAGAAAGGCGTAATGCGTCGCGGCAAAGGCCTGATTTGCCCTTCTATGGACATGGTCGGCCAGAATGGAGGGCGGCAGCGTCAGGTCCGCCCCCAGGGCCAGACCGGAAACCGCACAGACGGCGGCGTAACCCCAGATATCGCCGGGACCCAGGAAGAACGCCCCCACAAAACCCGCAACGGCGAGGATGTTGGACAGAGCCCAGGCCCCGTACTTGCCCAAAGAATTGCTCAAGCGTCTCCACAGGGGCATCGCCGCCGCCCCGGACAGAAAATAGAGCAGCAGGAACGGGCCCGTCAGATGTTCGGCGCCCAGCAGGTCACGCACATAGAAGATCACCAGAACGGCCGGAATGCTGGACGCGAGCATGCTCAGCCCATGCACCGCCAGAAGCCGCCGGCTTTCCGGGGGCAAGGTCCGCAGCGCCTGCAACGGCGATGCATCCCCCTGCCCCGCCACCAGCACCGGTGACGGCACACGCGCCGCCACAGCCCAGAAACTGCTGACACCCACCAGCATCAGGGCGGCCAGGATCGCGCCGTACCATGGATATACATGTCCGGGCGGCGTGATCTGCGACAGGATGGCCGGCATCGATACGGCAACGACCAGGCCGACCAGGCCCAGCGCCTCGCGCGCACCGGCAATCCGCGTCTGGTCCGCCCGGTCCGCCGTCCACAATGTCGCCTGGGCGCCCAGGATGATGGTCAGGACGCTGTAGGCGCTGACCGCCAGCAGCATGCACAGGGAAAACCACAGCGCCGGCGTCAGGAACACGGCATTGAACAGGCCGAAGACCGACAGGCAAAGCACGGCGCCAGCGGCGGCGACCAGCCGTGCATATCGTCCCCGCAGCCGGTCCGTCAGCCAGCCGATCAGCGGATCCTGCACCGCATCGAACAGCCGGATCACCAGCAGCAGCGTGCCTAGCAAGGTCAGGGACAGGCCATGGCGCGTGGCATAGAAATCGGGCGCCAGGACATAGAGCGGAAAACCGGCAAAGGCCAGAGGCAGGGCGATGAAACCATATTGGAACAGGGATTTCCCGGTTATCGCCCCCGCGCTCATGACAGACCCAGCAGCGCACGGCGCAGTTCGGGTTCCGATGTCGCCTCGCCCAGCCATATTCCCAGGAACAGGCTGCCGAAATCATTGCCCTTGATCGTGCCGATCTCCACGGCGCCGTTATAGAATGTCGTCTGGTGGCCGGGGACATAGACCGCGGACAGGACGGTGCCGTCCGTCACGTCGGGGAAAATCGCCTTCAGCTGCGCGTTCCACGCCGCCAGCTTGACCTCGTCGGTGAAGCCCTGCCTGCGCATTTCCTGCACCGACCGGTCGGCGATGTCCCGGCCATTGATCGCCCGGTAATATTCAATCGACAGGGCGGCGGGCGATGCGGGGTCCCAGCGACCATCGGGCGCGTACAGCGTCGCCTCATACACATCCCAGAAGGCATAGGTCAGGACACCGCGCCCGACCATGGTGGCGTTGGGCACATGGGCCTTTATCGGCTCCATGGCCAAGGCGCCCTGGGCAAAGAGGAACAGACCCAGGAACAGTGACAGCTTAGCGCGCATGCTGCATCTCCCATTGCATCACATCGATCCGGCCATGGCGGAAGGCCGCGATGCAGCAGGTCAGATAGAAGCGCCACATGCGGATGAATTTCTCATCGAACCCCATGGCTTTGACCTCCGTGACCCGGTTGTCGAAATTCGCCAGCCAGCGGGTCAGCGTCAGCGCGTAATCACCGCCGAAGGCGAATTCATCGGTGACGCGCAGGCCGGCCTTGGCGCTTTCCGCGCGGAACCGGGACGGGGATGGCAGCATGCCGCCGGGAAAGATGAAACTGCGGATGGCGTCGCCGCCGGTGCGATACCGGTCGAAATGGGCATCGGCGATGGTGATGGTCTGCACCATGGCCTTGCCCTTGTTCGCCAGCAGGGATTTCAGCTTGGCGAAATAGACGGGCCAGAATTTCTCGCCCACCGCCTCGAACATCTCGATGGAGACGATCTGGTCATAAAGACCTTTCTGATGGCGGTAATCCTCCAGCGCGATGACCGCCTGATCGCCGACGCGGCGGGCGGCGAATTCATGCTGGGCCTTGGAAATCGTCAGGCCCTTGATGGCGTAATCGCCCCGGTGCAAGGCGCGCTTGGCAAACCCGCCCCAGCCGCAGCCGATTTCCAGAAGGCTGCCAGACGGGTTCAGGTGATCGATCATCCGGTCATATTTGCGGGTCTGCGCATCCTCCAGCGTCTCGTTCGCGTCGGCGAAGATCGCCGCCGAATAGGTCATCGACGGGTCCAGCCACAGCGCATAGAAATCATTGCCCAGATCGTAATGGGCATGAATATTCTTGGCGCTGCCGCGCACGGTGTTGCGGGTGAACAGATGGGCCACGCGCGACGCCAGCCTGCCGAAGACATTGCCATGGATATAGGCGTCAAGGGCCGACTGGTTCTGCAGGCCGAACAGGAACAGCTGCGTCGGATCGGGTGAATCCCACCAGCCATCGCGATAGGCCTCCGCCAGGGCCACGTCGCCATGACGGATCATGCCGCCGATCACGCGCCAGTCATGGATGTCCAGTCGGGCCTGCGCCCCTGCCTTCGCCCCCGCGGCGGCATGTGTCCGCCCGTCCGGCGTGCGGATGGTGATCGACCCATAGTCGATATGGTCGAGGGCCGCAAAGAATTGATCCGCAATGTGTCGACCAAACATGTCCCGTACCTCTTTGCGATTTGGTTTTATGTCGTCTGCTTCACGCGGCGCGCATCCACATCGTCCTGGATCGTGCCAAGGCTTCGGGTGGCGGACACCCGTTGCGCACGCTGCGCCGGCTTGGAAATAAAGCGGACGCCCTTGATCAGCAGCTTGACTGCCTGCAGGTGAATAAGGCTGATCGCCTTCAGGGCCACCAGCGGGTGCCGCCAGAAGGCCCGCCGCAAGCTCGCCTCTGTCAACGGGTTGAAGGTGCCGGTCAGCGCGGTGACCAGCTGCTTGCTGCCATCCGCGTCATAATGATCGATCTGGATGGCCATCCGGTCCGCCGTCAGGTCAAACCGGAACCGGTAGGTCCCGGATCGCGGCAGGAACGGCGACACATGGAAAAGCTTCTCCGCCTCCAGCCACTGGCCGCCGGTGATCGGCGCGTGGTCCGGATGGGCGCAGAGATAGCAATGCTGTTCGCCGAACGTATTGTGCACCTCGCACAGCACGGCCTTCAGCCCGCCCGCCCCGTCAAGGCACAGGTAGAAGCTGACGGGATTGAACACATAGCCCAGGATGCGCGGCATGGTGAGCAGGACGATGGCATGCGTTGCCTCGTTCAACCCGTAATCACCCAGAATGCTCCTGACCCAGGGCGTCGGATCGCTGCCATCGCGCCGTCCCAGGTCACCGGCGTGAAACCCGGCCAGACGCCCCGCAACGGGTGGAGCCGGCAAGGGCAGGGCCAGATAATACACGCCATAGTGAAAGGCGTTCTCCTTGGGGAAAAGCCGCTTATGCATGACTTTGGCGGTGTAGAGCTGCGGCGTCGTCACCATGGCGGATCGATCCCCATGCGGCGCGCCATCTCCACAGCACTGCCAAGCCCATCCTCGTGGAAGCCGTAGCGCTGATAGGCACCGCAGAACCAGAGGTGCCGGCGCCCCTGGATCTCCGCAATCCGGCCCTGGTTGCCGATCGCCGCGACATCGAAGACCGGATGTTCGAACATATGGTCATCATAGACAAGGGCCGGATCGGGTTCGCGGCCGGGATTGAGCGTGACGATCAGGGGCTGGTCGGTGGCCAGCGGCTGCAGATTGTTCATCCAATAACTCAACGACATTCCGCCCTGGGACATTCCGCCCTGGCCGGCATCCCGGCCTTCCGACAGATAGACCCAGCTTGCCCAGGCCTGCCGGCGTTTGGGCATGAAGCTGGTATCGCTGTGCAAAACCGCGCGGTTGGGCTGGTACCGGAAGGCGGAGAGGATGGTGCGCTCATCGCCATCCGCGTCGGCGATCATCGCCAATGCCTGATCGGCGTGGCAGGCAAACACCACCTCGTCATAGTGGTCCTGACGCCCCTGGTCGTCTTCGACCATGACACCGCCATCCGTGCGCCATGTCCTTCTGACGCCGCGACCCAGATTGATCTTGTCCTTGAAGGGGGTGGACAGGCGCTGGACATATTCACGCGACCCACCCGCCACCGTGTACCATTGCGGATGATCATCGATAGTCAGCAGCCCGTGGTTCTCAAAGAACCGCACGAAAGTACAGGCCGGGAACTTCAACATCTCGTCCAGCGGCGTGCTCCAGATCGCACCACCCATGGCCAGCAGATAATATTGCCGGAACCAGCGCCCCATGCCCATCTCATCCAGGCACTGGCCCAGCGTGACGCTGGGGGGCGCACTGAGATAGGCACCCGCCGCCTTGTTGAATTTCAGGATATCGGCAACCATGCCCCAGAAGGCCGGCCGCAGCAGGTTGCGCTTCTGGGCCAGGAAATCGGCGGGCTTGCGGGTACCATATTCAAGCCAGCCATCATCGATGCTGGTCCCGAACGACATGTCGCTTTTGGTAACCGGCACCTCCAGATGGGCGAACAGGCGGGTCAGCAGCGGATAGTTGCGCTTGTTGAACACGATGAAGCCGGTATCGACCGGAACCACGCCGTCACGGGTTTGAACCTCCACCGTGCGGCTGTGGCCGCCGATATAATCGTTCTTCTCATAGACCGTGATGTCATGGCGTGGATGCAGCAGCGACGCGGCCCCCAGGCCGGAAATCCCCGTGCCGATCACCGCGATCTTCTTGATGTTGGAACTCATTGTCCGCCAACGTGCCGTTTATTGCCTTGGCCACATTAGGGCACGCGTCGTCGCCGCAAACTTACCCCTTTCTAAATTATTGGTAAGGTCAGAAGGTGATCGTCACGCGCAGGCCCGGACCGGCATCGTCCAGGGTGATGCGCGCCTGGTGCTGTTCGGCCACGGCGCGCACCAGGCTCAGGCCCAGGCCATTGCCCGGTGTGCTGCGGCTGGCGTCGCCGCGATAGAAATGCTTAAAGACCTTGTCCTTCTCAGGTTCCGGGATGCCCGGCCCCTGGTCTTCGATGATTGCCACCACCCGGCCCGTTCCGGCGCCCGCATAGAGGCGGATGATCGATCCGGCGGGCGAGAACTTGATGGCATTATCCAGCAGATTGGCGAACAACTGGAACAGCAGGTCCCGGTCGCCCCCGACAATCGCGGTCGGCTCCGTTCTGATGTCCAGGCTTATGTCCTTTTCCTCGGCGACCGGCTCATAAAGCTCGGCGACATCCTGGACGACTGCGCCCAGATCGACATCGCCCATGAAGCTACTGCGCTTACCCCGTTCGATATTGCTGATCCGCAGCAGGGCGTGGAACACCCCAAGCACACGATCGGCATCGGCCAGCAAGGCGTCGATCTGCTGATCATCGACCGGGCGGCCTTTCAGGGCCTCGATATCGCCGCGCAGACCGCTCAGGGGCGTGCGCAGATCATGGGCGATATTGTTGCTGACCTCGCGCGCACCATTCATCAGATCCTCGATCTTGGCCAGAAAGCCGTTTAGCACCGCCGACAGATTGCTGAGATCGTCCCAGCGGCTGTCGATCGAGAGGCGTTGCGACAGGTCGCCGGTTTCGACGATCCGGCGGGCGGTGAAGGCGATGCGGTTGATGCGGCTGACGACGAAATGGCTGATGGCGAAGCTGACCAGCACGACGCTGAGCATCAGCGCCATCATCAACCAGCTGAGATGCTTGAGCCGGTCAAAGCTGGCGATGAGTTCATGCACATTGCGGGCGACGACGATGCGCGATCCATCCTGAAACGTATGGACCTTGGCCGCGAATGCCTGCCGGCCGTTGCTGGTGTCCAGATCGAAGCGCAGGACACCCTCGGCAACCTTCCCCAGGTCCGCCGGCATCGGATCGATGGTGCCGCCCCGCAGCCTCCCGCCTTCATCCTCGTACCGGAAGCGAACAACCTGATCATCCTTGGCACGATGCTGGATATACCGGGCCAGCCGGCCTTCGCTGTTCTCAAGGGCGGAGATCATGCTGATCTCGATATCGATGGCGGCTTCCGTCTCCCGCAGGAAATCGCGGCGGCCGACATCGATCAGGAAATAGCCCAGGATCGCCGCCGACACGGCCATCAGAACCGTGAACAGCAGCGCCATCTTGAAGCTGGAGCTGTCGATATAGCGTCTAGAAACCGTTGTCGATGATGTATCCCGCACCACGCACCGTCTTGATCAGAATATTGCCCGTGTCACCCAGCTTCTTGCGCAGGCGGCTGATATGGACGTCGATGACGCTGGTTTGCGGGTCGAAATGATAATCCCAGACACCTTCCAGCAGCATGGTGCGGGTGACAAGCTGGCCCTTGAATTTCAGCAGATATTCCAGCAGGCGGAATTCGCGGGCCTGCAACTCGATCAGCCTGCCGCTGCGCCGGACCTTGCGCGCCAGCAGATCCATCTCCAGATCCCCCGCCTTCAGCAGGGTCGATTGCGCCGAGGGCGAGGATGAGGCACGCCGGCCCAGCGCCTCCGCGCGGGCCAGAAGCTCAATGAAGGCGAAAGGCTTGACCAGATAATCATCACCGCCGGAGCGCAGGCCCGCCACCCGGTCATCGACATCGCCCAGCGAACTCAGGATCAGGACGCCCGTCAGGTTGCCGCTGCCGCGCAGGGTCCGGACAATGGACAGCCCATCGAGTTTCGGCACCATGCGATCAACAATCAGGACATCGTATTTTTCGGTGGAGGCGAGATGCAGACCCGTTTCGCCATCCTCGGCAATGTCGATGACGTGTCCGGCCTCCTTCATGCCTTTCTCGACATAGGCGCTGATCTTCGGGTCATCCTCGATGATCAGTATCCTCATCGTCTTTCTCGCCGGTCCATGCGCCTCATCCATGCGGGTGCTGATCAAGGTTTGCTCATGCTCGGGATGTGATCAGCAGCCTGGAAATGATTCATGTGGGCTCCAGCCCCCTTTGGGCAAGGAGAATTGAGGGGCGTTCACTGCAACATATCACGTCAGCCGGCCTGGTTCCCGGAAGCGGCCCGCGCCACCAGGACCGCTATCTGCTGATGATCGACGGGTGGTACTGCCGCCGATGCCCCGTCATGGCGGCAGACCGGCGCAGTTGAAAGTCGTCCCGGCCAACCGCTCAGCAAAGAGGCCGAGGTCGACATGTTATATGACAAGGCCCGTGTCAGCAGCCTCAGCACGATCGACGTCGTGGCGGCCCCCTCCTCCCAGGCGCGCGAAGCGACCCGGTTGTCCGGCAATTCCCAGCTCTATATGGCCGGAAAAGTCCAGGACCGGTCCCATCGTAATTCTGCCACTGTTCCACCGTCTGTACCCGGTCAGCGACAGATCGGGTCGAGATGCCCTGGATATAGACTTCCTGAATCACCGCCGTCAGCGCCCTTTTCTTGCACGCTGCTAACGCTGACAGGCATCCCCGGCTAAGCTGGACGACAATATTTGCCGCTCGACGATAACGGCGATCCGCCCCGGTCCCGCATGGGGACCGGGGCGGACCTCCTCAGTGCCGGCCTATCGGCATCAGAACCGTGTCGACATGCGCACACCATAGGTGCGCGGGGCACCGTAGAGCGAGACCTCATCCCCCGCGAAGGGGATGATGCTGGTCCGGTACAGTTCGTCGGTTAGGTTCTTGCCATAGACCGTCACCTGCCAGGAGCCGTCGACATGGCCCAGGCTGATGCGGGCATCGACCTGACCATAGCCCGGTTCGCGGTTGGTATTATCCGGACCCCAATAGATGCTGTCTTGATAGACATAGGACAGGTTGGCGCCCAGCTTCATCAACATATCCTGGTCGATTGCAAGCGGTTCAGCGATGGCCCCGTCTGCCGCATCGCCCTGCCGCACAAGATCAGCAGCGGCACCCATTCCCACTGGGCCAGCCGCGCCGAACTGGACAAGGCTAGGCGCCGGACGGAATGACGGGGCCGGGGCCGCCGATCAGAACCGCACGGCCGACCCCGTTCGCTGGTTGAGACGCACGCAAACCGGACGTCGAAGGCCATACCCCAAGTTCACGATGGTAGCCGATCGATCGGCCCGCCCGTATCGATCAGCGGAGCGGCGTCGATCTTTTCCGCGTCCAGCAGGGCGCTCAGCCGCTCCAGCATGGCGACGACCATGGCTTGCTCCCAATCCGGCAGATGCTGGAAACGGCCGGAAAACAGGTCCTGGAGCATGTCCGGCGCCTTGGCCAGGATTTCACGTCCCTTGGCCGTGATCACCACCCAGATCTGCCGCCGGTCCTGATCGCCGCGCCGCCGTTCGACCAGTTCCAGCACCTCCAGCCGGTCAACCAGATTGGTGACCGTGGCCTGGCTGAACTGCACGGCCGATGCCAGGGTGCTGGGCGTGGCCTGCCCCCGCCTTGCCACTTCCTGCAACAGCAGCAATTGCGACGGCGTCAGACCGGTAGCCGTCACCAACTGCCGCTCCGCCTGATCGGCCGCGCGCATGATGCGACGGATGGCCCGCAGGGCCGCCTCTGTGCGGGGTTCAATCATGATCGCCGATCACTTCGCAGTCCGTAGGAACGCCTGCTTTACCGGGGGCGATGCGGACCAGCAAGCGTGATTATATTTCAATCAATGAAGCAATTTTCCCAACCAATCACGCGGCGATCCTGTCCGCGATTACATGCCATGCGCGCAAAATGGTTGACTCGTGGGCAGGTTGCGTCAAAATTGGCACCAATCCAGCCGAGATGGGGCCCATCGATCCCGTCAATTTAATTCGAAAGATAAAATATCAAGGGGGTGAAGAATGGCTCTGCCAGCCCACCAACCCGCCGCCACAGGCTTTCCCCACGGGACTGTGGCTTTCTCTTTACGCAAACCACAGGCGGCCGATGGTGCCGCCATCCACCGGTTGATTGCGGCCTGCCCGCCGTTGGACGTCAACTCGCTCTACTGCAACCTCTTGCAGGCCAGCCATTTCGCCGATTGCTGCATCCTGGCCGAGGGGGCGGGACGGGTTGTCGGCTGGGTTTCGGGCTATCGCCTGCCGGCCGATCCCCGCACCCTGTTCGTCTGGCAGGTCGCGGTCGATCCCGTTGTTCGCGGCCAGGGGCTGGGCCGCCGCCTGCTGACGGCCCTGCTGTCCCGCCCCGGCCTGGGCGACCTCACCACCATCGCCACCACCATCACCCCCTCCAACCAGGCCAGTTGGGCGCTGTTCCAGGGCTTTGCCGACAGCCAGGGGGCCCCGCTGCGCCACGACGCGCATTTCGATCGCCAACGCCATCTCGCCGGCACGCAGGAGAGCGAGCATCTGGTCACCATCGGCCCGCTGCCCACGGTGCGCGCTGCCGCCTGACCGGGCCCCCATGCCCGCCATCAACAAAGGGAAACAACCATCATGATGCCGACACCAACGGCCACCCCGCCCGACGTCACCACCTTCGACCGTCTGGAATCCCAGGTCCGCAGCTATTCCCGTGCCATGCCCCGCCTGTTCAACCGAGCCCAAGGCGCATGGATGGAGGATGCGCAGGGCGGACGCTATCTCGACCTCCTGTCGGGCTGCTCCAGCCTGAATTACGGCCACAACCATCCGGTCCTGAAGCAGGCCCTGCTGGATTATATCACCGCCGACGGCATCACCCACAGCCTGGATCTGCACACCGCCGCCAAGCAGGCCTTCCTGATCGAGTTGGAGCGCACCATCCTGGTCCCGCGCGGCCTGTCCTATCGCGCCATGTTCACAGGCCCCACCGGCACCAATGCGGTGGAAGCGGCCTTGAAGCTGGCGCGCAAGGTGACGGGGCGACAGCATGTCATCGCCTTCACCAACGGCTTCCATGGCATGACCCTGGGTTCCCTGGCCTGCACCGGCAATGCCGGCAAGCGCGACGGGGCCGGTGTGCCGCTGAACCATGTCAGCCATGAACCGTTCGACGGCTATCACGGTCCCGACATCGATACGGCCGATCTGCTGGACCAGCGCCTGTCCGACCCGTCCAGCGGACTGGACCAGCCCGCCGCCATCCTGGTGGAGGCGGTGCAGGGTGAAGGCGGCCTGAATGTCGCCTCCGCTGACTGGCTGCGCAAGATCGCCGACATCGCCAGGCGTCACGGTGCCCTGCTGATCCTGGACGAAATCCAAGCCGGGTGTGGCCGCACGGGCGGCTTCTTCAGCTTTGAAGAAGCGGGGATCACCCCCGACATCGTCACCCTGGCCAAATCGCTGTCCGGCATGGGCCTGCCCTTTGCGCTGACCCTGCTGCGGCCGGAACTGGACCAGTGGCGACCCGGCGAGCATAACGGCACCTTCCGGGGCAATTGCCACGCCTTCGTCACCGCCACAGCCGCCCTGCGCCATTTCTGGCGCGATGGCGCGTTCGAACAGACGGTGCGTCAGCGGGCCGAGCTTCTGGGCCGCGGCCTGCACGCCATCGCCGCCCCCTATGGCAACCAGATGCGCGTCAAGGGCCGGAGCATGATGCAGGGCATTGATGTCGGATCGGGCGAGATCGCGACGCGCATCACCGCCGCCGCCTTCGCGCGCGGCGTCATCATCGAAACCAGCGGCGCCCATGACGAGGTGGTGAAGGTGCTGGCACCCCTGACCATCACCGAGGCCGAGCTGTCGCAGGGCCTGCATATCCTGGAACAATGCGTCGCACTGGCCGTGACGCCCCGCTACAGCGCCGCCGCAGAGTAACCAGCAAGGAATATCAACATGATCGTTCGCACCCTGACGGATGCCCGCGCGTCCGACCGTAATGTTGCGGCCCCCGGCTGGGAAAGCGCCCGCCTGCTGTTGAAGGATGACGGCATGGGCTTTTCCTTCCACATCACCACCATCCAGGCCGGCGCCGAACTGCCCATGCATTACAAGAACCACCAGGAATCGGTCTATTGCATCAGCGGCGAGGGCAGCATCGAGGATCTGGCCACGGGACAGGTCCATGATATCCGGCCCGGCACGATGTATGCGCTGAACCTGAACGACCGGCACATCCTGCGCGGCCGCACCGAAATGGTCATGGCCTGCGTCTTCAACCCGCCGGTGACCGGCCGCGAGGTGCATGACGAGACCGGCGCCTATCCGGCCGACAGGGCGGCGTGATGATCATGCACCGCCGCCAGAACCCGGAATTTCATTGCGAGACCATCTCATGACCGATCACTACCCCTCCCGCTGCGCTGATCAGGCGCGGTTGCTGCCGCGACTCGACCCCGTGCTGCACGGCCCTTGGCGTCCCGATGCCCCGATCTCCCAGGCGCAGGCCCATTTCTTCGAGGAAAATGGCTATCTCGTCCTGGAAAGCCTGTTCGACGCCGAAGAGGTCGACACCCTGCGCGCTGAAGCGGCTGGCCTGCTGGGCCATCCGCAGGGACTGAAGCCGGAGACCATCATCACCGAACCCGGCGGCACCGAGGTGCGGTCGATCTTCGAAATCCACCGCCAGAACGCCATGATGGCCTGGCTGGCCGCTGATGCGCGATTGTCGGAGGTGGCGCAGTTCCTGCTGGCCGACGATGTCTATATCCACCAGTCGCGCCTGAACTACAAACCCGGTTTCCAGGGTCGGGAGTTCTACTGGCATTCCGATTTCGAGACCTGGCATGTGGAGGATGGCATGCCCCGCATGCGGGCCCTGTCCATGTCGGTGCTGCTGGCCCGCAACACCCCGCATAACGGGCCGCTGATGCTGATCCCCGGATCGCACCGGGAATTCCTGACCTGCGTGGGGCAAACGCCGGAGAACCACTATAAATCCTCGCTGAAGAAGCAGGAATATGGTGTGCCGGACGAGGATAGTCTGGCCGATCTGGTCAACCGTCACGGCATCGTCGCCCCCACGGGCGAGCCGGGGACGGTGATCATCTTCGACTGCAACATCATGCACGGGTCGAATGGCAATATCACCCCCCTGCCCCGGGCCAATGCCTTCCTGGTCTACAACGCCCTGTCCAACCGGCTGCAAGAACCGTTCGGCCCCGTCACACCCCGCCCGGACTTCATCGCCGCGCGGCGCGACATCGCCGCCATCCGCCCCATGACGGGCCCCTTGACGCGGAGTGCCGCGTGATGACGGGTCATACGATCGAAAAGATCGGCGGCACCTCCATCGCCGCCACGCAGACCGTGCTGGATAATGTGCTGATCGGTGGGCGGCAGGGACCGGCGCTCTATGGCCGCGCCTTCGTTGTCTCCGCCTATGCCGGCATCACCGACCTGCTGCTGGAACACAAGAAGACGGGCGAACCCGGCGTCTATGCGGCGTTCATCAAGGATGCCAACGGTGATGACTGGACCCGTGCCCTGGACCTTGTGGCCGTCGCGATGAAGGCGCGCAACGCCGCCATTTTCACCGAAGACGGCGACAGCCGGCGCATGGCCGACGCCTTCGTGGCGGAGCGTATCGACGGTGCGCGCCAATGCCTGGACGACCTGCACCGCCTGCGCTCTCACGGACATTTCCGCCTGGCCGAGCCACTGGCGGCGGTGCGGGAAATGCTGGCGGGGCTGGGCGAGGCGCACAGCGCCCACAATACCGCCCTGCTGCTGCGCGACCATGGCGTCAAGGCGCGGATGATCGACCTGACCGGCTGGCGCGACACGGCCCGGCCCGACCTGGACCAGCGCATCGCCGATGGCATGGCCGGTATCGACCTGTCGGACACGCTGCCCATCATCACCGGCTATGCCCAGTGCCAGGGCGGCATGGTGGCCCGCTATGACCGGGGCTATTCGGAGATGACCTTTTCGCGCATCGCTGTGCTGACCGGTGCGACCGAAGCCATCATCCACAAGGAATTCCACCTGTCCAGCGCCGACCCCAAACTGGTGGGTCCGGAAAATGCCCGCAAGATCGGCCGCACCAACTATGACGTGGCCGACCAGCTGGCCAATCTGGGGATGGAGGCCATCCATCCCCGCGCGGGCCGTGGATTGCGTCAGGCCGGCATCCGGCTGCGGGTGAAGAACACCTTCGATCCGGCCGATGACGGCACCCTGATCTGCGGCGACTACATCTCCGATTGCCCAAGGGTAGAGATCGTCACGGGCCTGCGCAACGGCACGGCGCTGGAGTTCTTCGAGCAGGACATGGTGGGTGAAAAGGGTTATGACGCCGCCATCCTGGAGGCACTGACCCGCCACCGCACCTGGATCATCGCCAAATCCAGCAATGCCAACACCATCACCCATTATCTGCGGGCCGACGGCTCCGCCGTTCAGAAGGTGGTCGACGAGCTGGAAACCCGGTTTCCCACTGCCGGCCTGGCCACCCATGCCATTTCCATCGTCGCCATCATCGGCAGCGATCTGAACCGTCCGGGCCTGCTGGCCGATGCGCTGTCCGCCCTGGCCGGGGCGGGCGTGCCGGTGATGGGCATCCAGCATCAGATCCGCAATGTCGATGTTCAGTTCATCGTCGCCCGGCCGGATTTCGATCGCGCCGTGCGGGCCCTGCATGACGGGTTGGTCGGAACCGACAGCATCCGTCCGGTGGCCGCCATCGCCGCGTGACCATTTAAGGGGCTTCCCATGATCACCGCCAGTTTCGTGGCCTTCCTGCTGATTTTCCTGGGCATCGGGCTTGTGTCCGTCTCCCGGTCACGCCGCACCCGGCGGGACTATTATCTGGCCAGCAACAGCGTGAGGCCGTGGCTGGTCGGTCTGTCGGCGGTGGCGACGAACAATTCCGGTTACATGTTCATCGGCGTCATCGGCTACACCTACACGGTCGGCCTGTCATCCGTGTGGTTGATGCTGGGCTGGATCGCCGGCGACCTGCTGGCGTCCCTGTTCATCCATGGCCGCCTGCGCGAAGCGACAGCCCGCACGGGCGAGGCCTCCTTCGGCTCGGTGCTGGCCGGGTGGCAGGGGGGCGACATGCGGCTGTGGCGGCGGCTGGCCGCCATCATCACTGTCATTTTCCTGGGCGCCTATGCAGCCGCACAGATCGCGGCCGGCGGCAAGGCCCTGCACGGGGTCCTAGACTGGTCGCCGACCCTGGGTGCCTGGATCGTCGCGGCCATGATCCTGGCCTATTGCCTGGCCGGCGGCATCCGCGCCAGCATCTGGACCGATGCGGCGCAGAGCAGCGTCATGCTGCTGGCCATGGGCCTGCTGTTCCTGGTCGCCGTGGATGGTCGGGGCGGCTGGACTGCCAGCATCGCCCAGATGGGTGCCATCGACGGGTTTCTGTCGCTGACCCCGCCGGACCTGCTGTTGCCGGGCCTGTCCGGTTTGGTACTTTTTATCGTCGGCTGGATGTTTGCGGGCGTCAGTGTCATCGGCCAGCCGCATGTGATGGTACGGTTCATGGCGCTGGACCGGCCGGAGGGCATCGCGCGGGCCCGCATCTGGTATTATTCCTTCTTCACCCTGTTCTATCTGCTGGCCACCGGTGTCGGCATGCTGTCGCGGCTGTACCTGCCGGGGCTGGCCGATCTCGACCCGGAAATGGCGCTGCCGACCATGGCGCTGGAATTGCTGCCGCCGGTGCTGGTGGGGGTGGTCCTGGCCGGCATCTTCGCGGCCACCATGTCCACGGCCGACAGCCTGGTCCTGGCCTGTTCGGCCGCCATCACCCATGATCTGGTGCCCGAACGGCTGGAGGCACCCTGGGCCCTGAAGCTGGCCACGGCCGGGGTCACGGGCTTCGCCCTGCTGATCGCGCTGGCCGGCACGCAAAGCGTGTTCAGCCTGGTCATCCTGTCCTGGTCGACCCTGGCCGTGGCCTTCGGCCCCATGCTGATCCTGCTGGCCTTGGGCCGGGACGTGCCGCAACGCACGGCCATCGCCATGATGCTGGCCGGCGTCGCCGTGGCCCTGGGCTGGCGGCTGCTGGGCTGGCACCATGACATCTATGAGGGGATGCCGGGCATGCTGGTCGGGCTGGCATTGGGTTACGCCCTATCCTCGCCATTGCGGGGCGGCACCATGACGGCCCCCATCGCACGATGACCGGCTGGCGTCCCGTCCGGTCGCTGCTGGCCGCCATCTTCCTGGCCATGGCCGGCAGCGGCTTCATGGCCACACTGATCGCCCTGCGTCTGCAACAGGCCGGGGCATCACCGGTCACCATCGGCTGGATGGGCACCGCCTATTTCATCGGGCTGGGCCTGGGGTCACCCCTGGCCTTCACATTGATCGGGCGCGTGGGGCATATAAGGGCCTTTGCCACCTTCGTCTCCCTGTTCTCCGCCTCGATGCTGGCCTATGCGCTCTATCAGCATCCGGCCTTCTGGGCGGGCTTGCGGCTGCTGGACGGGCTGTGCATGGCCGGCATTTTCGTTTGCCTGGAAAGCTGGCTGAACGACCGCGCCCCGGCCACGGGGCGGGGCGGCGTGCTCGCCACCTATATGATCGCGCTGTATGTCGGTCAGGCGGTGGGACAGCCGATCCTGATGCTGGCCACGTCGCAGCCGCTTTTGCCGCTGGTCGCCGGATCGCTGCTGATGTCGCTGGCGGTGCTGCCCATCGCGCTGACCCGCATGCCGCCGCCACCCTCGCCGGAAGGCGGGGCCATGGGGTTGGGCGCCTTGTATGCAGCCTCACCGCTGGGCGTGGCCGGCGCGCTGGCGACCGGGATCATGCTGGGCGCCTTCTATGCCCTGGGCGGGTTGTTCACCGCCGGCATCGGCATGGACCTGTCGCAGACATCCCGGTTCATGGGCATCGCCATCCTGGGCGGGGTGGTGCTGCAATGGCCGCTGGGCCTGCTGTCCGACCGGTTCGACCGCCGCCGGGTGATCATCGGCACGCTGGCGGCGGCCCTGGCGCTGGCACTGCTGCTGATCCTGGCCGCCTTGGCGCTGCCTGTCCTGCTGTTGCCGGCGGCGGCCCTCTTCGGCGGCGTGGCTTTCGCGCTCTACCCGCTGTTCGTCGCCCATGCCAATGACCGCCTGACCGATGGCGCGCGCGTCGGCGCCACGGGTGGCCTGGTCCTGGTCTATGCCGGTGGCGCCATCCTGGGACCGCTCAGCGGTGCCGTGACCATGGCGGCCCTGGGACCGGCCGGGCTGTTCGCCCTGATCGCGCTGGTCGCCGCCGCGACCCTGGCCTTCGCCCTGCTGCGCACCCGCCGGACCGCACCGGTCCCGGCCGAGCAGCAGATGCCCTACCAGATCCTGCCCCGCACCACCCCCGCCGCCGCCATGGTGCTGGATGGGCCCCCGGACGGGGGATAGCGCCATGTCGCCCGGTCCTGCCCCGATGCCCCATCAGGGGTCTGGTGGGGAAGTGCCTATTCATCAAGGTTCTGCGGGCTTCAGCCCACCGGGCGCACTGATTTTAACGCCCTATGGCGGGAATTCGAGCGAGGAGAGAGCGATGATACATCCATCACAACGCCTCATCCGCGTGAAATCCGACATCCACGACCTGTCAGGTGCAGGTCAGCATGCGCATGCGTCACACGCCACCCGCACCGCGGCCGCCCCACAGCCATAGCACCCGCAGCAACTGCGGGCGCCAGGCCAGCGTGAAGGCAACCAGCAGTGCCCCGGCGGTGAGCGCCATGGCCCATACCAGCGACGCGATCGTCGCGTGATCGGCAAGATTGCACAGGACAAGCGAGAGCAGGAGGGCAATGCCCCCTGCCACACGCAACAGGCGGCGTACGCCAGGCATGGGCTTGCCGCAGCGGTGCACCTGTTGCCAGTGGGCATCCATCGCCAGCGCCAGCCATGCGAACCCGGCGATGCTGCACAGCACGGCACCAGCAAGCAGGAGTTCGTCAGACAATGACCGTCTCCCGTTTGGCGGCCCGCGTTGGGGACCGATCCGCTTCCGTCGTTTCCCCCTGACCGATCCTGCGCGCCGCGAACATGGCGGCGGCGGCGGCAGCGAGCAGGGACAGGTCCATCCCGGCGACCGGCCAGTAGCCGATACCGATGGTGCGCAGGAGATGATCGCCGGTGGTGATCCAGTTGAGCAGCACCGCAGCGACGGCCATGAAAGCCACGGCCCAGCATTGTTCACGCCATGCCGGGTTGATCTTGCCCACCGCTACCGGGGCGCTGCGGGCGAAGGCATGCAGCATGGCCAGCGCCCAGCCGGTCCAGAACAGGTATATCTGGAGAGCGTCGCGCGGCGGCCAGCCGGCGAGCGGCATCTCCGGCAGCAGGCGGTTGGCGTTGAGGATGCTCAGGGTGGCGATCAGCATGCCGGTGATCATGGTGACGGCCAGCGCATCGACCATCCGGCTGCCCTGGCTGCCGGTCCGGGCATGCTGCCTCTTGCGCTTCTCGACGAAGAAGATGAGGCCGGTGGCGATGCAGGCCGTGCCCATCAGGCCGCCCAGCACATAGAACCAGCGCAGCAGCCAGTGGCGGAAATGCTGAAGGTGGAGGCCGACCAGGAAGTCGGCGACCTTGCCCACGGCAGTCTGCGGGGGATCCTCGCGCAACACGTCCCCCGTGCTGGCCTTGAAGTGGATGCCGTCGCTCACATTCGCGATGCGGTCGGTGCCGGCGCGAAAGATGCTCACATAGCCATTGGCGTCGCCGACATGATTGATGCTGAGGGAGCCGACCTCGCCCGCCATGCCCTTCGCGGCCCAGCGCCGCTGCGCTTCGGCAACCATCGCATCCACGGAGGCCAGCGGTGCCGCCACACCCGCGCGGTCACGCGGCAATCCCGTTTCCTGTTCCTCGATCCTCTCGTGCAGTTCATGCAATGGTTCGAGCTGGGTATCCGTCACCGGGAAATAGGTATCGGCGAAAATCAGCAGCCCGGTCAGGGCGAAGAAGAAATGGAATGGCAGCGCCAGCACGCCGGTCATGTTGTGCAGGTCGAGAACGCTGCGCTGGATGTTCTTCTCCGGCCGGAACGTGAAGAACTCACGGAAGATCTTGCGATGCATGACCACGCCCGAGATCAGCGCCACCAGCATGATCAACCCGGCAAAGCCGACGATCCAGGTGCCAAGGTCCCTGCCGTTGGGTGTGAGGTCATACTCAAGGGTAAGATTGTAATGCAGCGGAAAGAAGAACTGGCTGCCGATCTTCAACTGGTCGTCAGGAAACACCGTACCGCTGCGCGGGTCGATGGTGCGATAGCCGAAGACGGAGTCGGGCACCCGCGCATTTGGCGTCTCCCATGACGCGTACATATTGAGAACCGGATCGCGGTGGGTGGTATACGCACCCCAGGAACTGGGATGATCCCAATGCGCGGGCAACGGCCCGTCGATCAGCATCCGGGCCTGCTCGAGGCTCTCCTGGTTGGGCTGGATACCCTTGAACACCGGGTGCAGCACCTTGTCGAACGAAGGCATGGGCTGCGACGCGAAGCGCGATGCCGGGATGGCCCAACGGTCGATCTCGCGATCGAAGACCGAGAGCGAACCGAAGAAGAAGACGACCATGAGCACAAAACCCAGCACAAGGCCGAACCATGTATGCACCCAGGTTGCGGCATGGCGAAAGCTCTGGAACATCGGCTACCCCTTAGGTCAGGCTCATCTGGATCAATGAGGCGGCGGCTGCCATCAGCGCGCCGCCGCCGACCATCACCACACCCACCCGCCAGGGGCTGCGGGCCGCAAAGGCCCACAGGAACGCCGCCGGATAGAGCAGGAGCGCCAGGATCGACCCCAGCGTCTCCCCGTCATGAAACGCCACCCCCAACGGAAACGTCCCTGCTGCGCACAGGGCGATCACGCCCCAGCAAAAGGCGTAACCGCCCAGGACCGCCAGCAGGATGCGGCCGGCAAGGGCAACGGGATGGCGGCGGGCGGCGGTTTCTGTTCGCATCGTCCGGATACTTCAGAGATCGATGCTGGCGGACAGCCGGAACGTGCGCGGCTCTCCCACGGTGAGTGAACCGTTGAAAAACACGCCTTGCCAGTAGTTCCTGTCGAACAGGTTGTTCACGCCGGCGCGGAACAGGACGGGCTTGCCACCGATCTCCGTCGCGTAGCGCGCGCCCAGGTCCAGCCGTGTCCATGACGGCAGGGTCAGCGCGTTGGTGTCGTCCACATACTGCGCGCCGGTGTAAAGGACATGCCCGTTCACCGCCAGGCCCGGCACACCCGGCACGTCCCAATCCAGGTCCAGGTTGGCTGTCCAGCGCGGCACGCCGGCCGCCCGATTTCCATCCAGCAGGCTGTCCTGAGTCCTGGTCAGCGTCGCTTCCAGGTAGGTCACCCCGCCCAGCATGCGCAGGCCGGGCGCCAGCTCGCCGAAGATCGTCCATTCGACGCCGCGGTTACGCTGCTCACCGTCCAGGCGCAGCGTGGGCAGCGGCGTGGTGCTGTCGTCGCTCAGCGTGTTCGGCTGCTTGATCTGGAACAGGCCCAGCGTGTTGGTGAAACTGCCCGTTTGCAGCTTGGCCCCGACCTCGATCTGCTTGGTCTTGTAGGGCGGAAAGACATTGCCGGCATTCTGGAAGCCATCATCGACCGTCGTGCCCTGCGACAGCCCCTCGATATAGTTTGCGTAGAGCGACAGGTCGTCGGTCGGCTTGGCCACCAGGCCGGCCATCGGCGTCCAGGCGCTGGCATCATATTCGGAGGTCACGGCGCCGGTAGTGTCGTCGAAATTCGTCGCCTTCACATTCTGCCGCCGCACGCCCAGGGTCAGCAGCATACGGTCGTCCATGAAGCCCAGCGTGTCGGCCAGTGCGAAGCCGCTGAGGGTGGTTTCCGAGGTCTTCGGGAGTTGGCCCGCCGGGAACGGAACAAGATAATCCGTGATGGGTGTGGGCCTGTAGATGTTGGTCGGATGGGGGGACGAGGCGAATGTAAAGCCACCGCCGCTCTCCCGGTTCAGATAGGAGGCGCTGACGGCCGGGGCATGGCTGACCGCACCGGTCTGGAACCAGCCCCGCAGGCCGGTTTCGGCACTTCTGGTCCTGGCGAACGATGGCGCGTCATCGCGGATCACGTCCCCGTCGCCATTGGCCAATATGTCCTGGACCCCGAAATTGACCGGCCCTTCAAACGCGTTGCGCTGTGCGCCCAGCTTGGCATAGACGGTCCAGAGGTCGCTGAAATCGTACTCGCTGCCAAGGATGACCGCTTCGGTCGTCTCCTTGCTCTGCGGAGCGTCCGGATACATGTTCGTGCTGGCGTCGGGTGCGTCTGGCACCGCCGTCAGCCCATTGGCGAGGAAGGCATTCAGGGTGCCGCCGCCATGCTGCTTTTCCTGCAGGCGATAGGCATCCAGCGACATGCGCAGGCGCTCGCCCCGGTAGTCCAGCGCCAGGGCGCCCAGCTCGCCCTCATTCTTCGCACCATCGATGAACCTGTCGCCATCCTTGTAGCGGCCGTTAAAACGCAGGCCCCATTCATTGTTGGCGCCGAAGCGGCGGCCCAGGTCCACCTGCACCCTCCCCAAGGCATCCGATTCCACGCCCAGCGTCAGGCGCGTCAAGGGTGTATCGTCGGCCCGCTTGGGCGCCAGGTTGATGGAGCCGCCCACAGCACCGCTGGGCGACATGCCGTAAAGCAGGGCGCTCGGCCCCTTGAGCACTTCCACCCTTTCGGCAAACTCCACCGAAAGGTTGCCGACGGCCGGCGCCATGCCCTGCAGCCCGTCGAACGTTACCGCACCGGGGGTGAGGCCGAAGCCGCGAATGTTGAAGGACGCATCGGCCAAGGTCCCCGATGGTGCCGTTTGCCGGACCGAGGGTTCATTCTTCAGGACATCCAGCACCGTCTGCGCCTGCTGATCCTCGATCAGTAGGGAGGTGTAGCTGGTGATGTTGAAGGGCGTGTCCATCACGTCTACGTTACCCAGCATGCCCAGCCGCCCGCCGCGCGCTACCTGCCCACCGGCATAGGGCGCGGGCAATTCGCCCGGTACCGGCCCGGTACCCGCCTCGACCTGCATCGTCGGCAGCATTACCACACCCGTTGACGCGGCCGCCGCAGGTGCCGGCCGCAGCGCATAGCTGCCGTCGGCCTGTCGCTCCACCTTCAGCCCCTGGCCGCGCACCAGTTCCGCAAACCCCTGATCGACGGTGAAACTGCCCGACAGGCCTGGGCTGTTCTTGCCCTGCGTCAGCGCCGCCGGGGCCGACAGGAACACGCCCGCCTCTTCGGCAAAGCGGTTGAGCGCCGCGGTGAGCGTGCTGACGGGAATGTCGAAGCGCCGCACCGGCTCGGCTGCGGTTTGCGCGTAGGCTCCCGGCGTCAGGGCGGTGGTCGCAAGCAGCGCGCCGGCAGTGGCCAGCTGTACCGCCAGCACCACAGGACGCAGGGCGGTATCGGGGAAGCGGGCAACGCGCCGGGGATGCAGGCCGAACGTGCGGTGACGGGACACGGAATGGTTCTCCTCAACGGATCACGATGACGTGAGGCGGCGTCAGATACGGATCGTCACCTCTCATCCATGGAATCGAGCGAGATCGAAAAAGGGGAACAGGGTCGGCGAAAAAATCCGCCGCATCGGATCGATATGGCCCATCCGCAGGCGGGCTCAGCGGGCCTCGACCGTGATCCACCAGGGCAGGCTGCGCCGCACGCGGATGGGCAGCGTCTGTTCCAGCATGGCAAGCGCCCGGTCGGGGTCGTTGGCCGGGTAGACGCCCATGACCTTGAGACCGGCCACCTCGGGCGCCACGCTGATATGGCCGTGGCGATAACGGCCCAGTTCCTCCAGCAGATCACCCAGCGGCATATTGTCGGCCGGCAGGCTGCCGCGGCTCCAGGCCTCGCGCATGCGGTCGGCATTCTCCAGCGCGGCGATGGTCCCGGCGTCGAACGCGGCGGCCTGGCCTGCTGTCACGCGCATGCTGCTGCCTTCCATGGTGCGGATGTCCACCGCATGCTCGAACACGTCCAGGCGGGTTCGTTCACCGGTCTGACGCACGGTGAAACGGGTGCCCAATGCCTGTAGCCGGCCGTGTCCGGTCTCGACATAGAAGGGCCGTTGCAGGCTGTCGGCGGCAGTCTGGATCAGAATCTCGCCCCCCAGCAGAACGACGCGGCGCTGATCGGCCCGGTAATCCATCTTCAGCGCGGTGCTTGTGTTGAGCCAGACGCGCGTGCCATCGGCCAGCACCAGTTCGCGACGCTCGCCGGTGCCGGTATGCTGGTCGGCCCGCAGTACCATCACCAGTTCGGGCAGGGGCGTCTGGTGCCAACCCATCCAGCCCAGAACGCCCAGGCCAACGGCACCGGCAAGTCTGTTGAGCGCCTGGCGGCGGCCCATGGCGGACGACCGGGCCGCTTCGACGCCGGCCACGGCAGCGGTGGTCCCCTGCCGGCCGTAGCCGCGCAGCGGCTCGAACTTGCGGCTGACATTTTCGATATGCGCCCAGGCGGCCCGGTTCTCGGACGACCGCGCAAGCCAGGCTTTCCAGGCGATCCGGTCGGCCTCGGCGACGCTCTCGTCACGCAGGGCCGCATACCATTGCGCGGCCTGTTCCAGGCTCTCGACGCTGGCACTGAGATTGGGCGCATTCGGCATCATGGTGGGATCAGCCGTCCAGGCCGGCATCGATGAGCGCGCATTGCAGCATGCCCTGCGCGACATATTTCTTCACCATCCGCTCGCACACGCCCAGTTCGGCCGCGATATCGCGGTAGGGCATGCCGTCGACCTGCGCCAGGATGAAGGCCCTGGCCGCCTTTTCGGACAGGCGGCCGAGGATGGTGCCGATTTCCAGCAGGGTCTCGATGACGATGGCCTGATGTTCGGGCGACGGCACCATCTCCTCGGGCAGCACCGCCAATGTGTGCAGCCATGCCTGCTCGACCTCGCGGCGGCGCCACAGATCGACGCACAGGCCACCGGCGGCAGTGCGAAGGTAGGCGCGGGCCTCGCCGAAGCTGGCGAACCCTTTGGCTGCCGGCCTGGCCAGCAGACGGACGAAGGTGTCATGGGCCAGATCCGACGCGTCCGACGCGTTGCCCAGCCGACGGTTCAGCCAGCCCTGCAGCCATCCGTGATGGTCGCGGTACAGTATCTCCAGCGAGGGAGAGGGGGCGTAGGCAGAAGCGCTCACCGGCAGTCCCCATACCGCTGGATGATCCGGCGGCCGTCACGAGGTTAATAGAGAAAATAATAATCACTCTTAATATCATACATGTTGCCGCTTTCCGGCAAGGGGGCAATTCACGAAAGGCGGCCATGCGCCGGCCAGGAGGGCTAGGCGCAATCGGTGCCCCGCCTCGCCGGCCGGATTGATGCCGAACGCCGCGCCAACGGCACCATCCTGGATGATTTTCTTCACGGCGGCCAAAGAAGAAACACCCCGCAAGAAACACCCGGAAGAATTCGATAGTCACACAATGAAAGGCGTTCTTGGTGACACCGGGTAAGGCGGAGGTGTCGTGACGCGTCAAGACTATGTCGCACCATGGGCAAAGCAGGCTGGTACCTTCAGATGACGAAAAACATTGGCTGCCCGATAACGGGCGCACATCCGAAGGGGGAAACCTATGCGAAGCTTCCGGGCCCAACTTTTCATCGGCGCAGCGATCACCTCGCTCGGCGTCACAGGCCTGGCGTCGGCCCAGACGGCAGCACCGGAGACGGTCGAACTGGAAGAGATCGTCGTCACCGCCCAGAAGCGCAGCGAGCGCCTGCTGGACGTGCCCATGTCGATCTCGGCAACCTCGGGCGAGCAGTTGCTGGCCGCCGGCATCAGTTCCACGGGCGACCTGGGGCAGATCAGCCCCGGTCTGGTCACGGTCAATAACGGCCTGTCCTTCACGCCCGCCGTGCGCGGCGTCTCCTCGGTCGGCACCTCGCCGGGTGATGAGACCAACGTGTCGCTCTATCTCGACGATGTCTATATGGGCGCGCCGCTGGCTGGCCTGTTCGACCTGAAGGACATCCAGCGGGTGGAAGTGCTGAAGGGCCCGCAAGGCACGCTGTTCGGCCGCAATGCCACGGGTGGTGCCGTGCGCATCGTCACACTGGCCCCCTCCTTCACGCCGCGCGCGGAAGTATCGGCCGGCTATGGCTTCGATTTCAAGGAGGTCAAGCTGGGCGCCTATGCGACCGGTGCCCTGGCCGACAATGTCGCGGGTTCGCTCAACCTCTACTACACGGATAATGACGGCTATATCAAAGGCATCGCCGGCAATCAGGGCAAGCGCTATGGCGTGAACGAGACCTTCTCCACCCGCGGCAAGCTGCTGTTCAACCTGGGCGATGATCTGGATGTGACTGTGGCCGCCGATTATTCCAACCGGCATGACAATGCCGTCTTCGCGCTGGCCCCGCATGACCGCCAGAACAGCAATCGCGGCAATGCCGCCGCCGTCATCGCCGGCCCCTTCGAATATGCCAGCGGTACCCAGCCCATCGTCGATGTCGAAGGTGGCGGCGGCAGCATCGATGCCAACTGGCAGGCCAACGATTATCTGCTGGTCCGGTCGATCAGCGCCTATCGCACCGTCGACGGCTATTACCAGACCGATACCGACCGCACCAACCTGCCCATCGGCGCGCTGGTCCTGCCGCAATATCAAGACACGTTCAGCCAGGAATTCAACTTCTCCGGCCCCGGCGATGACCGGTTGAGCTGGATCGCCGGGCTCTATTACTATCATTCCAAGGCCGGCAACCCGTTCTTCGCCTCCTTCAGCGGAAATGCGCCCAACGGCACCATCGTGGCGAACTATCGCAACAAGGTGATCACCGATAGCTATGCGGCGTTCGGCGAGGTGACCTGGAACGCCACCGACCGGCTGCACCTGACGGCCGGCGGCCGCTACACCACGGAAAGCAAGGATTTCACCTTCGCCGACATCGTGCGGGCAGCGGGGTTGCGGACCGGTACCGCCGACAAGACCTGGAACAGTTCCACCTATCGCCTGGTCGCCCGCTATGACCTGGCCGATGACTGGAACGTTTATGCCTCGGCCAGCAACGGCTTCAAGAGCGGCGTGTTCAATGCCGGCTCCCTGCCCGCCATTCCGGTGGAGCCGGAAAAGATCGATGCGCTGGAGGTCGGCATGAAAGGCCGCGTCGGGGGCGTCACCCTGACCGCCGCCGCCTTCAGCTATGACTATTCCAACATCCAGGTGCAGGGCCAGACCTTCATCGCCGGCGGCGCCTGGGTCATCACCTTGTCCAACGCGGCGGAAGCCAAGATCGAAGGGTTCGAGGTCGGGGCGTCGGGCAACCTGACCGACCATCTGTCCTTCGATGTCGGCCTGTCGGCCATGCCGACGGCCAAATATCAGAGCTTCCCGGGCGCCCAGGTCTTCATCCCCAACGCCACGGGCGGCACCACCAGCACCGTGCCCTATGACGCGTCGGGCAGCCGCATCATCCGTGCGCCGGAATGGCAGGCCAATGTCCGCCTGGCCTATAAGGACACCGTCGCCGAGGGCGATCTGGAGGCGTCGGTCAGCTATTCCTACAATGACGGCTTCTACTGGCAGCCGGGCAATTTCAGCCCGGAGGATAATTACGGCCTGGTCAATGGCCGCATCGCCTGGACCGAACCGTCCAGCACCCTGACCTATGCCGTCTGGGCCACCAACCTGCTGGATACGAAATACAGCATCTATACGGCCAGCACGGGCGTCGGCATCTCCGAGGCCCTGGCCAAGCCACGCCTGATCGGTGTGGATGTGACGGCACGCTTCTGATCCGAACATCCGCCAGGCGATGGCCGCGCCCACCAAGGTGGGTGCGGCCATTCCCGTCGGCAGGTACAAGGGCGGCGACATGGTCGGAGAGGATGAATGGGTTATCTGACGGAATTCCGGGCGAACTGGCGGGCGCTGGCAGCGGCCGGTATCGGCATGGCGGCGGGCTATCTGCTGGTGAATTATATCAGCAATGTCTTCACCCCCCATCTGATCCAGGAATTCGGCTGGTCACGCGCCGATCTGGCGCGGGTCGGCGCCACCGCCATCCTGGGCATCATCGGCCAGCCCATCGCCGGGCGCCTTACCGATGCGTTCGGCGTGCGCCGGGTGGCCTTGGTCGGGGTGATCACCGGCCCGCTGATCTTCTTCAGCCTAGCCATGCTGTCCGGCAGCCTGACCCATTATTTCCTGTTGTGCCTGGCGCAGGTCACCATTGTCGGCGGCACCACCAGCACCGTGGTCTATAGCCGTCTGATCGCCCAGAATTTCAGCCGGGCGCGCGGTGTGGCGCTGGCCATCGCCGCCTGCGCTACGCCGGCCGTGGCGGCCCTGGCCATCCCCTTCCTGTCCTCCTTCATCGACGCCCACGGCTGGCGCGCAGGGTATCAGTTGCTGGCTGGCTGTTCCGCCGTCGGTGGCGTGGTGGCATTGCTGCTGACCCCGTCCGGGGTCAAGGTCGCGAAACCTGCCGCCGGCCTGCGGTCGGACACGATCGCGCGCTATCGCTTCATCCTGGCCAGCCCGGCCTTCCGGCTGATCTTCACCGGCGTGGTGCTGGGCAACCTGTCCTGGACCCTGCAGACCGCGCAATTGAAGGTGCTGTTGCAGGATCACGGCATCGACGGGGCGACCAGTGCCTTGGCCCTGTCGCTCTATGCCATGGGGGTGATCGTCGGGCGGCTGCTCTGCGGCGTGCTGCTGGACCGGTTTCCGACATATGTGGTGACGGCCATCGCCATGGGGCTGCCCGGCATCGGGCTGGGCCTGCTGGCCACCGGCACCTCCAATCCCGTGATCGTCGCAGGGGCTGTCCTGCTGCTTGGCCTGTCGCTGGGGGCGGAAGGCGATGTGCTGGCCTATACCGTCATGCGCTATTTCAAGATCGAGATCTACAGCACGGTGCTGGGTCTGGTCCTGGCCGGATTGGCCCTGTCGGTGACGGTGGGCTCGCTGCTGCTGGGCACGATGCTGGACATCAGCGCCAACAGCTTCACCGCCTACCTGGCGCTGACCAGTGCGGCGGCACTGCTGGGCGGGGTGATGTTCCTGTTGCTGAAGCGGCAGCCGGTGGTGGCTTAACCCGTCCACACCGGACGCCGCTTCTCCGCAAACGCGCGCGGCCCTTCCTTCGCGTCGGCGCTGCGATAGGCGGTTTCAGACGCATGGCGGGCCGCGCACAGGGCGGCCGAGCGGCCCATCTCCGTGGACAGCATCACTGTCTCCCGCGCAGCCTTCACCGACAAGGGTGCGCCTTCCAGGATCTCCGCCGCCAGGGCCAGGGCGGTCGCCATCAGGTCTTCCGGCTCCGCGATCCGGTTGACCAGCCCGATCTCATAGGCGCGCTGCGCGCTGATCGGCCGGCCGGTCAGCAATATCTCCATCATGATCCGCTGCGGAATCATATGGATCAGCGGCGCCGCCCAGGGGGAACTGCGGCCCACCTTCACCTCCGTCACCGCGAACTGCGCCCGGCTGCTGGCCACGCACAAATCGCAGGCCTGGGCGATCATCCAGCCGCCGGCAAAGGCCACACCGTTCACGGCGGCGATGGTGGGCTTGCTCAGCTCAATGTTGTCGCCGGGCACGGGGAACATGTCACGCGGCGGCACTTCCAGACCCAGTTCCAGCATCTCCTTCAAATCACCACCGGCGCAGAAGGCCTTTTCCCCCGCTCCGGTCAGGATGGCGACACGCAGGGCAGGGTCATGCTCGAACCGTTCCCAGGCGGCGAACAGACCCTGGCGGATGTCACGCCCCAGGGCATTACGGCTTTCGGGCCGGTTCAGGGTGATGATGGCGATACCATCCCCCCGCGCCTCGAACAGGACGGCGTCACTCATCAGAAACCCCTTTTGCGGATGATATGGGCCGACCGGTCCAGTTCGTCCTGGAAATCCGGATGGGCGATGGCGGTCAGGCGGCGCGTACGCTCGGCCAGCCCCACGCCCTTCAATTCGGCGGCACCGAATTCCGTCACCACCACATCCACATCGGTGCGGGCCGTGGTGACGGGGCCGGAGAGAGCGGTGGTGATGCGGCTGACCTTGCCGCCCCGCGCCGTCGCCGGCAGGGCGATGATCGACCGGCCGCCGGGGGACCGGGCGCCGGCGCGCACGAAATCCACCTGCCCGCCCGCCCCGCCGATATAAAGATCGCCGCTCTGTTCGGCATTCACCTGGCCCGTCATATCGACCTCGATGGCGGAATTGATGCTGACCAGCCGTTCGATCCGCGACAGCACCCCGTCGCCATGGGTATGGGCGGAGTTGCGCATGCCCACCGCCGGGTTGCGGTGGACGAAATCATACAGCCGGCGGGTGCCGATCAGGGCGCCGGTGATGGAGATGCCGCGGTCAATGCTCTTGCGGGCATTGGTGACCACCCCCGCCTCCACCAGATCGACCAGCCCATCGCCAATCATGCCGGAATGGACACCCAGATCATGTCGATCCCCCAACAAACGCAAAATGGCGTCCGGCACGGCGCCGACGCCCGTCTGCAAGACCGTTCCGTCACCGATATAATCGGCTGCAAAGCGGGCGATGGCCAGGTCCGTCTCCCCGATCCGGGCTGGCGGCACCTCCACAGGATCACGGCTGACATGGATGGCAGCGTCGATGCGCGATGCCGGCAGCATGGCGTCGCCATGGGTGAAGGGCACGCGCTCATTCACCTCGGCGATCACCACCCGCGCCTTGGCCACGGCCGCCTGCACAAAATCATTGATCAGGCCGAAACTATGGTTGCCGTCGGCATCGGGCGGGCTGACCTGGACAAAGGCCACATCGCAGCCGATCAGGCCCTGGGCGATCATCGGCGCCACCTGCCCGACATGAGCCGGGATGACATCCAGCAGACCGGCCGCCGTCAGGGACCGCAGCGCGCCGATGGCGCCCATGCTGGACATCCGCACCCTGCCCGCCGCATCCGGGTTCAGCAGGCCGGAAAAGCTGGTGGCCGCGAACGCGGACAGATCGCCGATCCCGTCGGCCTGTTCAATCAGCGCCTCGATCAGGCTCGTCGGTTCCCCGCAGGCCTGGCCCCAGACGATGCGGTCGCCACGCCGCAGATACTGCGCCAGATCGATATTCACAACAGCCCTGCCTGACGCAACAGCGTCTGCGCCCGCGCCAGATAGGGCCGGTCCAGCATGCCGCCCTTGTAACCGATGGCGCCCACGCCAGGATTGGCGGCGAACAGGTCCACGATCTCGCGGGCCGCCTGGATATCGGCCTCATTCGGGCTGAAGGCTTCGTTGATCACCGCCACCTGGGCCGGATGGATGGCCAGCATGCCGCGATAGCCGTCGCGCCGCACCTGCTCCGCCCGGCGGAGCAGGCCCTCCAGGTCACGGAAATCGCCCTGGATGGTCTCCACCGGCAGCACCCCGGCCTTGGCCGCGCCCAGCAGACAGAGGGTACGGGCCAGCTGATAGGTGAAACCATAGCTGCCGTCCGGATTGCGGTTCTCCGACGCGCCCAGCGCATCGGCCAGATCCTCTGCCCCCCAGCTCATCGCCATCAGCCTTGGTGCCCCGGCATAGTCGCCCGTGGTGAACATGCCGTCCGCCGTCTCCGTCACCAGCGCCAGCACCGGCGTGGTGCCGCGCGTGATGCCGTTCGCCACCTCCAGCGCCGACAGATAATGGTCCAGCACCTCCAGATCGGCCCGCCCCCGCGCCTTGGGCAGCATGATGCCGCCGGGGGCCGCCGGCATCACGGCCGCCAGATCCTCCAGCGCCAGATCACTATCCAGCGGGTTGATCCGCACCCACAGCCGCTCCCGCCCATCCGTCCGGGCGCGCAGGAAATCCAGCACCAGGGTGCGGGCCTCGTGCTTCTTCTCGATGGCGACCGCGTCCTCCAGGTCGAAGATCACGATATCGGCCGGGCCGTCGGCGGCCTTCTCCATCTTGCGCGGGCTGTCGCCGGGTGCGAACAGCCAGGATCGGGCCTGGAAAGTGCTCTTCATCTCGGAAGCGCTCCTCAATAGGATTTGGGAAGGTCCAGGACCTTCTCGGCCAGGAAGTTCAGGATCATGTGCGGTGTGATGGGGGCCGTGCGCGGGATCAGGCATTCGCGCAGATACCGTTCCACATGATATTCCTGGGCATAGCCCATGCCGCCCAGGGTCAGCATTGCCGTATGGCAGGCCTCGAACGCCGCTTCGCCGGCCAGGTACTTGCCGGTATTGGCCTCGACCCCGCAATCCAGCCCTTGGTCGAACAGGGTAGCGGCCTTCATCACCATCAGATTGGCGGCCTCCAGCTGCGCCCAGCATTTGGCCAGCGGATGCTGGATGCCCTGGTTCATGCCGATGGGCCGGTTGAAGACGATGCGTTCGCGGGCATAGCGGGCGGCCCGCGCGATGGCGACACGGCCGATGCCCACGGCTTCCGCCCCGATCAGGATGCGTTCGGGGTTCATGCCGTGCAGGATGATCTTGAAACCTTGGCCTTCCGCGCCGATGCGGTCGGCGTCGGGCACCCACAAATCCTCGATGAACAGCATGTTGCTGTCCACCGCGTGCCTTCCCATCTTGTGGATCAGCCGTACATCGATCTTCGCCCGGTCCAGGTCGGTATAGAACAGCGACAGGCCATCGGTCTTGCGCTTCACCTGATCCAGCGGTGTGGTCCGGGCCAGCAGCAGCATCTTGTTGGCCACCTGCGCCGTGGAGATCCAGATCTTCTCCCCGTTGACCAGATAGCCGCCGTCGCGCTTTTCCGCGCGGGTGCGCAATTCGGTGGTGTTCAGGCCGGCATTGGGCTCCGTCACCGCGAAACAGACCCGATCCTCCCCGCGGATGATGGGGGGCAGGATGCGGTGCTTCTGCTCATGTGTGCCGAACAGGGCGACGGGCTGCAGGCTAAAAACCGGCATATGCACCGCCGACGCCCCGCTCATCCCGGCGCCTGATTCCGCGATGGCCTGCATCATCACGGCGGCCTCGGTGATGCCCAGGCCGGACCCGCCGACATCGGTCGGCATGGCGATGCCCAGCCAGCCGGCATCGACCAGGGATTGATAGAATTCATGCGGGAAGACCGCGTCGCGGTCGCGCGCCAGCCAGTAATCATCCGTGAACTGCGTACAATGCTTCAGGATGCTGTCGCGGATGCTGCGCTGGTCTTGCGTGAAGCTGAAATCCATGGGGTGAGACCCTTCAAACGACCTTCACGTCGCCCGGCGGTTCGGCCGGGTGCGGTGCGGTGGGCGGCAGTCCGAATTCGGACAGGATGTCGGCGGCGTCGGCCCCCAGTTCCGGGGCGGGCCCATGCACCTTTCCCGGCGTGCGCGAGAACCAGGTGGGCACGCCGGGAAAGCGCACCGGCCCGTGCTTGCTGTCCACCGTCTCGAAAAACCCGACCGCGTCGAGATGCGGATCGCTGAACAGCTCATCGGGTGTGCGCAGCGGCGCGCAGGGAATATCCAGTGAGCGGAACAGGGCCGACCATTCCGCCGTCGTCCGCTCCCTCAGCGTCTCGGCCAGCAGGGCATAGACCTTATCGATCTGTTTGGCCCGCTGTTCCAGCCGGGCTAGGCTGGCATCGGCCCAGGGTGGCCGCACCGCCTCCACAAACGCCGCCCATTGCTTGTCATTATAGATCAGGACGGAGATATGCCCGTCCCGCGTCCGGTAGGGGCGGCGGTTGGGTGCGACCACGCGCGGATAGATGGCCGGCCCCAGCGGCGGGTCGAACATGGCGCCATTGGCATGTTCGACCAGCATGAAGGAGGCCATGGTCTCGAACATGCCCACCTCCACCTCCTGTCCCTGGCCCGTGCGTTCCTTGTGGAACAGGGCCATCATCGTGGCGTAAAGCGCTGTCAGGCCCGCGACCTTGTCGGCCACGATGGTGCCGACATAGTTCACCTCGCCGGTCAGCATCTCCTGCGCCAGCGGCAGGCCGCATTCGGCCTGGATCGTGTCGTCATAGGCGGTCAGGTCGCTATAGGGACCGCGATGGCCATAGCCATAGCAGTTGGTATAGACGATGCCCGGATTGATCGCGGCCACGTCGGCGTAGGAAAAGCCCAGCTTCGCCACCGCCTTGGACCGTAGCGAATGGATGAACAGGTCGGCATCTTCGATCAGCCGGCGCAGCACCGCCTTGTCCTGTTCGGTGCGCAGGTCCAGCACGATGGACCGCTTGCCCCGGTTCACATTGGCGAAGATGCCGCCCATGCCTTGGGCCGGGCCGACGGAGATATAGCGTGTGCTGTCCCCGCCCGGCGGCTCGATCTTGATGATGTCGGCGCCCATGTCCGCCATGATCTGGGTGCAGTAAGGCCCCATGACCATGGCGGTAAGGTCGACGACACGCACGCCCGCCAGCGGGCCTTGCCTTGTCACGATCACACCTCAGGAAGGGCGGCGGTGTGCAACTTGGCATCCAGCTTCTGGATGGTGGGCAGAACCTCCTTGGCGAACAGCCGCGTGCTGCGTTCGGCCTCGCCATAGGGCATGTCACCGAATTGCGGGACGATGGTGATCTCCTGAAAGGAACAGGCTTCCTGGGCGGCAATGATGCGCCGGATGATCTCGTCCGGCGTGCCGATCATCAGGTTGGACGGGTGATATCCCGGTGCCTTCGGCTTGCCATCCTTGGCGGCATCCTTGCCGGTGACGGCCGAGGACAGCACGGCCGTGGCCGTGGCCTCGCGCGCGGCATAGGCCTCGTACCCCTTGATGCCCTTGAAGTTGGATGCGTCGGCAAAACCGTAATGCAGGTTCACATCGACATTGGCCTGGATGATCCAGGGGTCGGCCTGGGCCGCCTCCGCCGCCGTTGGCGTGCAATACATGAACAGCACATTCTTGGGCTGGCAGGGAGCCAGCCCAACCTCCTTGCGGATGGTATTGACCAGCTTCACTTCCTTGCCCGCATCCTCGATGGGCTTGTTGCCCACGAACAACGGCACCATGCCCCGGCGCGACAGGATTTCCAGCGATTCACGCGTGCTGGACGAACCGAAGATGCGGTCCGCCAGATCGGCGCTGAACGGTGCCGGACGCAGCGACATTTCCGGGATCTTGAATATCTGGCCTTCATAGGAGAAACGCTCCTGCGTGAAGGCCAGCTTCAGGATATCCAGCGTCTCGTCGAAGCGCTGGCGCGCCTCCTCGCGCGGCACGCCGACCGCGTCGAATTCCGACTTGGCCACGCCCCGGCCCAGGCCGATGGTCGTGTAGCGGCCTTTGGACACGATATCCAGATAGGCGATCTGGTGGGCCAAGCGGATCGGGTGCCACCAGGGGGCCACGGCCACCATGGTGCCGAAATTCAACCGCTCGCTGCGGCCGGCGAAATAGGTCAGGGTCTGGATGGGGTTGGGCGTCATGCCATAGGGCGTGCCCTGATGCTCCGGCGCCCAGATGCCGTCGAAGCCAAGCGGTTCCGCCAGATCGCCCAGCGCCAGCCCGGCCTGCACGAACTTCCAGTCCGGTTCTTCCGGCGGACGGCTGTAGTCGCCTGCCTGGATACGTTCCCAGTCCTTGGCGTTATGGGCGAAGACGCCGATATTGACCTTCATTGGTTTTGATCTCCCTGGAATATTTATGGCTTGTCAAAGCTTGCGCGGCGCGCCCGTGCCCATGTAGCGGGCCAGGTTGCGGTGCAGGTTCGCCGTGCTGCGTTCCATGTAGGGGTTGGGTTTGGTGCCGCTGAACCCGGCCGATTTCATGCCCTGCTGGACGGCGGCCATGTTGGCGAAGTCCTGGGACAGGACATAGCACCAGGCCTCCTCGTTCGCCTCGGCATAGACCCATTCCGTCGCCGGCTCCTCCCCGGCGGGGAAAAGCTCATAGACGGCGGCCTCGAAGATGCATTTGTCGGGGTCATAGCCATGGGGCCGGGCGTTGTAGCAGAGCATGTTGTTGACCGCGTGCCCGATCTGGAAATTGGGGAAGATCTGCCAGGCCGTGCCGCTTTTGCCGACATGGGCGGGATCGACCTCGGGCCAGACCACGCCGCGCGCCGCGTCATGATCGCGCGCCGATTTCAGCCAGTGCTTCAGCACCTCGCCGGGCGGCGTGCCGTCGGGCAACTCATCCACCAGACGCTGGGCGGCATCGACCAGCGTCTGGGTGGTGTTGGTATTGGCCTGCGTCCAGGTATAGAGCTGCATCTCGGCCGTAGAGAGGCGAGCATCCGTGCCCTCCCCCACCCGCAGCTTGGCTTCCTGGTTGCGGTCCATGTTCTTGGGCGCCTCGTACCCGATATGGGAATGCAGCCCCTGCGCCCGCGCCCAGCCCCGGAACTGGCCGAACTTGTTGAATTCCGGATGGGTGGTCTGCACATGGTAGGTCTCGTTGAACGCCTCCAGCGCCACCTTCCAATTGCAGTCGAACACACCCCATTTGCGCCAGCGGCAGCGCATGTTCTGCAGCTGGAACGGGTCCAGCATGGCGGGCACCACCCCCAGATAATCGCTCAACGGCCCGCAATCGGGGGCCAGGTTGATCCAGACCCAGCCGCCCCAGCAATCGACTTTCACCTTGGTCAGGCCGGTGCAGCCGCCGGTCAGCGCCCCCTGCCAGTCATCCTTGTGCGGGATATAGACATTCTCCCCATCCAGGTTGAAGCCCCAGCCATGGAAGCCGCAGATGAAGCGGTTGCGCTTGCCTCTGGCGTTGCGGGCACCCTTGGGTGTGTCAACCAGGCGGCGGCCGCGATGCGGGCAGACATTGTGATAGGCGGAGATCTGGTCATCCGCCGCGCGCACAATGATGACTGAATCGTCCAGGATATCGAAGGTCAGGAAATCGCCGACTTCCGGTATCTCCTCCACCCTTCCGGCCTGAAGCCAGACCTTGCGCCACAGAAGGTCACGCTCGGCCCGCGCATAGTCCGGGGAAATATAGGCCTCCACCGGGATCGTAAGGGGGCAGGAAAGATCATCTTCCGTGATGTCGCCCGCATTCGTCATGGCATCATCCTCCTGGAACATGCGAACCTGTGCGTAAAGCCGGGTCCGTCATTGCTTTTGGTGCTGGAACGACCCGTGGCGCGGTAAGCGCCCTTCGCGGCCTTGCCCGGACATCCGATTTTCATCGAATTGGTCCGGACATCTAATCCCAACATTGCTTCATGTCAAATGGGATATTAAGGTGAGTGTTGACGACAACGGCAATGTTGTCCATACAAAAAATAGCACACCTTGCCGCCAAGCACGGCCCCTGGGCGAATGCGCCCCCTCCAGACATCTGGCCCATCATGACGACAGCCCACACCATCTCCTCAGCAGAGGAGATCATCGAAGAAGCCCGCCAGGGCCGCATGTTCATCCTGGTCGATGACGAGGATCGGGAGAATGAGGGCGATCTGGTCATCCCCGCCCAGATGGCAACCCCGGCCGCCATCAATTTCATGGCCATGCATGGGCGCGGCCTGATCTGCCTGGCGCTGACCAGGCCGCGGGTGGACCAGCTCGGCCTGCCGCCCATGGCAAGGCACAACAGTTCCAGGCATGAGACCGCCTTCACCGTCTCCATCGAGGCACGGGACGGCGTGACCACCGGCATCTCCGCATCCGACCGGGCACGCACCATCGCCGTGGCCATCGATGCCGCCAACGGGCCGGAACAGCTGGTGACGCCCGGCCATGTCTTTCCTCTGGTCGCGCGCGATGGCGGCGTGCTGGTGCGGGCGGGCCATACGGAAGCGGCGGTGGATGTGGCGCGGCTGGCCGGGCTGAACCCGTCCGGCGTGATCTGCGAGATCATCAACGAGGACGGAACCATGGCCCGGATGGATGATCTGGGCCCGTTCGCGGCCCGGTTCGGCTTGAAGATCGGCACGATCCGCGACCTGATCGCCTATCGCCGCCGCCATGACAATCTGGTTGCCCGTATCGAGGAATCGACCCTGGTTTCCGACTATGGCGGCGAATGGTCGAAGCTGACCTACCGCAACAAGGTCGATGGCTCCATCCATTACGTATTGTGCAAGGGAGAAGTGACACAAGGTCAGGCCACCCTGGTCCGGGTCCATGCGGCGTCGCTGTTCTCCGACATGCTGGGTCAGCCCGGCCCCCGCAAGCGCGCCCTACAACGGGCCATGGTGCGGATAGGGGAGGTCGGATCCGGGCTGATCGTCCTGCTGATCCCGCCGTTGGACCGGGGCAGGGAGGCCGAACTGGTGCCCGACATGCGCTCCTATGGCATCGGCGCCCAGATCCTGGCGGACATGGGCGTGCATGACATGGTGCTGCTGACCAACTCCCCCCACCGCTCCATCGTCGGGCTGCTGGGCTATGGCCTGAACATCGTCGGCGAAGAACGCCTGATTTGATCTCCGGAGAGGAACCAATATGTCTTCCAGACCCTTCATCGTGGGCATCGGCGGCACGACCCAGCCCGGCTCCTCCACCGAGCAGGCTTTGCGCCTGGCCCTGGACGCCGCAGCGGCGGCGGGTGCCGAGACCTTCCTGTTCGGCAGCGCGCAACTGGTCGCCCTGCCGCATTATCTCACACCGGCCGCTGCCGACAATATCGAGGCCCACGCGCTGGTGGCCGCCATCCGCCGCGCCGATGGCGTGCTGATCGCCAGCCCCGGCTATCACGGTTCCATCTCTGGGCTGGTAAAAAACGCCATCGATTATCTGGAGGAAACCGCCCGCGATGCGCGCCCCTATCTGGATGGGCGCGCCGTGGGGCTGATCGCCACCGCCTATGGCTGGCAGGCGGCCAATACCACCCTGTCCACGCTGCGGTCCATCACCCATGCCCTGCGCGGCTGGCCCACACCCATGGGCGCCGCCATCAACAGCGCCGGCGGCATCTTCAAGGACGGCACCTGTACGGACGACCGCATCGCCGAGTTGCTGCGCCTCGTCGCCGCCCAGGTCCTGGGCTTCCGCGACCGGCATTGACCCTTGCGGTGTGCAGGCCATGGCTGTTCTTCGACGGTTTTGTCCGAATTAGAGAATACGGAATCGCTCAATTCAACCCCCTGATATTATTGGTGTTCAACATATTGAACCTTATCTTGTCCGTATAAATTTTCCTTGATCAGGCGCATACGTCAAGCTATGAGTAGCCCCATGCGATCCGGCAAGTGATCGCGATTGACAAAGAATTCGGGAGGAAAGAATGAGGGGCCACACGCTCGTTGCCGGCGTGAGCGCGCTTGCTGTTGTCAGCGGCGCGTCCGGACAAGAAGTCGCCCAAGCGCCCACCGCTTCACCGCAGCTGGAAGAGATCGTGGTCACCGCGCAGCGCCGTGAGCAGCGCCTGCAGGACGTGCCGCTGACCGTGACCGCCCTGTCGGATGACGCGCTGGCCAAGGCTGGCGTGGCCAATATCTTCGACCTGCAATCGGCCGTGTCGGGTCTGGCCTGGGGCGGTGCTGGCAATGCCACGCAACCCTCCATCCGTGGCCTTTCCACCTCGGTCAGCACCGGGGGTGCGGAAAACCCCAACGCGCTCTATGTCGACGGCGTTTACTACGCCCAGCCGCAGCTGTTCGGCGCCACCCTGCCCGATGTGGAGCGGGTGGAGGTGCTGAAAGGGCCGCAGGGCACCTTGTTCGGCCGCAATTCCGTGGGCGGCGCCATCCGCATCTTCACCAAGAAGCCCAGCTATGAGCAGACGGGCGATGTCAGCCTGGAGGCCGGGCTTTACACGGGCGACGGCCCCAGCCGCGCCGCGCCGCACTATGTCGCCAAGGGCTTCGTCAGCGTGCCGCTGGTCGACCAGAAACTGGCCATGAGCCTGTCGGGCGGTTACGACTGGACCGACGGCTGGATGACCAATGACGAGAATGGCAAGCGCTACGGCACCGTGGAGCGCAAGAACGCCCGCGCCAAGCTGCTGTTCGATCCGTCCGAAAATGTCAGCGTGCTGCTGAGCGGCTATTACCTGAAGCATGATGATCGCGGCCTGCAAGGCATGACGCCGCTGAACGGCCTGGTCGCCGCCAGCCAGTATCCCGGCGCCATCGTCCCCACCATCCCCTATCATACCGGTTTCGACACCGGTGCCGGCAAGGTGTTCGACAAGGCCGATGTGAAAAGCCACGGCTTTAGCGGCATGATCGAATGGGACCTGGAGAATCTGGGCACGCTGACCTCCACCACCGCCTATAATAAGGATCAGGTCCGCAACCTGACCACCATCGCCCATTCAAAGGGCACGACCCAGTGCCTGACCGTCTTCGCCTGCGTCGTCCTGAACTACCCGCTGGACAATAAGGCGGTCTCCCAGGAGGTGAATTTCTCCTCCGAGCAGTTCGGCATGTTCCGCGTCACCGGCGGCCTGTTCTATTTCCATCAGAAGAGCGCTTTGAACACGCTGTCCAACGAGATCACCATCCCCGGCGGCCTGCCCAGCAGCTTCGTGCGCTATGACACGAAATCCTATGCCGGTTATGGCGAGGTGGAGATGACGCCGGACGAGCAATGGACGGTGACGCTGGGCGGCCGCTACACGAAGGAGCCCCGCGACGATATCAGCCTGGCTCCGGCCGTAGCGGCGAAGAAGCAGACCTTCGAGAGCTTTCTGCCGCGCGTGTCGGTACGCTACGCCTTCTCGCCTGAAACCAGCCTCTATGCCACCTATGCGGTGGGCGAGAAGAGCGGCCTGACCGGCCTTTCCAATACCGGCAGCGTGCCGCGCTTCAAGGAAGTCGATCCGGAGAAGAACAATTCCTATGAGATCGGCCTGAAATACGCCGCCTCCGGCCTCAGCTTCAATACGGCGGTCTTCTATTACGACTACAAGAACAAGCAGGAGCAGGCCTATACCGGCACCACGGTGATCCTGCAGAATACCGGCCCCGTCCGCATCTATGGCCTGGATGCTGATGCCAGCGTCCGGCTGAACGAGGAATTCACGCTGAAGGGCAACATCTCCTGGGTGCCCAAGGCGGAATATCGCGATTTCCCCGATGCCGTGGCCTATGGGTTGACGCGCAATCCCACCGGCACCTTCCGGCAGGTGATTTTCGACGCCACCGGCATGCGCCCCATCCGATCACCGAAATTCACTGGCAACATCAACCTGAATTATGAACGCGATCTGGACCAGGGCACGTTCGATGCCAGCACCAACCTGGCATACTCATCCGCCATCAACCAGGACATGCTGGGCATCCTGCATCAGGGCGCCTATGCGACGCTGAGCGCGCGGGCCGGCTACACGTTCGCGGATACGGACCTGCGCATCGGCATCTATGGCCGCAACCTGACGGCCAAGACCTATATCAACCACGCCTTCCCCAGCGGCGTCGGCTTCACGGTCAATTACGCCCGTCCGCAGGAGATCGGGCTGCAGCTCAGCTACAGCTACTGATCCCACCCTCCCCCCCTTCACCTTCCCCTGACCGAGAGTTGGGGGAGGGTGATTTTTTGTCTGACCTGCAACAGCGGGAGCCATCCGCCCATGATTTCTGTCAGTCAAACCGGCGTCGAGCCCAAGAGCTTCCTCCAGGAATGGCGGGATGGCTGGCTCGTCGTGCTGTGCGCGGGCCTGGGCTATGGCACCGGCGGGGCCATGATCCTGCTGACATCGGGCCTGTTCATCAACCCGATGAAGGACGCGCTGGGCTGGTCGACCAGCACCGTCACCATCGCGCCCACGGTCACCCTGGTCTGGGCGCTGTGCTGCCCCCTGTCCGGGGCCATCATCGACCGCATGGGCAGCCGGATGGCCGGCGTCGCCGGCGCGCTGGGCCTGGCCTTCTGCGCCACCCTGCTGGCCTTCCTGCCGCCATCGCCCTTCACCCTGCATGGCGTCGCCGCCTTGATGGGCGTCTTCGCCTCTCTGACCGTGGTGCCCACCTATACGCGCGCCGTGGTCGGCCGCTTCCGGCGCGGTGTCGGCCTAGCCCTGGGCCTGACGCTCAGCGGGTCCGCCTTCGTCGCCATGGGGGCGCTGCCGCTGATCAGCGGCATGATCCGCACCCATGGCTGGCAGGCGGGATATCTGGCCAGTGCCGGCATCATCCTGCTCGTCGGCCTGCCGGCGATCCTGATCGGCTATCGTGAGCAGCCGGGTGCCGGCGGCGTCAAGGCAACGGCCGCGCCAATGGACGGGGCCAGCGTCGGCACCGCCCTACGCGATGCCCGTTTCTGGCTCTACACCATCGCCTTTTCCCTGGCCTGCGTGGCCATCGGCGGCTTCGTCGCACATCTGCAGCCGCTGCTGGCCAATCTGGGCATCGGGCTGACGGAGGCCGTGTCGCTGGGCGTGGTCTATGCGATCGCCGCCAGCGTCGGGCGCATCGGCGGGGGCCTGCTGCTGGACCGGGTCTGGCCGTTCGGGGTGGCGGCCGGCATCACCGGGCTGGCGGCGGTCGGCGCCTTCGGCATGGCCCATGCCCAGGGCACCATGGTCCTGGCCCTCATCACCGCCATCGTCGCCACCTTGGGCATCGGCCAGGGGGCGGAGGCGGATTACCCGGCCTTCTTCGGCCGGCGCAGCTTCGGCATGCGGTCCTTCTCCACCATCGTCGGCGTATTCGCCATGACGACGACGGCCAGCCTGTCGGTGGGCGCACTCAGCTATGGCCTGCTGTTCGACCGCATGGGCACTTATGCCGCCGCCTGCCAGCTGGGGGCGGCCTGCCTGCTGGCCTCTTCCCTGTGCATAGTGGCGGCTGGTTTCCTCGACAGGAAACACGCCGCGCATTGATCAATGGACAAGGCCGCCGGGCGATTTTCCGCCCGACAGCCCTTTCTATTTTCAAGGCACGACAAGCGGGCAATCCCGCTCCCCTTCCCCCTCGGGCAATTTGGCTTTGTCGTTGAACGGAAGCGGCATGGTCGGCACCATGCCGGCCCATTCCAGCGCATTGTTGCGCTTGGAAATCTTCCAGGCCCCGTGCCGCTTTTCCATCCGGTCCAGATAGCGCCCACCGGCGATCCAGTTCGTCTCATCATGGTTGCGGCCGACGAACAGGTAATAGGTCTCCACATCCGCGACATCGCCGTCGAAATGGCAGGTCTGGTTCAGCAGATTATGGTGCGTGGCCGACTGCCCGTCGCGATGCAGCGTCGATGCCCAGTCATAGAGTTCCCTTGGCCCGCCCAGGAATGGCCCGACATCGATCACCGCGTCATCATGGAAGGCCGACAGGAACAAGGCCCTGTCGAGCCTGTCCATGCCCCGGGCGAACCGGGTCAGGCAGTCCAGAATGTCCTGCCGGTCGATCAGCGTCTGCAAACGCTTGGCGTCATCCATGGCGCGTCCCCCCATCCCGGGCCGCCATCGCGCAGCTATAGCGGATATGGTCGACATGCCCGGCGGAGATGTAGGGGGCGTGGGTGGAGCGGATCGCCTCCTGGGCCGCGGCGATCGCCTCCACACTCCAATCGGGATGATAGAGGCCGGGCGATTCCGCCATGAACACGCGGGCGGCGCGGCCGGCGATGGATACCAGCATCTCTCCCGTCACCGTGCAGCTCTCATGCGCCAGCCAGGCAACCATGGGCGCCACCATTTCCGGCGTCATCGGCGGATAGGCAGAGGTGTCGATCCCTTCCGCCATGCGGGTCACAGCACCGGGCACGATACTATTGCAGGTGACGCCATGCTCCGCCCCCTCCAGGGCTGCGACATTGGCCAGCCCGACCAGCCCGGCCTTGGCCGCCCCGTAATTGGCCTGATTGAAATTGCCGTACAGGCCGCCGATGGAGGAGGTCATGATGATGCGGCCATATCCGGCCGCGCACATGGCGGTGAAGGCGGGCTTCAGCACATGGAAACCGCCGCGCAGATGCACATCCAGCACGCCGTCGAAATCCTCATACGACATTTCCGTGATCGGCGCGCCGCGCACGATGCCGGCATTGTGGATCAGGATGTCGATGCGGCCATACTGATCGATGGCGGCCTTGATGATCGCCGCTCCGCCTGCCGCCGTCGCCACGCTGTCCAGGTTGGCGATGGCCTCGCCACCGGCGGCGCGGATCTCGCGCACGACTTCCTCAGCCGGGCTTTCATCATTCACGTCGCCGCGCATGGTGCCGCCGGCATCATTGACGACGATCTTCGCCCCCCGTGCCGCCAGCAGCAGCGCATAGGCCCGGCCCAAACCGCGGCCAGCACCCGTTATCACGGCCACGCGGCCGTCGAACCTCAGTTCCGACATGTCGTTACTCCCATCATAGGATTGGTTCCGCCCGCTAAGGGGCGGGCCGGTCAGACCGGCGAATGCAGCGGGGAACCGCGCTGGGCGCGCAGCGAGGGAGGCACCCGTCCGTCGATGTCGGTCACCCCATATTCCTGCGCCAGCTCGGCGGCGATATAGGTGGCGCCGCTGCGGGCCATGACGGCCGGGTCGCGGGCCAGGGCGGCGATGACGCGGCCGGGGAACTCCACCGACGAGCCGACCAGCGGATTGGTCACCGTCTGCCCCTTCATCGCGGGGTTCCGGTTCAGGTTGCGCTCCGCCCGTTCGGTGAAGGTCAGACCCAGCCAGAGCGACAGCGACGCCACGCCATACGGCTTCAGTTCGATGGCCATGTCGCGTGCCATGCGGTCCACGGCGGATTTGCAGGTGCCAAACACGACGCCGTAAGTGTAGGTGACGCCGACATAACCCGACGTCGCCACGATCAGGCCCGACCCCTGCGGCACCATCAGCCGGGCCGCATGCCAAGCCGCCACGAAATTCGACCGCACGCCGACATCCACCATTTCCCAATTGGAAAGCGGCTTCTCCCAGAAGGGCGCCGGCACGGTCAGATCCTCGGGCAGCGAGAAGGCATTGTTGACCAGGATGTCCAGCCGCCCCTGCTCCGCCCGCACCCGGTCGAACAGTGCTGCGACCTGCGCGTCGTCTCCATGGTCGACCTGAACGGCGATACCATGTCCGCCCCTCCCATCCACCTCCAGCGCCGTTTCACCGACGGTTCCCGGCAGCGGATATGATCCCGGCGTCACCGTGCGTCCCGTGACATAGATTGTCGCCCCCTGTTCGGCCAGGGCCAGTGCAATTCCCCGGCCGATGCCACGGCTGGCACCCGTCACCACCGCCACCTTGCCTGACAGCGCACCCATTTCCCCCAAGTCCTCCCGACATGTTCTTATTTTCGGCATGGCGCCATTTTCCGGCAGCTTATGCCCAGCCCGATCACCCGTCAACGCCATATTCCATGTTATCCGGACATATTTGAAATATATTGATTTTATAAAATCGTTAAAAATCAATGGATTAGTAGCAATCTAATCCATATATCCGTATATAAATCCCAGAAAATTCAACAACATCCCAGACCACCCCCACCGCAACCCCACAGACGATGAAAAATTTATCCGGATGAATCGCAACGATCGAAAACCTGTACCGGCTTGCAGCACCCCTGGGCTTGCACTATGCTCGCCGCCAAGCCTGCCGGGCATGAGCAGGCGCCGGGGTGTGGAACAACTGAACGAAGGTACGCGTGAACATGGCCCGGAAGAATGAGGGTGCCAGCCAGGAAGCATCGGCCACCGGCAAGAGCACGCCCCCGCTTTACCTCCAGCTTGCCCGCACCCTGAAGGACGAAATCGTCAGCGGCATCCATCCCGTCGGTTCGCAATTGCCGACGGAGGATGAGCTTTGCGCCCGCTTCTCCGTCAGCCGCTATACGGTGCGCGAGGCCCTGCGCCGCCTGCGCGATGAGGAACTGGTATCCTCGCGCCAGGGGGCCGGCACCGTGGTCATCCCGCCCAAGGCGGATAATTCCTATGTCCTGCATGCCACCTCGATCAATGATCTGGTGGCCTATGCCCATGGCACGCATTTCAAGATCGGCATGATCAAGATGATCACCATCGACGCCAAGCTGGCCGGCCGCACCGGCCTGACGGCGGGCGAGGAATGGCTGGCCGTGCGCGGCCTGCGCCATGCCGATGGTGAGGATGCGCCCTTCTGCTGGACCGAATATTACATCAACCGTGATTTCGCCGCCGTCGCGCGGCTGTTGCAGCGCCAGAGCGCCCCGATCTTCCCGCTGATCGAGGATCTGTTCGCCGTGACCATCGCCGAGGTCTATCAGGAGATCTCGGCCGACCTGATCTCTCCGCCCCTGGCCGACACCTTGAAGGTCAAGCCGGACAGTGTGGCGCTGGAAGTGCGCCGCACCTATCGCATCACCGACGGCACCGTCGCCCAGGTGACCATCAGCACCCATCCGGCATCGCGGTTCCGTCATTCCATGACGTTGAAGCGCATGAAGACCTGACCGCAAGGGAATAGCCACAACCGCCGCGGTCGGGACTGCCGGACAACCCTTCGGGAGTAAGGCAATGACCCACGAACCCAACCGGCTGGACGGCCGGATCGTCATCGTTTCCGGTGCCGGCGGCGGTGGGCTGGGCACCAGCATCGCCGCCATGGCCGCCCGCGCCGGCGCCACCGTGGTCGCCGTCAGCCGCAAGCCGGACAATCTGGACCGGCATATGGGGCCGCTGATCGCCGAAGGCCTGTCCATCCTGCCCGTGGCCGCCGACGTGGAAACAGACGAAGGGGTGGCCGCCATCATGGAACGCGCCTGCGCCGCACCTGGCGATCTCTATGGTCTGGTCACCGTCGTGGGCGGCGGCCCGCCACCGACCTGGGGCCCGGCCACCCGCCTGTCGCGGGCGCATTGGCGGGCTTTGTTCTCCACCAACCTGGACAGCATGTTCTTCATCGCCCAGGCCTTCGCCGCCGCGCTGCAGGCGCGCGGGTTGCCCGGATCGCTGGTCGCCATATCGTCGGTCACGGCGCTGGGCACCATGCCCTATAACATCGCCTATGGGGCGGCGAAGGCGGCCCTGCTGTCGGTGGTGCGCACCCTGGCGCTGGAACTGGCTTCATCGGGCATCAGGGTGAATGCGGTGGCGCCCGGCGCCATCGCCAGCCCGTCATCGCTGGTGGTCGACGATCCGGTCCTGGCCCGGCGCGCCATCCCGATGGGCCGCAAGGCCGCCCCGGAGGAGATCGCCGGTACCACCCTGTTCCTGCTGTCGGACGCGGCCGGCTATGTCACCGGGCAGTGCCTGGCCGCCGATGGCGGCATCAGCCTGAAATGGTCGCATCTGGCGGATGACAACACGCCCCTGCTGGTCACCAACCAGGCCTTTTTAACCGCCATGAAGGGTGGTTAAGTTTTCTTTGTTCCCTCAAACGCCGGGCGCCCACATCCGTGGGCTTGGCTTACGGCGCATGAGCGCCGGGCCGGCCGTCGCCGGCCTCCGACGGCATGAGTCAAAACTCATGCCGTCGGTGTCGCAGCGCCATGACCGACCCCTCGCCATCGGCGGACAGGTAAAGCGTGCCATCGCCGCCCACGGCGATGGCGGCAAACGGTCCCATGGGGCCGGAGAAGGGCAGCATGGCGCGCAACGGCTTCGGTGTCACACCCGGCGGGGCGCCCAGCGGCAGACCGGCGGCGATCACTTCCCGCTGGCCCGTCGCCAGATCGAACACCAGCAGTTCCCAGGTGCCGGCATCGACGATGAACAGCCGGCCGCCATGGATGGCCAGCCCCTGCGGCCGGCACAGCCCGTCCAGCAGGATTTCCGTGCCGGCCCCCGTCACCCGTGATACGCGGCCGGCCCCGGCCTCCGACACCAGCAGGGCGCCGTCGGGGGCCAGAACGACATCGGTCGGGTCCGACAGACCTTCGGCCAGCACCTCCACCGCGTCGCGCTTGACGCAGACCAGCCGGCCCGCGCCGCGTTCCGCCGCCACGACGGCGCCGTCCGGCAGCATGGCCAGCCCGTAAAGCTGGTCGAACCCCTCGGCCAGCATCTCGCTTTCATCCGCCTGGGGCCGATAGCGGACGATGCGCCCCGTGGTCGTCGTGGTGACGAAGCCGTCCCCGTCAGCGGCCAGCCCGCGCACATTGCCTGGATAGCCGGGGCTGAAGATCATCCCCAGCCGTTGCGGCGCACCCCCGTCCGGCAGAACGTAGAAGGAGACGCCATCGGCGATGTACAGCCGTCCATCGCCGCCGACCGCCAGCCCCATGGGACCGTTGAAGCCGCCGGGCAGCACCAGCCTGTCCTTGGCCCCGCCCAGGATTTCCGTGACCTGCCCGTTGGACAGGTGGGAAACGAACAGCCGGTCGCCCAGGAAGGTCAGATTGTCCAGGCCGGGATCCAGCCGGGCCAGGGTGCTGCGTTCGCCTGTGCCGGGATGGATGCGCAGCACCTCTCCCGTCGCCGATTGCGGGGAGACGATATAGCCGTAGGGATCGAACTTCACCGCCACGGGGGCGGCAAGGTCGCCCACCACCCGCTGCATCGGGCCGCCATCGGGATGGACGCGCCAGATCTCGTTGGTGCCCATCACGGGAAAATAGAGATGCCCGCCCGGCCCCACCTCCAGCGCGTTGGGCAGGGGCACATTGTCCAGGATCAGCCGCGGCTCCCCGCCATCCAGCGGCAGTTCCAGCACGCGCCCGCCGATACGGCATTCATCGATGAACAGCCTTCCATGGTGGAAGGTGATGCCATTGGCCGCCGGCAAATCGTCACGCAGCACCCGGGCATGGCCATCCACCCCCAGCACGGCGACGCGCCCGTCCAGCACCTCGGTGGCGTACAACTCTCCCCGCGGGGAGAAGGCCAGATCGTCCGGCGCCACGATCGCCCCGCCCTGCGGGCTGATCGTGTCCATGGCACCACTGTCAGGGTCGATGGCGGTGATGCAACTGCCCAGCACCTGGGCCACATACAGCCGGTCATCGGCCCCGGCGCGGATACCGTTGGCCCCGTAAAGACGGCTGGCCGGCGTCAACCGCCGCAGGCACCAGCCATCGGCAACCCGGACGGAATGTACCGCCGGATAGCGTCCCGAACGCTGCATCATCGCTTGTTCCTCCGGTAATTCCGGCCGGTGCCGATCAGCCTTCCGCCAGCAGTGCCGTCCGGATCTTCTGCTTCAACACCTTGCCGGCGTCGTTCTTGGGCAGGAACGGCCACAGCACCACCTGCTCCGGTATCTTGAAGCGCGCCACGCCCCGCTGTTCCAGGAAGGTGCGCAGGCTGGCGACATCAGGTCCCGGCTCAACACCCGGCACGATGACGGCGCAGGCCCGTTCCCCGGTCCTGGCATCGGGCAGGCCGACGATGGCGATTTCCCGGATCAGCGGGTGGTCGGCCAACAGATCCTCGATCTCCTTAGGCGAGATATTCTCGCCATTGCGGATGATGATGTCCTTGGCGCGGCCGGTGATGACCAGATAATCGCGGTCCACGCGGCGGGCCAGATCGCCCGTGCGGAAATAGCCGTCGGCGTCGAAGCTCGCCTCCTCATCCACGGCATGATGATAACCCACCAGCATCTGCGGACCCTTGGCGCGGATTTCCCCCTCGCCGTCGGTCACGACGCCGGTCGCATCGACCAGCCGGATATCGGCGATGCCGACCTTGCCGTCCGTGTCGGCCGCATGGTCCAGGTCACGGCGCGACGGGGCACCGACCGTGGTCACCGGCACCTCGGTGGAACCATAGACGCGGCTGACCGCCGTCATTGGAAAACTGTCCGCCGCCGCCCGGATCAGCGACGGCGAAACGGAGGCGCCGCCGCAGATGAAGACCTTCAGGTCGGGAAGCCGCGCGCCCACACGGCATGCTGAGGCCAGCAGCTGTTCCAGAAACGGGGTGGCGCCGGCCATATGGGTGCAGGTTTCCGCCTGCATCAGGCCCAACGCCATATCCGCATCCCACTTGTCCATCAGCACGGCGCGCGAGCCAAGCAGCAGCGGACATTCAAAGGCATAGATGGAACCGCCGATATGGCTGATCGGCGAGGGCACCAGGAACGTATCACCCGGTTCCACCCGCCAATGACGGCCGATCTGCCGGATCAGGGCATGAATGGAATTATGGCTGTGCATCACACCCTTCGGCCGGCCGGTCGTGCCCGACGTGTACATGATCATCCGCACCGCATCGGGGTCCAGCGCCGGCAGGGGCGCGGCGTCCTGGGCGAACAGCGTGTCATATTCCGTGTGCGGCCCGGCATCGCCGCGCAGCACGGCGACGGTGGGGGGATTGTCCAGACCGGACGCCACGCGCGACAGCATGGCGGCATAATCGAAATCCCGGAACTGGGCGGGGATGAAGATGATCCGGCTGTCCACATCCTTCAGGATGAAGGACAGGTCGCTGTCGCGCAGCGACGGCAGCAGCGGATGCGCCACCATGCCGGCCATGGTGGCGCCCATATAGATCTCCGCCGCCTCGTGCCAGTTGGGCAGCATGAAGGACACCACGCTGCCAACCGCGCACCGGGCCAGCAGCGTGGCCGCCAGCCGCGACGCGCGGTCATGCAGGGTGCGTGCGTCCAGGCGCACGTCGCCATCCACCATCAGCACCCGGCCAGGCGTCTCGACGGCCGCGCGGTTCAGCGCATCGACGCTGGTCTCCCGGCTCCACCAGCCGGCTTCATAGGCTGCCGCCGCACGCGCCCCGTCCCATCGGACGGAACGGCCGGCGATCAGTCTGCGTTCGCTGCTGGGCGGGCTCATTCCTGGCATTTCCTTCGCTCGCGGCCTTTTCCGGCCTGTTCAATTTGTCCAGACCCCTTGGAAATAGCCCTAAACAGGTGTGCGCCGCAAGCTGTCGATTGATCATTAATGCATTGTTTTTATTAGATAAAATAAGCCTGTCGCCTGCGATCAAGATTATGTCGTGGCCGCACCCGCTCCCCCCTTCTACTGCTGTAGCGGTGACAAAAGGCTTACAAGTCAAAACGGAATCCAGAAAATGGACTTCAGGTGGGATGCGGAACAGCAGGCGTTTCGACAAAGGATCCGGGATTTCCTGACCCGGCATCTGCCCGATGACTGGGAACAGATGGCCCATGGCCCCGGCTCCCCCGCCCAGACCGCCTTTTCCAGGCAATTCTGCGCAGCATTGGCGGCCGACGGCCTGCTGGTGCCGCACTGGCCGGAACGCTGGGGCGGGCGCGACGCCGACCCCTGGTCCGCCTTCATCCTGGCCGAAGAGATGTGGGCGGCGGGAGAGCCTCGCGGCGGGCAGTACATGAATGTCAACTGGATCGGCCCGACGCTGATGCGCTTCGGCAGCCCGGAACAACAGGAACGCTATATCCCGCTCATGGCGCGGGGCGAGACGCTGTGGTGCCAGGGTTTCTCCGAACCGGAAGCCGGATCGGACCTGGCCTCGCTGCGCACCCGCGCGGAACGGGATGGCGATGAGTATCTGATCAATGGCCAGAAGATCTGGACATCCTATGCCGGCGAGGCGGAGACCTGCTTCCTGCTGGCCCGTACTGCCCCTGGCAAGGGCGGCATCTCCATCTTCCTGGTGCCGATGGACACGTCCGGCATCATCGTCCGCCAGATCCCCAGCGTCATTGGCGAAGGCGATATCCATGAGGTGTTCTTCGATGGTGTGCGCGTGCCGGCCAGCGCCATGCTGGGAGGTGAAGGCCAGGCCTGGTCGATCATCGGAGCGGCCTTGTCGCTGGAACGCGTGGGCATTCCCCGCTTCGCCCTGGCCGACCGCATGCTGGGCCGGGCCGTCGCACGGTTGAAGCGGAACGGTGGTTTCACGGGCGGGATCGTCACCCAGGCGGCCCGTGCCAAGGCCGCCTGTGATACGTCCCGGCTGTACAGCTATTCGATTATCGATCAGCGCCGCCATGGCATCCAGGCGGGACCGGAGGCCAGTGCCGCGCGCTATGCCACCGTCCTGGCCGAACGGGCCGTGTCGGAATTCGTCGTTGAACATTGCCCCGACGCGCTGGCCGATGGCGACCCGATGCTGCTGGCCCACCATCAGCGCGGGATCGTGGCCGGCATCGCATCCGGTGCCGCGGAGATCCAGTTGAACCTGATCGCCACCGACCTTCTGCAATTGCCCAGGGAGCCGCGCTGATGGATTTCCGGCTCAATGACGATCAGCGCACCCTGGCCACGGCCCTGGACGGGCTGGCCGGTGCCTATCAGGACAAGCCCATCGATTTCCACGGCTTCGCCCTGACCAGCGCGGCACTGGACGATGATCTGGCGGAAGCGGAATTCTTCGACATCGCCGCCTTCCCGGACCTGGGCCCCGTCGCAGCCGTACTGGCGGTGGAGCGGCTGTCCCGCCTGCCCTTTGCGGCGGAAACGGCCTTGTCCATGCTGGTCCGTCCGCATCTGCGCGGCGGCACCCTGCCCCGCCCCTTCGCCCTTGTGGAAGATGGCAGGCCCGGCCGCTTCGTGGCCCAGGCCCGCACCCTGCTGATCCGCAACGGGGAGGATTGGGGCATCGCCCATCCGGCACCGTCGGATGTGGTGCCGGTGGACAGCATCTACGCCTACCCGCTGGGCCGGGTGACCGGCGCCCTGGCCATCTCCCCCCTGACGGATGAGGAGGTGGTGCTGGTGCAGCGCTGCCTGCGCATTGCCATCGCGGCGGAAGCGGCTGGCCTGATCCAGGCCGCCCTCGACAGCACCGTCACCCACCTGACCGACCGCAAGCAGTTCGGCCGGCCGCTGGGCAGTTTCCAGGCGCTGCGCCATCGCATGGCGGAATGCGCCGTGCTGGCGGGCGGGGTGCGCTGGCTGGCGTTGCGGGCAGCCAGCACGGGAGATGAGGGGGATGCGGCCCTGGCCGCCTTCCATGCCCAGGATTGCGGGGCGCGGATCGCCTATGACCTGCACCAGATGCTGGGCGCCATGGGCATGACGCTGGAACATCCGCTGCATCTCTGGACCTACCGGCTGAAATACCTGCTGTCGGTGCTGGGCGGACGCGAAGCCGCTTCAGGCACCATCGCCGCCCATTGCTTCGACAGGAGCGACGCATGACACAGGAACAATCCCCCCTGCTGATCGACGTTGCCGAGGGCGTGGCGCTGTTGACCATGAACCGGCCGGCGCGCGGCAATGCGCTGTCGCCCGACCTGCTGCTGGCCCTGGAAGCGGCCTGGCAGCGGGTGGAGGTCGATGGCGACATCCGCGTGGCCATCATCACCGGTACCGGTGAGCGGCATTTCTGCACCGGCGCCGACGTTTCGGCGCTGAAGGTCGGGATGGGCGGGTTGCAGAACCAGCCCTATGCCGTCGCCAACCGCTTCTCCCCCCGCATGGTGCGGGTGTCCAAGCCGGTGATCTGCGCCGTGAACGGCTTGACCAATGGCGGCGGGCTGCATTTCGTGGCCGACAGCGACATCGTGGTGGCCAGCGCCCAGGCGCAGTTCATGGACAGCCATGTTTCCGTGGGCCAGGTCTCCGCGCTTGAATCCGTGGGCATCGCCCGGCGGGCCGGCATCGGTGCGGCCCTTCTGATGGGGCTGGCCGGCCGATCCTATCGGATGTCGGCGGAGCGGGCCTTCACCTTGGGCATGGTCGATCTGCTGGAATCCGACGCAGCGGCAACACTGGAGCGGGCAAAGGAACTGGCGGGCACCATCGCCGCCAATTCACCCCAGGCCCTGGCATTGACCAAGCGCGCCATCTGGGCCTCCACCGAACTGACGGAACCGGCTGCCGCCGAATTCGGCTGGGAATTGCTGAAGTCGCAATGGAGCCACCCGGACTTCGCCGAAGGGCCGCAGGCCTTTGCAGAGAAGCGCGCACCCCGCTGGAACCCCGACCCCAACGCCCGCCGGTGATCCCCATGCCCCCCGATGCCCTGTACCCCTCCAACCCGGTTGCCAGCCCGTCCGCTTGGCGGCATGATGACGCCAACCGGCCGGAGAGCCTGCAAGCGCGAGGGAGGTCGATGGATATCCGGCATATCGAGGGTGAGGGCAGCAGCCGTGCCGACGCACGCGCCGCCGATCCCAATTTCGACGTTCTGAATTCCCAGGCCCTGCGGTTCCTGCCGGAACTGGTGCGGGAGCTGGGCGGCGATCCGGCGGACCTGTTCCGTAAGGCCCGGATCAGCCCGCTGGTCATGGAACGTCGCGGTTCCACCATCGCCTACCGGTCCTTCGTGCAGTTGCTGGAACTGGCGGCCGCGGAACTTAAATGCCCGGATTTCGGCATGCGGCTGGCCTGCCTGCAGGACGGGCACAAGGTCATGGGGCCCATCGGCATCGTCATGAAGAATTCCACGACGGTCGGTCAGGCCCTGGGCTATTGCGCCAAGCATATCCACGCCTATTGCTTGGCCACCCGCGTGCGGTTCGAGCCGGACCGCCGTCAGCACATCCTGTTCATCCGCCTGGAAATCCTGCTGGACAACCTGCCCCAGCGCGCCCAGGCCGTGGAACATGCCATGCTGCTGGCCCACCGCAACCTGATCGGCATTTCCGGCGGCATGGCCGCCGCCCGGCTGGTGCGTTTCCAGCACGAGGCCCTGTCCACGCCCCAGAAATACCGGGACTATTTCGGCTGCGACGTGCGGTTCGAACAGGCGACCGACGGCGTGCAGGTGACGGAGGATGATCTGCTGTGCCCGATCCGCGAGGCGGACGAACAGATCTACGACATGGCCACCTCCTATATCGACAGCCATTTCCCCCATGCCACGCCGCCGACCCACGCCCTGGTGCGCGAGATGATCCGCCGGCATCTGGCCAGCGAGAATTGCCGCAACGAATATATCGCCGCCGAACTCTGCATGCATGCCCGCACGTTGCAGCGCCGGCTGAAGACCGAGGGCACGACGTTCGAGGATCTGAAGGACGAGGTGCGGCGGGAAATGGCCCTGCACTATATCCTGAACAGCGAGTTGCCCCTGACCCATATCGCGGAGAAGCTGGGTTATGCCGACACGTCGGTGCTGACGCGGAGCTGCAATCGCTGGTTCGGCACTTCACCGCACCTGCTGCGCCAACAGGGAAGAGGGTGCGTGGCGACGCATTGAGACTGTCGGGTTTCATCTGAAGCACTACCCCACTCGCCTTCCCGGCGACGGCCGGGACCCAGGGTCCAAATGCCCGACCTTTCGGTTGCTTCGATCAAGGCAGCTTAGAGGTTTGAGGCTGTGCCCCCTGGGCCCCGGCCTTCGCCGGGGAGGCGATAAACGGGAAATGCCGGTACATCTCAACAATCCCCCTCTCCTGTCGCGCGGTGTCGACCCTTCGTCTTCCAATGTGAATGCGCCCCCTTCCCGCCTTGGCTATGATCCTGGGAGATAAACGATAACCAAGCGGGTAACGCATCATGGAGCCTGTCGAGCGGTATCATCCCGCCCAGGAGCAACGGGCGGTGGCCATGGCCATGGGAGACGCCCTGACAGCATTGCTGCCCTTGTCGCGGCTGCATGCGGCCGAGCATGAGGGAACGGAGACCTGGACCGCGTTCGGCGATCTGGGCCTGTTCGGCATCACCCTGCCCGAGGAACAGGGGGGCAGCGGTCTGGGGGCGGTTGAAGAGGCGCTGATCGCTCTGGAACTGGGAAGGCGGCTGGCCTCTCCCGCCGTGCTGGCCACCATGGGGGCCAACCATGCCGTGGGGTACAAGGTGGCGGGAAAGTTGGCCGCCGCCTGGCGCGGCACAGGACGCACCATTTTCGTTGATGCACCAGGGGTGAGCGGTCTTCTGGTGCGCGATGAGGATGGGGCCTTCATCACGGCGGCCCCGGCGCACAGCGCCCTGCTGGACGGACATCACTGGCTGGCCCAGGTGCGGAAGGCGGGCGGCGACCAGCAGGTCGTCGCCCGCTTCGATCAGGCCGGCCTGCTGCGCCTGCGCCTGAACGATGCCGCCGCCCTGGCCGGCATGGCGCAACTGGCCACCGACATGGCCGTCGACTATGCCAAGCTGCGCGTGCAGTTCGGCCGCGCCATCGGCAGCTTCCAGGCCGTGAAGCATCATTGCGCCGACATGGCTGTCGCGGCACGCGCCGCCTGCGATCTGGTGGGGTTCGCCGCCGTGGCCCTGGATGACGGCCGCGACGATGTCGCCTTCCAGGTGGAAAGCGCGCTGCTGATGGCCGCGACGGCAGCCCTGGACAATGCCGGGCTGAACATCCAGATCCATGGCGGCATCGGCTTCAGCGAGGAAGCCGACCCGCATCTGGTGCTGAAGCGGGTCCGCCTGCTGCTGGCCATCAATGGCGGGGCGGAGGCGGCCAACCGGCGCCTGGCGGCCCTGCCGCCGAATACTTGAGGGAAGTGAAGCACCATGGTGCAGGTCGCGGTGATCACAGGCGCAGGCAGCGGCATCGGTCTGGCCTGCGCCCATAAACTGGCCGAAGCCGGTATGGCCATCGTTGGCGTGGGCCGCGATGCGGACAAGCTGCAGGCACTGGAGACGGCGCTGGGCCCCGACCGCGTCGCCACCCTGGCCGTGGACCTGACCGGGGACGACGCGCCCCGGCGCGTGGTGGCACTGGCCGTGGAGCGCTGGGGCCATATCGATTTCCTGGTCAACAATGCCGGCATCGGCCGGCCCAAGCCGCTGCACGAGACCGACGACGCGACCCTGGACCATTTCCTGGACATCATGCTGCGCGCCCCCTTCCGCCTGACGCGGGAGGTGCTGCCGCACATGGGGCCGGGGTCGGCGATCATCAACATCACCTCCACCTATGCCGTGATCGGCGGGTTGCGCGGCGGCGCCTATTCCGCCGCCAAGGCCGGGTTGACGGGGCTGACCCAGCATCTGGCCTGCGAGTACGGAGCCAAGGGCATCCGCGCCAATGCCGTGGCGCCGGGCGTGGTGGAAACCCCGATGACCGCCGGCCGGATGGAGGATGAGGGTTTCCGGCGCATGAACCAGGAGATGACGCCCCATACCCGCCTGGGACATGTGGACGATATCGCCAGCACCGTCGCCTTCCTCTGCTCCCCCGGCGGCAGCTTCATCAATGGCCAGACCATCGTGGTCGATGGTGGCTGGACATCGACCAAGTACCTGTCCGAACGCGCCCGCCGGGTGCAGTGGGTCGAACCCGACGCCTGATGGGCCTCTGACAGCACCCGCTTTCCCTGCTCCGACGGTCCAGGCCGCCGGAAACGCCCTTTCTTTGCCCCCGGAGAGAAATGAAATCGAAGCTGCGAGACAGCGACCTGCTGCGCGAGGCCTGCCTGATCGGTGGAAGCTGGATCGGCAAAGGCTCCATCCCGGTCCATGATCCGGCCAATGGCGACCTGCTGGCCCATATGCCGGCCTGTGACGCGCATGACGTGCAGGCCGCCATCGCTGCGGCCGAGGGAGCCCTTCCCGCCTGGCGGGCCCGCACGGCCGCCGACCGGGGCCGCATCCTGCGCCGCTGGTTCGATCTGGTGACGGCAGCACAGGACGATCTGGCCCTGATCCTGACCAGCGAACAGGGCAAGCCCCTGGCCGAGGCACGCGGTGAGATCGCCTATGCCGCCGCCTATATCGAGTGGTTCGCGGAGGAGGCCAAACGCGTCTATGGTGAGGTGATCCCCAGCCATCGCCGCGACGCCCGCATCGTCGTGCTGCGCCAGCCGGTGGGCGTGGTGGCCGCCATCACGCCCTGGAACTTCCCCGCCGCCATGGTGACGCGCAAGGTGGCCCCCGCACTCGCCGCCGGCTGCACACTGGTGCTGAAGCCGGCCAGCCAGACGCCGCTGACAGCCCTGGCACTGGGCGTTCTGGCCGAACGGGCGGGCATGCCGCCGGGCGTGTTCAACATCGTCACCGGGGCCGCCCGGACCGTGGGCGGGGAACTCACCTCCAGCCCCGTGGTCGCCAAGCTGAGCTTCACCGGATCGACCGAGGTCGGACGGACTCTGGCGGCGCAATGCGCGCCGACCATGAAGAAACTGTCCATGGAACTGGGTGGCAACGCGCCCTTCATTGTGTTCGATGATGCCGACCTGGATGCCGCAGTCACCGGCGCCATTGCGTCCAAGTTCCGCAATAGCGGCCAGACCTGCGTCTGCGTGAACCGTTTCCTGGTCCAGCGCCCGATCGCCGACAGGTTCGCCGACAAGCTGGCCGTCGCCGTGGCGGCACTGAAAGTCGGTGACGGCCGACGGGAGGGCACGGCGCAGGGCCCGCTGATCGACGCCAATGCCGTGGTGAAGGTCGAGCAGCATATCGCCGACGCCCTGTCCAAGGGGGCCACCCTGGTGGCCGGCGGCAGGCGCCACGCCCTGGGCGGCGGCTTCTTCGAGCCCACGATCCTGACCGGCTGTACCACCACCATGGATGTGGCGGGTGAGGAGACGTTCGGGCCGCTGGCCGCCCTGTTCCCCTTCGACACCGAAGCCGATTCCATCCGAATGGCCAACGATACGGAGGTCGGTCTGGCCGGCTATTTCTTCACCCGCGACCATGCCCGCATCTGGCGGGTGGCCGAGGCGCTGGAGGTCGGCATGGTCGGCATCAATACCGGCCTGATCTCCACCGAGGTCGCCCCCTTCGGCGGCATCAAGCAGTCCGGCATGGGCCGCGAAGGCTCCCGTCACGGGATCGAGGATTATACAGAGCTGAAATATCTCTGCATGGCCGGGCTTGGGGAGGCGTCATGACACCATCGTTGCTGTTCGAAAGGACGGGCGCCGTCGCCCACCTGACGCTCAACCGGCCAGCCGTGGGCAACGCCATCGACGTGCCCCTGGCCCGCGCCCTGATGGAAGCGGCGATCCGCTGTGACGAGGATGATGCCATCCGCTGCGTCACGCTGCGCGGGGCGGGCCGCTTCTTCTGCGTCGGGGGTGACGTGGCGGGGTTTGCCGGCGCTGGCGATGCGCTGCCGGGCCTGCTGAAGGAACTGACCGCCTATGTCCATATGGCCGTCAGCCGCTTCGCCCGCATGCCAAAGCCGCTGGTCACCATCGTCAACGGGGCCGCCGCCGGGGCGGGTTTCAGCCTGTCGCTGCTGGGCGATATCGTGCTGGCGGCATCATCGGCCAAGTTCACCCCGGCCTATGGCGGGGTCGGCCTGTCGCCCGATGGCGGGCTGACCTGGGTCCTGCCGCGCCTGGTCGGGCTGCGTCAGGCGCAGCGCATCGTGCTGATGAACCAGACATTAGATGCCGGTGAGGCCGAAAAGCTCGGTCTGATCACCCGCGTGCTGCCCGATACGGAGCTGGAGGCGGAAGCCGCCGTCACCGTGGCCCGGCTGGTCGCCGGGGCCACGGGCGCCATGGGCCGGTCGCGCGTGCTGCTGCGCGACAGTTTTGACACCAGCCTGGAACGCCATCTGGAGGCGGAATCCCGCGCCATTGCCGATGCCGCCAAAACGGCGGAGGCCAAGGAAGGCATCGCGGCGTTCCTGGCCAAACGCAAGCCGGCATTTCATGCCGTAGAGGGAGACAATCATGGCTGAGGCCTATATCGCGGCCGCCTTGCGCACGCCCGGCGGGCGCCGGGGCGGCCGGCTTTCCGGCTGGCATCCGGCCGATCTGGGCGGCTTCGCGCTGGCCAATCTGGTGAAACGGGTCGGCATCGACCCGGCGGCCGTGGACGACGTCATCTTCGGCTGCGTCAGCCAGGTGGGGGAGCAGAGCTTCCATATCGGGCGCAATGCCGTGCTGGCCGGCGGCCTGCCCGTGTCGGTCCCGGCCGTGTCCATCGACCGGCAATGCGGATCATCGCAGCAGGCCATCCATTTCGCGGCCCAGGCCGTGATGTCGGGCACCCAGGACATGGTGATCGCGGCCGGTGTGGAAAGCATGACCCGCGTACCGATGGGATCGCCCACAAGGCTGGCGGAAGAAGCCGGGCTGGGCAGCCCCTGGAGCCCTGCCATCCGCAACCGGTTCGGCGTGGACGGGTTCAGCCAGTTCACCGGCGCCCAGATGATCGCCGACAAATACGGCCTGAGCCGCGAGGCCATGGACCGGTTCGCGCTGGCCAGCCACCAAAAGGCGGCGGCCGCCATCGCCGCCGGTGCCTTCGCCGATGAGCTGCTGCCCGTGCCCATCGCGGGCGGGCTGCATGAGCGGGACGAGGGCGTGCGCGCGGACGCCAATTATGAGGCCCTGTCCGGCCTGAAGACCCTGACGCCCACCGGCACCCTGACGGCCGGCAATGCCAGCCAGATGTGCGACGGGGCCGCCGCCGTGCTGGTGGTCGGCGCCCAGGCGCTGAAGGATCATAACCTGACCCCGCTGGCCCGCATCCACACCATGACAGTCGTGGCCGGCGACCCGGTGATCATGCTGGAGGAACCGATCCCCGGCACGGCCCGGGCGCTGAAGCGGGCCGGCCTGTCCATCGGCGATATCGACCTGTTCGAGATCAACGAGGCCTTTGCCTCAGTCGTGCTGGCCTGGCAGCAGGCAACAGGCGCCGACCCTGCCCGCGTCAACGCCCATGGCGGCGGCATCGCGCTGGGCCACCCGCTGGGCGCCACGGGCGCCAAGCTGATGACCACCCTGGTCCACAGCCTGCGCGCCCGCAAGGCCCGCTACGGCCTGCAGGCCATGTGCGAGGGCGGCGGCATCGCCAATGTCACCATCGTGGAGGCCCTTTGATCATGACCCTGCGCACACGCTTCACCGAAGCCTTCGGCATCGACGTGCCGATCATGCAGGGCGGCATGCAATGGGTCGGCCGGGCCGAACTGGCCGCCGCCGTCTCCAATGCCGGCGGGCTGGGCGTGCTGACCGCCCTGACCCAGCCCACGCCCGATGCCCTGGCCGATGAGATCGCCCGCTGCCGGACGCTGACCGACAAGCCGTTCGGCGTGAACCTGACCATCCTGCCCACCGTCACCCCCCCACCCTATGCGGCCTATCGCGAGGCGATCATCGCCGGCGGCGTCACGGTGGTGGAGACGGCGGGCCACAAGCCGCAGGAGCATGTGGAGCATTTCAAGGCCAATGGCGTGAAGGTGATCCACAAATGCACCGCCGCTCGGCATGCTGTGTCGGCGCAGCGCATGGGCGTGGATGCCATCTCCATCGACGGGTTTGAATGCGCCGGCCATCCGGGAGAGGATGATGTGCCCGGCCTGGTACTGATCCCCGCCACGGCCGACAAGGTCACCATCCCGATGATCGCCAGCGGCGGTTTCGGCGATGGGCGCGGGCTGGTGGCCGCATTGGCGCTGGGGGCCGACGGGATCAACATGGGCACCCGCTTCTGCGCCACACAGGAGGCACCGCTGCATGAGGCGGTGAAGCAGTTCCTGGTCGCCAATGACGAGCGCGCCACCAACCTGATCTTCCGCAACCTGAAGAATACCGGCCGCGTGGCCAAGAACAGCGTGTCGGACGAGGTGGTGGCAAGGTTGTCCAGGCCCGGCGCCACCTTCCCCGACGTCGCCGATCTGGTGCGCGGTGCCAAGGGCCGGCAGGCGCTGGAGACGGGCGATCTGGATGCCGGCCTGATCTGGGCCGGACAGGTCCAGGGCCTGATCCACGACATCCCCACCTGCAATGAGCTGATCACCCGCATCGTGGGTGATGCCATCGCCATCATCCGGGGGCGGCTGGCCGCCTTCGCCCAAACCTGACATCGGAGCTTCTCATGCAGATCAACGGACTGGCCGCCATCGTGTCGGGCGGCGCCTCCGGCCTGGGTGCGGCAACCGCCGCCATGCTGGTGCGCAACGGGGCCAAGGTCACCCTGTTCGACCTGAATGCCGACGCCGGCGAGCAGGCGGCATCCGCCATCGGCGCCCATTTCATCAAGGTCGATGTGACCGATGACGCCCAGGTGGCAGCCGCCGTGCTGGCGGCAGAGGAACGCAATGGCGTGGCCCGCATCCTGGTCAATTGCGCCGGCATCGCGCCCCCGGCCAAGACCGTGGGGCGCGAGCACCAGCCGCACGCGCTGGACCTGTTCCGCAAGGTCATCGATATCAACCTGATCGGCAGCTTCAATGTACTGTCCAAGGTCGCCGCCCGCCTGGCGGGTGCCGATCCGGTGGGGGAGGAGCGCGGGGTGCTGATCAATACCGCCAGTGTCGCAGCCTTCGACGGACAGATCGGCCAGGCGGCCTATGCGGCGTCAAAGGCGGGCATTGCCGGCCTGACCCTGCCGGTGGCCCGCGACCTGTCGCCGCTGGGCATCCGCGTCATGACCATCGCACCCGGCATCTTCCTGACACCGATGCTGCTGGGCCTGCCGCAGGCCGCACAGGACAGCCTGGGCAAGCAGGTCCCCTTCCCGTCGCGCCTGGGCCGGCCCGAGGAATATGCCCAGTTGGTGGAAAGCATCATCGGGAACCCGATGCTGAATGGCGAGGTCATCCGCCTGGACGGCGCCATCCGCATGCCGCCGCGGTGATGGTTGAAACGACAAGGGCCCGTCCGGTGGCATGCCGGACGGGCCCCTTTCTGTTGCAACCCTCAGCGTGGCCCCTTGGGCAGCCCCAGCACCCGCTCCCCAATGATGTTGCGCTGGATCTCCGCCGTGCCGCCGGCGATGGTTTCGGAGAAGGCGTCCAGATACGCATGGGCATAGCCATGGTCGCCCAGCACCTGCGGCGCTTCCAGCCCGTAAAGGTCGATGGCCGCCGCCGTCACCTGCTGTGAAAATTCTGCGAAGCCGACGCGGACCATCGACCCGCTGGCATCCGGCACGCTTTCGGCACTGTCCAGCGCCAGGCGATAGGCCATGGCCCGGATCGCCGCTCCCTGCGCCCGCAGCCTGGCCAGCCGCGCCCGCATCACCGCCCGGCTGGGCGGGCAATCGGCCAGCAGCTTTTCCACCGTCAGGGTCAGGCCGATCAGCAGGGCCAGGCTGGCCGTCCCCCGCTCGAACGCCAGGGTCGACATGGCCGTGGCCCAGCCATTGTCGATGCCGCCCACGACATTGGCGAGCGGGATGCGGACATCATCATAGAAGACTTCGCAATATTTGCCGGCCCCGGCCATGGTGCGGATGGGCCGCACCGTAATGCCGGCCATGTCCATGGGGCAGATGACCCAGGTCAGCCCGTCCGATGGCCGGGGGCCGCTGCCGGTACGGACAAGCAGTTCCTGGAAATCGGCAATATCGGCGAAGCTGGTCCATATCTTCTGACCATTGACGACCAGATGCTCGCCCTCGATCCGCGCCCTGGCCTTGATACCCGCCAGATCGGACCCGGCACCGGGTTCGGAGAAGCCCTGGCACCAGATCACCTGCCCGTTCAGGATGGCGGGCAGGTGCCGCGCCTTCTGTTCCGGCGTGCCGCAGGCCATCAGGGTCGGCCCGGCATGGTTCAGGCCGACGAAGGTGGCGTCCAGCGGGCTGGGCGCCCCGGCCCTTGCATATTCCTCGAACCAGATGATCTGTTCCAGCACGCTGGCCCCGCGCCCACCCAGCGCCTGGGGCCAGGAGATGCCCGCCCAGCCGCCCTCTGCCTGCCGCCTCTGCCAGGCCAGCACGAAGGCGCGTTGTTCCGGCCCTTCCAGCGGGGCCGGTTCCGTGGGCACATTGGCGGCCAGCCAGGTGCGGGCCGCCAGCCTGAAGTCGGAAATGGATGCGTTCACGGCCTATCCTGCCAGTATGCGTTCCCCAGGCGCCCGTGCCTGCCGGCCGGGCGATCATTACTTTTCACCTTGATAAAATATCGGGGGCGCCTTGCCCTGTCTGCGGTGCGGGACGACAAGCTCTCAACACTTGACGACAGGGCTCAGGCGCAGGGCGTCAGAAGCTGTAGGAGACGCCGACACCGATCTGGCGTCCTGCCGGAAAAGACAGGCTGTTGCCGCGCACATTGGGCACGGTGTTGGTGCTGTAGACGCTGTCGGTCAGGTTGGTGGCCCAGAGCGAATAGGTGAAGCGCCCATCCGCATCGGTCCAGGACAGGCGGCTGTTCACCACCTCGTACCCGTCCTCCCGGGTCAGGTTGCCGGGCTGCCAGAAGAATCCTGGATTGTAGAAGCCGCTGATCGTGCCCGTCAGGTCACCACCGGCCACGGGGGCCGTATAGGTCAGGCCCAGATTGGCCGTCCATTTCGGCGCCTTGGCCACGCGGCTGCCCGACGCGTCATAGGGCACGACCACCCGCCCCACGATGGGACCGGTGGCGCCGGGAATGGGCACGGTCACCTGGGCGGAGGTGAAATCGTCATACTTGGCCGTGGGCATCCAGTTCAGGCCGGCATTGACGGACAGGTTGTCGCTGAGCCTGCCGGCGGCACTGAATTCCAGGCCCCGCATCTGCGCCTTGGCGGCGTTGGTCAGCTTCAGCACCAGGGCGCCGGACACGGTGGCGTAGGACTGAACCTGGATATCCTTGTAATCATAGTTATAGGCGGCGGCGGTGAAGGTGATGCCGTGCAGTCGCGCCTTGGCGCCAATTTCAACCGCGCTGATCTTTTCCGGATCGACGGGGATGCCCACCTTGCTATAGGCGTCGAACACCCCGCTCTTGAAGCCATTGCTCCAGGACGCATAGACATTGGCGTCGCGCGACAGGTCATAGCGGGCGATGGCGCGGAAGGTCGGGCTTTCCCAGGTGTCCTTCACCGCCCTGGTCACCAGGGCGCCGGATGCCACCTTGATGTCCTGATAGTCGAACTTCTTGGTTTCCGACGTGTAGCGGGCACCGCCGGTCAGATGCAGCCGGTCGGTGACATTCCAGGTCAGATCACCGAACCCGGCATAGGATGTGGTGCGTACCCGGCTGGTGAAGCTGGTGAAGGGCGCGCCATTGGGGGCGTCAGCCCCGACCACCACCGTCCAATAGGGGTTGCCGGCATCGCTGTCATAGAAGAAGCCGCCCACCATCCAGGTGACCGTCGCGTCACCGGGGCCGGACAGGTTGATCTCCTGGCTGAAATTCTTCTGGTACTGGCCCAGCATCAGGGCGTTGACCGGATTGCTGGTGCGGTCCAGGTCGGACTGGTACTCGCCATCCAGCTTGCGCCAGGCGGTGATCGACCGCACGGTCAGCGCGTCGGACGGGTCCCAGGTCGCATCCAGGCTGAACCCATGCCCCTCCACCAGGGCCTTGGGCTGGGTGGAGCCGGCATATTGGAACGGCTGGCTGGGAATGGCGCCGGTGCCGGGGAACGGGTTCACGCCGGCCGGCGGCGACACGGTGAAGACGCTGTCATTCTGCGACCGGGTGGCGTCGGCGGTCAGGGTCGCGGTGAAATTATCCACCGGCTTGAACAGCAGCTTGCCGCGCAGGACGTAATTGTCAGGCGCGCCATAGGTGCGGCCCGCATTGGGGCCGATGCCCTTGATAGGGCCGTCGCCCTTGCGATATGTCGCCGACAGCGAGCCCGCCACCGTCTCGGAGAACGGACCGGTGACATAGGCGCCCAGCGCCCATTGATCGTAATCGAAACCGTAATCGACGCTGACCTTCGCCTTGGTGGTGAAGGACGGCTTGCGGGTGACGATGCGGATGGCGCCGCCGGTGGCGTTGCGGCCGAACAGCGTGCCCTGCGGCCCTTTCAGGATTTCCACCTGCTCGATATCCGCCAGATCGAAGAAGCCGGCCAGCGGCGTACCGATATAGACATCATCCAGATAGATCGAAACATTGCTCTCATCGCCCGGTGCCGTGCCCTGGGATGACACGCCACGGATCACCGGCACGAAGCCCAGGCCGTTATTGACGGTGATCACGCCGGGCGAGGCCTGCTGCAGCTCCAGGGTGGAGGTGATGCCCGCCGCCGTCAGTTCATCCGCCGTCACGGCCGCCACCGACATGGGCACGTCCAGCAACCGCTCCTGGCGCTTCTGCGCCGTCACCACGATCTCTTCCAACTGATCGGTCTGGGCCGCAGCCTGCGGCACCATGATGGCAGTGCCGGCCAGCAGGCCCATGGCAACGGCAGCCGGGATGGCGCGCCGCCGTGCCGCACGGTGGATAGTCATTCTTCCTCCCTGTTCCGGCCGGGGATCGGGCCCCGGTCCTTTGTCATTCTTGCCCAGCCCTCGCGAGAGGCGCACAGGTCATTGATATTTCTGGAATTCACGCACGGGTCAGGCTCGCCTGACGGCGCCGAACCCTGTATTCTTCAGGACAAGGCAGCCGCCCGCATCATCTCTCTACATGTGTTGTTCAAGAGGGCTGCAAGCGACTTTCCTGTTAATTTGTATGGACGATTTTTTCCATCCAATCGACTACAAGTCAATATCGTTTTTGCCGATATCTTGCGATTTCCAGAACATTCATCCGTACAACAATTCCACACAAACTACCCTCAAAGCAGCCGGGGCGATCCCGCGCCGATATAGCGGGCCAGATTGCGGTGGAAATTGGTGATCTTGCGTTCCTGGTGCGGGTTGGGCAGCGTGCCGCGGAAGCCGCGCGAATGCATGCCCTGCTGTACCGCCGCCATGTTGGAGAAATCCTGGGCCAGCACCAGGCCCCATTTCTCCTCATTCGCCTCGGCATAGACCCATTCGGTCTTCGGCTCCTGGCCTTCGGGAAACCGCTCAATGGCATAGGATTCAAAGATGCACTTGTCCGGATCGGCGCCATAGGGCCGGACACGGTAGCAGAGCGCGAAGGTCACCCCCTGCAGGATGGCCATATTGGGGAAGATGTTCCAGGCCAGCCCGGCCTTGGCCATCTGGTCGGGCGTGATGGTGGGCCATTCCACGCCGCGCGCGGCATCGTCGGCCCTGGCCGATGCCAGCCAATGGCGCACCACCTCGTCCGGGGCCGTGCCCTCCGGCAATTCATCCACCAGCCGCTTGGCGGCGTTCACCAGCGTTTCGGTCGTGCTGGCGAAATTCACCGTCGTGTAGATCTCATTCTGCAACAGATAAGTGGAGATGCGGGCATCCTTGCCCTTGCCGGCGCGGGTGATGGTGCCGGACTGTTTCATCTTCAGCGCCGCGTCACGCTCGTCGAAGCCGCTGACCCCGTGCAGGCCATGGGCGGCGCTGTAGGCGTAATATTGGCCATATTTCAGCAGTTGCGTATGGGTGCCGGCCACATGGTAGGGCTCCATGAAGGCTTCCAGGGCAGTCTTCCAGTTGCAGTCGAACACCACCCATTGTCGCCATTTATAACGCATCTTCTCGAATTCGAACGGGTCCAGGAAACCGGCCGCAGGTTCCAGATAGTCGCGCAAAGGGCCGGCGTCGGGGTCCATGTTAATGAAAATCCAGCCCCCCCAGGTGTCGACCTTCACCTCCGACAGGCTGGTGCGCTCCGCGTTCAGCTTGCCTTTCCAGTCCTGTTCGTCCAGCACATGCACATTCTGCCCCTCCATGTCGAAGGCCCAGCCATGGAAGCCGCAGACGAAGCGCCGGCGCTTGCCACAGGCCTGATTGGCACCACACGGCGTGTCCACCAGCCGCCGGCCGCGATGGGGGCAGACATTGTGATAGGCCTTAATCCGGTCCTCTTCGGTACGGACGATCAGGATGCTGTCGGCACCGACCTCATAGGTGATGTAATTGCCGATCTCGGGGATTTCCTCCACCCGGCCGGCATGCTGCCAGACCTTGGGCCAGAGGCGGTCGGCCTCCGCCCTTGCATAGGCCGGGGAAATGAAGGCCTCGACGGGATAGGTCAGCGGTTCCGACAGATCATCGACGCTGATGCCCATAGGTTGATCCATGATTTCCTCCCCTTAGGCTGGTTGTTGTTCAGATATAAAGCGCCACCATCTGCCGGCCGGTCGCCAATGGTTGGCCTGTGGCGTCGAAGACCCGCATCACCTGTTGGGAATAGCCGTCGGCCGCGCTTTCACAGACCGATGACAGAAGATGCCAGCCGTCCATTGCGTTCGGAGGGTGATGCAGGTCGATGGACCAGCTCATGGTGCTGACCGGTGCCGGTGCCGTAAACGATGCCATCGCCGCACAGGGCAAGGCATCGGCCAGCGCCAGCAATGCCGCCACCGGATCACCCTCTGGCGGATCGCGGAACCGGGTCCAGACGGTGAAGCCCGGTTCCCGCCCCGGCTCGAACAACCGGCTTCCCGCCGCATGCCGATATTCGAACCGCGACAGGAAGCCGGTAACGGCTTCTGCGTCTTGTGAAAGGGCGGACAGGCATCGGGCGGCGGCACGTCCAGGGCCGGGGCCGCCGCATGCGCGATCCGGCTTTCGCGGCTGGCACCAAAGATCAGGCTGGCCGTGACGGCCACGCCCTCCCCCGCCCGGCATTCCACCGCCACCATGGCGGATGACCGCCCGTGCCGCAGCAGGCGGGGGGTGAAGTGCAATTCCCCCACCGCCGGCCCGGCGAAGGTGAATTGCGCCGACCGCAGCGAGGGCAGGTCCGAATGCGTCCGCATCGCTGCCGCGTGGCACAAGGCGGCGGCGATGCCGCCGAACAGGGTGCGGCCCTGCGCCCAGGCATCAGACGTGGGGAAGCGATAGGCGTCCCCCGCCCGCTCCATGGTTGCCAAGGCCGCACCCAGGGACATCATGGTCGCCCCCCTCAACCGGCCGTGCGGCTGGGCAGTTCGACGATGGCCACACCCGACGCTGACAATTCGCCGCGATGGGTTTCGGCGCGCTGCGCGATCTCCACCAGATGCCGGCCAGCCTCCACGAATTTACGGGTGACGGTGCCGCCGATGATCACCACGTCGCCGTCGGGATTGTGGCGGCGGATCTGGCACTTGCTCTTGCGCAGGAAGCCGTCATCGCCCATCCAGTTGGTGATATGGTGGGTCAGCCAGGAACAGCGCTCGGGGCCGTAATCATAGGCGCCGGGCGCCCCCACATCCAGGGCGAAGGCTTCGTCCCAATGCACCCGCTCCGGACAATCGGGCACGTTGAAACGGTTGCGGATGCCCAGGCCCGGATGTTTCTTCTGCATCTGATAGGCCAGCTTGTTGGCCCGGATATAGAGCCCGCCCCAACCTTGGGCGTAGCAGATGAAGCCGGTGACCGTCATCGGCCCCTTCATCATGCGGGGCAGATCCTCGCCTTCCCGCACATCCTCCCAATAGCGGGGCACGGCGCCGCGCACCTGTTCCTCATCATACAGTTTGTAGAATGACGCCAATTGTTCGTCGGTGAAGGGCTCCACCCGGCCCCGCGCCTCGGTATATTTCGTGCCACGCTCGCGGGCCTCATCCCGGTCGGTGCGGAAGACCCAGCTGTCGCATTCCGCGACCAGGTCGCCCTGCTGGTTATGGAAATCGACATGATAGATCTGCTGGAACGACCTTCCGGCGAAGCGCGTCTGATGCTCAACCAGATCCTTCAGATAGGGGCTGGTGGTGATGGTGTCACCGCACAGCACCGGCTTGTGCCAGGTCCAGTCGGCGCCCGCCCACATGGCATGCACGCCCGACAGGCCGCCGCAATAGCCGGACACGATGCGGCTGGTGGTGAACAGGTAGCTGGGCAGCGCCACGACGCGCCCGAATTTCGTTCCCGCCGCATAGGCGGGATCGGTCCAGAGCGGATTGTCGTCGCCGATGCCATGGGCATAATGGCGGATGCCGTCGCGCGTCGCCTCGTAATTCCAGGGCTCCACCGTATCGGTGATGGGCACGCCGATGCGCCTGCGCAGATCGTCCAGCCCGGCTTCCGTGATCTTGGGGAAACGGCTGGCCGGTGTGATGGCGTTCATTCAAATCTCTCCTGTTTGGTATCTTGCTCAGGTGCTGGCCAGGGCCGCTTCGCGATCGCGCAGGATCTTGCGGTTGACCTTGCCGGCCGGTGTCTTGGGCAGTTCGCTGACAACCTCGAACTGGCGGGGGAATTCGTGCTGGCTCAGCCGTTCGCGGGTGAAGGCCTTCAACTCGTCGAACAAGGCGTCGCTGGCGGGACGGTCGGACACGATGCAGGCCTTGACCACCTGCCCGCGCGTGGCATCGGGCACGCCGATGACGGCAGCTTCCTTGACATTGGGATGCTTCAGCAGGGTGGCTTCGATCTCCACCGCGCTCATCGTCCAGCCGGCGGAGATGATGACGTCGTCGGCTCTTCCGGCATGGTAGAAATAGCCGTCCGCATCGATGCGGGCCAAATCCTTGGTCGTCTCCCACCGGTCGCGGCGCCAGAGCATCAGCTCGCCCACCACGCCGGGAGCCGCCGGCCTGCCCTCACCATCCTGCACCTGCAACCGCAGGCCGGGGATGGGCTTGCCCAGCGAACCGGGCTTCACGACATAATCCGTGGCCCCCGGATAATTGACCAGGACCACGCCGATCTCCGTCGTCCCATACATGGAACAGGCGGGCACGCCGAAGGTCTGGTCGATGAAATCCAGGGTCGTGGGGTCGATCGGCTCCCCCGTGAAGGACAGTTTCCGCATTGAAAAACGGAACTCCCCTGCCCGCCCGGAATTCATCATCATCCGGTAGTGGGTGGCCGCCGCCGACATGTTGGTGATGGCGTAATCCTGCAGTGCCTTCATCAGGCGCACGGGATCGAACCGGCCGGCGAAGGTGCCCGTCGTGACGCCCAGCGCCAGCGGCGCCAGCGTCCCGTGCCAAAGACCATGGCCCCAGGCCGGCGATGACGGGCAGAAGAACTGGTCCCCCGGCCGGATACCCGTGCCATACAGCGCCGCGAACATCAGCGTCACCAGGGCGCGGTGGGTATGTTTCACCGCCTCCGGCAGCTCGCGGGTCGTGCCGGAGGTATATTGGAACACGGCCAGATCATCGGCCCGCGTCTTGATCTCGAACCGGTCGGGAAAGCGTGCAATGTCGGCCAGCAAGGCATCGTCGGCCACGATCACCCGCGGCCCCGCCACCTGTCCCGCGATTTCCGCCTTTTCGGCATTGGTGATCAGCAGGGTGGGCTTGCAATCATCGACCCGCAGCCGCAGCCCGTCCAGCCCGAACAGGGTGAACAGCGGCACGCTGATCGCACCCATCATCATGGCGCCGAACAGGCAGACATAGAAGGGCAGCGACGGTTCCAGCATGAAGGCGATGCGGTCGCCCGGCCGCACGTCCTTTTCCACCAGCCAATGGGCGAAGCGTGCCGACCCGGCGGCGATCTGGTCAAAGGACAGCGCTTCGTCCCGTCCATCGGCATGGGCGATGCGGACAGCAATGCGACCGGAGCCGTCAGAATACCGGACAATGCATTCCTGCGCGATGTTCAGACGGTCCCGGTCACCATCGAACAGCGCCCACAAAGCCGCCGATCCCGCATGGCTTTGCGCATCGGCGAAAGAGGTGTAGTCTGTGAGCTTAAACATTGATCCACCGAGATTTTCTGAATTTCGTCCATCCTGGCGGGCCGCACATCGGGGCCGTCGCCGGTGGTGGGTGGATTTGTGGCACGATCAATTGTCGTTGTGAATATAGAATGTTGTTGTCTATATTGAACACGCAAAATTTATCCGGACAAGACGTGATTCATACCCGTCAGGAGGAAGCGATGCGCATGACCGGCAGCCAGAAACGCCCGGCAACACCCGACCGGGAACTGGCCAAGGCGGTGAAGGAGAGCAAGGCCCCGGCCATCGCGCGGGCCGCCGCCGTGCTGCGCCTGCTGGGCAAGAGCGACACGCCCTTGGGCGTGCATGCCATCGCCCGCGAACTGGGGCTGGTGCCCAGCACCTGCCTTTACGTATTGCGGGCCCTGGTGGCGGAGGAGTTCGTGTCCTACGACCCAGACACCAAGCGTTACGCGCTGGAGGCCGGGGTGCTGACCCTGGCGCGGCACTGGCTGCGGCGCAACCAGTTCACCGACCTGGCGCAGCCGCAGCTGGACCGGCTGGCCCGCGATTTCGACACTACGGTGCTGGGCGTGCATGTCGTGGGGCTGGACCATATGATCGTGGTCAACGTGTCCCAGAGCGGCCAGAATTTCCGCCTGAGCGCCCAGGTCGGCAGCCGGTTCCCGGCCCTGATCTCTGCCACCGGCCGCTGCGTCGCCGCCTTTGGCGGACACCCGGCGGCCGAGCTGGAGGCGCGTTTTCACACCTTGCGCTGGGACGAGCCACCCGGCTTCGATGAATGGCAGGCACAAGTGGAAGCCGCCCGCCGCCAGGGCTTCGCCATGGATGACGGGCAGTACATATCCGGCGTTACCGTGGTCGCCGCCCCCGTCTGGAAGGCACGCGGCCCGATGAGCCATGCCATCGTCGCCATCGGCATCGGCAGCGCCCTGCGCCGCACGGGCCTGCCGGCGCTGCAGCAGGCCCTGGTCGCGGCCGCCCGAACCCTGTCCAGCCAGTTGAGTGGGGAGGAGACCGGCTTCCAACTGTGATCTGTTACCGCAGGACCAGCCCCTCCAGCGTGCCGGCCTCCCGCCACTCCCGGACCATGGTCTGGAACGAGTCCCAGCCCAGGCCCCAGCCCCGGAACAGCGCCCAGTTCACCTTCGCCTCACCCTCATTGTTGAAATAGCTGGGCGGGCATTGCTGCTGGAAGATGCTGAGATCGATCTCCAGCTCACGGAAGCGCTGGATATAGGCGTCTTGCGCCGCCGCATCGGGTTCCACGCAGGTGGCACCGCGCTTCAGCGTCTCGGCGATGATATAGGCGATGTGGTGGCCTTGCTGGCCGAACTGCTCCGTCACCGACGCGTTCAGCCCGCCCTGGATATAGCCGATATAGAACTGGTTGGGGAACGCGTGCGTCATAGTGCCGTGCAGGGTCAGCGGCCCCTCGGCCCAATGATCATAGATCGACCGACCGTCGCGCCCCTCGACAATGGGGATGCCCCAGCGGCGCTTCAGGTCGCCACTGACCTCGAACCCGCTGGCGAAGATCAGGCAATCGACATCGTGATGCGTGCCGTTGGCGACGAAGCCGGTTTCGGTGATCCGCTCCACCCCGCGCGTGGCGGACACGTCGATCAGGGTGACATTGGGGCGGTTGAAGCTCGGGTAGTAATCGTCGCTGGACAGCGGCCGCTTGCACAGGAACCGGTAATAGGGTTTCAGCGCTTCGGCCGTCTCCGGATCCTGGACGATGCCGGCGACCCGGCGGCGCAGCCGTTCCATCACCCGGTGATCAACGATCTCCCGCCGTTCCATGAACTGTTCCGGCGTCAGCACCGGCCACCCCTCCTCCCCCAACTCCGTCGCCAGGGTGCGGGCGATCTCCGTCCAGATATCGCAGATCAGGTCGGGTTCGCCGGGCCCCAGTGCCTCCATGGCGGCGCGGTGGAAATTGGCCTGGCGCCGCTTCTGCCAGCCGGGCTCCAGGCCGGCGATCCAGTCGGGATCGGTGGCGGGATTGGGGCGTTCATCCACACTGGACGGCGTGCGCTGCACGACATGCAGGTGTTTGGCATGCCGGGCCAGATGCGGCACGGCCTGGATAGCGGTGGCGCCCGTGCCGATGATGGCCACCCGTTTGTCGGACAGCCGATCCAGCACGGGATTGCGATGGTCACCGCCGGTATAGGCGTAATCCCAGCGGGCGGTGTGGAAGATCCTGCCCTGGAAATCATCGATGCCGGGAATGCCCGGCAGCTTGGGCATGTTCATCACGCCGCAGGCCATGATCACGAACCGCGCCCTGATATCGTCGCCGCGATTGGTCGCCACCCGCCAGCGCCGTTCATCATCGTCCCAGCGCAGAGTGTCGATCAGCGTATGGAACAGGGCCTTGTCGGCAAAGCCGTAGCGCTGGGCAATCGACGCGCAATAGGCCTGGATTTCCGCCCCGTCGGCGAATTTCCGGGACGGAACGAAGCCCGTCTCCTCCAGCAGGGGCAGGTAGCAATAGGCGTCATTGTCGCATTGCACGCCGGGATAGCGGTTCCAGTACCAGACCCCGCCGAAACCGCCGGCCGTGTCGATATTGCGAAAGCTGGTGACACCCGCTTGGCTCAAATGATAGGCGGCCATGACCCCGCCCCAACCGGCGCCCACGATAACGACATCGACCTCCTCCGACACAGGTGGACGCGGGGTTGTGGGGATATGGGGGTCCGTAGCGAAGTTCCGCGCGGCACTGCCGGTCGGGCGCACATACTGCGTCTGGCCATCGGGCCGCAGGCGGCGTTCGCGTTCCTGCCGGTACTTTTCCCGCATCGCCGGAATGTCGATATCGTCGGGAAGCTCTGTGGGGTTGCAAGCCATCTTCTGCTCCGCAAAGGGTCTTCAACGCAATTGATAGGAGGGGTCGTCGGTCCCGCGCCGTCCGCGCAGCAGGCTGGCCGGCGCCCAGGAGGCCGGGGCGGCGTCCAACCGGTCCGTGTCGATGATCACCAGCCGCCGGATGATCCGCCATTCCCCGGCCCGTCGTTCCAACCGGTCGACATAGCGCGCCAGCGCCGTCAGGTCGGCGGCCGCCTGCCCGTCGCGCGCCGGGCAACGGTGGTAAGAGAAGACGTAATGCTCCGCCCAGGCCTGGTCGCCATCGACCATGACCAGCTGGTTGCCGGTGAAATGGCTGGTGCCGGTGAAGAAGGGCACACCCTGCCTGGCCCAGGCGATGAAGCCTTCGACATCGCCGACATAATCGCCGTGATCGTCAATGGCATCGGGATGGAAGCAGGACCGGACCAGATCCCAGTCCAGCCGGTCGACGCCCCGGCAATAGCGCAGATGCACGTCGCGGATTTCCGCTTCGTCGATCAGTTCCTGAACGGATTTTCCCATGTTCGCTTGTCGCCTCCCTGGATCGGCTGCCTCCGCATAGGAAGGCCGCCCCGATCGCCCGATTGTTGTTTGAAGGCGCGATGCCATGCCCGCCGGACGGACACCGGTGCTAAGGCTGGCAATGACGCCATTATTTTTGATTTTATACGGACAAATTACGCCCATCCGGTCGGCACCATAATCACAAGCCGACGGAAAGGCAAGAGTGCCGTAATATGTCCGTATATATTTATCCATATGGGTGAGCCCACAACCCGACGTTCAACAATGTTTCAATGACAGGCGAGCCGCCAGATCACCTCTTGTTCATTAGATAGAACGCCAAAATGCGCCCTCCCAAGGCGGTCACCACAAAAGGGACCATTCATCGAATAAATAAGTTGCACGGACAAATTTTTCCAATTAACATGGGTATCGTCATACAGACGGCACGGTCGACCCTCCATATTCTGGATCGGCCTTATTGTCCGCATATGTTGATCATCCAATCCAACATCATCAGGCCAAAACCGGGGAAATCCGGCCAAGGCCGGGGAACGGCCGGGCACATCGCCGACAAGAGCCGTGGATTGGCCCGGAGGGAGGAGAAGACGGGAATGAGTGTCTATGTCATCGCATTGCGGGAAGATCCCGTGCATGACGCGGCCGAGATGGCGGAGTACGGGCGCAAGGCGCGGGAGACCGGGGATTTCAAACAGAAGCCCCTGGCCATCTACGGCACCCTGGACAGTTTGGAGGGAAGGCCGGCGGACGGCGTCGCCATCCTGGAATTCCCCACGGCCGATGATGCCCGCAACTGGTATTTCAGCGAGGCCTACCAGGATGCCGCCCAGCATCGGCACAAGGCCGCCAATTACCGGATCATGATGGTCGAAGGGTTGGCCCTTTAATCAAGCCTTCCGCCGGAACCGTCGGTTCACGCCGCAGATCGCCAGGATTTGCGCGGATCGCACCGCCATGCCCGCACGTCTGTCCAAACGCAAAACCAAAATAAAACATCTGGGAGGTTTCGATGCGTGTCCCCAAGGGGCGTCTTTCCATCCATGCCTTGTCCGTCCGCCTGCTGTCCGGCTGCGCCGTCGCCGGCCTGCTGCTGCCAGCACCCGCCGGGGCTCAGGACAACAAGCCGGCGGTGGAGCTGGAGGAGATCGTGGTCACCGCCCAACGCCGGGCGGAGCGGCTGGAGGATGTGCCCCAGGCCGTCGTCGCCCTGACCGTCGATGTGCTGGAACGCGCTGACGTGGTGAATATCCATGAGCTGGGCCGCATCGCGCCGGGCGTGCAGATCAATTATGGCGGCCTGTCGTCACAGCCCTCGATCCGCGGCGTCTCCTCGCTGACCAACGGTACCGGCAACGAGAATAATGTCGCCATCTATGTCGACGGCTTCTATGTGCCCGACAATACCTCCATCAATGCCGACCTGGCCAATCTGGAAAGCATCCAGGTGCTGAAGGGGCCGCAGGGCACGCTCTATGGCCGCAACGCCACGGGCGGCGCCATCCTGATCAACACGCTCTCCCCCTCCGATATTTTCACCGGCAAGGCGGAGATCGGCTATGGCCGCTTCAACGAACGCCGGTTCAGCGGTTTCGCGTCCGGCCCGTTGAGCGACGGCGCCCGGCTGATGGTGGCCGTGGCCAGCCGCGACAGCGACGGCCATATCAAGCTGACCGACCCCGCCAATGTGCGGCGCACCCGTGGCGACGCCGCGCCGCTGGAACAGCGCTCCCTGCGCTCCAAGCTGGAGATTGACCTGGGCGAGGATCTGCAGGCCACGCTGGCCTATAATTACGCCTCCTCCGCCGATGCCACGGGCGTGCTGTTCACGCCTTTCGCCTATGTCCCCGCCTTCCTGCCCGGCGGCAACCTGCGCGCCACGGAGTTCGGCACCGCATCCTATAATTACGGCTCCACCACCAGCAGCCGGACCCATGAAGGGACGGTGAAGCTGGAATGGGCCACGCCCATCGGCGCGCTGACCGCCTACACCGGTTATGCCGACCGGCATCATGAGGTGGATTATGATTTCGACGGTTCCTATGCCGACCTGACCTATGGCTCATCCCCGGCCGACCAGCGCACCTTCCAGCAGGCGGTGGATTTCGTCGTCGATGCCATTGACGGGGTCGATCTGGTCGTCGGCGGCCTTTATCTGAAGGACAAGCTGACCCAGCCGGCCGGCCTGGGCCAGCAGATTTTCGGGGCTGGCATGGTGGCCACCTCGCGGGTCTATCGCCCGCTGAAAACCGAAGCCATCGCAATCTATGCCGATGCCAATGTCCATCTGACCGACCGGCTCAGCCTGGGGCTCGGTGGGCGCTACAGCCATGATGAACGCTTCGTGTCGCAGTTGATCACCAACGGCACGGGCACGGTGCTGGTCCCCTATTTCGAGGATGAGGCCAATTTCAGCCGCTTCACTCCGCGCGCCACGCTGCGTTATGAGGTGGCGCCGCGCAGTAATATCTATGCGTCATATTCCAAAGGCTTCCGCAGCGGTTCGTTCAACGGCGCGCAGGCCGCATCGGCCGCCCTGAACCTGCCCATCAAGCCGGAGGATATCGCCGCCTATGAAGTCGGCTTCAAGACGGCGCAGTCCCTGTTCCGGTTCGAGGCGGCGGGCTTCTATTACGATTACAAGAACCTGAATGTCTCGCTGACCGTGCCCAATCCTTCCTGCGCCGGCCAGCCGGTGTGCAGCCCCATCACCGTGGTCGGCAATGCGCCCAAGGCGGAGATTTACGGCATCGACGGGCAGGTCACCTTCATGCCCGTCGATCAGTTGAATATCAGCCTGGGTGCCGCCTGGCTGCATGCCCGCTACGGCCATTTCCCCAACGCCATCGGCGTGGGCATCAACGCCGCCGGCACCGGCAATGTCTCCGGCCAGGCCCAGGACTGGTCGGGCCAGCAGATGTCGCGCGCCCCGGATTTCTCCGGCCAGGTGAATGTCGATTACACGGTACCGCTGTGGCAGGGCGACCTGCGCCTGGCCGGCAACCTGGCCTATTCCACCGGCTATGCCATCAGCAACCCGTCGCTCTATGGCCCGCTGGCACCAGTGGAGCTGCGCGACAAGCAGCGTTTCCGCCAGGGTTCCACCCTGATCCTCAACACCGATATCACCTGGACCGATCCCAGCGGCCAATACTGGATCACGCTGTACACCAAGAACCTGACCAACGAGTCCTACCGGCTGACCTATAATGGCGGCTCCTTCGGCGATTACAGCGCCAAGGCCGCCCCCGTCAGCTACGGCGCCAAGGTTGGGTACCGCTTCTAAGCGGTACCCCTCTGCCCGATCGACGGAGGTAAGAATGGCCGGCATCAAGATCGACGGCTTGCACATCGAATATGAATTGCTGGGGCCACGGGACGCCCCCGCCATCGCCCTGACGCCTGGCGGGCGCTTTGCCAAGGATTCGCCGGGTGTCGGCGAACTTGCCGCCACCCTGGCGGCCGGGGGACGGCAGGTGCTGCTGTGGGACCGGCCCAATTGCGGCCAGTCCGACATCAGCTTCGACGGACCGTCGGAATCCGGGTTGCAGGGCCGCATCCTGTCGGAACTGATCGGTGCGCTTGGTCTCGGCCCCACGGTGCTGGCCGCCGGCTCCGCCGGGTCGCGCGTGTCGCTGATCGCGGCGGCGCATGCGCCCGACCGCATCTCCCATCTCGTCCTCTGGTGGATCAGCGGCGGGCCGGTCGGGTTGATGCAACTGGCCTATTATTATTGCTGCGAGGCGGCCAATCTCGCCTCCATCGGCGGGATGGAGGCCGTGGCCAACGCCTCCTCCTGGGCGGAACAGATGCGCCGCAATCCACGGGCGCGCGCGACGATCCTGTCGCAGGAAGTCGGGCCCTTCATCGCCACGATGCAGAAATGGGCCCTGGCCTACCGCCCGCACGATGACAGCCCCGTGCCCGGCATGACGCCGGATGATTTCGCCCGTCTGTCCATGCCCATCCTGCTGATGCGCAACAGCATCAGCGATGTCAGCCACCCGCGTGAGACCAGCGACTGGGTCCACAGGCTGCTGCCGCATGCATCGATGATCGATCCGCCCTGGGGCGATGGCGAATGGAATGACCGCATGCGCGCGTTCGGCGCCGGCAAGGCCCCCGGCCTGTTCGTGAATTGGCCGTCGCTGGCCCCGGCCATCCTGGAATTCACCGCCCGAAACCAGGGAGAAGGCCGTTGACCACCCCCGCGAACACCGATGCGGACATGTCGCCGGGATGGGGCACCAGCGCCCTGATCCTGGCCGGCGGCCCCGCCGTGGCCCTGTCGATCTCCGGCATCACCGCCGCCCTGCCCCGCATCGAACAGGCGCTGGCCCATACCGATCAGGACCGCATGCTGGTCAAGATGCTGGTCGGCATTGTCGGTATCGCCGCCGTGGTCGGCCCGCCCTTGACCGGCCTCCTGTCTGACAGGATCGGGCTGAAGCGCGTGCTGGTCGGGCTTTATGCGCTGTTCACCCTGGCCGGCGTGGCGGGCATGTTCCTGAACGATCTGGCGGCTCTGGCCGCCGCCCGTTTCCTGTGCGGGCTGGCGGGTGCCGGTGCCGTCACTGCCAGCATCATCATCATCAACAAGCGCCTGGCCCCGGCCCGGCGGCCAGCCTGGTTCGGCGCCTATATCGCCGTGGCCTCCGTTGCGGCCATCATCGTGCAGCCCATTGCCGGGCTGCTGGCCGATGCCGGCTGGAACCGGGTCTTCGCCATCTATCTGTTCGGCCTGCCCGTCACCATCATCGCCCTGGCGGCCTTCACCGACAGACCCAAGGACAGGGCCGGACCGGTCGATGCGGGCAGACAGCAGGCGGAAATGCCGCTGCGGGCCTGGTTTCCCTGGCGCCATGCGCTGCTGGGCTTCCTGATGGGGGCCATCGTCTATCTGCCGCTGATCTATGTCCCCTTCCTGCTGCGCGACATGGGCGTGCAAAGCACCAGCGAGGTGGCGATGGTCCTGACGGTGGAGGCCGTGGCCACCGCCATTCTGGCCTTCCTCTATGGCTGGTCGCGCCGCTTCCTGTCGGAAAAGGCGGCCTTCGCACTGGCCTTCCTGGCCACCAGCCTGGGCAGCGCCGTGGCGGGCCTGGCACCCGACTATGCCGCCGTCATGGCCGGACTGGCCATTGCCGGGCTGGGGGTGGGCTGGTTCATGCCGAACCTGATGACGGCGCTGGGCAATAGCGTCGAACCGTACCAGCAGGGTCGCGCCGCCGGTTTCGTCAAGGCCACCAATTATCTGGCAACCCCCATCTGCGTGCTGGCGGCGGAACCGCTGTTCCGGCTGCACGGCGCCCGCGCCCCCGTCCTGGTGGCGGCCGGCGTCGCGGCCTGCCTGCTGCTGCTGGTGCTCTACCGGCTGCTGCGGCAGCGGACCATCACCGCCGAAGCCTGACGCTTCAAGAGCCATATCGACAATAGGGAGGAAGAAACCATGTCACCCATGCAGGTCCGGCCGCTGCGCGACGATCTTTCATTCGGCGCCCGCATCACCGGCGTGACGCACGCACTGCTGAAGGAAGCAGCCGTCCGGGCTGAGATCAACGCCACGTTCGAGGAACGCGGCATGATCGTGTTCGAGGAGATTGAGCCCAGCGGTCCGATGCAGGTGGCGCTCAGCGAAGTGTTCGGCCCGCTGAAGGAACATCCCGTCCCCACCGTGCCGCGCGCCGGCGGTGAATCCACGGCACCGGGCGTGATCGAGATCGCCCAGAAGCCCGGCAAGGGCAATATCGTGGAGATCGGGGGCACGCTCTACACATCCTGGCTGCCCTGGCATTTCGACCATTGCTACAATAACGAGCTGAACCGTGCCGGCGTGCTGCGCTGCGTCCAGGGCGTCAGTGCGGGCGGCGAAACCGGCTTCGCCGATGGGATCGAGCTGTATCACGCCCTGTCGCCCGATCTGCGGCAGCGCATCGAAGACCACAACATCATCTACACCCTGAATCTGGCCTTCGCCGAGATGCGCTTCGGCCTGCCCGAAGGCTTCCGCCATGTGCAGGCGCATGAGGCGCTGCAGAAGACCACGGAATATTCCAAGCAGTTGCCGCGCGCCATCCACCCGGCGGTCTGGACGCGGGCGGGCGGGGAGAAGGTGCTGCACATCTCCCCCTGGATGGCGGTGGGGATCGAGGGGCGGGAGGACGCGGAAGGCGACCAGCTGTTCGAAGCGGTCTGCCAGGAGATCCTGGCCAAGGTGAACCCCTATTTCCACAAGTGGAAACCCACCGACATGCTGATCTGGGACAATTGGCGGATGCTGCATTCGGTGACGGGACACAGTCCCGACGAAGGGCGCTGCATGCATCGCACCACCATCAAGGGCGATTACGGCCTGGGCTATTTCGAGGGCAATGCCACCGGCCACAAGATCCTGGAAATGACGGTCTGATGGCGGCCCCATGAGTGCCTTGAAAGGCAAGGTCGCCATCGTGACCGGGGCCAGCCGCGGCATGGGCAAGGGCATCGCCCTTGCCCTGGCGGACCAGGGGGCAACGGTCTATGTCACCGGCCGCACCATTACCCCCGGAACCCATCCCCTGCCCGGCACGGTGGGAGAGACCGCGACGGAAGTGGACCGCCGGGGTGGCAAGGGCATCGCGGTCCCCGTCGATCTTGGCGATGACCGGCAGATCGCCGCCCTTTTCGAGCGGATCGGCAAGGAGCAGGGCCGCCTGGACATCCTGGTCAACAATGCCATCTGGCTGCCCGACGACCTGACGGAACCGGGCGGCTTCTGGGAAAAGCCGCTGTCGCATTGGCAGATGATCGATATCGGCCTGCGATCCTATTACGTCGCGGCCTGGCATGCGGCGCGGATGATGGTGCCCAGGCGGTCGGGGCTGATCGTGTCGATCTCCGGCTATGTCGGCGTCACCTACACCTACGGCACCCTCTTCGGCACCTGCAAGGCGGGCGTGGACCGCATGGCCCGGGACATGGCCGTGGAACTGGCGCCGCACGATGTGGCGTCCATCTCCCTGTGGCAGGGCCTGACCTTCACCGAACGCGCCGAGGTCAATCTGCGCAAATATCCGGAGATGGCAGCGCAACTGGTCAGCGATGCCGGCAGTTCGGTGGAATTCCCCGGCCGGGTCATCGCCGCCTGCGCCACCGACCCTGCCATCATGGCCAGATCCGGCGGCACCTTCATCGCCGCGGAAATGGCGGCGGAATATGGGGTCACGGATGTCACCGGGCGGGTGCCAAGGTCGGTGCGGGCGCAGCGGGGCTCCCCCATCTGGGGACCGGTCGGGACCGGCTGCGATTGCGGAAACCACCGTGCGGGCCCAAATTATGACCTCTAATGAGCTGCCGCACCCCTGAAGCCGCTTTTTGTGTGACCCGGATTACGGGTGGTGGCGACGCTGGCACTTTGAAGGTAAGTGCTCGAAGAGATGAAATACCGGCCGCGTTGCTGACATGAATTTACCAAAAGTTGTGAAAAATAGCCGATAGGTTATATCCAATTGGACATTATACAGATGGGTATGGGTGTCGAGTTGTCACAGATCGTGATCTTAGATTACTCTTCAAATTGCCACTGAGGTTCGCCGGCATGGCAGTCAGCATATAGGGGTATGAAGGGGGATCAACATGATGTTCGGCTTTCTGAAGCAGCATGACGACAGCGGTCAAATCCTCACCGCCCTGGACAAGTCCCAGGCCGTGATCTCGTTCGATCCCGATGGCACGATCCTGGATGCCAATCAGAATTTCCTGGACGTCATGGGCTATTCGCTGGCGGAAGTCCGTGGGCAGCATCACGGCATGTTCGTGGAGCCGGCGGAACGCAACAGCACGGACTATGCCGCCTTCTGGCAGGCGCTGCGCCGGGGTGAGTATCAGGCCCGGCAGTTCAAGCGCCTCGGCAAGGGCGGCAAGACCGTCTGGATCGAAGCCTCCTACAACCCGATCCGGGGGGCGAACGGCCAGGTGGTGAAGGTGGTGAAATATGCGACGGACATCACGCAGAAAGCCCTGGAACACGCCAACCTGTCCGGTCAGGTCAGCGCCATCCGGAAATCCCAGGCCGTCATCGAATTCACGCTTGACGGCACGATCCTGTGGGCCAATGACAATTTCCTGAAAACCCTGGGCTATACCCTGGATGAGATCAAGGGCTGCCACCACAGCATGTTCGTGGAGCCGGTGGAGCGCAACGGTGCGGACTATGCCGCCTTCTGGCAGGCGCTGCGCCGGGGCGAATATCAGGCCCGGCAGTTCAAGCGCATCGGCAAGGGCGGCAAGGTGGTCTGGATCGAAGCCTCCTACAACCCGATCCTCGACCC